>JBKQIR010000107.1:0-29591 GCA_052148275.1 Solirubrobacteraceae bacterium
ATCCCTGGCCTGACGCGCGATTCGACGCTCGTATCCAAGCCAGGAGCCCAGTGCGTTAGCAGCGCACGCTGGGATCTGTGCGGGGGGCGGGCCGAGCCCACAGCGAAGGCCCGTCCCTACCGCGACCCGGCGCCTACCCGATCGACCGTCGTCGTCCGTGAGGGCGGCGGCGAAGCGTCGGTAGGGGTACGCGCAGGCAGGCTATTGAGCCCCGTAAAAATCAGATCGGGGTGCCGACGCTGTCATAGGAAGCGGAAGGCAACATCGTCCGGTGGCGTTTTCGCGAGCCGTTGGCAGACCCCGCGGGGTCAGGGAACCAGTGCATGCGCGGAGTCTCCATGCGCGAGAACCGGTTGTGAACACGAACACAGGAGGTGGATTGATGTTTGATGGTGGTTCTGCTGACTGCGGTGCTGTGGAAGGTTTGGCCCTCTGGAGTCGCCCTGCAGGGGGGGGGCTTCAAACCGCCCACATCTGCATCTACCGCCGAGCTGGTTGCCGCCGGCGGGGTGCAGAGCACGATCCCGATCGCCGCCGCGATGCTCGCCGGCGGGCAGTTCGGCCACGCCGATCCATTCAGCGGCTCAACTGGATGGCGCGCGCGCTACGGGGACCAGCAGGTCTCGCAGTTCCACGCTGCCGAGATGATCGCGCAGCGATGGAGGATCGGCCGTGATGAGATGGGAGGCGTACGCGCTCGAGAGCCATCGCCACGCGACCGCCGCAAGCGACGCGGGGCGCTTCGAGGCGGAGATCGTCGGGCTCGGCGGCGCGACCGTCGACGAGGGCCCACGCCGTGACACGAGCCTCGAGCGGATGGCGTCGCTGCCGCCGCTGCTCGAGCGCGGGCGCGTCACCGGGGCGCTCGCGAGCCAGGTCTCGGACGCGGCAGCGGCGCTGCTCGTCGCCTCCGAGCGGCCCTGACCGAGCATGGCCTCACACCCCGAGCGCGCATCCACCATCTTTCGGCGCGCGGCGATGACCCGATCTTCATGCTGACCGCGCCGATTCCGCGACCGCACCGGTCTCCCCCACGATCGCCGCGCTACGCGCTCGGGCGCGCGTGCATGACCCTCGATGAGATCGATCTGGTCGAGATAAACGAGGCGTTCGCGCCGGTCGTGCTGGCCCGGCAGCGCGAGACCGGCGCCGACCCGCAGCGCGTCAACCTCAACGGCGGCGCAATCGCGCTCGGCCATCCGCTCGGGCCACCGGCGCGCGGCTGATGACCTCGCTGCTTCACGAGCTCTAGCGTCGCGATGCCCGCTTGGGCTGCAGACCATGTGCGAGGGCGGCGGTCAGGCGAACGTGACGATCATCGAGCGGCTGTAACGCGCGTCAGCGGCGCGATCGCCACCGCCGACGCACGCTCGGCGGCGGGCGCCGGGAAGGAATGCGCGGCGCGTGGCGTCTTGGCAGTGACCGCCGAACCTACGAGGAGGAGTGTCCATGCAGATCCAACGACGGCGCCTGGCGTCCGCCGCTTGCGGGCTGTTGGTCGCGATCGGGCTCGGTGCGTCGGCGCTCGCCGCCAATGCCGCGGCCTCGACCTGGAACGTCGCCTATCCGCCCTACAGCAATCCCAATGGCGGCGTCCCGTACGCGCCGCTGCTGGGCACCGGCGCGATCACCCCGAGCGACGTGTGGGCGGTCGGAGAGGTCTCCGGCTCGCCGCTGACCGAGAACTGGAACGGCTCGAAGTGGGCTTTGGTCGCGCTGCCGAGCGGTCCCTGCAGCGTGTTCGAAAACAGCTGCATCCTCACCGGCGTCAGCGGCGACGCCGCGGGCGACGTGTTCGCCGTCGGACACGCGACGATCAACTCGGACTCAGCCGCGGGCTGGGTGGACGAGCCGCTGGCTTTCCACTGGAATGGCAGCGCGTGGTCGCCGATGACGCTGCCGAGCGTCGTCACGCCGTTCGCGCTCGAGTGGATCGAGGCGTTCTCGCCGACCGACGCTTGGGCTGTCGGTGTCGGTCCCTCAGCGTCCGGGACCAGCACCGTGGCCACGGCCGTGCAGTGGAACGGCACCTCCTGGACCGAGGTGCCGACAGCGATCTCGACCGCAAACAGTCTGTCGATCAACGCGATTTCCGGCTCATCGCCGAACGACATCTGGGTGGTTGGCGAGACGAGCACCAGCGGTTACCGCAACCGGCAGGTCACGTCCGTGATCATGCATTACGACGGCGCGAGCTGGTCGCTCTCGAACGTGCCCGACAACAGCGGGCTGATCAGCGTCGACGCGGTGTCGCCGTCGGACGCCTGGGCGGTCGCGGCCGACGGCTCGGTGCTTAGCTGGAACGGCAGCGTGTGGACGGTTCAGACGCAGGAGTCGGGCGCCAAGCTCGTGCAAGCGCTGTCGCCGACCGACGTCTGGGTCGGCGGCATCGTCTCGCTCGGGCACTACAACGGGTCCGCCTGGAGCACAACACCGACGCCTAGCACGTTCAACGCGTTCAGCGGCGGCGCCGCGCTCGCGCCCGGCCACATGTGGTTCGCGGGGATCTCCTACCTGTCAAACGGGGACGAGGTTCCGGCCGTCCTGGCCACGAGCAACGGCTGAGCGATCTGATCGCGGGCCGGGACTTGCGTCCCGGCCCGCGGCTCGTCCGACCACACCGCAACCGTCAGCGCAGACGCGCACGACCGATCGCGACCCCGAACAGGCCGCGCACCTGATGAACGCCATGCAGCGAGCGTTCAACGATGCCGACCCCGAACAGGCCGCGCACGTGATGAACGCCAACCAAGCCATTGCTCAGGGATGCAGTGAGCCGATGGCACTCCCTCGGCTGAGCAGGTCGACGACGGAACGTGGTAGAGCCCCCGGGGCAGACGCGCGGCGAACCCTCAAGCGCGGTATCAGATGAGGGTGTCCAGGACGGCCGACGAGCGGCCGAGCTGGACATCGAGAGTCAGGTGAGGTCGAAGCGGTCGAGGTTCATCACCTTGACCCACGCCGCGACGAAGTCGTGCACGAACTTCTCCTGGGCGTCATCGCTTGCGTAGACCTCCGCGAGCGCGCGCAACTCGGAGTTCGAGCCGAAGACGAGGTCGGCACGGCTGCCCGTCCATCTGACCTCGCCCGTGGCGAGGTTGCGGCCCTCGAACGTTTGCGCGTCGGCGGACGTTGCCGTCCAGGCTGTGCTCAGGTCGAGCAGGTTCACGAAGAAGTCGTTGGTCAGTGTCCCGGGGGTCGAGGTGAGGACGCCCAACGGGCAGTGTCCCGAGTTCGCGCCCAGGACGCGCAGGCCACCGACGAGGGTGGTCATCTCGGGGGCGCTGAGGGTCAGCAGGTTCGCGCGGTCGATCAGGAGGTACTCGGTTGGCAGCCGGTGTCCGTTCCCGAGGTAGTTGCGGAACCCGTCCGCGGTCGGCTCGAGCGCGGCGAAGGACTCCACGTCGGTCTGTTCCTGCGACGCGTCGGTGCGTCCCGGCGTGAACGGGACCTCGATGTGATGGCCGGCGTTCTTGGCGGCCAGCTCGACGGCTGCGGAGCCGCCGAGCACGATCAGGTCGGCGAGCGAGACCTGCTTGCTGGCGGTCTGGGCGTTGTTGAACGCTTCCTGGATTTCCCCGATGGTGTGCAGCACGGTCGCGAGCTCGTTGGGGTCGTTGACCTCCCAGCTGTTCTGCGGCTCGAGGCGGATGCGTGCCCCGTTGGCGCCGCCGCGCTTGTCGCTGCCGCGGAACGTCGACGCCGACGCCCACGCCGTGGCGACGAGTTGGGAGACGGTCAGCCCCGACTCGAGGATCTGAGCTTTGAGGGTCGCGATGTCCTGCGCGTCGATAAGCTCGTGCGTCGCCTCGGGGAGGGGGTCCTGCCACAGCAGCGTCTCGGTCGGGACCTCTGGGCCGAGGTACCGCGTGACGGGCCCCATGTCACGGTGGGTGAGCTTGAACCACGCTCGCGCGAACGCGTCGGCGAGCTCGTCCGGGTGCTCGTAAAAGCGCCGCGAGATCTTCTCGTAGGTCGGGTCGAAGCGCAGCGAGAGATCGGTCGTCAGCATCGTCGGGGGACGCATCGGCGAGCCCCCGTCGGGACCAGGGACGGTGCCAGCTCCGGCGTCGTCCTTGGGCTGCCACTGATGCGCGCCGGCCGGGCTTTTGGTCAGCTCCCACTCGTACCCGAACAGGTTCTCGAAGTAGCCGCCCGACCACGCCGTCGGGGTGGCCGTCCAGGTCACCTCGAGGCCGCTGGTGATCGTGTCCGCACCCTTGCCGGAGCGGTAGGTGTTCCTCCAGCCGAGCCCCTGCTCCTCCAGCGGCGCGCCCTCGGGCTCGCGACCGACGTATTGGTCGGGGTCGGCGGCGCCGTGGGTTTTGCCGAACGTGTGGCCGCCGGCGATCAGCGCGACCGTTTCCTCGTCGTTCATCGCCATCCGGCGGAACGTCTCGCGGATGTCCATGGCTGCAGCGAGCGGGTCCGGGTTGCCGTTCGGGCCCTCCGGGTTGACGTAGATCAGGCCCATCTGGACGGCGCCGAGCGGCTGCTCGAGCTCGTGGTCGCCGCTGTAGCGCTCGTCGCCCAGCCAGGTGGTCTCGGGACCCCAGTAGACGTCCTCGTCGGGCTCCCAGACGTCCTCCCGGCCGCCGCCGAAGCCGAACGTTTCGAAGCCCATCGACTCGAGGGCGACGTTGCCGGCGAGGATCATCAGGTCCGCCCACGATAGCTTCTGGCCGTACTTCTGCTTGACCGGCCACAGCAGCCGACGCGCCTTGTCGAGGTTCGCGTTGTCCGGCCAGCTGTTCAGCGGCGCGAAGCGCTGCTGACCGGCGCCGGCGCCACCCCGGCCGTCGCTGATGCGGTACGTGCCGGCGCTGTGCCACGCCATCCGGATCATGAACGGGCCGTAGTGGCCGTAGTCCGCCGGCCACCAGTCCTGCGAGGTCCTCAACACGTCCTCGATGTCCTGCTTGACCTCGGCGAGGTCGAGGCTCTGGAACGCCTCGGCGTAGTTGAAATCCGCGCCTAGTGGGTTGGCCACGGCGGGGTTCTTGGCGAGGATCCTCAGGTTGAGCCGGTTCGGCCACCACCCTCGGTTCGCCCCGCCCTGGGTCGGGTGCGGGGCACGCTCGTGCGCGACCGGGCAGCCGCCACCGTTCTGTTCGTTCAGCTCTGCAACAACGCCGTCAGGACTATCAGACAAGGGAACCTCTTCCGGGATCAGCGGGTGTATTCAGACACTGCGTGCGGTCGAGCATCCGGGACGACGTCGCGGGCCCCCGCGAGCGCCACCGGGCCTGCTCTCGCTGGGTGCGCGACGGCGAAAGGGACGCCACGACGCCCGGGAGGATCGCAATCGGATCGCGATCCTCCCGGTTTCCGGGGGATGTGGGTCAGGCGGGTACGGGTGATTCGCTGATGCGTGCGCGGCTGGCGAAATCGCCGGGAACCGCGTGGTTCAGGTGCAGGTGAGAGCGAATCCCGGCAGCGAAGTCGCCGTGATGGCGCACCAGTCGGGCGGTGGAGCCACTCATGCCTGTGGCGAACGTTCCTCGGGCTCCGCGAGCGTCGCGGTTCGTCCGGACACCGGCGGCGTAGTCGCCCTGCAAAGGCAGCGTCGTGACCGTTGATGTTGATGTGTCCATCAGTTATCTCCAATTCAGAGGGGGTTGATAGCGGCGTCGTCGGGTGCCGAGCGGGTGTGCGTCGGTGGTGAGGGATTGGTGCTCGGTTCGAACCGGACGCGAGTCTAACAGCTTTTCTGGATTGAATCCAGAAAAGGATAGGCTCTAGAAATATTGCTATTCAAGTGTGCCTGGGAGCGCGGCCGACGTGCTGATCGACGTTGACGCGCTGCCCGAGGTTCTGCGCTCGCACGGCCTGCGCGTGACCGCGCCGCGACTCGCGGTTTACATCGCCGTCGCGCAACCCGGCGAGCATCCCGAAACCGAGGAGATCGCCCGTCGCGCCCGCACGCTGATCGGGACGCTCTCCAAGCCGGCGAGCATCCCGACACCGAGGAGATCGCCCGTCGCGTCCGCACGCTGATCGGGACGCTCTCCACGCAGGCCGTCTACGACGTGACACGTGCTGACCAGCGTTGGACTGCTGGGCCGGATCGAGCCGGCCGGCGGGCCGGCACGCTCCGCGACCAGGGTCGGGGACAACCACCGCCACATCGTGTGCCGCTCATGCGGGGCTACGCGCGACATCGACTGCGTCCAGCGGCCAGCGCCCTGCCTGACGCCCGACCGGACCGGCGGCTACGTGATCGACGAAGCCGAGATCACCTTCTGGGGACTATGCCCCACCTGTCAGACACAGCAACCACAGCCCAGCCCGACATAAAGATCCGGCGAATCGGTCCACGCCGTCCGCGCCGCGCTCGAGACAAATGGACCGGTGAAGGTAGAGCGCACATCTTCGCGTAGGCCTGGCGGCGGCGACGGCGGCCATGGCTGCCTCGCACTAGGCGCGATCACGCACTTGGCCGCCGAAGCCGCCGTTACCACCGCCGCCGTGGTGGCCTCGGCCGCCTGGGCCGCCGCCGGGGTAGCCTGGGCCGCCGCCGGGGTAGCCTGGGCCGCCGTCGATGCCGTTGCCGCCGATCGCGATCTGCGTCGCGGCGACAGTCGAGCCGGAGACGGTCCCGAACACCGCGACGTTCTCGCCGACCGTAATGTCCGTCAGCGACGGGCTGGAGAGGCCGCGTTCGGTGTAGGTGGTGCTCGTGGAGGTCTGCACGGTCACCTGCGTGTTGTTCCAGGTTTCGATCACGAAGCTCCCGCCGGACGCGGATGTCTGGACGGTCCCGGCGGTCGCGAACTGGCTGTTGCTCGGCGGCGGGGTCGCGATCGCGACCTTCGTCGCGGTCACCATCGAGCCCGACACGCTCCCGAACACCGCGACGTAGTCGCCGTTGGCGACATCGCTCAGCGATGGGGCGGAGACGCCGCGCTCGAAGTAGCTCGTCGATGCGGAGACGTCCACCGTGTCGCTGGCGCCGCTCGGCGTCGTGATCGTGAAGCTGCTGACGCCCGGCGTGCCCTGAACGGTTCCGGTGACGGCCAAGCCGTGATGCCTGGGGCTCGGCGCTCCGGCGATCACGACCTTGCTCGCGGTCACGGTCGACCCGGACGCGGTGCCGAACGCCACGACGAAGTCGCCGCCGGCCAGGTTCGTGAGCGACGGGCTGGAGACGCCCCGCTCGTAATAGCTCGTCGCTGAAGAAACGTCGATCGTCTCGCTGGCACCGCCGCGCGTTTGGATCGTGAAGCTATCGGTGCCCGGCGTGCCCTGCACGATCCCGGCGGCGACCGGCGGCTGCGGGCTCGTACCGCTCCTGGGGACGGAGATCACGATCTGCCAGGCGCTCACCGTCGACCCGGATGTCGTGCCGAACGCGGCCACGAGGTCCCCGGCGCCGACGCTGGTCAGCGACGGGCTTGACACCCCGCGCTCGAGGTAGGTCGTCGAGCTCGAGACCTCGATCGTCTCGCTAGTGCCGCTGCGGGTCTCGAGCGTGAAGCTGCCGCCGCTTGGCGTGGACTGCACGACGCCGGCGGCTGCCGGGATGACCCCGCGGCCAAACCCCTCGCTCCCGAGGCCCCGACCATGGGCTGATGCCACGGCTGTCGGGATCAGAGCGATCCCAGCCGCCAGCACGGCGACGCAGACGCCAACCGTTCGATGTCCGCCAACACGACGGCGAGATACCCCTTGATCGCGCATGCTCAACTCCAGTTTCGAAGACGACGCTCGCTCGAGGTATCGGCCGGGCCGCCGACAAAGTCGCGCGGCCTGGACCGATTCTTATGAGCGGCTTACACCCTTCCTACGCTCGCTGCCGGGCGCTGAGCGCCCTATCCTGGGATCGCCCCCTGCGCGTTGCGTCCATGCGAACGTGCTCAGGCCGCTATCCACCTGCGTCAAGTTCCGTGCTGAGCGGATTCGCGGTCGACGACGAACTACTCTCGCCCATGGGACGTAGTCTGCATTATCGAGCGTGATGGGTTCAGCGGCTCCGCGAAGCTCGACGGGCTGGCGCCCCGCGGGCACAATGTGCTCAGGCTGATCGCCACGGGGCTCTCGAACCACGATATCGGCGACACCCTCGTGATCGAGGAGTCGACTGTCAAGACGCATGTCAGGCGGCTCTTGATGAAGCTCCTCCTGCAACCCTTCGGGCCCCTAGTGGGGTTGTATGGAGTGATGGCCCGCTCGAATGCCGACTTTGACGAGTTCGTCGCCGCACACGTCGATGACCTGCTGCGCACGGCGTACCTGATCGCCTGGGACGAGGCCGAAGCCGAGGATCTTGTCCAGGAGTGCCTGCTGAAGGTCGCTCGGCGCTGGCCGCGGGTGCGCTCGATGGACCAGCCGCGCGCTTACGCCCGGCGGATCCTGATCAACATCGCCACCGATGGCGCTCGCGGCCGAGCCCGGCGGCGCGTCGAGCTCGACCCGCCACCTCCCGGGGTTGCCGAGCGCTCGGTCGATCCGCTCGCGGCGCTCGAGACCCACGTCGAGCTGGTCGAGGCGCTCGGGCAGCTGCCGCCCCGCCAGCGCGCCGTGCTCGTCGTTCGCTACTTCCACGACTTGACCGAGGCCCAGGCCGCCGAGGTCCTCGGCTGTTCGCCGGGGACGGTCAAGAGCAACGCCTCGCGCGGACTCGCGCGGCTGCGTGAGGTGTTCGAACTCCCACCGCAACCGAGGAGCACCGAGACATGAGTGACCAACTCGAACAGAACCTGCGCGACACGCTGTCCGAGCGCGCTGCGCAGATCGACCCCGCTGCAAGCGCGCGGCTGCGCGCGATCGACTACCACCCCCGCCGACGCTGGGTGCCCGCCCTCCCGGCCGTTGGCGCGCTCGGCGTGAGCGGGACGGCCGTGGCCGTGATCGCCGCCGTCACGTTGGGCTCGAGCGCGGCGCCTGCTTTCGCCGGCTGGACGCCGAGGCCAACGCCGCCTGCGGCCGGGCAGCTCGCGGCCGCCCAGCAGGCGTGCAGCACGAACCTTGGGACCCCGGTGCTGACCGACACCCGCGGTCCGTACACCGTGTCCATCTATGCCGATGCGACCAGCAACCACACGTGCCTGGAGGGAGGCTCGCTGTCGATCGCTTCGGCCAGCATTGGGTCGAGCGCGCCTGACATTCCGGCCGGACAGGTCCAGCTGATGGGCTCCGGGGTGGAGAACTCCTCCGGTCAGGCGCTGACCCTGGTGGAGGGTCGCATCGGTGCCGGCGTGACGTCGGTGACGATCGACCGCAGCGACCGCAGCGACGGGAGCTCGGTCCAGGCAACGGTGTCCGGCGGCTGGTATCTGGCGTGGTGGCCGGGGACCACGCACGCGACGACGGCGGATGTGACGAGCACCACCGGAACCGTGACGGAGCACTTCCCGTCAACGCCCCAGGGCCCGGCCTCGCCCAGCTGCCCAGCGGGGGCGCACTGCTCAAGCGCCTACGGCTTCGGCTCGGCCGGCCCCGGATCGGCCGGCGCCGGATCGACCGGCGAGACCCAGATGAGCGTGCACAGCCGTGGTTCGCAGTAGAAACGGCGTCACACTGGTAGTGGCCCGCGGGCCACTACCAGTGAAGTCGCGCGAGTCACGACGGTCGCGACCGCTCCTGGCTTTGAGGCGCTCGGCCAGATCATGACGGAGGGAACTCGTCTGACGAACGATCCGCCGATTTACAGGTTAGTAATCCTGATATGTATTGTCGAGCGTTGATAGTTGAGTCCTCCAGGGCGTAAGCGAATCGACGACGCGGGGTCTGCAGCGGGGCAAGGGCCGTCCAAACACCATCGTCGAATGTTGTCGTCGCGATCGCGGGCCGCGGGCGGCCTGGCGTATACGATCGCGCCGTGACGGGACGCGCGGCTGACATTCGGTTGCACGATTGCATCGCGGCGCTGCCGGCGGCGGATTGGGCGGCGCTTGAGGGCGGTCGCTCGCCGTTGTGGTCGCACGGGGCGTTTGCACTGATGGAGCGTACGCCGATCGGCGTCGACGGCTTCGCGTACGTTGCAGTGCGCCGCGGCGGGCGGATCGTGGCTGTGCTGCCGGTGTTCTGGCTGTGCGGGTTCGCGCTCGACGACGTTGTCGGGTCTGGGGCGCAGCGCCTCGCGGGGCGGGTCCGCCGCGCCTGGCCGCGTTTCGCCCGCATATCGGTGCTCGTGTGCGGGCACCCGCTTGCGGAGGGGCGCCTGCTTGGCGATCGGCTCTTCGCCGAGGAGTCGGCCGCCATGCTCGCACAGCTGCGGTCGCTCGCTGACCGGCGGCGACTGCCGTGGATGCTGTTCAAGGACTTCGACGGCGCCGGTCTGGTCGAGCGCCTCCCGGCGGTCGGGCGGCGGCCGTTCTTTGCGGTGTCCGCGCTTCCGGACGCGATCGTGGACCTCCCGGGCGATTTCGAGTCCTATCTCGCGCAGCTCCGACCGAAGGCTCGCCGCAACGCACGCAGCAAGCTACGGCGCGCCGCGGCCAATCGTGAGCTGACGGTCGAGGTCATCGACGACTGGCGCCCGCTGATCGCGGAGTTCCTGGCGCTCTACGAGGCGGTCGTCGAACGCGCCGAGGTGCGCCTGACGAGCCTGTCGCCTGCCTTCTTCGCGGGGCTGTGCGACGCGTCGGTGCCGACCGCCCTGATCGCGTGTCGTCAGCGTGGGAGGATGATCGGCGGCCTAGTGTGCGTGAGCTCGGCCGAGCGGTGCGTCAGCTTTCGCATCGGCCTCGACTACGAGGTCGTCCGGGCGCATAACGTCTGGTTCGTCCTGCAATACGAGGCAGTCCGCCTGGCCATCGAGCGCGGCTGCCGACAGTTGAACCTGCTGCAGAGCACCTATCCTGCAAAGCTCGAGCTCGGCGCGCATCTGGACGCGCCAGTCCACCACGTCGCGCACCGCAGCGCGCCGATCTCCGCGGCGCTGGGTCCGCTGCTCGCGCGGACACTGAGCTCCGGCGTTGACACGGCGCTTCGCGACACGGCGAGGTGATGGCGGGTCGTGGTTGAACTCGCGACGGCGACGCTCGTCAGGGCACATCCACGCCGGCAGCGGATCATCGTGGAACGCTTCGGCAAGCAGGACCGCCAACCGAGGCCCATCCGCGACCGTCGCGCGACGAACGACCTCTCCCATCAGCCCCTCCTTTGACACTTCCTTGTTGCCGGAAGCGCTGGCACCAGGAGCAACCTCACGCGTTGATCGTCCCACACCGTCTGCATCGGGACGACGACCGCCCAGTCGTCGGTGCTCCGTCCGCGGCGACCCCGACCCTCCGCCCCGGTCGACATAGGTGTGATACGTCGAGTGCCGGCGCCGACGTGGCTCGCGCCGCTGACAGTAGCATCGTCGTAACGGCTTGGCTGCGAGCCGCGAGTCTGGTCGGGTGACGCAGCCCGATCGCGATGCGCTCGGAGCCTGGGCGCTTGACGAGGTTCGAGCGTGTCTCAGTCGACGATCGGTACTGACGTGGTAGGAGGCTTGGGTCGGAACGGCCGCAGCTCCTCGCGGTCTGGGCCGACGACACCCCAGCTGGATTCGGGCACCTCGTTCCAGACGCCGGCGATGTCGGTCAGGGGTTCGGAGACGATCAGCCGTGCGTCCTCGGAGACTTCCTTGTACAGCTCGCGGTCGGGATAGAGCTTGCGGAGCGTGGGGATATCGGTGGTGTAGTACAGCGTGCGCGATTTTCTCTCGCTGGAGTAGCGGATCGCCCAGACGCTCTCGCCGTCGGTGGTCGCGATCGTGCCCTGGAACGGATGCGGGACCCCGTGTCGTTCGGCGACCGCCTCAACGAGCCCGACTGCCAGTTCGATCGCGGGTGCGGGGTCTTCTTGAAGCCGGAAGGTGAGGGCGAGGTAAAACAGCACTTCGGTGTCGGCCTGACCTTGGATGTGCGTGTACAGCGACGGGTCGATCGCGAGCACGAGGTCGCGTTTGATCGTTGCGAACTCGTTGATGTAGCCGTTGTGCATGAACAGCCAGCGGTCGTGGCGAAAGGGGTGACAGTTGGTCTGCTGCACGGCGCTGCCGATCGCCGCGCGGATGTGCGTGAAGAACAGCGGCGAGCTGATGTGACCGGCGATCTCCCGCAGGTTGTCATCGTTCCACGCCGGCTCGGTGCCTCGAAAGATGCCGGGGGTGGCGGGGACGCCATACCAGCCGACGCCGAACCCGTCACCGTTGGTGGTCTCCGCACCGAGCCGCGAGTGCAGGCTCTGGTCGATCAACGAGTGAGGCCCTGCGTACAGCACGTCACTCATCAGGATGGGGGCACCGGAGTACGCGAGCCAGCGGCACATGGACCGCTCCTTCCTGTCGGGGTTTGGGTTGTCCTCAGGCCATCGGTGTCGCCGTCGTGTCGAGCCGCTAACCGGGGGGTTGCCCGACAGCGCGAGCACGATCGGCGGCTGGCGGCGAAGCCCGCTGCAGAGCCGGATGGCGTCTTCTTAGAAACCCGGTCGCTTGACTGCGAACGCGACCAGTGCACGGGGTCAAAGAGCATGAACTCCTCCTCGACTCCGAGCGTATATCGCTGACCGAGCTCGTCGTTCCAGCGTGCCCATCGCGGATAGTCCCACGCGGCGATCGGCCTGACGTACGAGCGCGCAAGGCTCGAAACAGACACCAGGTCAGCGTACCACCCTCGGCTCGACGACCAACGGCCTGAGCTCGGGGTACGTCCAGGGAACTCGCGCCGTGTATCCGATTCATGTTCACCTATGTGAATCGGCGCCCGCACGTGGTGCCCTGCTTGCGGCCGCCTAGTGTCTCGGTATCTGGATCGTGTCCATGACTACGGGCTCATTGCCACGGTGCAAATGAGGGTAGTCGTGGTCCGCTCAAGCCCGACTTCGGCGCGAGTACGCTCGTCCGCGCTCGGTGGCAACAGCGACCGGACCGCTGCGCCGCCGTCAGCAACCGATCGCAGCGATCTCCCGTGAATCCCGAAGGGAAGCCCCACGTTCATACCTCACGGCGGCGCACGCACGGCTAGCGGCGCGGTCGGGCGGCGAGGCCCGGTGAAGGCCGCGGCTCAGCGGGGCGGCATGGCGATCCCAGTGCGGTAGGCGTAGTTGACCGCCTGAGCGCGGTCGCGTAGTCCCGCCTTGGTGAACAGGTGGTTGATGTGGGATTTGACCGTGGTCGGGCTGACGAACAGTCGCTCGGCGATCTCTGCGTTACTCATTCCCGCGGCGATCAGGGCAAGCACCTCGGCCTCGCGTGGCGTGAGATCATCGGGCAGCTCGGAGCCCGTGGCCGCGTCGGGGCCGATGGGGCGTTCGCGGTCGTCCGCGAGCGCCGCGACCACGTGATGGTGCACGGACGGGTCCAGGGCGGCCTCGCCTGCGGCGACGGTGAGAATCGCGGCGCGGATGTCCTCGCTGCTGGCGTCCTTGGTCAGGTAGCCGCGGGCGCCGGCGCGTAGCGCCCCGAGCACGCTCTCGACGTCGGCATAGGTCGTCAGCGCGATCACGCGCACGTCCGGCCGGCGCTCGTGCAGCTGGCGGATGGCCTCGATCCCGTCCATGCGGGGCATCCGCAAGTCCATGAGAACGACGTCCGGGTTGTGCTGGTCGGTGAGCGTCAGCGCTTCCTCGCCGTCGCAGGCCGAAGCGACGAGCTTGATGCCGGGCAGCAGGCCGAGCAGGGTGCCGAGGCTCTCTCTCACCAGTCGCTGATCGTCGGCGAGCAGGACCCGGATGGGCTCCTGGTGGGAGGGCCCCTGGGTCATCCGGGCGCCGGCAGCCGGAGCTCGACGCGGAATCCGGTCGACGTCGGCCGCGCGAGCAACTCGCCGCCGAGCAGTTCGGCGCGCTCACGCATCCCGGTCAGCCCGTAGCCGCTGGTCAACCCGATCTCGGCGGGCCGGGGCGACCCGGGGACGGCATGGTCTTCGACGACCAGCAAGGTGCTGTCCAAACCGTAGTCCAGCCTGACGTCGACACGTTCGGCGGTGGCGTGGCGGCGGACGTTGGTCAATGCCTCCTGCGCCGTGCGGTACATCGCCAGCCGCGCCTCCGGTGAGAGCTCGCGGGGCTCGCCCACGACCCTGACGGCGACCGGCAGGCCGCTCTGCTCCTCGAAGGCATTGGCGAGCGCGCCGATCCGCTCCGGTCCCGGCAGCTCCTCGCCGCGCTCGGCCGCGATCGCGCGCCGCGCTTCGTCGAGTCCGCTGACCGCGAGGTGATGTGCCCGGTCGATCGCCTGGGTGATCTCGTCGCTGACGCCGCGGTTGCGGGCGAGCAGGCGGGTGGTCTCCAGCTGCAGCGCCAGCGCTGAGAGCGAGTGTGCTAGCACGTCGTGCATCTCGCGGGCCAGCCGGCCGCGCTCGGCCACCGCCGCGGCCCGGGCCTCAGCCGCCCGGGATGCCTGCAACTCGTCGCGCTGTTGTGCGAGGTAGTGGAGCAGCCGCATGGCGCAGAACCAGGGGAAGACCCCGGAGATGAATGTGGCCGCGCCCGCGACCTGGCCTTTGACCAGATAACCGGCTACGAACGGGACGGTCGCGGCGAGAAAGATGAGGCACGCGGTTCGGCGATCGAACTGGAGTGCCGCGACGATCACCACGTAATACGGGCCTAGGACCCACGCGCCGTGGGGTTGGAAGGCGCCCAGCGCGCCGGCAGCGACGATCACGCCGAGGAGGGCCAGGACCCGGTGGCGGGACGGCACGGCGCGCTCCGGGTGCGCCGCGATCGCACAGACGACGAAGGCGGCGAACGAGGCCAGGACGAGCGCGTCGCGACCGTGCAGCCTCGGGTACGGATGGGTCGCGAATGTGATCGCGATGAACGCCGCGAGCACGACCACGGCGAAGAGTCGCCACGCCACCGCCTCGAGCGGCGCCGAGCCCTCGCCGTCGGCCCCCTGGGTGATCCAGCTGTGACGGAACCAGCTGACGGCCGAGCGCATCATCGATGGGGCAAACGATAGGCCGCCCGCGCGCGTCTGTCATCGGTCCGCGGGTGGACGCCGGCGTGAGCGTCGTCCACCCAAGGGAGGAGGAGCAGGTTCGACCTATGAGCCGATGACAACTTGCAGCCCCAGTCGTAGCGTGCCGTCCATGCTTACCAATTCCTTCGAGGCGGCGATGACCCTCACTTCAGAACGCTCCACCCCGGCGGCGGCTCGCGCCGTCGACCTGGTCAAGACCTATGGCGCTGGAGAGGTCGCTGTGCGCGCACTGGACGGTGTTACCTTGGAATTTCAGCGTGGCCGCTTCACGGCCGTCATGGGCCCATCCGGGTCCGGTAAATCGACGCTGATGCACTGCATGGCAGGGCTCGACGTACCGAGTGCGGGACACACGTTCATCGGCGACGATGAGGTCGGACGGCTCGACGACGCCGCCCTGACCCAGCTGCGCCGCGACCGGATCGGGTTCGTGTTCCAGTCCTTCAATCTGGTCCCGACCCTCAGCGCGGCCGAGAACATCACGATCGCCGCCGACCTCGGGGGCTCGCCGGTTGACCGCGAGTGGTTCGAGATCCTGGTCGGTCAGCTCAAGCTGACCGACCGGCTGTCGCACCGGCCGGGCGAGCTGTCCGGTGGCCAACAGCAGCGGGTGGCGTGTGCGCGAGCGCTGATCGGCCGGCCCGAACTGATCTTCGCCGACGAGCCGACAGGAAACCTGGACTCGAACGCCTCGGCGGAGGTGCTCGAGTTCCTGCGCCGCGCCGTCAACGAGCATAGCCAATCGATCGTCATGGTCACCCACGATCCGATTGCCGCCGCGTATGCGGACCTGGTCGTGTTCCTGGCCGACGGGAAGCTGGTGGCCGAGCTTGGCTCGCCCACGGCCGACACGGTCCTGCAGCAGATGCGGCGACTGGGTGACTGAGATGCGCAGGATCACGCTCCGGGGCCTGATGGCCCGCAAGCTCCGCCTCGTGCTGACCGCACTGGCAATCGTGCTGGGGGTGACGTTCGTCACCGGAACGCTCGTGCTGGGCGACACGCTCAACCGCACGTTCGACAACCTGGTCGGCACCGCTTACCAGCACGTCAGCTTCCAGATCCGTGGCAAGGCCGCCTTCACCGGCAACTCCGCGACGGTCAACAGCACCGCCGACCGCAAGCCGGTCCCGCAGTCGCTCGTCGCTTCGGTGAGTCGAGTCCCGGGGGTCGCCGACGCGTTCGGGTCGGTGTCCGGCTACGCCCAGTTCATGACGCGCGATGGCAACGCGATCGGCAAGGGCGGCGGCTCGACGCTGGGCTTCGCTTTTGACCCCGACTCGCAGCTGTCCCCCTACCGCCTGGTTGCCGGCCACGCGCCCACGACCACCGACGACGTGGTGATGGACGAGGCGACGGCGACCAAGTATCGCTTCGCCATCGGGGACCGGGTGCTCGTGAACCTGCCCAACCGGCCCGAGACGTTCACGGTCACCGGGCTGGTCAGGTTCGGGTCAGATGACAACCTGGCCGGCGTCACGCTCGCCGGCTTCGACTCTTCGGCTGCTCAGGTCCTGTTCAACTCTCGCGGCTACGACGACACGATCAGCGTGCTGGCTGCTCCCGGGGCCGACACGGTCAAGCTCCAGCGGGCGATCGCCGCGATCCTGCCCCCCGGCGTCGAGGTGGTGAGCGGCCAGACCGTCGCGAGCGAGCTGTCCACCGCGATCAACAACGAGCTCTCGTTCATCTCGACCGCGCTCTTGATCTTCGCGTTCATCGCGCTGCTTGTCGGCGGGTTCACGATCTATAACACCTTCTCGATCACCGTCGGCCAGCGGACCCGCGAGCTCGCGCTGCTGCGGGTGGTCGGGGCCAGCCGCCGGCAGCTGTTCGGCTCGGTGCTGGCCGAGGCTGCGGTGACCGGGCTGATCGCGTCGCTGGTCGGGCTGGGGCTCGGCGTGGCCGCCGCGCTCGGCCTGAAGGCGCTGCTCAAGGCGTTCGGCATTGTGCTGCCCCCGGCGCCGCTGGTGTTCGAGGCCCGCACGGCGGCCGTCGCGATCGCGGTCGGCGTCGGGGTTACCCTGCTGTCGGCGATCGTTCCGGCCCGCCGCGCGGTGCGGATCGCTCCCGTGGCCGCGCTGGCCGAGCAGCGCGAGGAAGACGCCCCGGCCGTGCGCCGGCGGACGGCCGCGCGCGCGACGATCTTCGGTGTCGCCGGGGTCGTCCTAGTCCTGGTCGGGATGAGCAAGGCGTCAATCGGGCTGGTCGGCATCGGTGCACTCGCCATCCTTGTCGCCACCGGCCTGCTCTCGCCGCTGCTGGCCGGCCCGCTCTCGAGCGCGTTCGGACGACCGCTCGTTGGGGCGCTCGGCGTCCCGGGTCGCCTGGGGCGCGAGAACTCCATCCGCAACCCGCGCCGGACCGCCCAGACCGCCGCTGCGCTCATGGTTGGCCTGTCGCTGGTCTCGACGATCGCGGTGCTGGGCTCGTCGCTCAGCGCGTCGGCCAAGAACAGCGTCGACAGTGCCATCAGTGCGGACTACATCGTCACCGGCGAGGGCGGATTCAGCAAGTCGGTGGTTCCCGCCGTTTCCCGGCTGCCCGGGGTGAGAACCACGACGGTCGTCTACCAGGGCCAGTTCGAGGTGGGCAGCTCTCTGTCCACGCTGGTGGCGGCGACTCCCGCGGACCTGGAGAACACGGTCACCCTGAACATCACCGCCGGAAGCGGCGCGCCCGCCATGGCAGCCGGCGAGTTGTTGGTTGACTCCAACGCAGCAAGCACGCATCACCTCCACGTCGGCTCCGTGGTGCCGGTCAAGTTCGCTCAGACCGGCTCGACCACGATGACGGTCGGCGGCATATTCAAGTCGAATCCGCTGCTGGGCAGCTACCTGACCGGGGAGGGCTTCTTCGCCTCCCACTTTGATAACCCGCTCCCGATCGCGGTGCTGCTGAGCGCGGCCCCGCAGGGCCGCGCTCTCGATAGCGCCCTGAACAACGCGCTAACGCCCTACGCCAACGTGAGCGTCAAGACCCGAGCCCAGTTCGAGGCCTCCCAGCAGGCGAGCGTCAACCAGCTCCTCGGGCTCGTCTACGTGCTGCTGGCGTTGGCGATCCTGATCGCGCTGATCGGCATCGTCAACACGCTGATGCTGTCGGTCTTCGAGCGGACCCACGAGATCGGATTGCTCCGGGCGGTCGGGATGAAGCGACGCCAGGTCCGGGCGATGATCCGCTCCGAGGCCGTGATCGTCGGACTGCTGGGCGGGGTCCTCGGGATCGTCAGGGGGACCGTGCTCGGCGCCGCACTGGCCTATGCGCTGCGCAACAACGGCGTGACCACAGTGAGCGTGCCGTGGGCGAGCCTGGTCGCCTTCGTGGCCCTGTCCGCAGTGCTCGGCCTGGCTGCAGCCACGTGGCCGGCGCGGCGGGCGGCCAGCCTGGACGTCCTCGCCGCGATCGCTGCCGAGTGACCTCTTCATCCCAAACGCCGGTAGTGGGTCGTCAACCAGCGGTCCCGCGAGGCCAATAGGAAAGGGATCGCTGGGCCGCCGATCATGCTCGTGCGCTTCAACATCGATCGAGTCGTCAAGGGATGGCGCGAGCAGTGCCAACAGGACCGACGACCGCCAGATCCAGAGCCCGTCACGTGACTAGCCCGAAGTTCCCCAAGGGAACTTCGGACTAGCAGCCGCCGCGACCACCAACCGTGATCGCGCCGAGCCCGGAACGGAAAGACCTGCCTCGACGGCGACACGCGCACCCAAAGGGCGCACATTCCGCACCCGCTTCGCGCGGATACGAGGACGGGTTGGATGTCTGCGCGTCATGCGGCTCGGGCGCTGATTGCCCTGAGCGGAAGGTGGGCCCGGAACTCGTCGCTGAGGGACCCGGCGAGGGCGGAGACTGCTCCGCCGCCCGCCCGCCCGGCGCCGAGCTACGGCTCATCGTTGGGATTGGCGGGCGTGTTTTGTTGGTGCAAGAGGGCGTGGATGCCGTCGAGGATGCGTTCGAGGCCGAAGCGGAACTCGCCGTCCGCGCCGGCGTCGTCCTCGAACGCGCCGGTGGTTGCGGCGGCCCAGACCGCGGGGAAACGGTCGGGGTCGATCAGCCTGCGGATCAGGGGCCCGTATCCGGCGGGCTCCGGGGTTTCTGCAGCGTGTTGGCGAGCTTCGGCGAGGTCGAGCGCGAGGCTGGCTTCGCGGCTTCGCTGCGGACAAAGACGCTCAGTAGGAGCACTGTGGAGAGCCGTTGCTGGCTGCTCAGGCTGGTTGTGGTGAGGCATCGGAGGCCGGTTTCGAGCCAGGCGACCTGGTTGGGGGTGGGTGGCACGCCGCTGATCGGGACCCGGATCGCCCAAGGGTGCTTGCGGTAGGCGGTGTGGAGGGTCGATCCCCACCGCGCTAGTCCGCTGCGCCAATCTTGCTCGGTGGTTGCCGGTTCGGGCGGGGCGCCGCATGCGTGATCGACCATCAGTGCAAGCAGCTCGTCCTTGGTATCCACGTAGCCGTACAGGGCCATGGTCGACACGCCGAGCGTGGCGGCCACCCGGCTCATCGACACCGCTTGAAGGCCCTCGGTCTGGGCGAGAGCGACGGCTGCGGCGACGATGCTGCCCAGGTCGAGGCCGGGCTTGGGTCCCTTGCGAGGAAGCGGTCGCAGTCCCCACGCCCGCTCGATCCCGGCCGGCAGCCGCGTCGCGCTGCGGTCCGGGGTCGTCATCAAGTTGCTCCCGCGCCGAGCCTTATTCCGTGCTACCCGTGATCCTGATGGTGCTGTTCGTGGAGATCTTCGGCGGCGCCGTTCACGCAGGCATCGCCTATGTCGACTACGTGGTGCCCGGCGTGCTGCTGCTGTGCGCCGGGTTCGCCTCCGCCCAGACCGCCGTCACGGTCTGCCAGGACATGACCGGCGGGATGATCGACCGACTCAAATCGATGGACGTCAGCGGCGCCGCGGTGCTCTGCGGACACGTCGTCACCGGGATGCTCCGCAACCTCGCCTCGCTGATCATCGCGCTCGCGATCAGCTTCGCGCTCGGCTTTCGGCCCCACGCCAACCCGATCGACTGGGCCACCGCTACCGGCATCCTCGTGCTGTTCATCTTCGCGTTCTCCTGGCTAGCCGCCGCGATCGGCCTCCTCGCCAAGTCCCCCGAAGGTGCCGGCAATGTCGTCTTCGCGATGATCTTCCTCCCATACCCAAGCAGCGCGTTCGTCCCGATCAACACGATGCCCGCATGGATCCGAGGCTTCGCCCGCCACCAGCCGATCACCCCGATCGTCGACGCGTTCCGAGGACTCCTCCTGCACACCCCCACCGCTAACCTGCTGACAGCCGTGACCTGGTGCACCGTCCTTCTGATTGGGTCAATCGCTGTGGCTACTGCCCTCTTTCGGCGACACGCGGCATGACCCCGACAGAGAGACAGCAGAGCCAGATCGTTACGATCGACCACCGCCGCAGCGAGACCCGCTTCTCGCTCGACGCAAGCATCTTGGCTCCGCGGGCGAGAGACGCGCAATGCGCGGGAAGCGCGCACGCTGACTGCCGCCGCCGCTCTACTGCTTGCAGGAAGCGCTGCACTGTGCGGCCGAGGCCGGACACCGATTTCGGAACGCTCCTCGCGGCCCGGAAGCCGACCTCGCCGTCGGTGATCCTGCTCCGACACGGCTGCCAGCACCGACCGCGCGATCAGGCGGAGCTGCTCAGAGCCAACCTGCCCCAGCTCCTGAGCGCGCTCGAGAACGGAAGCATCGTCGTGATCCAGCCGGACCGCATCCGAGTCAGGGCACTGCCACTGATCCCCTAACGGAACGAAGCTGCGCCGCGAGACGACACCAGGACGCAACCCCTCGAAGCCTACGCAGCAGCGCTTAGGTCGGCGGTGTCGTGGCCGCATCCGTGCCTGCAGATCCCCGATCTGTAGTTAGCGACCGACCGACCCGTATCGGGTCGCGCAGCGTGCGCGCTTGTGGCGACGAGGAGGGCACTCAGTCGTTTGCCTGTTGAGACCTGCTTTGCCGTGGCAGCGATACTCAGCCCACGCGCCCTCTTGTCCAACGCGCTGGCGTCGGTACTGATTGCCAGGTCACGCGAACGCAGCCGGTGCGATCTGGGTCTATGTTAGGCGCAGGCCGCCGTCGCACGGTAGTACGACGCCGGTGATGAAGCTGTTCTCGACGAGGGCGGTGATCGCCTTGGCGACATCCTCCGATGTCCCGTTGCGACCGACCGGGACGCGTTGTGCGAATGTCGAGAACGTTTCGCGCCGGGCCTCCTCGGGAATCTCGTCCCACCAACCGGTCTCGATCACGCCGGGGGACACGGCGTTGATCCGGAGCGGCCCAAGTTCGCGAGCGAGCGCCGGGATCGCTGCCTCGAGTGCGCCGTTGACGGCTGCGAGACCGGCGGTGCCCGGCAGCGCGGATTGGGCGGAGCCGGCGGTCACGAGCGTGATCGAGCCGTGGGTAGCGAGCGTTGGCAGCGCCAGCGCGACTGCGACCAGGTGGGCGACCGTCTTGCCGGCGAACGCTCCGAGGAGATCCGCATCAGCGAGGCCCGCGGCGGGCCCGGCCCCGCCGCGCCGGGTGACGGTGATGATCAGATCGTCGATCGGCTTCGCTTCGGCATAGAAGCGCCGGAGCGAGTCGGCGTCGGTCGCGTCGACCGCGATCGCGCGTGCGCTCTCGCCGAACACGGAGAGCGCGGCGGCGAGACGCTCGCGGTTGCGTCCGCCGATCGTGACGCGGTCGCCTCGTTCGACGAATCGCCTCGCGACCGCGAGGCCAATTCCGGTGCTGCCTCCGATCACCGCGACGTGGCGACCGTTTGAGCTTGGGTTGCTCATCGAAACCTCCATTGTCGAACTCTTCGTTCGGAAACTATACCGTACAGCCCGTTCGCTAATGTTCGCCGCATGTCGTTCCCGCCGACACGCCCTCCGACACGCCCTCCGGGGCGGCCTCGCAGCGAGAAGGCACGCCAGGCTGTGCTTCGCGCCACGCTCGAACTCGCCGCAGAGGAAGGACCGCGCGGGTTGCGAATGGAATCGATCGCCAAACGCGCCGGCGTGAGCAAGGAGACGCTCTACCGCTGGTGGCGCTCCAAGACTGAGGTCGTCCTGGAAGCGCTCGCACAGCGAAGCCTGGCGACGATCCCACTTCCGGACACAGGCTCGCTGAACGGCGACCTGAGCGCTTTCCTGCATGCAACCGTGGCGTCCGGTGACGACACCACCCAGCGACTCCTACGCGCGCTCGCTGCCGAGGCGGCAAGCGATCCCAGCTTCGCCGACCTCGTCACACATCGGTTCCTTGCCACCCGCCGCGCCGCGCTCGGCGAACTGCTTCAGCGAGGCGTCGAACGCGGCGAGCTCACCAGCCGACAGGCGGCGATCGCGATCGACCTGATCTACGGATCGCTCTGGTACCGGTTGATCTTTCAAATCGCGCCGCTCGACAACAAATGGGCTGAGGACATCACCGACGCCCTAGCACCGCCTACCTGATGCGGAGAACGGCTTGTCAAGGGGGGCATCACGAATTTCCTGCCTTTCGTTGGTCGGGATTTTAAGACCGCGGGTCGGCTGGGTGGGTGGCGGTCCGGCGTGCTGTGCGCGACGCGGGTCAGACTGATATACGCGGTTCAACTGCCGCAAGACCGTGGTTCGTCGTGGGGAGCCGCTGTCTAGGATCGGGCGTGGCCAGCCCTTGGGGGCGGGTTGCTCATAGTTTGGCCGCGGGTTCCCCGCGCGTTGCCGGGCCGCCACCGATCCAGCCGACGGGGTGGCGATGTTCGGGTGGTCGTTTATTCGATCTGGGTGATCGACCAGCAGAATCCGGCGAGCGCGCGGGCGGCCGCGACGGCGATGATCGTGCGGCGCTTGGCGCGGGCCTCGAGGCGTGTCCAGGTGCGGTACAGCCGCTGCTGGACTGACCAGGAGACCGCGATCGCGTCGGGCGGCTGGCTCTGTTGGCGGTCAGCGAGCGCGCGGCCGACGCTCGGCCGCGCGCGGTAGTGCAAGCCGGCTTCGACGAGCAGCCTGCGGGCGTGCCCGGACCCGGCCTTGGTGATCGCGCCGAGCCGGCGCTGCTGGCCGGTCGTTGACTCGCACGGGACCAGGCCAACGTAACTCATCAGCTTCCCGGGCCGGGGCGAACCGCTCGAAGTCGCCGATCTTGGCGCACAGCCCCACGGCGCTCAGCGTGTCAACCCCGCGCAGGCACCGCAACCGGCCGACCTGCATGACCCACGGCGAGCTGGGCAGCATCGCGACGATCTCGCGCTCGAGCTGCTCGCGGCGGTGGCAGAGTGCGTCGATCGCGCCGCGCGCGTCCAACAGCGTCGCCTGCGCCGCCGCCCAGTCCAGCGTGACCGTCGCCAGCCACTGGCGGTGACGCTCGGTTCACGCGGCGCCGTCGTCGAACCGGATCCCGTGCCGGGGCAGCAGCTTGGACGCCGACGAAATCCGCGCCTGGTGAAACGCGGCCGGATTAAACTCGATGAAATAGCGCATCATTGTGCTGCAGGCACGGACTCGAGCGAAGCCCTGAATGCATGCGAGGCCGGCTCGTCGGCCGACCCTAGCCGAGTGGGTGGATCGTCAGGAAGGCGGCGCCCGTCGTGGTCGTCTGGCAATGGTCGGTCTGGCCCGGGCCACCGCCCGGCGACGAGCAGTTCTGGTGGCGGTTGATGTCCCACTTGACCGTTTTGTTGACGCCGTTCACCAGCCGCTCGACCGTGGTGTAGGCGTGCGACTCAAACGACTCGTTCAGCGACTCGAGCTCCATCACCGACTCGGCAGTGATCGCCGACGGCGGGTCGTCGTCGTCCTCACAGCTCGCCGGGCTGCCGGTCAGCACTCCGAACGGCAGGATGAAGAGGGTCATGTCCTCGTTATTGCTGACGGTTCTCAGCTCCCCGAGCAGCGACGCCGGGCCGTCGTTCTTGACCGTGCCCGTGCAGGGCCTGCCGCCAGGGCCGTAGGAAATCTTCTTGCAGTTGTCGGAGCTGAAGTTGAAACCGCTGTAGCTGAAGCTCGAGCCATGCAAACGTGTCGTCTTCGCGAGGATCTCGGCGCTGCCCGTGCGTCCCGGGTGGAACGCGAACTTGAATCAGCGTCCCACGCTAGCTTTAGCCTGTACTGGTCGCTGAACAGCGAGGTCATATCGTTGGAGCTGAGTTTGCAGTCACCGCCGTTAGCCTCGAACCCACTGTCGGTGTGGTTGATGTTGATGAGCCCCGTGTAAGTGAGCTCGTAGCTGACCTTGGTATTCGCTGGCCCCGCGGCGGGCATCGCTGGCAGCGCCAGCGTAACGACGAAAAGCCCCGCGAGCATCCGTCTCATCGTGCCGGACGATACCGGCGGGGGGGACGACGGTGTAGCGGTTGTCTCGGATGGTGATCGCCATCTGCCTGACTTGCGCTGGCCGCCCTTCAGTAGCGCGCCGCTGAGCAGAGGGAGGGCTTGCGCCATGAGAGCGCTGAAGCACCTCCGCCCGTCATCGAACCGCCGGCACGAAGATCTAGTTCCTGATCGAGGGCCACCAGACGACGCCGTCTCGGCCGTCCGCTCACGAAGGCATGGGCGCTAGTGCTCGTACTCGAGGGGGACCAATGGCTTGAGGTCGAGGCACGCTTGGGGAGCCCCAGCCGCCCGCCGATGACCGACCGTACCGGGAGGTCTTTACCCCTGACGGCTTGGTTCTGTCCGTCGGGCTGGATCGTGGTGGGGCTTGCCTCATCGCGGGAGGAGCCAGAATCTCTCGAGTCGACGATTCCGCCTGGACACAAGCCGAGAGCGTCGGTTCGACACCGCTCGCACAGCGCGATCTGCCCCAACTCTTGACGCTCTGGGCAGGCCTTGCCCGCGAATTGGAGAAACGGGGCGCGATCCGTCGAACCGCCAACGTCTTGGTTGACATGGCGAGGAGCTCGTTCGTCGTCGATAAGACGGTTTTCGGGGGTTGTACGAGCCGCTCTGGTCGGGATGTCCTCACGCAAGACGGACAAAGGTTAGAAGTCAAACCAATTAAGGGCGAGCGAGCCGTCGGCCGGCGCCTGAGCATCTCGTCGGGAGACTACGACGCATTGATTGTTGTGGCATTCACCGATCCGTACTTAGTCCCGACGGCCTGGCGGATTCCACGCGATGTCGCAGAACGTCACCTCAAGATTGCCCGAGCAACTGAGAAGGGTGAGCACAGACGCGCTCATCTGAGCCTCACGCGAGCGTTGCTCGGGAGTTCGGGCGTGGAACAGATTGACCTTTCATCGATCGTCGGCAGGTGAGTCACCGTCCGTGCTCCTGTAAATGAGCGAGTTACGGAAGCGCTCGGTCGTTCGTGCCCGGAGGCGCTTGAGCCCTCCCGGATCAAAGATGAACTCGTCGGCTTGCTGTCGTTGGCCCGTCGCAGAGCCGCCCTCGTGTGCGCTTCGGAGTAGTAGCTCGAGCGCAGCCCTCGCGAACGCCGGACTCTCCCTTCGCCCAGGGGGAGCCGCCCGCGATTGCGACGGCTGAAGACGAAGGCTTTCACTGGCCCCGGCTCCCGAGCACCTTGCCCTGGGGCCATCCCCATCGTCGCGCCCGCCAACGCTCGGACCGTCGCCGGTTTGGCCGGAGGGACGCAGCCGCAAACCGGCTTGCACAGCCACAACGAGGATGCTGCAACCGCTTGTGCGGGCCGCGGATTCGGCGAGCATCACGGTCGCCCGTATGGACGAATGCCTGCGTCCACGATCGTGCGATCGGCGCCGGAGTCGTCCGTTTCGGCACTCAGCGCTGGGAGCCGTCGGTTCCAATCCTGGCGGCAGCGCGGCCGCGCGGCCCGCTGACGCGGCATCAGCGACCTCGAACGCGTCCTCGATGACGTCTCGGTCGCACCGAGGTCGTCGGATTGCGCCATCTCCACCGCGGTCGATTCCGGACTCGAGGTCGTTGCTTTGCTGGGCGTGCTCGCCGCGATCCCGGAAGCACGCGGCGCTCCGCGCATCGCTTCTCGCCTGGTCGGGGCCGTCATGTCTGTGATCCCCCGGCACGCGCGCGGCGGTCGGCTCCGGCGAGGCATTCTCATTCCGGAGTTCAGCCTCGACAGACCAGCCGGCGACCTCGTTGTGATCGAGCCATAAACCGGACGGGAGCAGAGCGCACGACAGAGGCGGTGGCTGGTGGTCCCGTCCAAGGCCCACCTCAGTCGTTGACGGCGTCCTTGCTCATGGCGCATTCAAGGCCGCCGCCCGCCGGCAGCTGAGCCCTGCATCGCGCTCGACACGAGCATCCACCCCGCCGCTTCTGGGCTGTTGCGACACTGGCGAGGATGTCGGCGACGCGGTGCCTCTGGCTTGGACTCTCGTGTTCAAGACGACGCGAGGGTCGCTGCGTCGTCTCGCGTGCACACAGCGCGTGCGCGGCGCGATGAGCTCAGGATGCGGAGCGGAATATCGGCCATCCGATCTCGGTCTTCCATTGGCCGCGGTCGTCGGTGTCGAGGAAGCCGATTAGGTAGTGCTCGCGCAACGGGCCCTCGACGCTGATCTCGTGCCGCATCACATGGGCGCCAAGCTCGCCGTATGTGAGGTCGACATCGGCGAGCGAGCCGCGATGGAGCATGATCGCGAGCTCGGCCGGCGGGACGACCAACCGCTCGACACGGCCGACCGCGCGAGCCGCTCCGCCGGTGGGGATGAGCACGGTCGCGTCGCCGCGACCGTGCTGGAAGACCTCGCTTGCGTAAATGCCAGCGGGCGGCCCGGCTGGCTTGAGACCTTGGGCGCCGAGGACCGCGTGGAGTTCTCCCAGCGCACCCTGCCACCAGGCGAGCAGGTCCTCTCGATCGACCGTCGCCTGGACCGCGATCGCCGCGGTCGTCGGCACGGTTCGATGCTCTACGGCGCGTGGCGTTACCGGCCGCTCCAGCAACCCGCGTAGCTCGAGGACGGCGGCCTGGGTTCGGGCCAGGTCGCCCTCGAGACGATCGAGATGGGCAGCGACCAGCCGGTTACGCGCCTCGGGGTTGGGCGCGGCGAGTACCGATTTGACTTCCGCGACGGGCATTTGCAGGCCCCGCAGGCGGCGGATGACCTGCGCAAGCGGGATCTGATCCTCGGCGTAGTAGCGATATCCGTTGCCGGGGTCAACCTCGCTGGGCTCAAGCAGCCCGACTTCGTGGTAGTGGCGCAGCGTCTTGACGCTCAGGTGCGACGCGCGCGAGAAATCGCCGATTGTGACGCGGGGTCTCATTCCAGGAGTATCGACTGTCCCGTTGCTGGACGGTCAAGGCAAAAGCTGGTCCTTGACTCTCCGGTCACTGGAGGCCGCAACCTTGATGTCCTCGCCGCCTTGGCGGTACGCCGAAACGACAACAAAGGGAGCTCTTATGAGCACCACCACCGACCTTCACGGAATCGTCGCCGAGCACGTCGCGGCCGTCAATGCACAGGACGAAGACGCGATCGTTGCGACCTTCGCCGATGACGCGTTAGTCAACGACGCCCACCGCGAGTTCTACGGCGCCGACGCGATCCGCCGCTGGGTCGCCAAAGAGATCGTCGGCGACAAGATCACGCTGGAGGTCACCGAGGTGATCGATCACTCCGGCGAGACGATCGTCCGCGGCCGGTACGACGGCGAGTTCGACAAGACCAACCTCCCGGACGAGCTGATCCTGACGAACTACTTCACCGTCCGTGACGGGAAGATCGTCAGCCTGATCGTGATCCGCAACACCCCCGCCTACTGATCGCCCCGCAGAGAGGACGCGATCATGAGCACTCACGTCGTCAACGAGTTCCACGCCAACCCCGGGCGCGGGGACGACGTCCTCGCGCTGCTCCTCGAGCTCTCGCCTGAGAGCCGGGGTCGCCCCGGTTGTGAGGCGATCTCGATCCGCCGCAACCAGGACGACCCGGACAACGTCATCGGCGACACTCGCTGGGTGACACGCAAACACTACGACGACTACCTCGCCTGGCGCACCCGGAACGGACACACAGCCCGCTTCGATCAGATGCTCAGGAAGCCGATGCTGATCCGATACTTCGACGAGATCCCATTCGCCCCGGAGCCGGGCACGGGCGCCCAAGACCAAGTCCATCTCCAACCTCCCGCCTAGACAGGCCGGGAACCGGCCATGGGCCGACCGCGGCCGAGTTCCGCGCGTTAACCCCGGTGGCGACACAACACTCAGGACGTGCACGCCTCTGTGACGGGCAGCTCACCCGTGTCGGTCGCCGAGTCACACGGAGCGCCCCACGCATCCGAACGGCGCTGACGGCGGGTCCGTCACGCGCGGACCTCGAGGCCGTCAACGTTCGATATCCGGGCCGGGCGGCGGCGAACGGCGCCAGAGACCCCTTCCCGCGCCAAGCAGGGCGCGTGGAGTCGCCGACGAGATGCCCGTACGAGGCCGAATGGGGGTCTGCGTCGGCCGTCGCGAGCCGGTCCGAGTGTGGCTCCTCCAGTCCGGTAGGCCGAGCGCATTGCTGCGCCCGGCCCCCCTCAGCACCGGACGTGCCAGTTTCCCGGCATCCGGCGCAAGCAAGCCCTATGGCTCGTGGGCGGGCAGAAGTGCCGGGCCGGTGCCGCTGGCGTTTTGCCGGTGGCGGCAGTTGGCGTGTATGAGACGGGGTTCAGCCTTGTCCGATGTGCTGTCCGCCCGGATGACGTCGAGCGTCTTGCGGGCGGCCGCCAGCCAGGTCTCCCACTCGCGTGGGGTTTGTGGCCGGTCCTCGACGGGCAGCAATGGCGCCCGGCAGATCGCGCAGCAACCGTCCTGGGCTTTGTGGAGCCGTCGGGCGGTGCGGTTGATCGGCAGGACTGCTTTGCGTCGTCGTTGAGCCCAGTATTCGCTCAGGGCGGGGTCGTCCGGGGACGCCACGCCCATCACGATCGGGTGTCGGACAATGTTGGTCCAGGCGAGCTTGTGCATGAAGGCGCCGCTTGCGCGGTCACCGAACACCCATCGGTCTTGCCTGGCCTTGTTGAAGTTGCCGAAGTACCGGGCGAATACCCAGGAGGTCGGCTTGTTCGCGTGGCTGAAGATGGCCCATTTGTAGGTGAGCCGCCACAGGTAGTTGTCCAGCTTGCCGAAGGTCTCGGCGGATACCTGTGTCCGGTAGTAGGCGGCCCATCCCCGGATGATTGGGTTGAGCCGTTTGATCACCGCCTGAGCGTTGCTCCCGCGCAGGGACCAGAACTCTGAGCGGAGCCGTTCCCGGACTCGTCTGACGGCCGCCTGGCTCGGCTTGATCAGCAGCTTGCCGCGATACCGGCGGACGTTGAACCCGAGGAAGTCGAAGCCCTCATCGAGGGTGACGACACGCGTCTTGTCCTCGTTGAACGCCAGGCCTCTCGGCGCCAGCCACGTAGCGAGCCTCACCTTGGCCTGTTCGGCCTCTTGCCGTGTGTGGCAGAGGCAGACCAGATCGTCGGCGTATCTGACCAGGACCGGGCAGCCCGTCACGACCCGCCTGGCACGCGTGCCGGAGGGGTAGTAGCGGACTCCGGCGGCCTGTTCCATCCCGTGCAGCGCGACGTTCAAGAGCACAGGGCTGATCACACCGCCTTGAGGGGTTCGGCGGATTCTGGCGGTTATCGCAACAGGAGGGGTCCGATCTCCTCGATTGGCTTCGCGAAAGCGAGTCGTTTGCGGGGTCGATCGTTGAGTTCGGTGGCTACCCAGTCGAGGTCGATGGCGTTGTGGATTGATAGGTCGGTGCCTTTCGGGAA
>JBKQIR010000108.1:0-40502 GCA_052148275.1 Solirubrobacteraceae bacterium
GGGCGCCGCGCCCCCGCAGCTGCTCGCGCTACGCCTCCCCACGCTCCGCGCCGCTCACCCCGCCCGTCGCGTCGCCGGGGATCCCCGTGTTTCCAAAGACGCGTCCACCAGCACCCCCAGAGGCAGCGGCATGCCCTGGATCGCTCGCCGCTTTCCACGCGGAGTACCACGGCCGCCCGCTGTCGCCCGCGCCGGTTTGACGAGCGAGGCGCGTGCATGCTCGCATGGTTATCATGCCCCACCGCGAGCCGCTCGAGCATCCAGCGACACCCCAGCGCAGCCCCGATCAGCGCATCGGCGCGCTCATGATCGCCAACGAGATCCGCACGCTCCGCGGGCAGCTCAAGCGTGAGCGCAAGGCCGGCCGGGTGTTCATCGTCGCGCTGCTGCTCGACCCGCCCGCGTGGCCGCAGACCGCGAAGGTCTCCGACATGCTGCTCGCGCTCCCCAAGTCGGAAGAGTCAAGGCCACCAAGATTCTGGACAGCTGCCGGGTCTCGCCCAGCAAGACCTTCGGCGGCCTGAGCGACCGCCAGCGCACGGCGCTCGCCGAACGCCTCAAGCAGTAATCCGCCGGCCAAGGGCGTGAAGGCGACGGTGACGGGGCCGCTTGTGATCCGGCGCAAAGGCGAGAGTCCGCGTGGCGGGCCGAGTACCGGCCTCTACATCAAGGTGTGCGCTGTTGGCGTTCGTGATCTCGATCGATGGGCGTTCGAGCACGTTGGCGGGCAGATCGCGCGCTGCCGGATGTGACGACCCGCGAGCGAATTCGCGCCCGCGACACCGAAGCCGGGGAGCGTGGACCGCCCGGCGGCGCACCGTTACTCTGTCGAGCCGCGCGGCCTGTCCTTCGATTTGTTTGAGCGTCAGGCCGGCTGACGGTGGTCGAAGCAACGGCTGGAAGGCTACGTTCCCTTCGAGCGGCTCTCGGCGCCACCGCAGCAGCTGCGAGACAGGGTCCGCACGCATGTCCGCACGCTGCAGGCCGCGCCAGACGAAGCGCTGCATGCGACCTTCGCCGGGCGCAAGCCGGCCCGCGCGGACGTCGAGAACCTGCTGCTCGACCACATCGACTCTGGCGGCAGCTCTTTCGCCGCAGCGGCGAGGTTCGGTCTGCGCTTCGAGCTCGGTCCTGGCGCATCGAACGAGGCCGATGGCAGCTACCGGTATCGCTGCGAGCTCGTGGGGCGCGGCGATGGCTTAGATCTCGAGCGCTCGCAATCCGACCGCGCTCAGCGGCTGCCTCAACACGCCGCTGGGCCCGCTGCTGTGCGCTGCGATCGCGAGGGTCGCGCGTAAAGCGATGCACCAGGGTCACCGCCATGCACAAGCTCCCGATCGCTCGCGGCCCGGTCGCTTGACGATGGCGTCGTGCTTGGAGTGGGTCAGCAGCGCAGTTTACGTGCGCTATCGCGGGTTCTCGTTCTGGCGCGCAGTTGCCGGAGAGAACGGGTCCGGCGTCCTGAGGTCGGGCAAGTTCCTGACGCACCTTCGTTGCACGTGCGTTGCACGCTCCGTTGCACATTTTCCACAGGATCTGTAACGTCCGTGTCGTCCTGGCGGCGAACGAAACCGTTGGGGCGGCTGGAGCTCGTCGAGGGGTATCTGCGAGTCGCGGGTACGGGTCAACCGGCGGCATCGATTTGTCCGCTACGACCATGAGGGCAGGAAATGATCCCGACGAAAACCGCCGTTGCATCACGTGCTTGGGAGGGGTTCGCTCCTGGGTGCTGGATGGAGAGCGTGGATGTTCGCGATTTCATCCAGCGTAACTACGAGCCGTATTACGCCGACGCGAGCTTCCTGGCTGGTCCGACGCCGCGGACGCGCGCGTTGTGGGCCAAGTTGTCGGCTGATGGAGCAGGAGCGGCTCTACAAGGGCGGTGTGCTCGACGTCGATGTTTCGACTCCGGCGAGCATCACGGCGCATGGTCCGGGCTATGTTGACCGTGATTTGGAGCTGATTGTCGGCTTGCAGACCGACGCGCCGCTGAAGCGCGCGATTGTTCCGATCGGCGGCTGGCGGCTGGTTGAGAGCGGCTTGAAGGCGTATGGCTTCGAGCCGGACGATCGTGTCAGGGAGATTTTCACGAAGTACCGTGAGACCCACCAATGCCGGGGTGTTCGACGCTTACACTTCGGAGATCCTGGCGGCGCGGCGTGCGCACCTCGTCACGGGGTTGCCGGACGCGTACGGGCGCGGGCGGATCATCGGCGACTATCGCCGCCTCGCGCTGTACGGCACCGACCGGTTGGTCGCCTTCAAAGTGCGAGAGCGCGCCGAGATTGACGAACAGTTCGGCACCGAGGATGTGATCCGTCAGCGTGAGGAGCTCGCTGAGCAGATTCGCGCGCTGCAGGAGCTCGCGCAGATGGCCTCGAGCTACGGATGCGATGTCACGCGCCCGGCGGAGAACGCACGCGAGGCTGTCCAGTGGCTGTACGTCGCCTACCTCGCTGCGGTCAAAGAGCAGAACGGCGGAGCGATGTCGCTTGGGCGCACCGCGACGTTCCTTGACATCTACTTTCAGCGCGACATCGAGGCGCGAGTGATCGAGGAGTCGCAGGCCCAGGAGCTGATCGATGACTTCGTGATGAAGCTGCGAGCGGTGCGATTCCTGCGTACGCCCGAGTAGGACGAGCTTTTCTCGGGCGATCCGACGTGGGTGACGGAGTCGCTTGGCGGGATCGGCGACGACGGCCGGCCACTCGTCACGCGCAGCTCGTTCCGGTACCTGCAGACGTTGTACAACCTGGGGTCGGCGCCTGAGCCGAACCTGACCGTGCTGTGGTCCGCGGGCCTTCCGGAGGGCTTCCAGCGCTTTTGCGCGCAGGTCTCGATCGACACGAGCGCGATCCAATACGAGTCCGACGACATCCTGCGGCCGCGGCGGGGCGACGACACGTCGATTGCGTGCTGCGTGAGCGCGATGGCGGTCGGTAAGCAGATGCAGTTCTTGGGCGCGCGCGTCAACCTCGCCAAGACGTTGCTGTACGCGATCAACGGCGGGCGCGACGAGAACTCAGTTCCTTGACAGCGGCTATCCGCCGGCTCTGTGCGGAGCTACTGTCGAGGTCCATGAGCGACTGATCGGCCATGCTCATAGGACCGGGATCGTCGAGGCTGGGCTTGAAAATCCCGCAGCCCGGCCGGGACAGCGGCCTTGTTCTGCTGCAGGAGACCGCGACGGTGCCCGCCGACCCCCCGCTCGCCGCGAGCGTTCGGCGAAGATCGCGTTTTCGCACCAGGGCCGGGACGCCTGATTACACGGGCGTACGCTCCGCCCGCCGCAGGCCCGATTCGTGGCGGCGGCCCCGACCACGGCCGCGCGGCAGCGCTTGCGCTGTCGCCCCTTCTCAAGGGTCCGGTCGCCGCCGTCGGCATGATGGGCTCATCCTCCCGTCGCCCCGCGTCGCGCGATCGCGTTGGCGGCGATGCGACCGGGAGCTCTCGTGGTCGCCGGCGACAGAGAAGGCGCCATGGCTGTTGCCCGCGGCTTGAGACGACGCACGGGTGCAGCAGCCTCACGGCGTGCGCGGGCTGTCGGTGGCGGGGCGGCGGCGGTTAGCGCATTCGAGCCGGACTGTTGGTGGCCGGGATCATTGGTGCAGGTCGTTCGTGGACGGCGTGGATGATTTCGGTGTTGTCGATTTCGCGCGGGAGGCGGGGGTAATCCCTAGATCGGGGTGTTGGATCACGAGCAGCGGGACGCCCGCGCGGGACATCTCGACCGCGTGCGGATGCCGGAGCTGATGCGGTGCGAACGGCGGCGAACCCCGGTCGGCCTGGACGGCGTTGCGCAGCGCGGCGCGAACGCCGGCGCGCGAGCACGGCCGACCGCTTGCTCCGAGGCGGGATCGACCACGCGGAGCGTGACCGCGATCGCGTGCTCCACCCACGTGGGCGGCTGACCCTCGCGCGTGACGCCCGTTGCGACGCCGAGCTGCAACTTAACGAGGTCAAGTCCGGTGACGGTCTCGATCACCCCATGCTCGCTGGGCAGGCACGCGGTGAAGCCGACGAGCGCGAACCGGCCGAGCGACACGACGAAGGCGAATTTGACCGAGCCGGCGTTAGCGTAACGAGCGTACGACGCGATCCCCCGAGGCACCTCAGCACCCTGGCGTCCGGTCCGACGAACACGATCCTGAGCCGCTCGCGGATCTCTGCGACGGCGAGCTGCTCAGGGACGCTGAGGCCCCATGCAACCCACGCGGCGTCGCAGCGCGCGCGACGGCGGCGGGCTCGCGATGCGCGGCGAGAACGCTGCGGTCAAGGCGCCCGGCGTCGTCGGTTTCTCGTACGAACATCGCCTCCAGATCGGCCTCGGTGAACAGCGCAATCAACGCGACCGGCACCGTCGCGCCGAAATTGAGCCCGCGGACCGTCCGGCCGTGTCCTGCGTGGCCCATCAGCGGCGTTATCGCGGCCACGGGGCGGCTTTCGGATACGGCCGGAGCGATCCCGCCCGGGGACCGGTGCCTGGGCCCACGCGTACCGGCTCCGCCGGATCCAGCTCAGCTCCGTATCGGACCACCGTCACCCGCTCAGTGCCTGCCTTGCGCGCGTGTTGGATTCTCCATGGTGGTTCCGGCTGCCGGGTGGTTTGTGCAACGCGGGAGAGAATTTGGACCTCCGTGTGTCCAATGGTCTCGCCGGCGGCGTTTGACCAGGTCACCTGGGCGGCGGTCGGTAGGGCGTAGATCGCGAAGCTGATCTGGCGGCCTCGGCCAGATCCCTGGAAGAAGAAGCGTCCTGATCCTCTCGAGAGAACAACATCATCGGAGGGCTTCCTATCGGCTACGCGAGCGGCGCGCCAGCTGGCGGTTAGTCGCGGTGCCTGAACCACCACAGGTGCGATCACCGGCCGGACGGCCGAGCTTACTGAAACGCCTTCGCCCGCTCGACCAGCTCGTCGAGTCCAAGCTCGGTCGCGTCACGTGGACCGCCTGGGTGGATGACCGCCACCTGGCACGCCGCCGCCGCCTCGACGAGCTCGCGGAAGCTGCCGGCGTCCGGGTCCTTGATGTACGCCTGCTTGTTCTCGTTGTAGGCGAACATCCGGTCGTTGATCGCGGTGCACTCGTTACACGTTGAGCAGCGAGCCGTCTCGATCCACGGCTCGTCCGGCGCGCGGCCTTCGACGGGCAACTCCTCCGGCCGCTCGGCGGTCGATTCCCCCGCCGCCGGGAGTTGCTCGACGACCGCTGGGGTCCCGCCGCTTGGGCGCGCGCGTCCCAGCTCTCGCAGTTCGTGCCACATCACGCGGCAGCGACGTGCTGCGTGCATCAGCTTCGCATCGACGATCAGCCGATGCAGCGAGTTGTTCTCATCGACGGCGAGGACGTGCGGGACGTGCGCATCGGCTTCGGCGGGGTCAAGCGACAGCCACTGGTTGACGGGAATCGTGTCGGCAGTCCAGTGCTCGCGCGGAACGCGCGCGAAATGGCGCGCGTAGCGGCGGTCGCACACCGCGAAGTCGACCAGCGTGAACGCGACCTGCTCCACGATGCGCCGGAGCGACGGGTCAGCGTACTCGAGCTGCGCGAGTGGCCATTCGCGCTCGGGTTGTGGGTTCGTATCGATCGAGAAGCGCGACGCCACGTCAGGTCCGGCCGCCGGGTCGTACGTGAACGCAGGGAACGCTCGTCCCTCGAGTGCGGCCGCCGACGTAAGGTAGAGCGGCAGGTCGCTCGATGGCGTCGCCGAGCCTGTGAACACGCTGATCAGGGCCGGACCCGCGAACTGGAGGCAGGCAAGCAGCCGGTCGCGCAGTTGGTAGAGATTCGAGCTCGTCGTCTGGAGCACGAAGGCGTCGATCAGCCCAACCGTGGTGCTTGCAAGCTGCGTGCTGCGCAAGCCGAACCCGAAGTGGCCGGGGTCGAGGAGCTCCTCGGTCTCCACGAGCACCTTGACCGGAGCGTCGGAGGCCAGTAGCTCCAGCACGGCGGCGCTCTGGTCAGCGCCGACGCAGACGAGGTAGTCGGGGAACAGCGCCAGATCCTCGGATGCGAGCGAGTCCTCGTCAAATTGCTCGAAGAGCACCTCGTGCTCTGCGGGTACATAACGGCCGTCCGCCTCGAGTTCGGCTATCGACATCGCCTTCACGAACTCGACCAGCTCAGGCAGACGGGCGCGAAACGAGTCGACTGCATCTGTGCAGTTAGTGAAGCGGTACTGGAGCGGCGCCTCGGCTCCGTGGTTGAGCTTGGTCCCCGGGGAAGGCTCGAAGAAGCGCTGTCGCCTCAGCGCTTCGAGCGCCCATTCAATTCGCTCGCGCCGGTCGGCGGCAAGCTCGCTCCTCGGCGCGCTAGCGCTGAGCAACCGTGACATCGTCGTGAAGTCGAACTGGTCATGGTGTGGTGGGCCAAACGCAGACTGCAGGCTCTCCGGCATGCTTCCGGCCACGGAGTGGATGAACGCGGCACGGAGGATGTCGGATAGCGCCTGGACGAGCCGATCCACCTCCGCGTGGAAGCGGCTTGCCTTCTGACGCTGGACGCAGTGCCATGCGTGCTCGACCAGGCGCCGCGGCAGTTGCTGGTCGCAGTCGGCGACCTCGCCGTCGACCTTCAAACGGGCGCGAGCGTCCGCAAGGTCCGGCGCCGCTCGCTCCCAGAGACCCGTGAGCGTGCCGTGCGCGCCCTCGGCGAGGAGCATGCGAATCTCGCGCTCCGTGCGCAAGATGTGGCGGCGGACCCGTTCACCTTCGATTCCGCGCGGAGCGATCTCTTGCAACAGGGCGTCGATGGCCGACGTGAGCGAGCATACGAACGTTGCGTCCCCGGCACCCTCGACGAGCACGACCGGAAAGTCGTACCTGAGATGACTCAGATCGCAATATCCCGCCATGAGCGCAGGGCGAATCGCGAAGTCGACGGGCTCCAGGTGCCCATTCGGCGCTCCTGTCAGGTAGAACGCGATCTGCCGTTTCGATTCTGCCGTCTGCTCCATCGTTACCCGGCTGAACGCACGTCGTCGAGGGGCCAAATGGTGAACTTGTCAAGCTCGGCCTCCAGACCGGCACGGATGCGCTCGACCGGCCGTGCCCGTCCCGCTCCGCGCAGATCCTCGTAGCACGGGACCTCGGGGTTGTGGTAGAGGATGCCCACAGGGATTGCGTCATCGGACGAGGCAAGTTGCCGCGCGCCGTCGATGTCGAGCGGGTCGTGCTCGCCGTGGTTGGTGTAGATTCGCGCCAGATCGGGCGAGAGCTGCAGGCCGTCGGCGTGGGTCAGCAGGAGCGTCCTGGACGGGTCTTGTAGCCACGGATCGAACATTCCCGGCATGAACTCGGGACACCGCTGGATGATCCGTACGAACGAGAAGCCGCGGTGGCTGTGCGCGGCCGCGAGGATGTCGTAGAGCACCTGTGGGATCCAGTCGACAGCCTGTGCAACGAACGAGACGCTCTGCACGCCGAGCGTGACGCTGAGCGGGTTGAGCGCGTCGAGGTACGCGCCGCGCGGCGTCGTGTTGCTCCTGAATCCCTTCGGCGAGGTCGGGGACGCCTGCTTCTTGGTGAGCCCGTACACCAAGTTGTCGTGCAGGAGCACCGTGAGGTTCATGTTGTAACGAACGGCGTGAACCCAATGCGCCGCCCCGATGCTGCAGCAGTCGCCGTCCCCGGTGTTGACGAACACGTCGAGATCTGGGCGCGCCATCTTGATGCCTTCCGCGATCGGGAAGGCGCGCCCGTGAATACCGTGAAAGCCGTACGTTCCCATATAGTGCGGGAACCGGCTCGAGCAGCCGATGCCGGAGACGAACACCGTGTTCTCTGGGCTCGCATTCTCGCTGCGGCAAAGCCGCTGCACGGCTGCCAGGATGGCGTTGTCGCCGCAGCCGTTGCACCAGCGTGGGACGCCTCCCTCGTAATCCTCGAGGGTGTGATGTTCATCGTGCAGGCGAAGAAGGCACTGCCTCGCTGCCACCGTCATGCCGCCTCCCTTCGCTCGAGCCGCGACCGGACGGCGTTGCAAATGGTCGCCGGCTTGATCGGCTCGCCGCGAGCCTCGCTCCAGCAGTCGACGTCGACGAGGTAGCGCGAACGCAGGACGATAGCGAGCGGCGAGTAACGCCGGTTGTCGTCGTCGACGAGCTCGTCCTCCGGTCGATCGGACCAGTTGTTCTCGACCGTGAGCACGTTGGCGAAGCGCTGCATTATCGTCTTGATCCTGGGCGGCAGCGGTTGCAGGAACCGCAGGTGAAGAGACGAGATCCGCAACCTCTCGGCGCGCAGGCGGTCGACCGCCTCCTCGATCACGCCTTTTGTGCTGCCCCACCCGACTATCAGCAACTCGCCTTCCGGGTCGCCGTACAACGCCGGTGGCCTCAAGGTCTTCTGCAATGCGACGAGCTTCAGGCTTCGGTGGTGCAGGCCATCCTCATTGGTGCGTGCGTCGTAGGCAACGTGACTGTCGCGGTCGTGGGCAAGCCCGGTGACGGTGTGCATCCCTCCCGGCCTGCCGGGACCGACGCGCTTGGCGAGGCCGGTCACGGGATCCCAGTCGTACGGGCGCGCCTGCGGGGGAGTCGGCGTGCGGTCGACGGGCGGGGCGAGCCAATCCTCCGTGAACAGCGGGCGCGGGAACGGCTGCTGCGCGGTCGCCAGGCTCGCGTCGGAGAGGAGGACGACGGGGATGTTGAACGACTCCGCGATCTTCCGTGCTGTGATCACCGAGTAGAAGCAGTCCTCGATGCTGCTCGCCGCCATCACGACCTTCGGCGCATCGCCGTGGCTCCCGAACATCGCCGCGAGCAAATCGCCCTGCTCTACTTTCGTCGGCAGCCCTGTGCTCGGTCCTCCGCGCTGCACGTCTATCACCACGAGCGGGATCTCCGCCATCGCGGCGAGCCCGATCGCCTCCTGCTTGAGTGAGTAGCCCGGACCCGAGGTGATCGTGACGGCGCATCGGCCCGCGTAGGACGCGCCGATCGCGAATGAACACGCCGCGATCTCGTCCTCGGCCTGGTGGACGATTCCCCCGACGCTCTCGAATATCTCGCTCAGGTAGTGCGACGCAGAAGTGGCGGGCGTGATCGGATACATCGCGCAGATGTCCATCCCTGACGCCAGCACGCCGAGCGCGAGCGACGTGTTGCCGTTGACGACGATCTGTGGCCGCGTGGATCGCTTGGCCGGAATCGCGTAACTCAGGTCGACGTTCTGTTCCGCCCACGCCCAGCCTGCCTCGAGCAGCGCGACGTTCTGGGTGACGACCCGCTCGGCCTTCTTGCCGAAAACGATGCGGACCTGCTCGCGAGCGAGCTGCAGCTCAAGGTTGTATACGTTGCAGAGCATGCCCAGCGCGAACATGTTCTTGCCGCGCCGCGGGTCTACGACAAGCTTGCGGCACTCGCGCTCGAGCGGAACCTCGATCACGCGAAAGCCGGTGTCGATGAGGTGCTCGACGGTGTCGGCGTACGAGGCGGCGACCGCCGAGTCGCCGTCGTCGCGCCACATGCTTTCGAGCAGGATGGTCGCGCCCGGCTTGAACACGCCCGCGCGGACCCGGCCGAGCAGGACCTGTTCGTTGAACGCAACCGCGAGGTCCACTTCGTCGCCGCCATTCGTGACGTCGCCCCGGCCTATCCGAATGCGCACGCCGCTCGCGCCGGCGATGCTCCTGGCCGGCGGCTGAATCTCCGCCGGGATGATCTCCAGGGTCCAGATCCCGTTTCCCATCTTCGCCGCGATCGCGCCGAGAGACTGACCACACCGTTGCGCGCCCTCGCCGGAGTCGCTGATCACCTCGACGATGTGCTCGTCGATCCTGATGGCCGTCTTTGCGCTGGTGTCGCTCATGCGGTCACGCGCACGTGATTGTGCTCCCGGAGATCGATCCCGAAGCGCTTCCCGGCGCCGGCTGGGTGATCCGGCTGGTAGACGACGTCCGTGTCGCGCAGCCCGAAGTACTCCTTCATCTCGCGTGCTGCCTTGCGCCCTGCGCCCATCGCCTCGATCACCGTCGCCGCTCCGGTGACGATGTCGCCGCCGGCCCATACGCCCGCGATCGACGTGGCCAGACGCTCGTCGGCGACGATGTACCCCCGCTGGTCGAGCGCGAGCGACGAGGTTTGCCCGAGGATCGGGTTCGCGTTCGTTCCAATCGCGTAGACGACCATGTCGACGTCGATCTCGAACTCGCTGTCGGGCACCGGCAACGGGCGGCGGCGGCCTGACTCATCTGGCTCGTCGAGCTCCATGCGCTGGCAGCGGATTGCACGGGTGTTGTTGTGCTCGTCGCCCAGGATCTCGACGGGGCTCGTCAACCAGTTGAACTCGATGCCCTCTTCCTCCGCGTGGTGGAGCTCCTCTGCGCGCGCGGGCGCCTGGTTGCGCGTCCTGCGGTACACGCAGCTCACCTTCGTCGCGCCGAGGCGCAGGCAGACCCGCATCGCGTCCATCGCAGTGTTTCCGGCGCCGACAACTGCGACGCGCGTGCCGGCCTGCAGCGGCGTGTCGTATTTCGGAAAGTTCTTCGCGCCCATGAGGTTGCAGCGGGTGAGCAGCTCGTTCGCGGACATCACTCCGGCGAACGACTCGCCGGGAATGCCCATAAAGCTCGGAGCGCCCGCCCCGGTGCCGATGAAGACCGCGTGATAACCGAGCTCGCCGAGGAGCTCCTCGACCGTGAACAGCCGTCCGACCAACGTGTTGCATTCGAACGTGACACCGAGCCCGCGCAGCTTGTCGATCTCGGCGTCGATGATCGCGTTTGGCAGACGGAAGTCCGGAATGCCGTACTTGAGGACCCCGCCTGGCTCGTGGAGGGCTTCGTAGACGGTCACCTGGCAGCCCGCCTTCGCCATGTCGGCGGCGCACGCCATGCCCGCAGGACCTGAGCCGACGACTGCGACGCGGAGCCCGTTTGGCTCGATGTACGGCACGCTGTCCCAACCTTCGGCGATCGCTAGGTCGCCGACGAACCGCTCAAGACGCCCGATCGCGACCGGCTCGAGCGTGTTGCCGACTGTGCACGCGCCCTCGCACTGTGACTCCTGAGGGCAGACTCGCCCGCACACCGCCGGCAGGAGGTTTGCATCGTTGATCGTCTCGTAAGCCCCGCGCAGGTTCTTCTCGCTGATCCTCAGGATGAACTCCGGGATGTCGATTTCGACGGGACAACCGCGAATGCACGGCTCGTCCGGGCAGAATAGGCACCGCTCTGCTTCCCGCAGCGCGTCGTCGAGCGCATAGCCACAAGCGACCTCGGAGAAGTTGTCTCCGCGAACCTTCGGGTCCTGCTCACGCATCGGCGTCCGCTCCTGCGGGATCGTCCGGATCGTCTTCCTCTTCTTCGAGGACCTCATCACCCGATCGCCGCGACGCGGCAGCTCCCCTCCCACCGCTTGAGAGCCGCCGACTCGCTCGCGGCGAAACGCCCCAGACGCGCCATGAGGTCATCGAAGTCAACCGCGTGCGCGTCGAAGTCAGGCCCATCGACGCAGGCGAACCTCATCCGGTCTCCCACCTTCACGCGGCAGCCGCCGCACATGCCGGTGCCGTCGACCATCACCGGGTTCAGGCTCACGAACATCCTGATGCCGCGCGGACGGACGCTCTCCGCACAGGACTTCATCATGATCGGGGGCCCGATCGCTACGACCTCGTCGATATCGGCGTGCTGCGCGAGCGCCTGCTCGATCCCAGCGGTCACCACTCCCTTGATCCCCTGTGAGCCGTCGTCCGTACACACGATGAGCTCGTCGCACACCGAGCGGAACCTATCCTCCCAGAACATCAGCTCCCGGCTCCGAGCGCCGATGACGCCGATCACGTAGGCGCCGCTCTGCCTGTGCGCGCGCGCCTGCGGATAGATGGGCGCGACACCGAGGCCGCCGCCCACGCAGACAACCTTATGAGCGTCGCCGATCCGGCTAGGATTCCCCATCGGTCCGACGAGCGCGTGCAGGCCCGTTCCGACCTGGCAACACGCTTGCATTTCCGCCGTCGTCTTTCCAACCGCCTGGACAACCAGGGTAACGGTGCCCCGCTCCGGATCGAAATCCGCGAGCGTTAGTGGAATCCGCTCACCGTGGTCGTGCGCCATCACGATCACGAACTGCCCCGGCTTGGCGGCCTTCGCCATCCGCGGGTGAACGATCTCCAACAGGAACGTGACCTCAGAAAAATCCTCGCGCCCGACGATCTCGAATGCGGCGGACACGACTGCTCACGCCTACGCGCGGTCAAACGTGCATCGGGAATCGGTGGAGGCCGACAAACCAACGTCCGGACGGCGAAGGGTTGCCGCTCGCCCGACGCGAGACGGGATTCTGCTCATCGTCGGCAACTCTATGAAGCTGCTCACCGCTCACGCCATGGCCTCATGTATGAACCAAGGACGCGGCGGTTGGACGCTCGGCGAAATAGCCGCGCCGCGCCTAGCTATTTTCAGTGTAGAGCGGGTCCATCGACATCCATCCAGCAGCCGCTCGGGCGCCACGTTGCGAGCGCACACCGAGCCGGCCAGCGAGCGTGCGCGTCGCTCGCGCGTCGAGCTGCGATCACGCTCGCTCACACAGATTCGCACGATCGCGCGCGGCGCGCAGCTGTCATTTGTGAGGCGATCAGCCGCCGCCGACGGCCTTGACGACGAGGCCGTCCCGACGCAGCCCGCACACGCGTCGCCCTCGACCCTGGCTGAGCGAAAGGCGCCCGCAGCATCGGCGCGCGACCAGGCCGGGCGATCTCGAGTCAAAGCGTGAGCCGCGCGAAACACCTGCGAAACCAGCAAAGCAAGACTGCGTTCGTTCGCACTCGTTGGCCCGTTCGTCGCCGCGTCCGCGCGTCCAGGTGCCAGCCGACGCGGCCCTAACGACGGGAACGAAGCCGAGCGAGGCGGTGAGCACGTGATCGCTTCTGCGGAGTGGGATATCCATCGTCAACGTGCACTGGGACTGGGCTCCTACCAGACCGCGTGTGCGATGCTGCACCGCTTTCGAGTCGCGACGGTGCCTCCCGGACGCAAGCGCCTGAGCGACCATGTCGAGGTCGATGAGACTTACATAGGCGGGGTCAAGAAGGGTGCCGGCGGGCGCGAGACGCAGACCAAGTCGATCGTCGTGATCGCCGTTGAGATGCGCAATCCCAAGGGTTTCGGGCGGGTGCGCATGCAGTCGGTGTCCGACGTCTCTACGGAGAGAGCTTGATCACGTTCGCGACCGGTGCCATCGACCCCGGAGCGACGGTCCACACCGACGGTTGGCCGGCGTACCTGGCGCTGCCCAAGCACGGCTACGAGCACGAGCGGACCGTCATCAGCGCCCGCGCGAGATCGTTAGCCACGGCTTCGTTCGGCGGCAAGCGCGAGATGGAAAGCGGCCATCTCGGCTCGGCCAGCGATACCGCTGCAATGCCGCTGTAGCAGCCCCGGAGGCCGCGGCCTCGAGATGGCTGCTCCTCACGGAATGCAGCCACGGACGCTGACCGCCGGGCTCGCTCTGCGGGCGAGAGAGACGCGAGAGCTCGATCGGCAGCCCCTGGCTCAGCCGTGCGTCCAGAGCCCTGGTGCGTGCAACGTTTCAGCAAGCGCAGCACCGTAAGCAGCGACCTCGAGCCCGGATTCGCCGTCGTCGCAAATGGCGCATTGGACCGACGTCCACGGACCGCGTCGATAGGCCGAACACGGGGCCGGTTCGGCACACGGCAGCGGCCGGCTTTCCGTGGGCGGTACTACTGCTCACGGCGCGGCGCACTGCCGCGTTGCCGAACGCGCGCGTCCTAGCTGGTCTAGGAGCTAGTGAATGCCGTCAGCTCTCGACGCGCTCGTGCATCAGTTGATGGGCCACGGGGCCCACCGCAACGCAACGCGTGTCCGTAATCGTCGACCACGGCTCGCGCCTGCAGGCGCCGCCCAGACACGTGGCCACCGGTGAAGGAGTGGACATGTCGCTGGTCGCGGATCGGAACCCGTGCGCACGAAAGCGCCTAGCCTGACGGCATGGTCCGATGGGACCCCACTCCGGCACGCCGGTACCATGAGCGCACGAAGCACACGTTCGCGAGCGTTCGCGCTGCGGCTCGACCGCTCGACTGGCGCAGCTCGCCGAACCCATTCAAGCTGTATCGGAATCTCGAGGCAGTGGAGCTGCCGGATGCCGACGTGTCGGCGCTCGAGGCACTCGCGGCTGGAGAGCAGCCTGTCGATCGGGAACCCGACCTTGCCGGTCTGGGTTGGATCCTACGCTGGGGCGCTGGCGTCATGCGCTCGCGCGTCTTCCCTGATGGCGAGACCTTTTACTTCCGCGCGTACCCGAGCGCCGGAGCGCTGTATCCGCTTGAGCTTTACGTCGCGTGCGCGCCGCTGCGGGATCTAGACGGCGGCCTGTACCACTTTCATCCCGAAGAGCTGGTGTTGCGGCGCATCCGGGCACGCGATGTGCGGGCATCACTCGCGGTAGCAGCGGGCGAGCCCGGCTTGGCCGAGGCCGGCGCCGTGCTCGTGCTGACCGGGATCATGTCTCGAAGCGCCTGGAAGTACGGCGCCCGTGCGTACCGCCACGTGTTCTGGGACGTGGGCACGATGCTCGCTAACCTGCTCGCGCTCGCTACCTCCGCGCGCCTCGGCCCCCGCGTTTTGACGGCATTCGCGGATCGCGAGGTCGACGGCCTGCTTGGTATCGATGGCGAGCGAGAGACCGCGCTGGCATTGTTGGCGATTGGGTTCGCCGGCAGCGCGCCGCCTGCAGGGGGGCTCGAGCCAGTGGAGCTCGGCGTCGAGCCGATTGCGCGTGGCGAGCGCTACCTGGAGGTCGAGGAGTTGCGTGCCGCGTCCTGCCTGCACGACGCGGACGAAGTGCGTAGCTGGCGCGTGGCCGCTGCGGCGCTCGCGCGGGATTCTGGCGATGACTGCGAGGACGCGGCGAGGACGGGCGTGGCGCTCTCGTGCGACCGTGTGGAGGCGGTCATCCGCCGTCGCGGTTCGACACGCGAGTTCGCGCTCAGGCCAGTGCCGGTGGCCGAGGCGGCGGCCATCCTGACGCGAGCGGCAGGCTCGTTTCCCGCCGACGTCCCGGCCCTCAACGATGTCTATCTGGCCGTCCACGCCCTGGAGGGGCTTGCGCCGGGCGCGTACGCCTTTTCGCCTCCCGACCGGTTTCAGCGGACCAGACGCGGAAACCTGCGGCGTGCGGCCGCATACGCGTGCCTCGGGCAGCTACAGGGTGGCACGTCGGCGGCGACGGTGTTCTTGATGCTCGACCTCCAGCGCGTGCTCGAGGCGCTTGGCAGCCGCGGCTACCACGCCGCTTCGCTCGACGCCGGCATGCGCGTCGGCCGCATGTACCTCGGCGCCTACGCCCAGGGTCTTGGCGCCACAGGCCTCACCTTCTACGACGACGAGGTCGCCAAGCTGGTCGCGCCCGGCACACGGCTAGAGCCGATGATGTGCATCGCGATCGGCATTGACGCACGTCGGCCAGGGTTGCGGCGAACGGCGGGATCCTCGCCCTGAGGACGGCACAAGCCCAGCGCGCGAGCGCCCGTCTCCACGGCCTCACAGCCGCCCGCCGTCCATAGGGTGCCGCGGCCAGACGATCTGCGTCGGGGATCTCTCGCGCGCGAGCCTTACCCCGTGTCGATCGCCGCGGCCCGCGAGCCCCCAGACTGGGAGCGTCTAGCACGCGCGCCGGTCGGCCTGCGTGACATCGTCGGGCGCCTGCCGGGATGAATCCGTAGGCTTCGCGGACGGCAGTCGGCTGACGATTTGAGTCGGCTGGCCCGTCCATTGGCGAGAGGTAGGAGGGCTACATAGTGTTCGCAAGCATCAGGTGCTATTTCGTGCACAAGGCGCCGGTCGACGAGCTCGTCCGGCTCGTCGAGAACGAGTTCGCTGACAGGATCGCTGCCCAGCCGGGGTTTGTGTCCTACGTGTTCCTGGATTGCGGTGCAGGCGACGCGATGTCGGTCAGTATCTTTCGCGAACGGGCCCAGGCTGCTGGATCGCGTGAACTCGCGCAGGGCTGGAGTGAAGAGCGACTCGGCGAGATCGAGCTCACCACCACCGAGGCGCTTCACGGCCCCATCCCCGTAAGCCGAGCCGTCCCTGAGCTGCTGGCGGCGAGGACTCCGGGATCGCCCGCGAAGTTCGCGCGGGTGCGTCGCTACAGGATCTCCAAAGGTGACATCGGCGAGCTGGTGTACCGCGTCATCGACACCAACCTCGCCGAGCGCATGGCCGAGCTGGACGGGTTCGTCGCATATCTCGTGTTCAGCGGCGGCTCAGACGAACTGGTCAGCTTCAGCGTCTTTCGCGACCAAGCGAGCGCGACGGCCTCGGATGAGCTGGCGCTGCAGTTTGTGCGCGACGAGCTCGGGGACATCGATATCGAGCGGACGGACACGGTCGGGGGCGGCGAGATCGCGGTCAGCCGCGTCACCGCCGCACAGCTTGACTCGGTCCGCCCCTGACGCTACGTGCGCGCGCCATCCGCAGCTCGTGCTCGCCGGGAGTCCGTAACACGGCTTCGTGTTTGAACCCGTCGGCGCCACAGGTACGGCGACTGCTTCGGAACACGACCACGAGCCCAGCCTGCGTGTCGGTGCGGCAGCCGCCGTATCCGTACACGTACACGCCGACGATCTGCCAGCCGCCCGTCGGCGCCACCGCCTTCAGGCAGAAGCTCGCCAGCTTCGTCGGCTCGCGGTTGGCCGGCGGGTTCGTGTCACCCGGGCAGTACTCGACGCCGACCTGGCCGCCCTTGTCTCCCACCCGCCCTGATAGAAGGCCACGGAGCAGGTGTAGTTGGGAAACCCGACCGGGTCGCAGTAGCCAACCCGCCCCATGGTCACCGTCTGACCTACGTGCAGCACCTGGCGGGAGATCGAGAGATGCGCGGTCGGCGCCTCGAACACGTAGTGGGGAGAGAAGTGGGGGCACTTCGCCGGGCCGGGAGAGCAGACAACCGGATGCGGCCCCGTCGCCGGGCCGCCATAGCGGGCGGCAGCGGGCGCGGCCACCAACACGTAGAACGCGAAGACCGCAAACGCGAGGCGAGCCTACTACGCGTGCCCAGAGTCTACGTGGGCCGCACGGGGACACGCACGTCGCCAGCGAAGCCCGACCGGCCGCCCGCCGCGCGCAGCACCTCGATCCACCCGCCGATGATCGCGCTACCGATCTTGGTACCAAGCCGCCAGCGGATCTGCGGCGACTGGTGTAGGCGTGGAGCGGCAGCGCGTGGCTCTCGTCCGACCTCGAGAGCAGGCTCCCAGCGTTCGTTGTCCGAGAGGGGTCTTCGTGCCGCCGACGGTCGTGGAATGCGCGTAAGGGGGATCGCGCCAGGGATCACTGCTTACTCGCCGCCGGTGCGGTGTTATCGTCCGGGGATGGCCGAGGTCGATAGGCGCGGCACAGGTCGGAACGCGACTCATCTGATGTCGGCGGCCTCGACGGATCGCGAACCGAATCGGTGGGCGGTTCTGGCCTTGCTCGGCGTCGCGCAGCTGATGGTGGTGCTGGACGCGACGATCGTGACGATCGCGATTCCTTCGGCCCAGCAGGCGCTGCATTTCTCCACTGAGAGCCGCCAGTGGATCGTCACCGCGTACGCGCTGGCGTTCGGCAGCCTACTGTTACTGGGTGGCAAGCTTGGTGATCTGTTCGGGCGCAAGTGGACGCTGGTTGCCGGCTTGGTCGGCTTCTCGGTCGCCTCGGCGATTGGCGGGCTGGCCCAGTCCTTCGCCGTGCTCGTGGCCGCCCGAACGCTCCAGGGCGCATTCGGCGCGCTGCTCGCACCCTCGGCGCTGGGGTTGCTGACGGTGACGTTCGAGGGGTCTCCCGACCGCCCGACAGCGTTCGGGATCTTCGGTGCGATCGCCGGCGGTGGAGCCTCGCTCGGGCTGATACTCGGCGGCACGCTCACCCAGGTCTTGTCGTGGCGCTGGTGCCTGTACGTCAACGTCGTGATCGCCGTGCCCACGACGATCGTGGCATTGCGCCTGCTGGTCAATCACCGTGCTCCGGAGCGCGATCCGATCGACATACCCGGGGTTCTCACCTCAGCGCTGGGCCTGTTCGCGCTGGTCTACGGGTTCTCTAACGCCGAGACCCACTCCTGGAGTGCAACGGCCACGATCGTGGCGCTTGTCGCGAGCCCCTTGCTACTGACGGCTTTCGTGCTCATCGAGCGCCGAGCAAAGCATCCGTTGCTGCCCCTGCACATCATCTGGGACCGGGCGCGCGGCGGCGCGTACACCACGATCGCGCTGGCCGGCGCGGGCACCCTTGCTGTATTTCTGTTTCTCTCCTACTTCCTGCAGCAGCAGCTCGGTCTTTCGCCGCTCACCACGGGACTCGCGTTCCTGCCGCTGACCGGCGTTCTGGTGGTCACCTCGACCACCGTGCAGACCCGCGTGATCCAACACACCGGGGTCAAGCCGCTGGTACTCGCCGGCACGATGCTCGCGGCGATCGGGATGTTCCTGTTCACGCGCCTGACGCCCAGCTCCAGCTACGCCAGTGATGTCCTTCCCGGCCTGCTCGTCCTCGGCCTCGGGATGGGATGCATCTTCGCACCGGCGTTCTCGACCGCGACTCTGGGCGTGGAGGGACGCGAGGCAGGGGTCGCCTCGGCGATGGTCAACACCTCCCAGCAGATCGGCGGCTCGGTCGGCACCTCCCTGCTGAGCACGATCTTCGCCAGCGCCGTCGCCAGCTATGCGGCCAGCCATCTCCGCACCCCCGGCCTGGCTAACGCCGCGGCAGTCCACGGCTACACCACGGCGTTCTGGTGGGCGGTCGGAATCTTCGTGCTCGGCTTCGTTCTGGCGATGGTGATCCTGCCCGGGCGGGCCAAGTGTCCCGAGCCCACCGTCAGGGCTGCGCTCGCCCGGCTCGCGATCGGCAACTGCCACCACTTCGACGCCGCGGATGGCGCGCGGCATGGGCTTGGCGCTACGACGGGTGCTGAGGGGCGATGAGCACTGGCCGCTTGGTGTGTGCCGCGAGTGCGTGCGAGACGCTGCCGAGAAGAGCGCTGCCGATGACCCCCCGGCCGCGTTGGCCGCAGACAACCAGTCCGGCGTCAATCTCCTGGGCGATCTCATCGATCGTCTTGGCCACCGACTCGTTGGCCTGCGCGATTCGTGCCGAGGCGTTGTAGCCGCGCGTGCGGGCGCCCGCGGCGCCCTCTTCGGCGATTTGTCGCGCGGTAGCAGCTTCGTGCTCGTCGATCTCGCCTTCGTTCGGTATGGCGACTACGAACGAGCCGGCTCGGGACAACTGCACCGCTGCCGGCATCCACACAACCAAGACCACGGCATCTGCGGGCTTGATCAGTTCGACTGCGGCAGCCAGCGCCGTCTTCGAGCCGTCTGATCCGTCGTAGCAAAACAACACCGGCTTATCCACCGCTCAGCCTCCTGTCCCAAGCATCACGCAGTCCCCGTCAGACTACTTCGCGGCGAGACTCGAGCATGTGACCACCCTAGATCCGCCCCCTATCAAATACCTGCTTTTCGCCTCGGGTCCAGAATTCGATCGCCACGGACGACCGTCCCGCCTTGTGCGCATAGCAGGCGCGGTTAGCGGCCGAGAGCCGACCCCGATCTCGTGACCGCTGTTGTCCGACAGCGGCGAGTCGCAATCCCCTCATTCGCCCCGAATCGTCAGTGATGCCGGTGGCAAGGTATCCCGGCCGCGAACCGCGGCTGCGTGACCGGACACTTATCGGTATGGACTCCCGCAGCGACCTCGAGCTCTGGAGGCTCGCCCGCGCCGACCCGGACGCGTTCGGCGTGCTGTTCGAGCGCCACGGGCGCGCCGTGTACGCGTTCTGCGCGCGACGCACGGCCGACCTCGCGCTCGCCGAGGATCTCACGAGCATCGTCTTCCTCGAGGCCTGGCGCCGTCGCGAGCGCACCGAGATCACCGGTGAGAGCCTCCTTCCGTGGCTGCTGGGGATCGCCCACAGCGCGGTTCGCAATGCGCACCGCTCGCGACGCCGCCACCGGGCCGCGCTCGCGCGCCTGCCGCCCGAGCCCCTTGAGGCCGCGGCGGACGACGTCGCCTCGCGCATCGACGCCGAGCGTGCCCTCGGGGATGCCCTGCAGGCGATCCGAGCCTTGCCGGACAGCGAACGTGACCGTCGTCCTCGTTCTCTGGAGCGGGCTGTCCTATGAGGACGCCGCGCTCGCTCTCGGCGTGCCCGCCGGCACCGTGCGCTCCCGTCTCTCGAGGGCCCGTGCCCGCCTCAGCGCTTCGCTGGTCAATCCCTTCACCTCGACTCCTGGAGCCCTCAAATGATCGACCCGACCCCCGTTCCCGTTCCCTCCGACGCCTGGGTCGCGGCGCGCCGCGATCACCTGCTCGCCGAGCTCAGACGCACGCCCGAGCGCCGCGCGCACCGCCGCCTGGTCGGCGGCATGGGTGCGCTCGCCGCCGCCGGGGCGGCGACCGCCGCCGGGCTGCTCATCGCCGGCGGTCCGGCCGCCTCGACCGCGTTCGCCGGCTGGCGCGCCGCGCCAACGACGCCCGCACCCGGGCAACTGCCGGCCGCCGAGGCGAGCTGCCCGGCCGGCGGGCCGAGTCCAGGCGGCAAAGTCGGGCCCTCGGGGGCGGTGCCGTCGGGCCCGCCGGCGCTCGCGGACGTGCGCGGCCCCTACTCGATGCTGCTCTACCTCGACGGCGACGGGGGCAGCACGCTGTGCATGAGCGGCGGCTCGTTCGTGCGCGTGCTGCCCACGCCGGCGCCGACCGCGCCCGCGCCGCCCGCCGACGGCCTGGTGATCGACCATCTCGCGAGTGGTGCCGTGACGTTCGTCGAGGGGCGCGTCGGCTCGGCGGTGACCGGTGCGGCGCTCACGCTCGACGACGGCACGCAGGTGACGGTGACCGTCGGCGGCGGGCACTTCATCGCCTGGTGGCCGAGCAGCGAGGGCGTCGCGACGAGCACCGAGACCATGGCGCCCGGAAGCCAGAGCGAGCCGGCCGACGTCGCCACTGACGCCATGTCCCATCCCTGCCCGTCCGGCACGGCGCCATGCAATCACGTGGTGCACGTGCTCGACGGTTCTGCGCCGGCGCCTCAGAAGCGCGGCTGATCCTCCCACCAACGACCGAGGCGCGAAGCGTGGCCAGAACCGTCTCTTCGCGCCTCGCGCCGCGGCGCCGGATGGCGATCAGCGACGGCAGCGTCACTGGGCTAGACGAGACGGCCTCGCTGCTCGCGGGACGCGGCGCCGACGCGCAGCGCGTCAAGCTCGACGTGAGCGATTGGTTCGCGGTCGGGGAGAACGCCGCGATGATCGCCGAGCACTTCGGCGTCGTGCACCAGCTCTACGACAACGCCGGGATCGCCTTCTCGCGGTCGGTGCTCGAGACCGCGGATCCCAGGGCGGGTCGCCGCGTCGATGATGCGGAAGGCGACCGGAGTGACGGCTGAGACGTGCTCTCCGCGCTGAGCAGGACGCGTGACCTCGCCGGCGAGATGCCCGTGCGATCACAAAGGCGGGTCTGGGGCTGGTCGTGCTGTGCGAGCCCGAGCGTGGCTGCTCCACGCCTGAACCAGAAGTCTGGGCTCAATGCTGCGATGGCGATAAAGCCGAAGCGCGTTGCGAGGCGGAGCCCGTCGAGAAGGTCCGGGTTCCCGCGAGGACGTCGACGAACGACCGCTAGCTCGGTGCGAGCTAGCACGGCGGTCTGCGCGTGCACGCTTGCCGCGCGTTGCGGGCATCTCGGTGGCCTGCGGCGAAGTACCGCGGCACGAGCGAAGCGGGTCTCGCAGACGCAGCCGCGGGGCGCGGCTGCTGCCGGGGAAACGGGCGGTCAGGTCAGGCCGAAGCATTGGCGTGTCCACCGATGCCGAGACCGCCTTTGGCGACTCCGGAGATCACCACGCAAGTGTGATCGACGGGGCCCGAGTCACCACGGGCGGCGGCGGCGCTCTCGGCGACCGCCCTCAACATCCCAGTCCTCGGCTCTCGAGCGGCCGAGCCACGGGGGTACGGAACCCCACCCACGGAACGACCAGGTCGACTGCAAGCGCCGGACCCCACAACGCAAACCGGGCTGAGCTGGCCACGAGCGCCCCGGCTATCCGCAGGATCCCCGACGCGCAGCTCCACACCACGACCAGCTCGAACAGGGGCCGCAGTGGCTCGCCGCGGCGCAGCAACAGCATCCCGGCGAGGTTTCGACCGACCTGCAGCGCCACGTAGGCGCCGGCAAACACACCGGCATGGCCCGTGAAAGCCGTTAGGGATCGCCGCGGACATCAGCAGGCTCGCGAGCGCGACCCCCAACAGCACGACACGGACGACCACCGACCGCGGGTCGAACCACGCGCTGGGCCGGAAGCTCTTCAACGCGGAAGCCGGGAAGGGCGAAGCAGAATGGTTGGGTGAGGTATGTCCACATCGCGGTTCCCACGAAGTAGGCGAGCTGCGAGCGCGTCCACGGGGTGTCGAAGACATGCGCGGAGAACGAGGGCCGCGGATCGTCGAGCGCCTCGCCAGCCGTCCCGTCCCCGTCTCGGATCTCGACCCGGCGGGGAGTGAAAGAGCTGCGCAGCTCATACGGAGTTCTCAGCGCTCGCGATCTCGTTCATGTGCCGGTCAAGAAGTTGTCCACGTCTTCGGCGAACTCGACGTGGTTTTGGAAGAGGAAGCCGTGCGCGCAGTCTGGGTAGATCTTCAGACGCGCCCCCGGGATCAGGCCGGCCAGCAGATAGGAGTAGCGGGGGAGGATCATCGGGTCGCTATCCCCGCCCGCGACGAATGCGGGCTTGTCGATCGCCGAGACTCGCTCGACCACGGAGTGGTTTGGCTGCCCCCATGTGCAGACGGCGTCGTACTGCGCCAGCCGGGTGTGCCAGTCGGTCGGCTCGTCGCGGTCGACTGTGCGCGCTCCGTAGATCCGGCCGAGGACCTCTTGCCCCGCCGCCCGGCTCGCGTCCGAGCCGGTGAAGAAGACGCTCAGGTATTCCTCGGCCGAAGTCTCCGGCTTGCCCACGGCGCCGATCACCTCAGGCGCCCAGCCGTGCATTCCGCTCGCCCCCTGTGGCGCCGAAGAGGCGAGCACCACTTTGCGCACGGTCGAAGGACGGATGAGAGCGATTTCCTGAGCGACGAAGCTGCCGATCGAGAATCCGAGCAGATCGACCTCTCCGACTTCGAGCGCATCGATGAAGTCGATCGCGTCGAGCGCCATCTGCGATCGTGTTCGGTGTCCTCCCACTTGACGCCGCGACTCCCCGGTTGTCGAAGGTGATCACCCGCCGCCCGAGCGCGAGCGCGTCGATTAGCGCGGGATCCCAGTTGTCCAGATTGCCGCGGAAGTGCTGCAACATCACCAGCGGCGTCGCGTCAGACGCGCCTGTGGCGCGGTAGGCGTAGTCGACGCCGTTGGAGGCGCTGAGCATCTGATTCTCAGCGTCCACGTACGTCGCGGCCACTGTGGTCTCGGGCACTTGTTCTCCTTTGCGTTCGTCAGCTGCCAGGCGTCGGGAAGACTGCCGCCACCCATGGGCGCCGTCATGGCATGGACACGTGATCTGTAAAGGGCGTCAGCTCGACGAACTCGACGCCGCGGTGGCTCCGCGATCGATCGCCCGAATCTCGGTCATCGGAGCGGCGCAGGGAGTCGGCGGCAGCTCGTACACGCCAACCCGTACGGCGGTGCGCTTGTGGCTCGAGCGGCGTGCAACCGCACTGGCGACGGCGATGGCGCTCAGGGCACCGACGAAGGCGGCGTACCCGAGTGACGCGTTGTGCAGATTCGAGTGGGTCACGGCCACCCCGGCGGCGATCGCCGGCAAGCTGAACGACAGGTAGCACACGACGTAGATCGTGGCCACCAGGCGAGCCCGCTCCGTCGGGGGTGCCAGCGCGGAGAGGATGCGGAAGGAGCCCAGAAAGGCGACGCCGAACCCGACCCCGGCAACGGCGGTGCCGACGAGTAGCAGCGCGGCCGACGGCGCCTCGATCCCGCCCACGGACACGCCCACGCCGGCCAGCAGCGCGACCGCTCCCCAAAGCACGGCGTCGGCGGGGGCCGAGTTGCGAAACAGCAGCGAGGACAGGCTCCCCACTCCAGTGAGGAGGACGATCACGACTCCGCCCCAGAGCAGGTTTCGTGACCCGACGATCGATCCCGCCAGTGACGGGCCGAGCGAGAGATAGAAACCACCAAGCGCCCACAAGGCGACCATCCCCGGCAACCCTGCGACGAAGGCACCGAGGCACGGCCGAGGGACTCCGAGCCGTGGGCGCAATGAACGCAGCGCACCCGGATGACGCGCCACCGGCTCGGGTACCGCGAGAACCGCCGGGATGGCCAGCGCGAACCCGCCCAGCAGCAGCCACCAGATCAGGTGGGTCGGCGCTGGGGCGTACTGGACCAGCGCGCTGGTGACCAGCGCTCCTAGGGCCAATCCAAACCCAGGGGTGAAGCTGTTGACGACCGGTGCGCGGGTGCTGCCCTGTGGCTGCAGGTCGATCAACGCCGCGCTCAGCGCGCTGGTGGCCGCCCCGACCGCGGACCCCTGTAGAACTCGAGCCGCGTATAGCCACCCGACACCGTTGGCGGCTAGGAACAGCGACATCGCTCCGATCTCGACCACGAGCGCTCCCACGATCACCGGCCGCCTGCCTACGTAGTCAGACAGCGCCCCTATCACCAGCAGAGTCGCGATCAGGGCCAGCGCGTAAACGCCGAAGATCGCGGTCAGCGTGGTGGCCGAGAATTGCCACTTCTGCTGATAGACGCCGTACAGCGGCGAAGGAGCGCTCGACGCGAACACCAGCAGCCCAAGCACCACCGCGAGCAGCCAGAAGCTGACTCCTCGTGGCAGAAAACCCAGGACCGGCCTGGCCTGCGGCTCCCGGGAGGGGGTCAGCGACGACATCTAACCCTCAGTCGGGCGCTCGCGCGCGCGGGCAGCGGCCACCTCCGGCGAGGGGACGACGATCACCGTCCGGTCGGCGTGCTGGATGACCGCGTGCGAGACGCTCCCCAACAACAGCGACTTCACGCCCGTCAACCCCCGCGAGCCCATGAGGATCGCAGTCGCATCGAGCGCTTCGGCCTCGCCGAGTATCGCGTCGGCGATAGTCGTGCGCCTGTCGACAGTCCGCGACTCGGCGTCGAAGCCCAACTCGATCGCCAGCCGGGCACCCGCCTCAGCCTGGTGCTCGGCGTGCAACCGGCCGGCCTCGTCGCTCTCCTGCATGTCCTCGACGCCCCCAGCCAGTCCCAGCACCGCCGTGTCGAACGGGCTCGAGATGGTGAGGACCGTCGCCCGCTGCCCTCGCAACATCCGAGCGCCGCGCGTGATCGCCTCCTTGGCATCCGTGGAGCCGTCGTAGCAGATCAGGATCACGAGCCGGTGGCCTACGCTCGCAATGTCGATCGAACCTGGTTCTGTTCAGCGATCCAGGCCGCCGCGAGCGTCGTCCAGGCCGCCGTGTCGCCGCCGTCCTGCGCCAGGCCGAGGCTGTGGGGGCCGTGGGCGAAGACGTGGACTGTGTGGGAAACGCCATTGGCGGCGAGCGATCTGGCCAGCCGATAGGTGTGCTCTGGCGGGACGTAGGCGTCCTCGGCCGTGTGCCACATGAAGAACGGCGGCGAGGAGTCGGTCACTAGGGCGTCCAGCGAGGTCGAACGGCGAAGCTCGGGCGTGGCGTCCTCGCCCAACAGGATCAGGCGCGCCGGTCGATAGGTCTCGGTCTCCATCGACGTGATCGCGTAGCCGAGCACCGCGAAATCAACCGCTTCGCTCAAATCGCCCGGCGCGAGCGCAGCCAGGCCGGCTAGGTGTCCGCCTGCCGAGAACCCGATCAAGCCGATCCGCTCTGCGCCGTCGTCCCTCAGTCGCCGAATCTCAGTCCGCAAAGCGTTCAGCGGTTCGGGATGGCGCACCTGCAACGGGTAGCGAAACACGCTCGCCCGGACGCTCAGCCCGTTCAGCCAGCCGACGATCGGCTCGCCCTCGTGGGCGACGTGTTGGGCGTAGCCGCCGCCGGGGAGGACGATCAGGTGCATCCCGGTCACGGGGTGCAACCTGCTTCGCCGGAATGGTGGCCGCATCGGGTCATCGCGTGATCTCTCCGACATGGTTCGGCGACTCCGCCGCTCCGACACGCAGATACCCGCCGCTGACCCAGTCGACGATGAGGCGGCCGTATTCCTCCGCGGCCTGCTCCCACGCGAAGTGACCAGCATCGAGGCCATGGATCTCGCTATTTGGGAGAAGCTCATTGAGGTACTCGTTGTTCGACCAGGGCACGAGATCGTCGTCGCGCCCAGCCACGACTTGGGTAGGGGTGCTGATTGTCGGCAAGAGGTCGCGCAACACAGGATTCTGCTCCGGGTAGTGCCGAACGAACCTGGCGGATTCAGCGAACCGTCCGAGGTCGTAGGCGCTCACGTAGTCCTCGTGGATTTCGGCCTCGCTGTTGCTGTCGGCACCCGCCTGGACGGCGTAGCCAATGTTTGTTCTCGCGTCCAACGCGCGCACGACGTCCAGACTCGGCGCCTCGATGACGTCTTTGAGAGCCCCACCCGCGTCGATCGGAAAGCGGACCGCACCGCCGCCGATGGTCAGACTCGTAACGCGCTCCAGAGCCTGAGCCGCCAGGAAAAGCGCCGCGGCTGTCCCAACGTCAGGGCCGACGATGTGCGGCGCACCCAACCCCCATTCGTCGATCAGACGCTCCAGGAAGGCCCCTGCGGTGTCGGGGGCAATCAGTTCTGGACGCGACTGGTCCGAATGTCCGAATCCGGGCAGGTCGATGGCAACCACCCGGCCGAGCCCTGTCACTTGACGCCAGATGCGACGGAAGGCCCACACGCTCTCGGGCCACGGAGCGAGCAGCAGCAGCGTGGTATCCGAGTCTGACTTGGTGTCGGCAAATCTCACGCGGACGCCGTCACATACTCGGAAGTAGGTTGGGATCTGCGATATCTGCTCTGCGTTCATGTGACTTTCTGTTCCCTTTCGGCCGCGCAGCGGCTTGGTCGGCGCTCGCCCCCGCGAGTGGAAGCGACTTGTCCGCAATGCCGGCCAGTGTGGTGCGCGAGCGCTCAAACGACATCGCACGAATCTGCGATTTGACGTGCCTAGGCGTGCCTAGGCGTGCCTAGGCGTGCCTAGGCGTCATGGTCGTGGTCCGCTGCGATCCGGGCGAGAGCGAGGCGCGAGTTGATCTCGAGCTTGGCGAAGATGCTGCGCAGGTGGCTGGAGACGGTGTGCGGGGACACGAACAGCTGCTCCGCGACCTCGCGGTTGGTGAGGCCCTGGGCGACAAGGCGTGCGACCGCGAGCTCGGAGTCGGTCATCGCCTCCCAGCCGGTCTCGGCGCGGTCGCGCGGGACGAGGCGGCGGCGGATGTCGTGGTCGCGCAGGTGGCCCCGCACACGGCCCGCGTCCCAGGCGGCGCCCGCCTCCGCAAACAGCGCCAGCGCGCCGTTGAACGCCTCGATTGCGGCATCGGCCGCGCCCGCGCGGGCACGTGCGACGCCGAGATCCTCGAGTGCGTAGCCGCGCACGATCGGTCGCGGCCCGGTCGCGAAGAGTTCGACGGCGCGTTCGAGCTCTTCGATGTTCGACGTGAGCAGTCCGCGGACGTGAGCCGCGGTCGCGAGGATCGTCGCGACCCCTGGGTTTAGCCGTGCGCGCCGGTCCGCCTGGGCCGTCGCGACCTGGGCCAGTTCGTCGTCGCCTGCGGCGAGCGCGATGCGAGCGAGGGGGATCTCGTCGGTCACGTCGATTGGGAAGAGCGGCAGGATCGAGGTGCGCTGGTCCTCGCCGAGGGCGCAGAGCGACGCGTGCGCGGCCCCGGGGTCGCCGCTAGCCATGGCCAGCAGGGCGAGGAGCCATACGGCCTCGCGGCGGTAGTTCGGTGTGGTGTCCTCGAGCAGGGCCCGCGCGAGCTGAGCCGTTCGTTGCTGCAGGCGCCCGTTGCCTTGATGCAGCGCGACTCGCCCCAGGGCGACGATGCCGGCGGCGTCGAGCGCGCCGATGAATCGATTGCCGGTCTCCGGACCGAACTGCCCTTCGAGGATCGCGCCGGCGTCGTCCAGCCGGCCCAGCTGGTGCAGCTGCCGGCGGCGCCAGATCTCGAAGATGCGGATGGCCCACGCGTTGCGGTCGCGCTGCGCGGCGGCGACGCCGTCGGCGGCCAGGCGGAGTGACTCGTCCACCTGGTCGACCACGGTGCGCGTCTCGCAGCGCCACTCCTGGGCGAGGTGTTCGCGGGCCCGGTCGGTTGTGCCAATCCCGGCGCGGGCCGCCTGCTCGGTCATCTCGAGCGCATCGTCGTAGCGCCCGTCCAGATAGGCAGTAACCGTCTCGGCGAGGGCGAACGCGAATGCGGAGTTGGCATCCCCGTTCGCCTGCACGGCCTCGGCCGTCTCGGCGTGGATCGCTCTTGCTTCGTCGGCGCGGCCGCCGACAAGCAGGTTGTGGAATAGCGTGGGTAGGTGCTGAGCACGCTGCTTCGCGGGCAGTCCCGGAAGTGCAAGCGCCTGTCGGCCGGCGGCGACCCGCGCGTCGGGCGGGACGCGGAACATGCATGCGATGCTGAGGAGCACCTCGGCCGCCTGCTCTGTCGGCAGCGCGTCGCGCAGCTGCGTGTCGGCGAACGCGCGCGCCTCGTCGACACGACCCGCGGAGTGGAGCAAGACCGCGCTCTGGGCGAGGAGCGAGCCGCGCATGTAGTGGTCGCGCGGTGCGAGCTCCAGTGCGCGGCGGCTGAGATCGGCGCCGGCGCCGGGGTCGGTGGTCGCGAGCGCCTCGCCGGCGCGCAAGAGGATCGAGATCGCTTGCTCGTCGCCGGGTTCCGCGCTCGCCGCGATCTGCGCGGCGACCTCGACAGGCGCGGCGCCAGCCCCGAGCAGCACGTCGGCGGCTTGGCGGTCGAGCGCCCGCCGAGCCGACACCGGGACGCTCTCACGGACAGCCTCGCGCGTGACGTCGTGCCGAAACGCGAGACGGTCGCCGCTCTCGACAAGCACCCCAGAGTCCATGAGCTCCTCCACGGGCCCCAGCAGCGTCGCCGGGAACCGGTCGAGCATGCGGGCCAGGTCGGTGAAGGAAAAGCGGCGGCCGAGTGAGGCGGCGACAGTGGCGGCCTCACGCGCCGGCGCCGAGACGCTGCGCAGGCGCTCGCGCATCGTGAAGGCGACGCGGCGGGGTAGACGCGCTTCGATCAGCTCGGCGCGACCGGCGACGACGCGGATCAGATTCTCGCAGGCCGGAGAGCAGCTCGATGAGCACGAACGGGCTGCCGTGCGCGCCCTTGACGAGGTCGAGAAGTGCGGCGTCGGGTTCGGCGTCGATGACGTCCTCGGCCACCTGGGCCACGGCGGCATCATCAAGCGGGCCGAGGACGATCCGCTCAGCACCGCTTTCGTCCAGCTGCTCGATCGTGCTGAGGACCTGCGCCGAACCCTGATTCGGGCGGTAGGCAAGTATCCAGGCCACCGGCAGGTCGGCGAGGCGGACGGACAGCGCGAGCAGCGCCGCGGCGGTCCCGCTGTCAGCCCACTGCAGGTCGTCGAGCGAGATCAGGAGCGGCCCGTCGAGGGCGGCGCGCTCCAGCAGCATCTCGAGGTCTTGGAGCAACCAGTAACGCTGCTCGGGCAGCGAGCGAAGCTCCGGCAACCCGGATCGCTCGAGCAGCGGGCGCGAGCCCTCGAAGAGCGCGGTCATCAGCGGAGCGAGCTCGACGACCGCCGCGCCGGGCTCAGCCGCGCCAGCGCCCACTCGGAACGCGAGCCGCCCCGCGACCCGGTCCGCCTCGGCCAAGACGCGGGTCTTGCCCATACCCGGCTCTCCCTCGACGAGCACCACCGCCCCGACACCCGAGCGCACCAGATCAAGCTGAACACCGATCGACGCGAGTTCAGCGTCCCGACCGCGAACAACGGGAGTGCGGGAGCTCGCCAGGCCCAGATCATCGAGTCTACGTCGCTCGCGGAGGCCCGCTTGACCGTAGCGCGTCTGCGCGCCGGCGCCGCGCCCATCGCCGGACGCGCCGTTGGCGACGATGTTCGTCGGAACTGAGAGGCGGGGGGGCGTACGCTGCATCGGCGGCTGGAAACGGCAACGCTCCCCCGTGAGCGTCGGCGTGGCATCCCACGATCATGCGATCTCTTCCACACCGGGGCCTGACCGCATCGCCACGGAAGACATCGCATGACCATGCGATTCCGGACGCGGATCGCGACGGAACAATCCAACGCATGCCCATGATTGACGTCTACGCCGCCGCCGGGACCTTCAGCGACAAGCACCAGCTGGCGCAGCAACTCGCCAGCGCGGTGATGCGCTCGGAAGCGGTTCCCGAAATCCCGCTGTTCGCCGACAACACCGCGGCGTTCATCCATGACCTCTCGGGTGAGGCGATCTCGACCGTGGCGGGGCGCAGCGACTGCGTCCGCGTGCAGGTGCTCACGCCAGCGGGCGTTCTTGACCGCGACAAGCAGCTCGGGGTCGTCAAGGAGCTGACCGAGATCATCGCCCGCGCCGCCGGCGACTCGACGATCGCGCAACGGACATGGGTGCTGCTTACCGAGTCGCCGGAGGGCGGCTGGGGCATCGCCGGACACGCCAACACCCAGGCCGACATCGCCACGGCGGCCCGCGCGGTCCTATCCCCCGACGGTTAGGCATGGGGCGTTCGGAGCGATCGGCGCTGCTCACGCCCGACGAGCGCGGCCGGATCCTCGCCGACGGAACAGTGATGCCACTGCTCGGCCTCGGGGTGTGGCAGGTGCCGCACGGACCAACGTGCGTGCACGCTGTCCGCTCGGCACTGGAGCTGGGTTACCGCCACATCGACACCGCGCAGGCGTACGGAAACGAGTCGAGCGTCGGCCAGGCGCTGCGCGAGAGCGGCGTCGCGCGCAACGAGGTGTTCATCACGACGAAGTTCCACCCAGGGCGGCGCGACCCCCTCATAGAGGCCGCCTACAGCGTCGAGCAGCTCGAAGTCGACTACGTCGACCTCTATCTCGTCCACTGGCCAGAAGGCGGGGCCACCTGGGCGTGGCCCGGGATGGAGGCCGCCCGCGCGCGCAGCTACGTCCGCGCGATCGGCGTCTCCAACTTTGACCCCGACGAGCTCGATCAGGTCCTCGCCCGCGCGACCGTAGCACCGGTGGTCGATCAGGTGCACTTCAACCCGTCGGCCTATCGCAAGGCGCTCCTCGACGCCTGCGCCAAGCAGGGTGTCACGCTCGAGGCCTACAGCCCGCTGGGCACCGGCGCACAGCTGGACGACCAAGTGGTCGCGAGCATCGCACGCCGCCTTGGGCGAAGCCCGGCCCAAATCCTGCTGCGCTGGTGCGTCCAGCGCGCCATTCCAGTCATCACCAAGTCGACCCACCGTGACCGCATCGCGGAGAACGCGCAAATTTTCGACTTCGAACTCTCCGCCCACGACATGGCGGTACTCGACGCACTCGATCGGTCAGGAAGGACCCGAGAGGCAATGGAGCGCAAATGGTGGTGAGCGCTCGCGTGGCGGCAATCGCCAGATTTGGCCATGGAGTCCTCGGGCCGGAAGGTTTTTCACCTGGACGTACAGCTATCAATCCCGGCAGCTCCCGACGGTTGGCTGATCGACCAACCGTTCAAAGGCGATGCTGAGCACCGCAATGCTGATCTCAGCGCTGACGCTCGCGGATGGCTCGCTGACGCCGCCACACCGGGGCGCGTCGACGGTCGGTCGCTAAGCTCGCTCCGATGGCAGAGTTCACGAGTTCGACCGTCGCGGGGAGGTTGAGTCCGACGTTGTCCGCGTCCCAGCTGGCGAGGCTGGCCGAGCTCGGCGAGGAGCGGGCCGCTGATGTCGGGGAAGTGCTCTACGAGGTCGGCGATCGGCGCTACCCGTTCATCGCGATCCGCGACGGCGAGGTGGCGATCCGTGACGCGGTCGGCAACGAGATCGTGCGTCACGGGGCTTCGGGCTTTCTCGGCGAGCTCAATCTCCTATCCGGACAGACCGTGTTCGTCACCGCAGTCGTGACCCAGCGGATTCGCTACATCGCAGTCGAGCGCGAGACGCTGCGTTCGCTTCTGTTCGAGGACGCGGCGCTCAGCGATCTCATGCTGGCGGCCTTCATCTCCCGGCGCGAACTGCTACAAGCGGTCCGGGGCATCGGCCTGGAGATCGTAGGCCCGCACTCGTCGAAGGCCACCATGCAACTACTCGACTTCGCCCGCAGCAACCGCCTGCCGTTCAGTTGGCGTGACCCCGACCACGATTCGGCTGCGGCGGCGCTGGTCGCGGAGCTCGACGAGGCGAGCCTGCCCCTGGTCAGGCTTCCGGGAGGTGCCGAGCTCCATCACCCCTCGGCCGGGCAGGTCTCGCGCGCGCTCGGGATAGGCCTCGAGCTCGGCGCCTGGGAAGAGGTCGACCTCCTCGTTATCGGCGCCGGCCCCGCCGGCTTGGGCGCCGCCGTCTTACGGAGTGGCAGTACGCGACCGCAGCGAGATCGCCGCCCTCCACGGCACCGACGGGCAGCTCGAGTCGGTCACGCTCAAGTCCGGGCAGCGCTTACGGTTCTCCTATCTGTTCGTCTTCCTCGGCGCGATGCCGTGCACCGAATGGCTCGGTGACGCGGTCGAACGCGACGAGCATGGGTTCATCCTGACCGGCTCCGCATCCAACGGCGAGAAACTCCTCGAAACATCAGTGCCGGGCATCCTCGCGGCAGGTGACGTGCGCTCCGGCTCAACCAAGCGCTGTGCAACCGCCGTCGGGAAGGGGCGTGGGCCGTACAGCTCGTCCACGCCCACCTCGCGGCACGCTGACAGACAAGCACCGGCCGGCCAGCTCGGCCGACGCACGCCTCCTGCCGTCCCCGAGGGCTCTTACGTCAAACGGAAGCCGTGGACAGACGCGGCAGAGCCCGTCTAGCCCGACCACACCAAGAGCAGCGTCCGGCCTTCCGCCGCCCACGAGTGCCCGTCAAAGCGAGCGGTTCGTGTCGGCCGTTGGCAGAAGGGTTTCACGCCGAATTGCTTGCACAACTCCGCTCGGGGAAGCGTCAGCCAGTACGCGCTCCATCACGCCCGTCGCAATCACCTTGGCGCTTTCGCTGCGAGATCCCCGAGGCCTGAGAGCGGTCGCCGAGCCAGTGCGCTGGCATGGCGCGGAAGTGTTCGCGTCGGCGGCGGACCATGAAGACCGCGCCGCCACGAAACCAGGTGCGCGGCGTAAGACGGGGTCGCACCTCGTATTCGCCATGAGCAGGGACGCCGTCACACGACTGAGGTGGGCCTTGGGCAGGGCCACCAGCCACGCCTCTGTCGCGCGCTCTGCTCACTCGGTCTGTGGCTTTATCACAATGAGGTCGCCGGCGGTCTGTCGAGACTGAACTCCGGAATGTGAATGTACTCGCCGGAGCCGACCGCCGCGCACGTGCCGGAGGAATCACGGAAATCGACGGCAGCGACCGGGCGAGAAGCGATGCGAGGAGCGCCGCGTGCTTCCGGCATCGCGGCGAGCACGCGCGCAAAGCACCGACCTCGAGCCCGGAATCGACGCGATCGTGAACGCAGGCCTCCGCCGACGCGGGCGGACCTGCTGTTCGCCGGATCCAGGGCTGGCTCGGAGCGTGCAGAAGCGCCGCTTTGCATAGGTACGGCGAGCGATGAGGCGATCGGCCGGCGCGTCTACTTCAGCGGCAACGGCCACCGTCGATCTCGCGCTACAGGGACCTCTGTTGTGAGCCGGCACCAATCGTCGGTCCTCAGACGGCGTCGTGGCACGCTACGCTCGTGCGATTGCGTCCGTCGCGAACGAGTTGTTCGGCGCCAGCGATCGGCACGATCGAGGCGTCGCCAATCGCGATGGTGCGCTCCTACCGCAGCCCGTGCATTGAAGCGATCGCACGGTACGTCGGAATCGCACGATCGCTCCCGCCGAATGCCTTCGTCCCGATACGCCGTGTTGGCTGCCGGATCAGGCGACAGAAGCGTGGCAAGTCGATGACGCTCGTCGTTGCAAAGTGACGTCGATCGCGATCCTCGGCAAGCGCTCAGCCGCTCTCGCAAGCGAGGCAGACGAGAAGTCTGCAAAGGCCTGGCTCGACACACATCACGAAAAGTCAGGGAACGGGTCCCGCATGAAGCCAGATTTGTTCGTCGACGTCGGGCTCTCGTTCCCGGTCGCAGGTCCGTTGCGGCGCGCCGGATGAACCGGCTGGCCACGACGAGCAGCTGCGATAGGCTACCCCTCCTGTTATCTGGAGGAGCGCAGAGTCATGACTGTTCGTCGTTGCATCTCGGTTGGCGGCCTATGCTCGGTGGCGGCGTTGCTGGCGATCGCGGCGGGAGCGGTGGCCCGGAGCGTGTCGCCGCGCCGGCACACGTCCGTGCCCTGTGACGAACGCAAGGGCTCCACGACCCTTCGCAACGGGAGTGTCCGCGTGTTCAGTACCGGCGATGGGTCGGTATACGCGTGCGTGCGTCCGAACGGGGCGACGCGGACCGTGTTTCTGAACCCGCCGGCGCCGCCGACCTTCCTCGAGACTCTGAAGCTCGCGGGAGTCTTCGTTGAGTCGAGCGTCATGTCGGAGCCCGGCATCGAGGGCTCAAGCACCGTGCTGTCGCTCCTTGACGTCAGCAACGGTGCGGTCCACACCATCGGCGCGGTGGGAGGGGCGCAGGAGGGCCCCGACATCAGCTCCTTCGGCGCAATCGTTCTCAACGATCACGGAACGATCGTGTGGGACGTCGACGATACGACGTGCCAATCGATGCTGCGCGAGCCGTGTCGAACGACGTCGACTATATACGTGGGGACATGGCGCGGACAGCGCTTGATGTTGGCGAGCGCAACGAACAACTCCGCCACCGCGCCGATCACGTCGCTCAGTTTGATTGCGTCCGGGCACCGGGTGTCGTGGCGCACGAACGGGACTCCACACACCGCGCTGATCCCGTAGCCACTTCCCGAGGAAACGGCGCTCTGCTCCTTCGGTGGGTTGAGTGACTCAGCTGGCGCGCCGGCAGACTACCATCGATCTTCACCGGCATGAACCTGGGGATCACGGAAGCAGCAGCCCGCTTCCCCTGATCGTGGACCAGCCGTGCGCTGAGCAGACCATCACATAGATGACGCCGAGGAGGAACACGACCACCGTTATTGCGTCGATGTTGACATCAGCTCCTTCAGCTTGAGCCCGAGCGCCGACGCTGGTCTGCTGAAACCGCCCGTGATTACGCGTTGCAGGACGAGTCCGAGGCGCTGCTCGTCAACGCCGCGGGTCGGACGCTACGCACGCGCGAACCGGCCACGGTCATCGCTGGAACGCCCAGCGGCGTTCGATCACACACAACTGAAACTCGGGAGGAGCCCGACGCACGCACGCGCACGGCTCGTCCCGCGTGAGACCGCCGGATCGGCTGCGCACGATCGGCTGCAGCGGCTCGCCGTCCCATGCTTGGCGACGATCGGCGAGAGCGTGTTGCATTCGCGCGAGACAACCTTGAGCACCTGCCCGAACTCCTGCTCGAGCACGAGCCGGCGCTTGTCGGCGGGCGCCTCGGTGTCGTGCTCGTCGAGCGGGTCGCGGATCTGGGCGATGAGCCCCTCGCCAGAGGACAGGCCGCCAACGACGCAGCTCTAGGGGAACGCCGAGTCGGCGTCGGTGCTCATCAGCAGCCGCCGGACATGTCCCCAGGAGCTTCCCTTGCGTCCCTTCGATGAGGAGCCAACGAGCACGCAGAACTGGTTTGGGTAATGGCGATCGGCCTCGACCTGGTAATGCGCGCCGCGCCCGCACGCGCACCCGAACGCGACCAGGAACTGGGCGAGCAGCGCCATGGGGTGCGCTTCTGAGTGCGGCTCGGTCGCGAGCACGAACGCGCCCGCAGGCCCGTGCAACGCGGCGTCTTGGACCGTGGCAGGGAACGCGCTCACGCGCCGGTGTTCCGGTCGCGGATCGTGTGGCGCAGCGAGTCGCGCAGCGCCAGGATCTCGCGGTCTCGCTCGTCCACCAGCGCCTCGAGCTCACGGACGCGGCCTTCCAGCTCAAGCGCGCGCTGGTCGGCACGCTCGGCGTTCTCGAGCACCGAGCCGGGCTGGAAGGGAAGCTCAGACTTGAGCTCCGGCCGGCGTAGCGGGAGAGCTTGCGCTCGAGCAAGCCGACCGCGGTGTCCTTGCGCCCCAGCGCGGCGCGGAGGTTGAGCAACTCGACCCGCAGCGAGGCGATCGTCGCCAGGTCCTCGGCCGTCTGACGCTCGGCGTCGCGCCCGGACGCCGCGGCGATCATCTCTTTGACCCGCGCCTTGATGTTCGGCGTGCTTTGGGTCGTGGATGAACTTCTCAGACACGCCCGCGCGAGCGGCGAGCGGACCCACTCGACCTGCATCCCGGAGCGGACAATCGCCCGCGCAGCGCGCAGGACGGCCTCGCGCTTCTGCTCGGACCGGAGGTTGTGGTCCGCGCGCAGGTGCTCGGTGGAGGCCATCAGCTGCCTGTCGCGTCGAACGTGGCGCCGACGTTCAGCACGTTGAGCTGATAGCGGGTTGGTAGCCGCTCGAGAATCGCGTTGCGGTTCGTGCGCTCCGCCGAGAGCAACCCATCCAGCTCGGCACGCTCGGTCTGCGGCAGCTCGCCGATCGTCTCGCGGATCCGTCGGATCAGGTAGCGCACCCGGTCGATCTCCTCCTGCGAGGGTGTCACGGCCCTGCGCGCCCACCCCTCCAGCTCCTCGGAGCCGTCCGGCGCGCGATCGGCGTTCAGGCGCTCGCGCGCAGCGATCAGCGCCCGCTCGTAGGCCTCAAGCGCCGGCAGGTGCGAAAGGTCGGTGCGGAAGTGCTTGCAGCCCAGGCACTTGAGCATGAACTGCACGCCGCGCCCATCGATGCGACGTTTGCCGGCACGATACACGCGCCGTATGGGACGGCCAGCGACCCCATCTCCATCCGCGCCCGCTCGGCCTCTGCGAGCGCCTCCAAGCCGCGCATCAGCCGCCGGCCTTGGTTGTCAAATAGCGCGCAAGCTCCACGCCGCCAAGGCCCGCGAGCGGCGCCGCGATGCTCGCGGCGCTGCGGGCGGGGGTCATAGCGAGATCTTCTCGCGCACCGCCAGGCAAGGGCGCCATGCGCCTTGGACGTGTTTGCGCTTTCGTCCGGCGCCGGTGCCGGCCGACGATTTCGTGTCACGGCCTCAAGACCTAACGTTACGCGCGGTGGGGTTCGTGATGAGGTCGAGTCGCTCGACGCGCGAGAAGACCACTAGAACCCAAAGACCGTCTGAGCGCACTGGTTCGAGACAGGCGTGGGGTTGGCCAGCGACGCGCTCGTCAGGAAGCCGCCGATACTCGTGGCCTTCACATTCAAGCTATCGACCTGCTGCTCAAGCTGTGGCAGGCAAGTAAGCACTCTCCCGGTCTGACTCTGGAGCTGTCTGGCGTTGCCTTGGAGCTGCCCGACGCTGGACCGGAGCGCGTTGATGTCCCCCCGGATCTGACCGACGTTGCCGCGCAGCAGGCTGGCACCGTGCTGGAGGGACCCGACGGTTGACTGGAGTTGCGCGACATTGCTCCGCGAAGCCGCATGGAAGACCACCGACTGCAGCGCCACGATCTGCGCGTGCGCCGTGGTCAGCGCGAGGTTCAAGGCGGTCACGTCGCGCTGCAAGCTCGCCGTCTGCGGCTGGCTCGCGATCGCGTAGATGCCCGTGCCCAGCGCAGTGGCCGCGATCAGCGTGGCGAGCGGAAGGGCCATCCTCCGCGCCCGGCTCATCACGCCCGGGCGAGCTCTCAGGCGCAGCCCGCACGTCGAGCAGTACTCGTGCTCGTCAACGACGCTTCCACAACGCGGACACATGGCCTCCACGGTCCTGGGCGACACCGCAGACGAGGACGCCCCATTCTCATCGAAACGTTCTACGACGGGAGGGGTCTGTAGTGCCCGGTCGCCACCGGAGGACCCATTAGAGCGTCGGCGCCCCCGGCTTCGGATCGGGCCGCTGTGCTGCCTGCTGTCACGAGGATCCGGGTCCATTTTCTGCTCCTGCGCAAACCAGCCTTCACGGCTCGACGAGGTTCCCAGGACCATCATGTTGCGGAACACAATGGGGCTGAACAACCGTGAGAATCCACCTAAGCCGTGCGGAAAGGGCGAAGTCTTCGGATCTCGGCTATTTTCCGGCGCCGCGTTTGGAGTCAGATAGCGCGCTGACCGAAAGGCCTTGGTGTAGTCGTCGAGCACGGTCGCTTTGGACGCGGACAGGTCGACCGTCGCGCGCTCACGGCGACGCCCAGAAGGCTGCGTCGTGTTCTCTGAAGCGGATTTGGTGTTCTGCGATCGGTATAGGTATAGATGCGCGTTCTCTGTAGCCACGCCCCCAGTTGGCTCAGAGAAGGAGTGTTCTCTAAAGCAGCGGGGTCCCCCCGGCCTGCGCGATCCCCGCTAGCTGCTAGCCAAGACGCTCGGCGGCCTGAGCGAGCGCCAGCGCGCGGAGGTCGCCGGGCGTTCCGGTCCGGAGACCGCCGCCCACACGGGCCTTCGTGGATGAAATCCGGCCGCAAGTTTCCGGTCAGCGTGCCGATATCTCCTAAAGGCAATAAACAAACTTGGGAATCTTCCAGCGAGGGGAGAGCACGTCATGGACAGCAGCCACACAACCCGCTACGACGCTTACAAAGCAGTTCGCGGTCTGGTTGAGGAGCTCCGCAACGTAAAGCTGTTCGACGCCGAAGCCGACAGCATCCTGTGGGCAGCTGAAGGGCTCCTGCTCGCAAACTCCCCGACCGACGCTGAAGCCGTCGAAGCTCGCACGACGTTCGACACGCTGATGCGCGGCCTCGTCACCAAACGCTGGCAGGACAACGGCCCGACCACCGCCGCGTTTCAGCGTAAGCGACTCGTCGAAGCATTCGCCGAGTGCACGCCACTGCAAACCGTCTCGGCGTCCGCATAGCACGCCCGATCCACGGTCGCAGGTGACGGGCGCCGCCCAGCACCTCTCCGCCAGCTCCTGACTGGATATCCGGACACGCGACGCGGAAGCCGTGCAGCCGCGTACCTGACGAGCTCGTCGTAGTAGTGGGCGATCAGCTGCCAGTTGATCGGGCGGGCGGAGATGACCGGCGTGATCGCTGCCCACCAGCTTGTCTGTGTCGAGCCCGGGAGGGTGGAGCCGCAGCTTGCCGATCTGGGTTGCCGCTAAGTTGCCCTGGCCTGGCGGCCACTCGGGGAGGTGATCCGGTCGATCTCGGCCAGATCATCAGCGGTGGGCTGCCACTCACCGGCCCTGACGTTGGCAGCGACCTGCTGCGGCGAGGTGGCGCCGGCGATCACCGAGGAGACGGCCGGCTGCGCAGCCAGACCGCCGATGGCCACGTCGAGCATGGTGATCGAACGCTCGCCCGCGAACGCCTCGAGCTTTTCCAGCACGTCGAAGGTGTCGTCGGTGAGCACCGACTCGCGCTTCCATGCCTGGATCCGGCTGCCTTGCGGTGCGGCCTCGCCGCGCCGGTACTTGCCGGTGAGCAGGCCGCTCGCCAGCGGGAAGTAGGGCAGCAGACCGATCTCATAGCGCTCCAACGCCGGGACAAGGTCGGCCTCGATGCCGCGCTCCAGCAGGCTGTACTCGTTCTGAGCGCTGATGAAGCGCTCCAGGTTGCGAGTACGCGCAACCCAATCCGCGTCGGCGGTCTGCCAGCCGCTGAAGTTCGAATGGCCCAGGTAGCGGACCTTGCCCTCGTGCACGAGATCATCCAGCGTGGACAGGGTTTCCTCGATCGGGGTAGCCGGGTCGGGCCGGTGGATTTGATACAGATCAATCCAGTCGGTGCGCAACCTGCGCAACGAGTTCTCGACCGCCCGGCGGATGTAGCGGCGCGATCCGCGAGCGCCCCAGTCAACGCCGTTGTCCTGGCCGAGCCTGCGGACGTCGCTGCCGAACTTGGTCGCGATCAGGACGTCGTCGCGCTTGCCCTGCAGGATCTCGCCGAGGCGCTCCTCGGAATCGCCGTACGAGTCCGAGGTGTCGAACAGGCTGATGCCGTGATCGAGGGCGGCGTGCACCACCGCCCGGCTCTGCTCGAGATCGAGCTTCAAGCCGAAGTTATTGGTACCGAGGCCGACGACCGAAACGGCAAGACCGGAGTTTCCCAGACGGCGTAGCGAAGAAGAAGAATCGATCACGTTGACACAGAACGTCAGCGGAGCGGTGACCCAGTTAGATTAGATCAGAAGCCTGTCTGCTCGAGGCGGCGGACGCTCGCAATTGGGCGAAAGCATGCGCGCGGCCGACGCGACGCTGGCGCTCAGATCCGTGGCAAAGCGCCAGCCCGCGCCGCCCCGAGCGAGCGCTCTCCTAGGAGGCTTGCGGCGACCGATCGACAAAACGTTGTCGATGTGGCCGGCGAGATGTAGCCTTGGGATACCAGCAACGGGCGCAGACACCTCGGTTTCGGCCCATAGGGTGCCCAGGTCTGGAATGAGTTGGTGCGAGAACGCGGTCGGGCGACCGGCCGATGCTTGAAGGCGCGCCCACGCGCTGGGCGGGCCTGTTCTGCGCTGCCCGC
>JBKQIR010000109.1:0-45446 GCA_052148275.1 Solirubrobacteraceae bacterium
TCAAACCCGAGATATCGGCCCGACCCGCCGATAACCCCGGGATGAGCGCACCCCAAGACCCACCATGGGACGCCAAAACCCGCCGATTACCAGGCTATTCCAACTCGTCCTGAAGTAGCCACACCCAAATCAGATCGGGGCAGCTGCGCCCTCCGGTCCGAGCGTGCCTGCTCAGCTGATGTCGAGGCCTCGTGATGCGGGGATCAGTCCGACGACTTGGCTCCGTCCGACGACTCGATTTGATCCGTGCCGCTCAGCGTCTTGCCAGCGCCCTCGATCATCTTGACGAGGAGCTCGGATTGGGCGCTGATCAGCTGCTGAACCATCTCCAGCGCCGAGTCGGTGATCCGCTTCTCAACCTTGCGCGCGCTATCGAGCTGCGGGAAGGCCTCCTCGACGGACACCAGGAACGAGCGGACCGCCTCGACCGCGGCCTTACCGCCGTCCTCGAGTGCCTTCACCATTTCCTCGGAGAGCTCCGTGGCCCGGTTGACGACTCCAGTGGTCTCCTGCTCGCTTGACTCACTACTCATGACGTTCACCGTCTTTCAGATTGCGGGATGTTGGTGCGTCGTTTTCGGCTGACTCTGCCGCGCACCACCGCGAGCTGCTGCTGTGCGGCGTACCGCTCAGAGAGCCTCCGGGGGGCGATGACCACGCCAGCCTATAGCGATACACCGTAGGAGCCCGATGAGCACACTGCGCGCCGCCGCGCACGCAGGTCGGCCCGACATCGCGCGGCTGCCCGTCCAAGCCGGAAGCCCGACATCGCGCGGCTGCCCGTCCAAGCCGGAAGCCCGACATCGCGCGGCTGCCCGTCCAAGCCGGAACCCCGACATCGCGCGGCTGCCCGTCCAAGCCGGAACCCCGACATCGCGCGGCTGCGCGTCCAAGCCGGAAGCCCGACATCGCTCACATCCACGCGCGGCGGACCGTGACCTTGCTGGTCAGATGCTTCGCGTTGGCGGGCGCCTGGTAGATCGTCCACGGTTGCACGTGTCGGTCCGGATAGCCCCAGAGGCCGACCGAGCTCGAGACCGAGGTGAAGTAGTTGAGCCGCACGCTGCCGACCACGGAGGTCGCCCCGCCCGAGAACAGGTAGGCGGTGCCGTTGGTGAGCTGCAGCGCCCACGGCTGCTCGGCGAGCGAGATCGGGCCGTGGTTGGCCTGCGAGAGTGGGAGCTTCGATTTCAGCGTGATCTTGATGCCGCGGTTGGTCCACGGTGCCGTCGGGCAAAGGACAAAGGCGGTTGCCGCCGTCGAGTTGAAGCAGGGGTCGAGGATCAGGTTGCCGACAATGCAGCGCCACGCGTCGCTGCGGTCAGTGGTCTCCGATGAGGCGAAGCAGTTGCCGGACCTGGTGGCGGTGATCGACATGAGCACCGATCCGGACGAGGAGAACGGTCGGTAGACGGTCGCGACGGTGTGAGCCCCGGTCAGCGGCCGGCGGGCACCCGCGATCGCGGCGGAGGCGAGTGCCAGGCCGGCCAGCGCCACGGCGACGAATGTTATGAGGGAGCGACGAGACATGGGCGGCAACCATACATTCTCGCCGCAACTGGCGCCATCGCTCGAAGCGCTCGAAGCGCTCGAAGCGCTCGAAGCGCCGCGGAGGACGACGGAGGACGACGGAGGACGGCGGAGGACGGCGGAGCGCGTGGAGCTTCGACGCTCCACGCGCTCACGCCGCCCAGCGGATCAGTCGCGCGAGACGACGATCGCGATGCCCTGGCCGCCGCCGATGCACAGGCCGGCAACGCCGATCTTGTGGTCCTTGCGCTCCATCTCGTACAGGAGCTTCGTGAGGATCAGCGCACCAGACGCGCCGACCGGATGCCCAAGGGCGATCGCGCCACCGTTGGGGTTCACGCGCTCGGTGTCGAGACCGAGATCCTTGAGCACCGCCAGCGCTTGCGCGGCGAACGCTTCGTTGAGCTCGAAGACGTCGACGTCGTCGAGGGTTTTGCCAGCGCGCTCGAGTGCCTTGCGGACCGCCGGCACCGGGCCGATGCCCATCGTCTGCGGATCGACGCCCGCGACGCCGTAGCCGAGGATGCGCGCCCGAACCGGTACGCCGAGCTTCTCGGCCTTGTCGACGGACAGCACCGTCACGGCGGCGCCGGCGTCGTTGATCCCCGACGCGTTGCCCGCTGTGACGGTGCCTTCCTTGTCGAACGCCGGCTTCAGCTTCGACAGTGACTCCATCGTGATGTCGGCACGGGGGTGCTCATCGACCTCGAAGATCACGGTCCCCTTACGCGAGGCGATCTCGACGGGGACGATCTCGTCCTTGAAGATGCCCGCGTCGCGCGCTGCGACCGCGCGCTGATGGGACTCGAACGCGAGCTTGTCCTGGTCCTCCCGCGTGATCGAGTGGGACTTCGACAGGTTCTCCGCCGTGATCCCCATGTGAACCTTGCTGAACGGGTCGGTGAGCGCGCCGACGACGGAGTCGGTCAGCGACCCGTTGTTCATTCGCACGCCCCAGCGGGCGTTCTCGACCCAGTAAGCGCCGCGGCTCATCGACTCGGCGCCGCCCGCCAGCGCGACCTCGACCTCACCGCACTGGATCAACTGGGTGGCGCTCACGACCGCCTGCAGGCCGCTGCCGCAAAGGCGGTTGACCGTCAGCCCGGGACTTTCCTTGGGAATGCCTGCCTTGATCCCGACGACGCGCCCGAAGTACATGTCGCCCGGCTCCGTGTGGATCACGTTCCCCATCACGACATGCTCGATCTGACTCGGCTGCAGACCGGCGCGCTCCATCGCCGCGCGCGCAGCGGTGGCGCCGAGGTCGGACGGCGACACGTCCTTGAGGCTCTTTCCGAACGAGCCGATTGCGGTCCGGGCCGCCGAACTGATGACAACGTTGGTCACTTGCTTCCTTTCGCTGTTTTTCTGCGCAGCAAAGCTTGCCGCCGCCGCGGCAATCCTCCCCCCGTTGACGGCGACGAAAGGCACGTCGGCGGAGCGTGCTCACAACTCTATCCCTCTCGACGCTCCGCCCGCAGCGAGATTCACCCACCGCACGCGCAGTGAGATTCGCGCCCGCATGCGGGACCACCGAAGGCGCCCCGTCGCTCCCGGCCCGCAGGCCAGGAGCGACGACAATCGGCTCCGATCGATGATCGTCAGCGCGCACCCCGGCGGGCACGAAGGAAGCCGCGCCGGCGGCTAATAGTGGGGCTCGTCGAACCGGTCAGACGTTGCCGTCGACCTACTAGTCTCTGTCGCCCGCGGCTTCGGCCGGGTCGACGTACATCGTCTGGATCGCGACGCGACCGGGCCCGGTGAACCGCTGCCACGTGAACTTCCCGCCGCCACCGAACAGGCCGGTGCTCATGCCCATCGTGTGCGGCTCCATCTTCACGTGCTGCTCCTTGTACAGCCAGCCGCCGGGCTCGATGTCGATCCTGTCGCCCTGCTCGAGGTCGATCGCGAACGCGTTGCCGTTGCCGTGGATCCAGACGATGCCGTCTCCGTGCTTGGCGCGGAACTTGTCCATGAACAAGCCCGAGCCGCCCCACAGCATGTTGCGCACGCCCTTGATGCGATCGAAGCTGAAGTCGATGTTGTCGCTTGCGGCCACGAACTGGTGCTCGCGCACGTCGATGCCCTCACCCTGCGAGAGATGAATCGGGATGATCTGTCCCGGCGAGTCACGGGAGAAGGCGAGCCGCCCCGGTCCCTGCGCGCGCGTGACGAAGAAATCACCGCCAGCGATCTTGCGCTTGGTCGCGCCCGACATCTTGCGCATCTCGATCTTGACGTCCGGCTCTCGCCAGAGCAGCGTGTGATGCTCGAAGAACACCTTCACGTCGCTCAGATCGACCTGCAGCTCCGGGACCAGCTCGCCGCGGATGTGATAGTTGACGCCGGCCCAGGTTTCGTCGTGCACCTGGCTCGAGATCTGCTGGGGTATCTGCATGAGTGTGTGCCTCTCGTCAGTCGGGTGGCGCCTCACCGTGGCGTCGGGGCCACGCGACCGGTTGTGGGCGCTGTGCGCGAATCTAATCGGTTGAGGCGGCTGATACTTTCAGCTGAATGGCGCTTCCGGAGTCAGCCCGAGCTGTCCTCGCCGGTCCGGCACTGGCGCACCTCGTGACGCTCGAGCACGACGGCCGCCCGCAGGTGTCGCTGGTGTGGGTCGGGCTCGACGGCGATGAGATCGTCGCCGCGCACCTGATGGAGCACCGCAAGATCCGCAACATCCGGCGCGATCCGCGCGTCGCGCTGTCGGTGCAGGCCGGCACGCGCAACGAGATCGGCCTCGACGAGTACCTCGTCGTCCACGGGCACGCGCGTGTAACTGAGGGCGGCGCGCCGGAGCTGCTGCAGCAGCTCGCGCGCGTCTACATCGCTCCCGACGTCACGTTCCCACCGATGCCAGATCCGCCGCCCGGCTTCGTGACGCACATCGCCGTCGAGCGTTTCGGCGGCGTCGGACCCTGGGCGCGCTGAGTACGCAGACGCTGCGCCCGGTGCGTTGACGACGCGCACGCGGCGCTGCGATTCGAACATCCGCCTGCTGGATCACTTGATCGTGGTGACGGCGGACGTGGAGACAAACCCGATCGTCGCGCTCAGCCTGATCGACTCCTCGCATCCGGGGTCCAACCAGAGCGATCCCTCGCTGCCGCCAGCGCCCGCGACGCATCAATCGGAGAGCCGGAGCACCCGCTGCCTCGCGCGATCCGTGACGTCGACGCGAGCCAAAGCCGCGCGAGCCCGGGCGACGGCCGCGGGCTCCCCGATCCCGCACCCGGTTAGGATAGCCGAGGGTGGTTGCGCATGTGACGCTCGCTACATATGCTGCCGGTCTGACGTAACGACATGAATCGCAAGCGGGAGGCGATCAGATGAAGCTCGGCAAAAGGCCTGCCACCTACGACAGTCGCGACATCAAGTACGCGGACGTGCGGCCAGCTGGAACGTCGCTGCCGACGGTGCCGCCGCCGGGCGGCGGCTACGGCATGGACTTCGGGGCCGCCGGATGGCTGATGCTGGGCAACGGTCCCTGCGACGACGGCTCGATCCCGCCGAACTGGCCCGCGTACCAGGGCGCCGGCGACTGCGCGTGGGCGGGGCCGGCACACGAGACGATGGAGGCAGCCAAGAACGCCGGCCGGCCCGTGCCGCCTTTCACCTGCCTCAACGTGCTGGATCAGTACGCGGCGTACTCCGGGTACAACCTCCAGACGGGCGCCAATGACAACGGCTCCAACGTGCGCGACGTGCTCAACTGGCGCCAGACGACAGGTCTCGTCGACTCCTCCGGCACCGCGCACAAGATCGGCACCTACGTCGCGCTCGAGCCGGGCAACACCGATCAGCTCTGGGAGGCTTTGTGGCTGTTCGAGGCCGTGGGAATCGGGATCAACTTTCCGAATTCGGCGATGGACCAGTTCAACGCCGGCCAGATGTGGAGCGTGGTGCCGGGGGCGACGATCGACGGCGGCCACTACATCCCGCTGGTGGGCCACCCGGTCGAGAACGTCTGGACCTGCGTCACATGGGGCAAGCGCCAGACGATGACCCCCCAGTTCCTGACCACATACTGCGACGAGGCGTGGGCCTACATCGACCCCGAGCGCTACAACGCGGTGACAGGGAAGACCCTGCAGAACTTCACGGACGCGGACCTAGAGCAGTACATCACCCAAGTCTCGGCACAGGTCAACAAACCGGCCTGATGCCGGCGACGAGGCCCTCGACCTCCCCAACAGACGAGAAGGCCCTCGACCTTCGCAACATCAGTCCGGTGGCGGCCACTCGCTCCGGCGGCCACCCGCTCCGGCGGCCACCCGCTCCGGGGACCACCCGCTCCGGCGGCCACTCGCTCCGTGCGCCAACCGAACGTGCCCGATTCGTACTCCGCTTGTACAATCCGCCGATCGGCGCCGGCGGCAGCGGCCCCAACGTGCGCGACGTGCTCCACTGGCGCCAGACGAGAGACCGTCGACGCCTCCGGCGCCGCGCACGAGGCGGGAGCCCGCGTCGCGCTCGAGCCAGTTCACAGATCAGCTCAGGGAGGCTGTGTGGTTATTCGACGCTGTGGGGATCTTGATCAACGTTTGACATTCGGCGATGGACCAATTAAACGCGGTTGGCTGACGCTGCGGACCAGGGTGTGGGTGTGCGCGCGGGTCGCGGTGTGCGCCGCGGCGCTGTCCGTTGCGTTGCCGGCTGGCACCGGGGTGGCGTCGACGCCGCAAAGCTCGAGAACCTACGAGTGCCAGCACCCGACGACCACCGGCGAGGAGGCCTACGACCTCCACGACATCAGCCCGTCGACAGCCTGCCACGCCGTGCGGGCGCTGGCGGCGTGGATGACCAAAGGCCACAACCGTAGCCACCTCTACATCTGTAAGCGCTCGCACCCCTTTGAAGCCGGGACGCCGGTGCTGACGCTCCACCACTTCGAAGGCTACGGCTTGCGCACTACACGGAGTGGCGAGTTCGAGATGTACAAGGGCCGGCGCTCCTTCGCCGTCCGGGGATGGAACTTCCCACTGGCATGCTGGTAGCGCTCGGCTGCCGCGAGCGATGAGGGTCGTTCAGAGCGGACCGACGCGTCTCCCCTTGAGCCACTTCATCGCCGGCCGCTCACTGCAGCGTTCCCAGCGTCAGCGGAACGATCCGCTGCGCGCCGGCGCGGCGCAGCTGGCCGCCGACCATCGCCAGCGTCCAACCTGAGCTGCGCCGGTCGTCGAGCAGGATCCCCGTGCCCGGAGGGGGCGTGGCGGTCACCCTGAACGCGCCGCGGACGTTGGCGACCTGCTGGGCCGCGTTCGACATCTCACGTTGTCCCGGACGGTCCTCCGTGCGCGCGATGAGCTGCACGTGAGCGATGCCAAGCGCGACGGCGAGCTGGGCGGCGAGCCGGTCGAGCTGGTCGCCCAGCGTCCGCGATGGGATCGCGGTGATCCACCCTCCCGGCGCCGCCGCGGCAATTGACGCGCCGCGCCTGCCGTCGGATGGCGGGTCCACCTCGAGCGCTGTTCGGGCGATGTCGGCGAGCGCCGCCACCACCTCGGAGTCGAGCTCCCCCGCCTGGAACCCCCGCTCGATGGCGGACCACCAGCCGCCGTCGCCGAAGCGAGCGAGCGCCCAGCCGGGCTCGATGCGGACGACATCTGGGATCACGCGCATCACGCCCTCCGGATCGGGCGCCATCTTCTTGACCTCCAGCTCGATCGGCCGGGAGCGCAGATAGCGGATCGCCAGCTCGACGAGCGCCGCGTCCGGCGGAGCTGCGAACCGCGGTGCAGTACAGACCGAGCAGCGACCACAGTCGCGCGCGGCCGGATCGTCCAGCTCCTCCTGCAGCGCACGCATCAGGCAGCGACCGTCGGCGCCGAACGCAGCCATCGCCTGCTGCTCGGCGCGGCGCAGCGCGGTGACCTGGGCGTAGCGCTCGCCGTCATAGCTCCACGATGATCCCGGTGCGAGCTGCCAGCGCGAGCCAGCTCGACGCACGGCGCCCTCGACATCGAGGATCTTCAGCATCGCCTCGAGCCGGCCCATGCCGAGGTTGACGACCGTCATCAGCTCGCGCGTGCTGCGGCCCTGCTCGCCGGCGAGCTCCAGCTCGCGCAGCACCGACGTCACACGCTCACGGTCAGGAAATGCCTGCTCGATGAAAAAGTCCTGGATGCGGCGGTCCTCGCCTCCGCGCAACAGGATGATGTCGGCGTGCTGGACGCCCCGTCCGGCGCGGCCGACCTGCTGGTAGTAGGCGATCACCGAGCCGGGCGCCTGGTAGTGCACGACGAACGTCAGATCGGCCTTGTCGTAGCCCATCCCGAGCGCGCTCGTCGCCACGACCGCCTTGACCTCGTTGCCTGCCAGCAGCTCCTCGGTGCGCACCCGCAGCTCGGTGTCCTGCTCGCCGCTGTAGGCGAGCGCGCTGATGCCGTTCGCTGACAGGAACCCGGCCACCTGCTCGGCGTCGCGCTTGGTGAGCGTGTAGATGATCCCCGAGCCCGGTAGCGACGGCAGGTTCTCCACGAGCCACGCCAGCCGCTGCGCCGCGCGGGGAAGCTCCAGCACCTCGAGCCGAAGGCTGTCACGAGCGAGTGGACCACGGTAGGAACGAAGCGGCTCCCCGCCGGGAGCCGCAAGCTGCTCGCGGACGTCCGCGACGACGCGATCATTGGCGGTGGCGGTCGTGCCGAGCACCGCGACGCCCGGCGGGAGCGCTCCGAGCATGTCGCGCACGCGCCGGTAGTCGGGGCGGAAGTCGTGACCCCAGTCCGAGATGCAGTGCGCCTCGTCGATCACGAGCAGCCCGACCGAGCCAGCGAACAACGGCAGCATCTGCTCCCGGAAGCGCTGATTGTTGAGCCGTTCGGGGCTGATCAGCAACAGGTCGACGACATCGTCGGCGAGCAGCTCGCGCACCTCGTCCCATTCCTCGCGGTTGGTGCTGTTGATCGTGTGCGCACTGAGGCCGAGCCGCTCGGCCGCCGCGATCTGGTTGCGCATCAGCGCCAGCAGTGGGCTGACGATCAGCGTCGGGCCGGCGCCCACCTCGCGCAGCAGCGAGCTGGCCACGAAGTACACAGCCGACTTGCCCCAGCCGGTGCGCTGCACGCACAGGACGCGGGCGCGGTCGGCGACGAGGTCGAGGATCGCCTCGAGCTGTCCGTGCCGGAACCGTGCATCGCCGTCGTTGGTCAGCGAGCGAAGACGCTCGAGCGCCTCGCCGGCGAACGTCTCAGCGCTCACGATGCTCATTTCGAGCATCGTGACAGGCGCAGCGGCGTTCAGCCTGCGGTGATCGCGGCGGCGGCCGCCTCGAGCTGGTCATCCCCCCAGAACAGCTCGCCATCGATCGCGACCGTCGGGACGCCGCTGACGCCGAGGGTGAGCGCCGCTTCGGTCTCCGCGCGCAGACGATCCCTGACGTCCTGTCGCTGCACTCCCTCCCGAACGGCGCTCGCGTCCATGCCGGCGCGCTCGGCGGCGGCGATCACCGCGTCCATGTCGGTGAGGGGATGACCGTCGACGAAGATCGCCCGGAACAGCTCGCGCGAGAACTCGCGCAGCAGCCCCACCTCCTGGGCGAGCAGCGCCGCACGCAGCGGCGTCAGCGAATAGGTCTCGAGCGGCCAGCCCGGCGGGTAGCGCAGCCGCGGGATGCCGCGAGCGGCGGCGCGGCGATCGAGCTCGGCGAGGTTGCTGCCGCGGTCCTCCTTGAACGACCACGGTACCTTCCCGATCCGCGCGACGATCACGCCGAACGAGATCGGCCGCCACGCGGGGCGCACCGGCAACACAGCGTCGACGCGCAGCGCGGCCAGGTACGAGTAGGGCGACGTGAAGTCGTAGAAGAACTGAGGCTCGCGCGCGCCCACCCGAGCATCCTACCGGCCGCCCCAGGCCGTTTCGCCACTCCATCGGCGGAGGCTCGACGCGAAAGCCGCGGATATCGCGGTTTTCTCGTCGAGGCTCCGGCGGAGGGTTGGCCCAACGTGCCACGACTGTGACGGCATGTGTCGAGACTGAACGCCGCGCCGGCCCTCAGTCAGGACAACGGCCCACGAGCACGTCGACGGGAAACTCGAAGCGGACCGTGGTGCCGTCGCGTCGCTCGCCGAGGCCGAGACCTTGCGTCGCTTGATCGTCGATCGCGCGCTCGAAGCGCATGCGGACATCTGCGGGATCGGGCGACGCCGAGCGGCGCAGGATCTGTTCGAGCTCCTGCGCGAGCCGGTAGGAGGCGACGCGCGCGCAGCCGGTGAAACCGGCGGCCGCCATCAGCTCGATGAGCTCCTGTGCAGTCATCGCGCGCACGTGCGAGGGATTGCGCGCGCGGTCGGCGGCGTTGAACCGCTCGGCGACGGCAGGGTCGGCTCCGACGACCACGTCGGCGATCGCGACCCGCCCCCCCGGAGCACAGACACGGCGCATCTCGGTGAGCACGCGTTGCGGGTCCGGCATGTGGTGCAGCGCATACCGGCAGACGACGAGCGTGAACGCGCCGTCGGCGTAGGGCAGAGGCTCGACGTCACCGACATCGAAGCTGACGTTCCGGAGGTCCGCCTCGGCACAGCGCTGCGTCGCGAGCGCGATCATCGCCGGCGTCAGGTCGATCCCGGTGACCGAGATCGCTCCCTCGCGTGCGAACGCGGCCGCGACGATTCCTGGCCCGCAGGCGACGTCGAGGACCCTGTCGGCCGCGCGCATCGTCGCAGCGTCGATCAGCATCCGCATTGCCGCGAGCTGATTGCTCGAGGCCGCCGCCGAGAACCCGGGCGCCTGGGCGGTGAACTGCTCTACGGTCGTGCGTCGGTGATCCATGCCGCCAGTGGTCAACACCGAACTGGCGGAAATCGTACGGCTGACGGCCGAGCAGCCGCGGCACGTCGGGCTAACCGTCTCCGGCGTAGGTGCTGTCTCGAGGCCCACCTGCAGCGTCACCGCCTCGCAGCCGTCATCCTTCTGAGACCGTGCCGGCCTCAGTGCCGCAGCAGCTCGCGGTCGCCCTAATGCGCACGCCGCGGCTGAGAACGACGACAGACAGGAGCAGCGTGTCCACGAAGATGACGTTCGTCTACGACAACCCGGCCGAGCCGGCAGCATTCGAGTCCGCCTACGCCGACGGCCACGTAGAGCAGCTGAGGAGCCTGCCCGGCGTGCGGCGCGTCGAGACGGCGAAGGTGTGGCCGAAGGAGGACGGCAGCCCGACGCCCGCCTACCGCACGGTCGACGTCTACTTCGACGACTACGACGCAACCTGCGCGGCGATCGCTTCGCCTCAGGCGCAGAAGCTGATTCCGGGCGTCCTCTCGATGGCGACCGGCGGCGTCCGGATCCTCGTCAGCGAGATCGAAGAGGCCTGATCGGCGAACACGAAAGGGCGCGGCATCCCTCGAGGATAATCCGCGGGGAGCGGGTGGAGCGCCCGCAGTTGGCAGGATTGTCGTCATGAGCTATGCGAGCGAGATCCTCGCGCGCCGCATGCGCCTGCCGCGCGCCCAGACAGATGACGTGATCTGCGAGCAGGACCTGCCGGTCGTGATGGACGACGGAGCGGTGCTGCTCGCGGATCGCTGGGTCGCGCGCGAGACGAGCGAAACACCTCAGCCGACGGTGCTCGTGCGCTCGCCCTACGGGCGCCGGCCGGTCCCCGGGTTGTTCTTCGGACGGCTGTTCGCGGAGCGAGGGCTGCAGATCGTGATCCAGAGCGTGCGCGGCACGTTCGGCTCCGAGGGCGAGTTCAACCCGTTCGACGAGCGCGCCGACGGGCTCGCCACGCTGCGCTGGCTGCGCCGGCAACCGTGGCACGCGGAGCGGATCGGGATGATCGGGCCGAGCTACCTCGGCCTGGTGCAGTGGGCAGTCGCTCCCGAGGCGGGCGACGATCTCGCGGCGCTCGCGATCCAGGTGAGCGCCTCGCAGTTCCACGGCCAGACGTACGCGGGCGGCAGCCTCTCGCTCGAGACGGCGGGATCGTGGCTGGTGCTCGTCGGCGCGCAGGAGCGCCGCCTCGCGCCTGTCGCGATGGCGCGCGCGCTGCACCGGCTGCCGACCCTCTTCTCGGAGCTGCCGATCACCGAGCTCGACGAGCGGGCGACCGGGGCGGAGGTCGCCTGGTTCAGAGAGGCGCTCGCAAACCCCAGTCGCGATGACGCGTACTGGGTCACGCGGGACTTCGCAGAGGGGGTCGGCAAGGTGAAGGCGCCGGTGCAGCTGATCGGCGGCTGGCACGACATCTTCCTGCCATGGATGGTCGAGGACTTCAGCGCCCTGCAGGCGGCCGGCCAGCATCCGCAGCTCACGATCGGGCCGTGGACGCACATCGCTCCGGGCCTGCTGGCGGCGAGCCTGCGCGAGGGGCTCGCTTGGCTGCGCGCGCGCCTGCTGCTCGACGACAGGCTCATGCGTGAGGCGCCCGTACAGGTGTTCATCAGCGGCGAGGGCGAGGGCGGCGGCTGGCGCGATCTCACCACGTGGCCACCGCCGGGAGCCGGCGAGCGTCCGCTGTGGCTCGCTGGATACGGGCGCCTGATCGAAGAGTCGCCGCCCGCAGGCGGCGACGATGCGGGGAGCGCGGGAGACGGCTACCGCTACGACCCGAGCGACCCGACGCCGTCGATCGGTGGAGCCGTTCTGTTGACGCTCGAACCGGTCGTCGACAACCGCGCGCTCGAGGAGCGCTCCGACGTGCTCACATACACGTCCGAGACGCTCGAATCCGAGGTCGAGGCGATCGGCCTTGCGCGGGTTGAGCTGTGGGTGCGCGCCAGTCTGCCGTACTTCGACGTGTTCGCCCGGGTGTGCGACGTCGATGCCAAGGATGTGTCGCGCAACGTGTGCGACGCGCTCGCGCGTGTTGCTCCCGAACGCTTCGAGGCGGTGGACGGCGTGTTCCGCATCGCGTTCGACCTGTGGCCGCTGGGCCACGCGTTCGCGGCCGGGCATCGGATCCGCCTACAGGTCTCCTCGGGGGCCCACCCGCGGTTCGCGCGCAATCCCGGCACCGGCGCGGACACCGCGTCGGCAACGGAGCTGCGTGCCGTCGACATCGAGGTGCTGCACGACGCTCGGCATCCCTCCAGGCTCGTGCTGCCGCGAGCGGCAGATTGAACGGCGCTCCACGTGCTGAGAGCGCGCCCAGGTGGAGTGTGCGCGCGCTGGTAGGTCTGGTGAGCGACGGAGACCGAGCCGCCGCTCAAGCGTTCTGGATCGCGAACTCGCGGGCGCGGGCTGCGCTCGCGAGCAGCAGGCCGAGGAAACGGTCGAGCGTCTCGGTCTCCAGCGACTCCAGCGGCAGCTCTCCGCACACGAACACCTCGCCGGCACGGTTCTCGGCGAAGCACACGAGCGGCGCCTGGCGGTTCCAGTACAGAAGCTGGTGCGGGTCGATCACGCCGGGAGGCAGCACGGCGGCCTGTGCGCGCAGGAACGCTCCGCGGATCGCGACGCCGACGTTGAGCACGTAGCCGGCGGCGTCGAGCACGAGGCCCCACTCGCCCGGCGCCACCTGGCGAACGTCGCTCTCGAGCGAGGACATGAAGCGTGCGACGCGTTCGCCGGCGGAGCTCATCGTGCAGCCAAGGATAGGCGGCCCCGCGTGCGCCAAGGCCGCGACGTGCACAATATGTCGATGCTCTGGCGCTGGATCCTGGCGTTGCTCGCTGCCGCGGGCGTGCCGGGAACTTCATTCGCGGGCGTGTCGGGAAGCTCATCCACGCGCGTGACGGGAAGCTCATCCACGCGCGTGACGGGAACCTCATCCGGGCGCGTGTCGGGAACCTCATCCACGCGCGTAGCAAGTGCGAGGACGGTGCGCCCGGGTCACCCCGCCGGCCTTCTGCAGGTGCCAGCGAGCGCAGACCAGCTGATCGTCCTCGCCAGCCCGACCGACGATCCACCCGCGCCGGGCTACCTCGCGACGCTCCAGACCTATCAGCGAACGAGCGCCACCGCGCCGTGGCGGGCGGTGTTTCCCGTCTGGCAGGCTGAGACCGGCTCGGGGCACCTGCTGCCCGCGGCGGACCGCCGCGAAGGTGACCACGCGACGCCGATCGGCGTGTTTGGGATTGGTGCCACGATGTACGGGACCGAGCCGAATCCGGGAGGTCTTCACTACACCTACCACCAGCTCGTGTGCGGCGACTGGTGGGATGAGGATCCGTACTCCCAGCGCTACAGCCAGTTCGTGCACGTGCCATGCGCCGTGACGCCGGGCTTCGCGGCCTGGTCGGAGGCGCTGTGGACGGAGGGCAACGCCTACCCGTATCTCGCGGTGATCGACTTCAACACGGGCCCGATCGTGTCCGGCGCCGCTGCCCTGGGGGCCGGCATCTTCCTCCACAGCTGGATGGGCACCGCGACCGAGGGATGCGTCGCGCTGCCGGAGGGGGAGCTGCTCGACGTCCTGCGCTGGCTGCGACCGTCTCAGCATCCGGTGATCGAGATCGGGCTCGACTCGCAGGTCGATCCGATCCCAGCCGCACCAGGGGGAGCTCGTGGTGCGTCCCGGTTGTCGTGATTGCATCGACGGTTGACGCCCCGCGAGCCCCGGTGGTGCATGAGTGAACAGCCGCAGGATTTGCTGCAACGCTCACAAGCCACATCAGGGATGATCTGAGGCCTGGCCGAGTTCTTGCCATGGAGGTCGCGCGTCATCCGCGGGCGGCTCCTGCGGGCAGTCGTCGGCGTCGGCGCCGGAGCGTCCCTGCTCGCGGGCGTGTGGGCGACGGCGGGTGTTGCTCCCGCTGCGGGCGGAGCGTCTCCCGCGACGGGCGGTGCGTCTCCCGTCGTCGGCGGTGTTACTCCGACCGGGCACGCTGGTGCGCCGCCTGCGGGCGGCGCGCAACTGGCGCTCATCGACGTCTCCGTCGCAACCCTCTGGATGGCACCAGCCCAGACCCGCCCGCTCGACGCCCCGTCGCTTGCGAACCCGGTGCGGCTCGGTCCGTGGCTGGCCGCGATGGACACCGAGCAGCGACGCTGGCTCGTCGGCCGGCTGGTCACCCAAGCGCTGTACGGCCAGCAGGCCCTCGTCGTCGCCCGCCGCGGCGCGTGGGTCGAAGTGTCGCTCACCGGGCAGCCGACTCCGAGCCATCTGAGCTACCCGGGCTGGCTGCCGGCGCGCCAGCTCGTCCCGGCGACGACGTCGGCGTCCACGGCGCCGACGCCGACCACCGCTGCAACCACCTCGACGGGCGCGAGCACCTCTACGACGACACACGCGTCGACGGCAACCGCCACCTCGACGGCAACCGCCACCTCGACGACGACACGCGCGTCGACGGCGACCGCCACGTCGACGGCGACCGCCACGTCGACGGCGACCGCCAGATCGACGGCAACCGCCAGATCGATGGCAACCGCCACCTCGACGGCAACCGCCAGATCGACGACGACGCCCCCCTACGCAGCGACGACGACCACCTCAACGAAGACCGCGGCCTCGACAGCGACGCCGGCGCAGGTGGCGCTCGTCACGGCGCCGCGGGCCTGGCTGCTCGCCTCGACGCGCACCGGGACGCCCGGCCGGCGACTGCTGCAGCTGAGCTTCAACACGCGCCTGCCGGAGCTGAGCGGGTCGGGCGCGTGGGTCACCGTCCAGACGCCCACCGGAGCACCCGGGCTGATCTCGCGCTCAGACGTCCTCGTTCTCGGAGCCGGCGCGCCCCGCCCGGCGCCGACCGGCGCTCAGCTCGCCCGGACCGCCGAGCTGTTCCTGGGCGTGCGCTACCTGTGGGCGGGGACCTCGGCGTTCGGATTCGACTGCTCGGGGCTCACGTACAGCGTCTACGACGCACTCGGCATTCTCCTTCCCCGGACCGCGGCGCTACAGGCGACCGTCGGCAGGCCGGTGCGACAGCAGGCGCTCCAACCCGGGGACCTCGTCTTCTTCGCCACCGACCCGCCGTCGCGCGCGATCACCCACGTCGGCATGTACATCGGCGATGGGGACATCATCGAGTCGCCGAACTCGGCCAGCGCGGTCCGCATCATCCCGCTCGCGGCGCGCGGGGACGAGTACGTCTCGGCGCGGCGATACATCCCCGGCGCTTGACATCCCCGGGGCGTGAATTGCGTGATTCGCACGCGCGCGCGAGATACGGACGACGCCGCGGCACGGGCTCTCTCGAGCGAGCCGTCGGGCGCTCGAGCGAGCCCTCGGGCGCTCGGAGCGAGCCCTCGGGCGCTCGAGCGAGCCCCGGGGCGCTCACGCGAGCCCGAGGCCCTTGGCCAGCAGCCCGTGGACGTGCTCCAGCTCGTCCTCGTCGAGGCCGTGCAGGGCTGATGCGGTCACCTCGCGTGCAAGCCGGTCGGCGTGGACGAGCGCTTCGCGTCCGGCGCCGGTGAGCGTCACTCGTGTCCGGCGCCGATCGGCGAGATCGCGCGTGCGTGAGGCGAGCCCCCGTTGCTCGAGGGCGTCAACGACAGCGACGATCACAGCGGGGGCCTTTCCGAGGAGCTGCGCGAGCTCGTGCTGGGAGTCTGGGCCATCCTCGGACAGGATCGCCATGATCGCGTACTCGCGGGCGTTCAGGCCGGCATCGGCCAGGCCCTCGTCGGCGAGCTCGCCGAGGAGACCGCCGATGCGTGCGAGCAGCAACCCGGTGCGGCTGCCCATTCCGCGGGCGATCGGGTAGCCACCGACGAACACGCATTCCTCGGCGGGTGTCGTGGCGCGCGGATCCGCTGCGCCGGTCACACGCGGACCCCTGCTCCGGAGGGAGCCATCGCAATCGCAATCGCCCTCTCGGTTGAATCGTTCATGACTTGAATGATATCCGACAAGGTGCTACCTTGCCAGAATCATTCAGCGTCAAAATGATTTTGGGAGGAAATTCGTATGCTGCGAAATCGTTGGCTGGTATTGACACTTTTGGCTTTGGCGCAGTTCATGGTCGTCCTCGACGTCACGATCGTCAACATCGCGCTCCCGCACATCCAGAACGGGCTGCATCTCTCCGGCGGCGACCTGCAGTGGGTCGTGAACGCTTACACCCTGGTGTTCGGCGGGTTCCTGCTGCTCGGCGGGCGCGCCGCCGACCTGCTGGGACGCCGAGCCCTTTTCATCGCCGGCCTGATCGTGTTCTGCATGAGTTCGCTTGCCGCCGGGCTGTCGAGCTCCGCGACGATGCTGATCGCGGCGCGCGCATCTCAGGGCCTGGGCGGTGCGCTGCTATCGCCGGCGGCGCTTTCGCTGCTGACCGTGACCTTTGCCCACGGTCACGAGCGCAACATCGCACTTGGGATCTGGGGCGCACTCGCCGGCATCGGTGGCACGCTCGGTGTGGTCGCGGGCGGCCTGCTCGTCGATCGTGTCGGCTGGGAATGGGTGTTCTTCGTCAACGTGCCGATCGGCGTCGCCCTGATCGCGCTGTCGCCACTGGTGATCGCCGAGAGCCGCGCGGATCGGAGCAGCTCGCGCTCGTTCGACGTACTCGGCGCACTGCTCGGCACCGGCGGCCTGCTGCTGCTCGTGTTCGGCGTCGTGCGCACACAGGTTCTCGGCTGGGGCTCAGCTGAGGTGATCGCCTCGCTGACCGGCGGGCTTGGGCTGCTCGCGGCCTTCGTCGCCGCCGAGCGTCGCGCCGCCAACCCGCTCGTCCCGCTGCGTCTGTTCCGGGCTCGCGGGCTGCGCACCGCGAGCGTCGCGCTGGCGCTCAACGGAGCCGCGTTCCTGTCGATGTTCTTCCTGACCGCGATCTTCCTGCAGCAGGTCCGGGGCCTGAGCGCGCTCCAGACAGGCATCGACCTGCTACCGATGGGGGCGGCGGCGATCCTTGCGGCGGTGGCCTCCTCGCAGCTGGTCACGCGCGTGGGGACGCGGTGGGTGCAGGCCGCCGGCGCGCTGCTCAGCCTGATCGGCCTGCTGCTGCTTGCCGGGGCAGGTCCGGACGGGTCCTACGCGTCGTCGCTGCTTCCGGGCCTCGTCCTCTACGGAGCCGGGATCATCAGCGTCGGGGTGCCGGCGCAGATCGCCGCCGTTGCCGAGGCGAGGCACGACGAGGCGGGAGCGACGTCCGGCATCGTCAACACCGCCTACCAGGTCGGAGCCGCGCTCGGCCTGGCGGTGATCACGACGATCGCGAACTCGCACCTGCACGCGGCGCTCGCGGCCGGGACCCCGCCGCAGCTCGCTCTGACGAACGGATTCCAGCGCGGGCTGGTCGCCGCCGCCGTCCTCGCGCTCGTCAACATCGCGGTCTCGCTGTCGTCGCCGTCGATCGCGCCAACGGCCGAGCAGCTCGCGATCGCCGGCTCAGCGGCATGACTGCACCGATGGCCGGCTCAGCGGCATGACTGCACCGATGGCCGGCTCGGCCGCGTGACTGCACCGATCGACGGCTCAGCCGGTTGATTCGCCGGCCGCTCGGAGCTCGCCCCAGCTCGGGGCGGTCGGCGTGATCTGCATGCTCCGCACGATCATCTGCGCGGCGATCGTGACGGCCTCGGTGAACGTTGGAAACGCCGGTTGCAGCTCCGCGATCTGCTCGATCCGAAGGTTCGACGCCATGCACGCCGAGGCCATCTGGATCACCTCGGCCGAGTACTCACCCACGACGTGAGCCCCCAGGATGTAGCGGCGGTTGCGCTCGACGATCAGCTTGCAGAACCCGTCCGGGTGATCGTCGATCACGGGGCGCACAAGGTCCGCATAGCGGACCATCCCGACCTCGCAGTCGTAGCGCGCTCGGGCCTGTGCCTCGGTCAGTCCGACGCCGCCGTACTCAGGATCGGTGAAGCTGCCGGTGGGGACGAGCTCGTGCGTGAACCGCCTCCGGGTGCCGAGCACAGCGTTCTCGGCGGCGACGCGACCCTCGAGGCGAGCGCTCGGCACGAGCATGCTGATCCCGTTGACGTCGCCCGCTGCGAACACGTCCGGCAGGCTGCTGCGAAGGCTCTCGTCGACCTTGACATAGCCGCGCTCGGTGTCGATGCCGATCTGGGCGGCGCCGATCAGGTCGGCGTTACCAGGCCAGCCAACGGCGAGGAACACCGCGTCGACATCGAATGACGCCTGCTCGGAGCCTGATCGGTGGTGGGCGCTGACACCCGCTGCGGTGCGCTGCAGCCGCTCGACGAGCGTCGACGTCAGCACCGCGATGTCGCGACCGCGGAACGACTCGCTGAGCGCCTCGGAGACGTCCTGGTCCGCTCTGGCGACGAGCCTGGGGCCTGCCTCGACGAGCGTCACGTCGACGCCGAAGTCGGCGAGGATCGACGCGAGCTGGCATCCGGTGTCGGCGCCGCCGATGACGGCGGCTGACTGCGGCAGCTCCGTGAGCTCTCGCAGGTTCTCGTAGGTGAGCGCGAGCTCAACGCCTGGGATCGGCAGCCGCCCGGCGCGCCCTCCGACGGCGACGATCACGGCATCACCGGAGAACGTGCGCCCGCCGGGGACCCGCACCGTGTGCGCGTCGACGAACACGGCGGGGCCGGCGCCGTCGATCAGCTCGATCCCGCGGCGGCGCAGCGCCTCCCCCATCCGCTGCTGCTCGTGCACGTAATCGGCAACGCGCCGGGCGCTGGCGAGCGCCGCGACGATGTCGACCTGGGGACGGTCGCCGCGCAGGCCGAGTCGCTCCCAAGACTTCGAGTCGCGGACCAATCGCGCCGAGCGCGCGAGCGTGCGAACCGGTGCCGGACCCTCGTTCAGGCTGGTGCCCCCTACCAGCCTGGCCTCGACGAGCGTGACATCGGCGCCGAGCTCGCGCGCATGCAGGGCTGCGCTAAGCCCCGCCGGACCGCCGCCGAGCACGAGCAACCTCACGTCGGCCCAGGGACCGGCTCGACGAGTCCTGCGTAGACCGCGCAGGACTCGCCGCGGACGCCGAGTCCGTCGAGGCGGAACACGCGCCCCGCGTCGGGCTGACGTGCAAGCGCTGCTTCGTCGAGGCCGTGACGTGCGGTCGTGATGAACAGCGTCCCCCGATCCGGGCCGCCGAACGCGCACGAGGTCGGCCGCTGCACCGGCATCGGGACGCGACCCAGGAGCGCTCCCTCCGAGCTGTAGCGCCGTAGCTCGGCGCCGTTCCAGAGCGCGACCCAGATCGTGTCCTGCTCATCGACGGTCAGCCCGTCCGGCGCTACACCGGGCTCCGTGATCTGCACGATCGTGCGCCGGCCGCTGATGTCGCCTGTGGCAGCGTCGAAGTCGAAGGCATCGATTGTGCGCGTGCCGCTGTCGGACAGATACATCCGGGTGCCATCGGGGCTCCAGCCGATCCCGTTGGAGATCGTCAGCCCGTCGAGGACGCGACTGCAGGTCCCGTCGAGCTCGAGCCTGTAGAGGACTCCCGCTCCCGGCGATTCATCGAGGGCCATCGTCCCGGCCCAGAAGCGGCCCTGTGGATCGCATGCACCGTCGTTCATCCGCACGTCGTCGCGCCCGGCCTCGGGCTGGGCGAGCTCACGCACCAACCCGGGCGCCGCGGCGAACAGGAACCCCCCGCCGGCGGCCAGCACGTACCCGCCCCCGACGACGGGGGCGACGGCGCCGACAAACCGGTCGAACTGGATCGAGGTGACCTCGTGCAGGACGCCATCGTCGCCGAGGCGTCCACGGTGCAGCCACGCGCCGATGATGTCGACCCACAGCAGCTCGCCTCGCTCCGCGTCCCAACCGGGCCCTTCGCTGAGCAGCCCCGGCACGACCGAGCACGGTATGGGGACGCTCGGTTGCATTGCGCTCATCCGCGCCTACGTGTGCGCGAACTCGACGACGACCTTGATGTCGTCCGGCTCGCGTTCGAGCGCCCGCTCGAACGCCTGCGGCCCGACGCGGCGGGTCACGAGCTGCTCGAGCCAGGCGTGGTCCGCCTTGGCGAGCACCTGCGCCCCGATGTAGTAGTGGCGGCGATTGGCGTTCACGGACCCGAACAGGACGAGGTTCTTGAGCACGGCGTCGGTGGCGAGCCTCGTCGCGGTGCTTGCATCCGGTGCTGCGACGCCGCCGACACCCGTGAGGCAGATGATCGCGCCCGGCGCGGCGGCCTCGGCTGAGTCGCGAATGAGCGGAGTAACCCCCGTGCACTCCACGACGACGTCCGGGCTCAACCCGAGGTCGGCGATCGGACCGGTGTGGTAGGTCGCTCCGAGCGCTTCGACCAACGCCGGTTTTGGGCCACTCGTGACACGGTCGAGCACGTGCACGTCGCTCCCGTACTGGACGCCGATCAGCGCGGCGAGCAGCCCGATCGGACCCGCGCCGACGACGAGGACGGTGCTCGGGACCCAGTAGCTGCGCCGGCCGATCGCCGCGATGTGCTCCCACGCTTTCGCCACGACCGTCGTCGGCTCGAGCAGAACGCCCAGTATCCCCAGGCTCTTGTCCACTTTGAGGGCGAACTCCGGCTCGATTCGCCAACGCTCGGACATGAACCCGTCCACCTGCTTGATGCCGCGCTCCGTGTAGCCGCCGTTGGAGCACATGTCCCACTCGCCGACGGCGCAATTCGGGCACGGAACCGGATCCGGCCGTCGCACGATGCCGACGACATGGTCTCCGGCCGCAAACCCGCTCGTACCTGGATCGAGGACTCTGCCGAGTGATTCGTGACCGAGGATCAGCCGCTCCCGGCCGGGCGGCGCCCAGCCGTAGTGGCCGTCGGCGATCTCGGCGTCGGTGCCGCACACGCCCACCGCCAGCGCCTCGACGAGCATCGAGCCAAGCTCCACACCCGGCTCGGGAACCTCATCGAGCTGCGCCGAGCCCGCCCGTCCCGGAACGACGGTCACCGCTCGCAATCACTGCCTCCCCGGAACCGGCGTCCGCGCACGGCGGCAGGCCGGTTCAAGATCCCAGACACGCGGTCGATTCTTCCACAGAGCCTGGTCGCTCCGACGCACTTCCGTGGCCGGGCGCGATCACGCGGAGCAATGTCCGGGCCGGCCGCCGGGATCCGCGGCGAGGCCCACTGAACGGTTGCCCGGGCAAGTCGCAACGGCACGGAAATCTACCGAGGCCGGCCGTCGGCGCTATATGATTGTTCCGCGGCCGGGGCGGGGCGCGTCTACTATTTTTGTGCCCGTTTCAATCGAGAAAAAAACCCTGCTGGCTGTAACAAAGGAGATCAGTAATGGCAAGCACCACCGAGCCCAGGCTTGATCACGTCTCTGATCTGCTGGGGGCAGATGCAGGCGACCTGCTGGATCACAAGTGCGAGACGATCGACCAGGCGATGCTGCACCTGCCCGGTCCCGACTTCATCGAGCGCGTGATGCTCGACACCGACCGCAGCACCGCGACGATCCGCAACCTGCGCCAGATGTTCAACCACGGCCGTCTCGCCGGAACGGGCTACCTGAGCATCCTGCCGGTCGACCAGGGCATCGAGCACAGCGCGGCCGCGAGCTTCGCTCCCAACCCGATCTACTTCGACCCGGCGAGCATCGTCGAGCTCGCGATCGAGGGCGGCTGCAACGCCGTTGCGTCGACGGTCGGCGTGCTCGGCATGTGCTCGCGCAAGTACGCGCACCGCATCCCGTTCATCGTCAAGATCAACCACAACGAGCTGCTGACCTATCCGAACAAGGCCGACCAGGTCCCGTTCGCGAGCGTCCGGCGTTGCTGGGACATGGGCGCCGCCGGCGTCGGCGCGACGATCTACTTCGGCAGCGACGAGAGCACCCGACAGATCCGTGAGGTCAGCGAGGCCTTCGAGGAGGCGCACGAGCTCGGGATGTTCACGGTGCTGTGGTGCTACCTGCGCAACCCGGCGTTCAAGCAGGACAAGGACTACCACGTGTCCGCCGACCTGACCGGCCAGGCGAACCATCTCGGCGTGACGATCCAGGCTGACATCATCAAGCAGAAGCTGCCGGAGAACAACAACGGCTACGGCGCCGTGAACGCGCTCGGCGGCAGCTACGGCAAGACCTCCAAGCTCGTCTACAGCGAGCTCTCGAGCGACCATCCGATCGACCTCACGCGCTACCAGGTGGCGAACTGCTACATGGGCCGTGCCGGATTGATCAACAGCGGCGGCGCATCCTCGGGCGAGTCGGACCTCGCCGAGGCGGTCAGGACAGCGGTGATCAACAAGCGCGCCGGCGGCACCGGCCTGATCAGTGGACGCAAGGCGTTCCAGCGCCCGATGGGCGAGGGCATCGCGCTTCTCAACGCGATCCAGGACGTCTACGCCTCGCCCGAGATCACGATCGCGTAGCCCACTCTCGCGCCTCTCCGCGCTGAGCAGCTCTCACGCCCCGCCGCCGCGGGGCGTGAGTCGTTTCAGCGGTGTGAGCTTCGGCGTGGGCGGGCGCAGCCGTGTCGCATCGGTGACTGGCGACGCGGCCGCCATCTCTTTGGGAGGGCGCCGATAGGCGCGTCAGCGCGCGCTGCGCAACAGCGAGGGGAGCTGGATGACCAGCCGCGGCAGGTCGGAGCGCCAGCGATCGAGCGCCTCCTGGAATGCGCCGCCTGCGTCAGTGGGGATCGCCTCGCCGTGCCCTGTGAGCAGCGCCTCGGGACTTAGGTGCGTGAGCGCCGCCGGTGGCGGGCAGACCCGCAGCAGCGGGTGCGCTCCGGCCTGACGTCCGAGTGCGAACACCGGGGCCGTGCCGACCGCCTCGGCCACGATCAGAGCGCGGGGCGCCGGCCACCAGAGCGCGACCTCTCGCCACCGCCGCCGCGACAGCACCGGCACGACCTCGAACGGACTGTCCGGGGCGCGCGCCGGAAGCGCCAGCAACGGCACCTCGAGGCGTGTGGCGAGCTCCCGGCAGTCGCGGTTGTGCCGGTCGAGCAGCTGCAGCACGCCGGCGGGCTGCCCGAGTGACTGCACCGAGCTGAGCGCCGCCGCGTCCTCGAACGGGTCGATCAACCAGACGCCACGATCGCTGGACAGCGCGTGCGCCGCACGGCGCATGCCCGTGGTCTCGCTCCAGGTGACACCGAGCGCGTGCTCCTGCAGCGTGATACTCATCCTGCGGACGATAGCGACGCCGCGCCCGGTGCGACAATGCGACGATGCCGGGCGAGGACGATGTTCCGCGCATTCGCATCGACCGCAGCGCGAAACGGGCTTCGGCCGGTGACACGCGTGCGGGATCCGGCGATCCGACGCCGCGGACTCCCGAGGAGCTGAGAGCACGGCGGGCGGCCGTGCGCCGCCGGCGCACCATCCGGCGCCGGGTCGCCGGGGTGTCGCTGGTCGGGGTGCTTGCGCTACTGATCGCCGTGCTCGTGATCTCGGGCGGCTCCTCGCACAGCACGGGCGGTGCCTCGAGCACCGGCCCAACCGGCACCAGCGCAACGTCGGGTGGAGCCGGCGTGCGCTCGCATCGCGGGCGAACGTCGCATCAGAAGGCTGCGGCGGACGCCGAGCATTCGGGCGCCCAGGCGTTGGCGGTCGACCGGGTGCTTGCTTACACGTCCTACGTGCAGTACCTGACGCACCGCGTCCGCGACGTCGCGTTGACGTTCGACGACGGGCCCAGCACGTACACGCCGCAGATCCTCGCGATCCTCCGTCGCACGCACACGCCTGCGACGTTCTTCGTCATCGGACGCTGGGCGCGCCTCTACCCGCGCTTGGTCGCCGACGAGGCGAGAGCCGGCTGCGAGGTCGGTGACCACACCGAGACACATCCGCCGCTCGCCGAGCTCTCGCCGGAAGCCCAGACCGCTGAGATACAGGAGGCGGGGCAGGCGATCCACGCCGACGGGGCGCCCTACCCGGTGCTGTTGCGCCCGCCCTACGGTTCGTTCGACGCGGCCACGCTCGGCGTTCTGCGAGCGCAGCACATGCTGATGGTGCTGTGGAGCGCCGACACCTCCGACTACGAGCGCCCGGGCGTGGCCAAGATCATCTACACGGCGGTCAGCGGCGGCGGGCCCGGGGCGATCATCCTGATGCACGACGGCGGGGGTGATCGCAGCGAGACGGTTGCCGCCCTGCCGCGCATCATCATGCGCCTGCGTCAACGCGGGCTGCGCCTGGTGACGATCTCGCAGTTGATCACCGACGACCCGCCGTCCCGCAACCAACCTGCGCCCACGCCCCTGTCCGGATCCACCTTCTAGCGTCGCGCCGGGAACGATCGATCGATCCGAGCTGACAGTCACCGCCGTCCGCGGCCTGCGGGCCGCGGACGGGTACACCCGCCTTGCATACGAGAAGCGGCTCCCGGGCGGGAGCCGCTTGCAGTAACCAGGTTCGCGCGGAAACGCGCGTTGTGGCCGGAGACCTACTCGGCCGTCTTCTCGGCGCCGTCGCCGTCGGAGGCTGAGTGCTCGATGAAGTAACCGCGGTCGGCCTTCTGGACTTCTCCATTGCGCGCAAGCTTCGAGAGCGTCGTGCTGATCGTCGCGCGCCCGAGGCCGGTCGCGGTTGCGATCTCGCCGGCCGTCATCGCCTTGCCGTCGGCAAGCGCGGCGAGCACCGCCGCCTTGGTTGCGCCCGGTGCGGTGCGCGTCGCCGGAGGGCTGGTGGAGTTCTTGCGTGTGGCTGTTGCGGTTGATCGTGCGCCGGCTCCCGTGCGGCGTGAGCGGGTCCTGGCGGGTGTGGCGTCACCGGCCGTGCCGGTGGACGCCGCGGCGGTGCTTGCCTTCGCGCGGTCGCCGGCGGACTCGCCGCCGTCACGCGATGTCAGCGCCGCCAGCGCCCGGCGAAGCTTGTCGACCTCGCCAAGCAACTCATCAAGGCGGGACTGGATGTCGCGGCGTATCTGGTCGAGCATGAACTAACAGATCCTTCCGGTCGTGGTTGTGTTAGCCGATCCTAACGCGAGCGAGCCGCGTGCAGCGCCGGATCGGTTGCAGCTGACCGGCCGATCCTCTTTGGGGTCCTGTCCCGGGAGTGGCTCAATGATTGGAGCGGTTGGCCGATGAAGCTCGTAGCGGCCGGTTAACGCCGGGGCTCCGTCCGAGGAGAGAGAAGATGGCCGTGCAGGAACGCGAAGTCAATTGGTCCGGAAAGGCCCAGGCGGCCAACGGTGTCTGGCCGTTGCTCGATCTCAGCGAGCGCGACGGCGAGCTCGGTGAGCTCAGCCGTGAGGTGTCGCGCGCGCTCGATGACCTTGCGCAGATCACCTCCGAGTTCTCGTGTGGCTCGGCTCGCAGCTCGGTTGCCGTGTCGGTGATCAGCGACCGCGTAAAGGTGTTGCGTAACGAGCTGCGGGAGGTGACATCACGCGCCGGCTCGCTGCGCACCTCCTCCGAGGAGGCGGCCGCTTCAGCGCGTGTGTCAGCCGAGCTCGGAGGGAAGCTCGCGCAGGAAAGCGAGCGCGGACTCGAGCTGATCGGGCCGCTGATCGACGCCATCGGTCAGATCAGCAAGCATGCGGCGGGTGTGCACGAGCTCGTTGAGAGGCTGGCGCGTGAGGAGATCGCGAGCATCGGGCAGTTCTCGGCAATCATCGACAAGGTCGCGGAGCATTCGAAGTTGCTCGCGCTCAACGCGGCGATCGAGGCGGCGCATGCGGGGGAGCACGGACGTGGTTTTGCCGTGGTCGCGGATGAGGTCGGCAAGCTGGCTTCGCAGACCGCTTCTCAGACCGCGCAGATTCGTGACACCGTGCAGCGCACCCAGAGGCAGATGGAGGCGGTCCTGCAGGCAGCCGCCACGGCGCGTGAGCAATCGGCCCGCAGTGCCGGGGAGGCCACAGTCGGCCGCGCGGTGCTCGAGCGCATCGGCGAGCTCGTCAGCTCCTCGGATGAGCGCGCAACGGAGATCGCCGAGCTCGCTCGCCGGCAGCTCGCGGACGTGGAGGCGATCGACACGAACCTCAATGTCATCACCGAGGGCAGCGCCGAGATCGAGGAGCAGGCGACGTCGGCGGCACGCCGTCAGCTGGAGCTTGCGAGGGGGACCGAGCGGGCGTCGGTGACGATCGGGCAGTTCGACACGGGCGGTCTGCTTTCGCGTCTGCGGGCGCGATGCGAGGGGCTGAGCGACGAGCTGCAGGCGATCCTCGAGGCAGCGATCGACGGCCGTCGCGTGAGCCAGGCGGCCGTGCTGGAGCTCTCATATCAGGAGGCGCGCGGCCCGCTCATCGATCGCTTCTCGAGGCTGTTCGACGTCACGCGCGCCGACCGCGCAGGCTTCTCGCCGCCGAAGTTCCACTGTGCCTATGACGCGATCGTGGACCGCGAGATGATGGAGCGGATGGATGCTGTGCTCGCCGCTGAGCCGCTGCTCACGTTCGCGCTCCCCTTCGATCTAAACGTGTATGCGCCGGCCCACAACTCCGCGTTCACCAAGGACATCACGGGCGACCAGGATCGCGATCTCGCCGGCAACCGCAGCAAGCGCTTCTTCCTCGACTCGGGCGCGCTCGCGCGTTCAGCGCGGATGGAGCTGGGCGTCGAGCTCCCCGCGGAGGTGCTCACCCGGCCGCAGATCAAGGCCGCCGGCGCGCGCCTGAGCGAGCCCGGTGACGGCGTCCGGCCCTTCCTCTTGCAGACCTATGCGCGCGACACCGGCGTGGTGCTGAGCACGTTGGCGGTGCCGCTGTACGTCAAGGGGCAGCGGTTCGGCTGCGTGTGCCTGGGATGGGATCCCGAGAAGCTGCGCAGCTGATCCGGCGACACGATCCGTGATCGTGTGCAAACGAACATTCGGGACGCGGTCGCGTGTGCGGAACTGAAAGAATGACGGCGCTTGATGCGCCGACTGAGCCGCTACGAACTCGACTCTGCGTGCCGCGACCGGGAGCCGTCGTGTCGGCGCCAGCCCGAACCGCGCGCTGCCCGATCTGACCGCTCGCAGAGCATCGGGACGGCGGCCGGCTGATGGCGCAGAACGTCTTCTCGATCGTGCTGGCCGGCGGCGAGGGCAAGCGCCTCGCGCCCCTGACGGCGGACCGCGCGAAGCCCGCGGTGCCGTTCGGCGGTGTCTACCGGCTGATCGACTTCGCGCTGTCGAATCTCGTCAACGCCGACTTCCGCAAGATCGTCGTGCTCACCCAGTACAAGAGTCACTCGCTCGACCGGCACGTGTCGCTGACCTGGCGCCTGTCGCCGCTGCTGGGCAACTACGTGACGCCGGTGCCGGCTCAGATGCGCCGAGGTCCGCGCTGGTTCGTCGGTTCCGCGGACGCGATCTACCAGAACTTCAACCTGATCCACGACGAGCGTCCGGACCACATCATCGTGCTCGGCGCCGACCACATCTACCGCATGGACGTGCGCCAGATCGTCGACGATCACATCAAGAGCGGCGCCGGCGTCACCGTGGCGGGGATCCGCGCGCCGATCGAGCAGGCACATGAGTTCGGCGTGATCGAGACCGCGTCGGATGGTGAGCGGATCGTCGCGTTCCGTGAGAAGCCGCCTGACCCCAGGCCGCTGCCGGACGCACCCCATCAGGTGTACGCCTCGATGGGCAATTACGTGTTCACCGCCGAGGCGTTGATGGACGCCGTCACCACCGATGCCAAGGACGCCTCCTCCAAGCACGACATCGGGGGCAACCTGATCCCGATGCTGGTCGAGCGCGGCGAGGCGCGGGTCTACGACTTCGCGACGAACGAAGTGCCCGGCGCCACCGAACGCGACTGGGGCTACTGGCGTGACGTCGGGACGCTCGATGCGTACTACGACGCGCACATGGACCTGATCTCGATCAGTCCCGTGTTCAACCTCTACAACTCCCAGTGGCCGATTCACACGTGGCTCGAGCCGCTGCCACCGGCCAAGTTCGTGCACGACGACGATGACCGCCGCGGGCACGCGATGGACTCGATGATCTGCGCCGGGGTGATCATCTCGGGCGGGGTCGTACGACGCTCGGTCCTCTCGCCGGGCGTGCACGTAAACTCGTTCGCACAGGTCGCGGATTCGATCCTGATGAACCACGTCGATGTCGGCCGCGGCGCGGTCGTGCGTCGTGCGATCATCGACAAGGAGGTCCGGATCGGACCCGGCGTTGAGATCGGCGTCGACCCCGAGGCCGACCACGAGCGTTTCAAGATCTCCGCCGGCGGGGTGGTCGTCATCCCGAAGGGCGTCGTCGTCGAGTGAAGGTCGCGCTGCTCACGCGCGAGTACCCGCCGGAGGTGTACGGCGGGGCCGGCGTGCACGTGGAGTATCTCGCGCGCGAGCTCGCCCGTCTGCAGGAGGTCACCGTCCATGCGTGGGGCGCCGGCGATATCCATCACCATGCGTGGGAGGAGCTGCGGGGCGATGCGCCGCACATGGCTGCGCTGCGCACGCTCTCGATCGACCTGTCGATGGCCGCCGCGGTGGAAGGCGCTGACATCGTCCACACGCACACGTGGTACGCGAACCTCGGGGGTCACCTCGCGAAGCTGATGTACGGGATCCCGCACGTCGCCACGAGCCACAGCCTCGAGCCGCTGCGGCCGTGGAAGTCCGAGCAGCTCGGCGGCGGCTATGCCGTCTCGAGCTGGGTCGAGAAGACGGCGCTGGAGGCGGCTGATGCCGTGATCGCCGTCTCGCACGGCTCGCGCCGGGACATCCTGGGGGTGTATCCGGCGATCGATCCCGACCGCGTGCACGTGATCTACAACGGCATCGACACGTCGGAGTACGCGGTCGTCCCCGGCACGGACGTGCTCGAGCGCTACAGCGTCGACCCCGCGAAGCCGTACGTCATGTTCGTCGGTCGGATCACGCGTCAGAAGGGTGTGGAGCTGCTGCTTCGTGCGGCCGGCTCGTTCGACCCGGCGGCGCAACTGGTGCTGTGCGCCGGTGCTCCGGACACCGCCGAGCTGGGCGCCGAGGTCGAGCGCCGCGTGGCCGAGCTGCGATCGCAGCGCGACGGCGTGATCTGGCTCGAGCAGATGCTGCCCAAGCACTATGTGATCCAGCTGCTGAGCCACGCGACCGTGTTCGTCTGCCCGTCGATCTATGAGCCGCTCGGGATCGTCAACCTCGAGGCGATGGCGTGCGAGGCGGCGGTCGTCGCGACCGCCACCGGCGGGATCGCCGAGGTCGTGGAAGATGGCGCCACAGGCCTGCTCGTCCCGATCGAGCCCGGCGATGACGGCACCGGCGCCCCGCGCGATCCCGATCGCTTCGCGGCCGACTTCGCCGAGCGCGTCAACGCTGTGCTGGCCGATCCGGATCGCGCCGACGAGATGGGCCGTGCCGGACGCCGGCGGGCGATCGAGCATTTCTCGTGGACCGCGATCGCCCAGCAGGTGTCCGCGCTCTACCGCAGCCTCGTCTGAGCCCGCGCCGGCCCTCGTAGTGGATCGGCATGATCGTCCGTGACCGCGTCCGCGCGCACGGCGTCAGCGCCTCGGCGGCGTTGATCCATTCCCGAGCTCCAGCGGCATCGTGGGACCCCTCTGTGGATGATCGACAATCGGCGAACAGCCCGGTGTCGTGGAGCTAGACTCGCAAACACGATCCGCGTGTCGGCACGAACGCGGTTGACTGCGGTGAGGGTAGCCCGTCGTGAGCGGGATACCGGCCACGACGAAGGGAGGAGTTCACATGGACGGATTGGAGAACGAGGTCAGCGGTGCTGTAGATCAGGCGGCCGGCGACGTCGAGCAGGGCGAAACCGGGGCCCCGGAAGAGGCCAAGGAATGGATCGAGCAGGCTCAGGACGAGGCTGACCGCGCGGCCCAAGAGCCCGCGGAGCTCGAGCAGAAGGCCTACTAGCTGGGCGCCTGACGGTTGTCAGGGGCAGCTCATGCGGCGCCCGGTGGACACCGCCGGGCGTCGCCGCGCGCCCCACGCGCTCGGCGTCGCCGCGCACCCCACGCGCTGTCGCACCTCGCGCGTGCTCCGGCGACGGGCGGTCGCATCTATGTTTGCTTTTATGTTTGCTTTTATGTTTGCTTGGCGCCGTGATCGGCGTATCGTTCACTGAACCGTGACGATCCACGACAGCGGAGGAGAGTGTCATGGCAAGCTCAGGCACGGTCAGCGGGGAGTTCAAGCGCGCCGTCGCCGCCATCCTAAAGGATCCTTCACATAATTACGGGCACAACACCCGGAGGGTCGATTTGGACGCGAAGGAGTGCGCCGATCAGGCCGAGGAGGACACGCATCGCAGTCCGGCAGGCGAGCCGGAGCTGGTCGACGAGACCCACTGAGTCGATCAGGTCCCGTTCGCGGCGCCGATCGGCTCCATCATCATGATCACGCTCGCGACCCCGCCGTCAACCGGAGCGGCGAGTGGCAGGCACGTCACGCGGCACTGGAAGGCTCGGCCACGCCGGTTGGTGGCCTCGAGCACGAGCTCCTCGCGCACGGAGTCGCCGGCCAGACAGGCACGCAACGGCACCTTGAGCTGGTCGATCGGCAGGCCAATGTCGAGCGACGCGAGATGCCGATCCTCGGCTTCATCGGCCGTGACGCCCCAGAGCTCCCGCGACTGGGCGTTCCAGATCTGCACCCGCTGCTGACTGTCGAGCACCGCGACTGCGAGGCCAATCGTGGTCAGGACCGTCTCGAGGAAGGCGTTCATGTCGTTGACCTCGTGCGTGCGATGACGGAGCTCCTCGTTGATCGTCTCGAGTTCCTCGTTGCTCGACTGCAGCTCCTCGTTCATCGTCTCGAGCTCCTCGTTGCTCGACTGCAGCTCCTCATTGGTCGTCTCGAGCTCCTCGTTGGTCGACTGCAGCTCCTCGTTGGTCGTCTCGAGCTCCTCGACCGTGGATTGCAGCTCCTCGTAGGCCTGCTCGAGCTCGTGCCTAACGGTCGCCAGCTGCTGCTGGAGCCGTTGAGTCTCGCTCACGTCGGCGTACGAGACGCTGGTTCCGAGTAGCACGGAGTCGATCAGCAACGGCGTCATCCGCACGTCGAGGATCTGCTCCTGCTTGTCCTGGCGCCAGCGCACGGCGTGTATCTCGATCGTCCGCCTCTCGTTGGCGAGGACGTCGAGGTGGCTGCGCAGCTCGATCGGGCGGTAGGACAGCTCGAGATCCTGGATCGGACGTCCGAGGTCGCTGAGGCCCAGGCCGAACATCCGTCGCGCGGCGGCGTTGGCCATCACCAGCACGCGGTTGGCATCGAGCACGAACTGGCAGTTGGCGGAGGTGTCGAAGGCGGCCTCACGCAGGTTGTCGGCCGTGCTGAGCGATGCTCCGTTAGCCGGATCGGCTGCCATGATCCGCACCCGCTCGCGTCGCGCCGGGCGCATCACCTTGCGGAAGATCCGCCACTTGAGGTCGACCGGAATGAACAGATCGCCGTGCGTGATCAGCATCTCCGAGCGTCCGAGAAGCAGCAGCCCCTCGTCATCGAGCGCGAAGTGGAAGCGCCGCAGGATCCGCGACTGCGCCTCGGCGGTGAAGTACATGAGCGTGTTGCGACACACGAGCAGGTCGATGCGTGAGATCGGGGCGTCCTGCACGAGGTCGTTGCGGCCGAAGATCACGGATCGACGGAAGTCCTTGCGGAACAAATAGCGCTGCTCCGTGCGCTCGAAGAAGCGCTCGAGCGCGTCGGGCGGAACGTCCTCCACCTGACGCGGGAGGTACGCCCCCTGGCGTGCCTGGTCCAGACCGCCTTCGTCGACGTCGGTCGCGTAGATCTTCACGCGCTCACGGAAGGCCTTGTCGCCGAGGACGCGAGCGAACACCATCGCCACCGTGTAAGGCTCCTCTCCGGATGCGCAGCCCGCGCACCACACCCGCAGCGGCGCGTCGTCGCTGCGCGTGCAGAGCAGCTCGGGGATGATGTCGCTCGCCAGGTGCTCCCACGTCTGAGGATCGCGGAAGAACGCAGTGACGTTGATCAGAAGCGTGTCGAAGAGCTCGGCGAACTCCGCCGGGTGCAGCTCGAGGTAGTCGATGTAGTCGTCGTAGCAACCCGGCGCGACGCCGACTTCCATCATGCGCTTGGCGGTGCGCCGCTCGACGCTCGAGCGTTTGTAGCCGGTGAAATCGAATCCACGCGACTCCTTGACGAAGTCCAGGAGCGCGTCGAGCGTCGCGGGACGGGGTTCGCTCACGATGCGTGGCCTTCCCGTTGCGGGTACGCGTAGGGCGGGGTTCCCGCCACGAACTCCAGTGTAATCACGCTGCCAGTCCGGATATCTCGTTCACGACGAGATCGTAACGCGCCGACTTCCGGCAGGCGAGCGGCGCTCTGGACTCAGTGTTAACGTGCAATTTCTGTCGGCGATCCCTCCCGGCGATCGTGTTTGCTCACCGACGCGGCCGGCTGCTGCGCGCAATCGGACTATGCTCTGATTGGACGCCGCGCTCGCCGCACGGCAGGGCGAGGCAGCGCGTCTGATCGATGCCTTCCGATACCGCCATCCGTCTCTCGGAGGCCGAGCCCGCTCTGCTTCGCTTCCTACTGCCCGACGATCGCGTGCCGGCCGGCGACATCCTCCTGCCGCTCGCCTCGCTGGGCCCCGGTGAGGATCTGCACGAGCTGATCGGAGGCGCGCGCGCGTTCGCCGCCGTCGTGCTCGACGGCATGCTGGCGCAGTCGCTCTGCGTCAATGGTCACGCCGGCCTGCGCCTGCTCGGCCCGGGCGACGTCGTCTCACTGGTGCAGGTCGCGCGGCTGAGCAACGTCGAGGTCGGGGAATGCCGGGCGAGCGGCGACGTCCGATTGGCGCTGCTCGAGCGCGAGATCCTGCTCGCCGCTCGACGCTGGCCGCTGATCGTTGCCGGCCTCCACGCCCACGGGGCTCAACAGACCAAACGCCTGCTCGCCCAGATGATGATCTGCCAGATGCCGCGCGTGGACGAGCGCGTCATGGCGATCATGTGGCTGCTGGCGGACGTCTGGGGCCAGGCGACGCCCGTTGGGACGTTGCTGCGCTTGAAGCTCACGCACCAGCTCATCGGCGAGCTGGTCGGCGCGCGTCGGCCAACGGTCACCCTCGCCGTCGGGGAGCTCGTCGATCGAGGAGCGCTGCTGCGCCAGGACGGCGGCTGGCTGCTGCTCGAGCGACCCGATGCGCGGTCCCGCGTAGAGCCGTCCCGCGACGTGTTCGATGAACCGCGCGTGCTGGATGCGGTCGCGTCGAAGTGGGCGCGACGGATCGACCCGAACGCATCCGTGGACGACCACGGCACCGAGCTGCGCGAGCGCATCGCTCAGCTGCGAGAGCAGCACGAGCGCAACAAGGCGATCATGCGCGTTCGGCTGGATGGGATGGGCGCACTCAGGTTCTCGCCAGACGCGGTGGGTGTCTCGGCGATATGCCCAGGCGGCGGCGCTGGCGAGGATCACGGTCCAGGCCGCCACCGTTACCCAGCCGCGGACTCCCCAGGCGTGTCCGTCGAGGGCGACGTGGCTGGCCTGCACGAGCCACCAGGAGGGCAGGAGCTGCCCGAAGGTGTGCAGGAAGCCGCCGGTGATCGGAAACCAGGTGCCGCCGAGGAAGGCGAGGATCGACACGCCGCCGCCGATCGCTGGGCCGACCGAGTCGGTAGTCAGGAGGTGGCCGAGGAGGACTCCAAGGGCGGCGAACGGCAGCAGTCCGACGAGGATCAGGGCGGTCATCGTCAGCCAGCGCCCGGCCGGCAGGCTGACCCCGAGCGCGGCTCCGGAGCCGTAGAGCAGGGCGAGTGTGAGTAGCGCCATCGCGTAAGCGGTCAGCATCTTGGCGCGGAAGTAGGAACTCGCCGGCAGCGGGCTGATGCGCAGCTGCCGGGTCCAGCCCGCTTGGCGTTCGCCGGCGATCCGCCCACCGGCGGAAACCATCGTGCCGAACGCCGCCAGTCCGACCATGTAGCAGAGCGGGAGCGAGAGGCCGCTGCCCTCGTGCACCGCGCGTACCGTCCCCCGGGCGCCGCGATACGTCTTGACCAGACCATGGATCTGGATTCCAGAGCGGGGCGGCACCGATTATGTCAGGCCGCGGAGGATGGAGTCATGGCTCAGGCGTCGGGGATTTCCACTTCGCAGAGGCGTCACGCCGCTCGATCGCCGCGATCAGGAGCGGGTCGGTGTCGCTGTTCGTGCAGGTGCGCACCAGCTCGCTCGATCTTGATGAGATCGAAGCGCAGGTGCCCGAGGTGACATGGCGGACTGCTGCAAAGCCTGCAACCAGATCACGCACGTCGCAGACGGGCCTGCCCAGGATCACGCGCACCCGCGAGGTCACCCTTCGTCCCTCCGCGCGCTGAGCCGTTTGCGGGCGCGGGCTCCGTGGAGTCCGAGCCGGCGGCGGCTGCCCGTCGAGTGAGACCAGTACCAGCGGGCGCGGCAACCGGTGCCGTCACAGCTACGCGACGGAGGCCCAGGCGAGCGATGTCGCCGTCGTGATCTCCGCTCAGGACCGGCCGCTCGATCAGCAACCAGCCACGCTGGTGGCGCTGCAGGGCGCCACGATCGCTGAGCTGCTTGAGGGCGAGCGTGACGGTCGGCCGTCGTGCTCCGACCATCTCTCCGAGCGCCTGGTGCGTGAGCCTCATCGCGAGGAAGGTCCCAGCGGGCGTGACCCGTCCCCAGGTCTCCGCCAGCAGCCACATCATCGTCAGCACCCGATCCTCGACGCGCGGCAGCTGGCAGATCATCATCTGGCTCGTGGCACGTCGCGACTGCTGATCGAGACGTAAGAGCAGCGCCGCGACCAGGCGCGGACAGCGGCGTGCGGCAATCAGCAGGTGGTCGTCGAACAGCGCGATGCTCACGTCTCCGACCGCCGCGAAGACGGAGTCCTCGAGCGCACCTTCATGGAAGCTGGGCTCGCGGGTGATGATGTCTCCCGGCGCGAGCAGCCGCAGGCCCGTCTGTGTGCGAAGCCGCATCCGGTGCACGAGCATGCCCTCGATCACCGACGCCGCAAACGCGCCCGTCTCCGTCAGGAGCTCGTTGATGGAGTCGGTACCGCGAACCGTGCAGACCGGCAGCATCAGGTGAGATGCCTGCTTCAGTTCATCCTCGGTGAGGAACATGTCGAGGTCGGGAACCACCTCGAGTAGCCTCGCCCCGACGATCCGGTCTGCCACGAGCGAGATCTTAGGGCTCTGTCGGTTGTTGGCAACAGTCTCGGTCATAAATGATCAAACTTCCGTATTGGTCCGCAGCCGCTCGATCGTCGGGAGCGCGGAGCCCGCCCCGACGACGAGCACGGGTGTGCTGCCGCGGTGCAGCGTCCCCAGCGCGCACTGCGGCCTGTCTTGGTTCGACACACACGCCGAGTAGACATGCGGGGGCGCGTGGATCACGAGGGCGCTCATCCCAACCGACATACTCTCCTCCTCCGTTCGAAACCAACGGTCGCCCCGCCAAAAATACCCCTTGCACGACATAAATAAACGGTTTTGGTTTAGGATTCGTACAAGTGTGAAAGCGTGCGGCCGCTCGGACCGGCATGGCGTTGACAAAACAGGTGTGGCTCTATCGAAGCTTCGCCGCCGAAAAGGTCAACTGACTTTCGGCGTGTCGCCGGCGCGGTCGCGGCTGTCGTCCACGAGCTCGATCTCCACGAGGTCCCACTGATCGCGGCGCGTGACGCGCAGGCCGGCGACAAGGAGCGCCAGCGCTCGGCGTTCCGCGCCCGCTGCGCTGCCGGGCATGAACGGGCCGCCGGTGAGCAGCAGCCGTCGCGGCGAGGCGTCGATCGCGAAGCCGACACTTGCTCCGGCGGTGGACGAACGCACGTAGGCGTCGAGCGCCTCGGCAACAGGGTGCAGATCGCCGACGCCGTCGAGCGTGAAATACGACGTGGCCGCGATCGCGCGGATCAATCGGCCGAATATGGGCGCCGCCGCCGACGGAGGCGAGAGCCACGCGACGACGTCGCCGGACAGCCCGAGCTCGGGGAGCGCCGGCGGTTGGATCGCCCGTAGCCCGCGGCTCGCTGAATCGGCCAACGACGCCGCTTCGCTCCCCGAGGCCGAGTCGGCGGTCCATGGAGTTCCCTCGCCGTTAGCGAGCGGGTATCCGGACCCGGATCCGTGATCGTTCGCGCCTCCGCGACCCCTCCTCCGGTTGAAGGACATCCGGACCGCGGTCCCCTCCGAGCTGCTCGTGAGCTCGACTCGGTCGGCGAGCGCGCTGATCACCGCCAGTCCGACGCCCATCCGCTGTTCGGACACCGTCACCTCGCGGATGCCCTGTCCGTGATCCTGCACGGTGACGCTCACCGCCCCCGGGCTCGCAGCGAGCATCAACGTGAGCGGCCCCTGCTCGTCGGGGTAGGCGTGCAGGACGACGTTGTTGCATGCTTCGCTGACGGCGGTCTTCAGATCGTCGGTCAGCTCCTGCGAAAACCCGCCGGCATCGCCAACAGCGGACAGTGTCGCTCGCGCCAGCGTGATGCTGCCGGGCCGGCTCGACAGCTCGAGGCGAACTCGCACAGACTCGTCGATGATGCGCACCTGGTTCACGTCTTCGGTTACCGGTACCCGTCTACGTCGAACCCGGAACAGGAGCGTTGGCGAACGCCCGCGATCGCTCATGGCCGCCGTAAGAGCGGCGACAAGCCCACCGGCGCCGCCCCGGCGCGTCAGTGGGTGCCGGCGCCGCCCCGGCAATGAGTGCCGGCACCGCGCGCCGGCGCGTCAGCTCGTGCCGCTCGGCACGGTCGCGCTATCGCTGCGGCAGGCGCTCGGGGAGAGTCTCGGCGTCGTCGCGGACGAGCTCCTCGAGACGACCAAGCGACTTACGCAGGATTCGGGAGACCTGCATCTGGGAGACGCCCATCTGCGTCGCGATCTGCGTCTGCGTGCGATCAGCGATGAAGCGCAACGCGAGCACCTGCCGCTCGCGCTCGGTGAGCTGCCTGGCGGCCTCGCCGATCGCCGTACCGGCGTCGATCAGCTCGAAGCGCTCGTCGATCTCTCCGAGCGTGTCCGCCAGCGTCCCGATCTCGCCCTCGTTGTCCTCGCGCGGAATGTCGAGCGATACGGCGTGGTGGGCGGCCGCGGCCTCGAGCGCATCGAGCACATCCTCGATGCTCAGCTCGGCATATTCCGCGATCTCGTTGAACGTGGGCACACGGCCGGTCTGCGCCGTGAGCCGCCGCTGAATCTGCTCGACCTTGATCGCGAGCTCCTGGGTGCCGCGCGGCAAGCGCACGGACCAGCCCACGTCACGGAAGTAGCGCTTCAGCTCCCCGAGGATCGTGGGCACCGCAAACGAGGAGAACGCGATCCCGCGCTCGGGGTCGTATCGGTCGATCGCCTTGACGAGACCGAGGCTTGCGACCTGGACGAGATCGTCGAGTGGCTCGTGCGCCCCGTGATAGCGGCGGGCGAGCTTGCGAGCCAGCGGCAGGAAGTGCTCAACGAGTTGCTCGCGGGCCCGTTGATCGTGGGCCTGCTGCCAGCGACGAAACAGTTCGTTCATCACGACCACTGCCGGAGTACGGCGACCCACTGCGGTCTTGCTTGTGCGTGTGTTCGCGTCTGTACACGACATCATCGATACCATACCCCTGCGGTCGGAATTTCGCGGAGGTATCTCGAGTGAGGCGTCGCAGACCGGCGACGGCGACGATCTCAGCCGAAGCGCTTGACGACGCCGGTCAGTCGGATGGCGGCCACGGTCGCCCAGCGTAAAGACCGTACTTCACCGCGGAGGCGGGCCCCGTGAGAGCGGCCCGCGAAAGCGCGGTGGCTCGGGGATCCGGCCCGCAGGCCGGATCCCCGGAGAACCGGAATCGGATCAGTCGACCTTCGGTGCGTACCCGACCGTGTGCAGCGCCTGCCCGACCTCGCCGAGGATCGCGGGATCGTCGATCGTCGCCGGGATCTTGTACTCCTCGCCGTCGGCGATCTTGCGCATCGTCGCGCGCAGGATCTTCCCGGAGCGCGTCTTCGGCAGGCGGTCGACGACGACCGCAGTCTTGAACGCGGCGACCGCGCCGATGCTGTCGCGCACGAGCTTGACGACCTCCTTGACGATCTCCTCCTTCGGGCGGTCGACCCCCGCCTTGAGCACGACGAGGCCGACCGGCAGCTGGCCCTTGAGCTTGTCGGCGGCACCGAACACGGCGCACTCGGCGACGTCCGGGTGGGTCGCCATGACCTCCTCGATCGAGCCGGTCGAGAGGCGGTGACCGGCGACGTTGATGACGTCGTCGGTGCGAGCCATCACGAACACGTAGCCGTCCTCGTCCATGAAGCCGGCGTCCGCGGTCTCGTAGTAGCCGGGGAACGTCGAGAGGTACTTCGCGCGGAACGTCTCGTCGGCGCCCCACAGCGTCGGCGTCGCGCCGGGGGGCATCGGCAGCTTGACAACGAGCGCCCCGGTCTCGCCGGCCTTGGCCTCGACGCCGTCGCTGTCGAGGACCTGGAGGTTCCAGCCAGGCGCCGGGCGCGTCGGTGAGCCGGCCTTCACCGGCAACAGCTCGATGCCGGTGCAGTTCGCTGCGATCGCCCAGCCGGTCTCGGTCTGCCACCAGTGGTCGATCACCGGCACCTTGAGCTGGTCCTGCGCCCAGCGCAGCGTCTCGGGATCGCAGCGCTCGCCGGCGAGGAACAGCGTGCGGAAGTGCGACAGGTCGTACTTCGCGATGTGCTCACCGTTCGGGTCCTGCTGGCGGATCGCGCGGAACGCGGTCGGAGCGGTGAACAGAACCGGGATGTTGTACTCGGTGATGACGCGCCAGAACGCGCCCGGATCCGGCGTGCCGACCGGCTTGCCCTCGTAGAGGATCGAGGTCGCGCCATAGAGCAGCGGCGCGTACACGATGTAGGAGTGGCCGACGACCCAGCCGACGTCGGATGCCGCCCAGTAGACCTCGCCCGGCTCGACGCCGTAGATGTTCTTCATCGTCCACATCAGGGCGACCGCGTGTCCCCCGTTGTCGCGCACGATTCCCTTCGGTGCTCCGGTCGTGCCGGACGTGTAGAGGATGTACAGCGGATCGGTCGCCTCCACCGGCACGCAGTCGGCGGGCTCGGCGTTCGCCATCGCATCGTCCCACGAGATGTCGCGCGGACCGAGCTCGGCCTGCAGCTGCGGACGCTGCACGATGATGCAGCGGTCCGGCTTGGCCTCGACGAGGTCGATCGCGCCGTCGAGCAGCGGCTTGTAGGCGATCACGCGCCCGGGCTCGATCCCGCAGGAGGCGGAGACGACCACCTTCGGACGTGCATCCTCGATGCGGCCCGAGAGCTCATGCGAGGCGAATCCGCCGAACACGACCGAGTGGATCGCGCCGATGCGCGCGCACGCGAGGATCGCGATCACCGTCTCGGGGATCATCGGCATGTAGATGACGACGCGATCCCCCTTCTCGACGCCCTGCGCCTGCAGCGCGCCCGCGAACAGCGCGACCTTGTCGCGGAGCTCGCGATAGGTGAACGTCGCCTTGGTGTCGGTGAGTGGCGAGTCGTAGATCAGCGCCAGCTGATCGGCGCGGCCGCGCTCGACATGCCGGTCGAGCGCGTTGTAGCAAGTGTTCAGCTGGCCGCCGGCGAACCAGCGGTAGAACGGCGCCTGCGAGTCGTCGAGCACCTTGTCCCAGGGCTTGATCCAGTCGATCCCAGCAGCGGCCTCCGCCCAGAACTCATCGGGCTCGTCGAGCGAGCGCCGGTAGATCTCCTCAAAGGCTCCAGTACGCACGTCAGCAGATGTCATTGAAGCTCCTCACCTCATCCGTCTCTCGAATCACGCCACACGTTGGCTATGGTCTCCTCGCCACGGCCTAGTCGATCCAGACTGAGCCTCCGAGCCGTCGTGGGAATCCGTAAGAATCCGCAATCCTCCACAGTCGACTACCGATGACGATCAGGCAGACGCAATCAATACCGCACGGCGCCGGCGAGCGGGGAGTTTCTCCGGCGCGCGCGCGGGACCGAGCCCGCGCGCGCGGGTGGAGCCCGGCTCGGGCGCGGGCCGTGCGCCGCCGCCGGCGCTACCTAGGGGCCGGCTTGCTGACGGCGCTCGCGCTGGTCGCGGGCGTCGGCCTGCCGTCGTTCGCCGCGGCGACCCCGTCGAGCGGCTATGTCGCGACGATCGCGCTGCGCGCGCCCGCGGGCACGCCCGTGCTGGACGTCGGCGGTCCGCTGCCCGTGGCGCCGATCGCCCCCGGCTTCGTGGGTCTGTCGATCGAGTACTACGCGCTGCCCGGCTACATAGGCTCCGACGGACTGGACCCCGTGTTCCTGGCGCTCGTGCGCAACCTCAACCCGGGACAGGCGCCCGTCCTGAGGATCGGCGGCGACTCTGCCGACTTCTCCTGGGTGCCCCTAGCGGGGATGGAGCAGCCGCCGGGCGTCACGTACACGATCACGCCGGCGTGGCTGCACGCGCTCGGGGCGCTCGTGGGCGCGCTGCATGCGCGCGTCGTGCTCGACGTCGACCTCGAGGCCGACAGTCCCGAGGTCGCGCAGACGGAGGCGCGGGCGCTCGTCTCGGCCGTCGGTCGGTCCTCCGTCGAGGCGCTCGAGGTCGGCAACGAGCCCGAGCTCTACTCGTCGTTCCCCTGGTACTCCGTCGACGGCGTCAACGTGCACACGCTCCCCGGGTCTCAGTACCACCCGTTCGAGAAGATTCGCGTGGGTGGGCAGCTGCGCTGGAAGGTCGACCCGATGTACTACGGGATGCTGATGTTCACGCAGGCAGCGCCGGCCGGCTCACGGTTGCTGGCCGTGTCGGGTTCGCCCGGCTCCTAGGTCAGGGCCTGGGCGACTCGGACCCGCAGCGGACAGATCCACGTGCTGCTGATCAACGACCACGAGTCGCGCACGAGCTATGTCGCCCTGCGGATCCCTGGGGCGGGCGGGAGCGGGGCCGGGGATGGCGGTCGCGGTGCCGCCGGCGGCGTCGGCACCGGCCCGATCGGCACCCTGACGTGGCTGCGTGCACCATCGCGCCGGGCGACCGGGTATGTCACGATCGGCGGACAGAGCTTCGGCACCAGCACCGACGACGGACTCCTGCAGGGCGACGCGCGCGTGTACGCGGTGCGAGCGGTGCACGGCGCGTATGTGCTGGCGCTGCCGCCTGGGAGCGCCGCCCTGCTGACGTTGCCACGGTGACGTTGCCACGGTCGCTTCAGCCGGCGCACGCATTGGGCACAGCCCGTCTGCGACGATCGAGATAACGTTCCGTCGGATGGCGGCCTCACCGTTCGAGCGCATCCTTGTCGGGTACACCCCGACCGACCGGGGCTTGGACGCCCGAGCGCTCGGCGTCGACCTCGCGGCGGCGTGCGGCTCGGATCTCGTGATCGCCGGCGTGCTCACCGCGCTGTGGCTCGAGAGCTTCGGGGAGCAGCGCGGCCCGGCGGTCGTGCACGGCGAGGATCGCGAGCATGCCGCCATAGCGCTGCAGCAGGCCGTGAGCTCGCTGTCCGCCAATCCGTCGCTGCACTCGGTGACGTCTCGGCTCGAGCCCTCGCGCTCGCGGGCGCGCGGTCTGCACGACGCGGCCGTGGCCGAGCACGCCGACCTGATGGTCGTCGGCTCATCGCATCGCGGGCCACTGGGACGCGTGCTGCTGGGGTCGGTCGCCGAGCGCCTGCTTGCCGCGGCACCTTGTGCGATCGCGGTTGCCCCGCGCGGTCACGCGCTGCGCGAGTCGCGGCCGATCAACGTCGTCGCCGCTGCGTACGACGGCTCGGAGGAAGCCACGACTGCGCTGCACACCGCCCACGCGATCGCGCGGCGCACCGGGGCGGTGCTACGCGTCGTGACCGTGATCGAGCCGCTCACCCAGGCACAAGGGCATCTCGTGCCACTGCCGGGCGTGGAGGGGATCGCGATGATCGAAAGGGCGCAGGCGCTCCAGCGTCAGGAGAACACTGGGCGCGCCGCGCTCGAGGAGGCCGTCGACGGGCTGGGCGGCGGGACGGCTGTGATGCCGCAGTTGCTGTTCGGTGGTGATCCCGCCGACGCCATCCTCGACTGCGCCCGCGAGGAGGAGGCCGACCTGCTGGTGCTCGGATCGCGGGCGTACGGCCCAGTGCGACGCGTGCTGATGGGAACCGTTTCGGGCGCGGTCGTGAGGCATGCGCCGTGCTCGGTGCTGATCACGCCACGTCCGGACGGCGGCGCTCGTGCCGGCGCCGGGGCCGGCTGAAACTTTTCGGGCCCAACGGCTCAAGCTCTCGTCCACACGGACGAGTAAATGCAGCAATGAGACTTGCATTGCTGGACCTGAAGGGGCCGAGCCGTCACCTGCCGACAGTCTCCGAGCCCGGACCGCTGTCGTGAGCGCCGAGGGGTTCACAGAGGAGCAACTCGACGCGCTGCGGGAGCTTGCCAACATCGGCGCAGGCACCGCTGCGACCGCGCTCTCCCAGATGCTCGCGCAGGAGGTGACGCTGAGCGTCCCGCGCGTCGTCGCACTGCCACTCGCCGACGCCGTCGCGGCCGCCGGGCCGGCCGATGAGGTCGTTACGAGCGTCGTCATCCCGCTCGAGGGCGACATGGAGGCGCTCGTCCTGCTGTTGATCTCCGAGAGGGACGGGCACACGCTCTGCTCGTTGCTGGGGGTCGAGGCGGGGACCGAAGTGGGCGACTCGGCGCTCTCGGAGATCGGCAATATCCTTGGCGCCTCCTACATGAGCGCCCTGTCGGGCATGACCGGCTTGAGGCTCGAGCTCTGCCCTCCACAGCTTGCGACCGATCTGCTCGGTTCGATCGTGGCATCGGTGCTCGCGTTCACCGCGCGCCAGACCGACACCGCGCTGATGCTCGACACGGCGCTCGATCTCCTCGAGCGCCCGTGCGCGCTGTCGTTCCTGCTCGTGCCGATCGGGACCTCCGCCAAGGCGCTGCTCGTACCCCTGGGACTGGCCGAGGCAACCGGTTAAGCTCCCTGCCCGTCGGCTCGCTCCGATCTCGGCGTCGATGGCAGGCTACTCAGGCACACCGCTGCACAAGAAGCTCGGCATCAAGCCGGGCGATGTCGTCGCCCTGATCGGCGCGCCTGAGGGCTGGTCGATCGACCCGCTCCCGGACGGTGTCGTGATTCGCTCCCGCGCCGCGGGAGCGCTCGACGTGATCGTCGCGTTCTTCGACGAGCGCATCAAGCTCGAGCGTCGCCTCCCGTCGCTTCTGCCAGTTGTGCCCGCCGATGGGAGTCTGTGGATCGCCTGGCCGCGCAGGGCCGCCGGCCACGTGAGCGACATCACAGACAACGCGCTGCGCGCGCTCGTGCTGCCGACCGGCCTGGTTGACACGAAGGTGGCTGCGCTCGACGACAATTGGTCGGGGCTGAGGTTCGTGTGGCGTCGTGAGCTGCGGCCGTCGCTCCGATCAGCCCCACGGTCGTGAGCGTCAGCTTCGAGCGTGGCGCGTTGCGACGGCGGTGGCATTCCGCACTATCAACCTTTCTTCAGGGTAGTGCGGATTCGACTATCGGATAGTTGCGTGTGTGCCTCTGCGTTAGTTGAATGAAGTTGCGAGGGCGCCCACCGCAGCCCCCGGTCCCGTGCGGTGGGCGGCCCTCACATTGCGCAGGGCCCGGCAGACCGCGCACGGCCCGCACGCTCGGGCGCTCACTGCCCACGCTCTCGAGACGCATGAGAGCATTACATGGACGTTCGTCTCCTGACGGACCGTCGTCGAGATGCCCCACCATCCGTCCAGGCGGCTTGACAATCCGCCTGCCCTGAATAAGCTTGCTGGGCTGCGACTGCGGCCGTGATGGTTTCGTTGACGGTATGTCTCGGGAGAGGGTGTGCCGGAAGATCGATACGCGGGCGCGCCTGGGATGCTTTGCACTTGTTCACAGCGGTGAGTCCCCAGGAGATGGTTGCGGGGAGAGGTCCGGGGGGTTCGGCGCACGTGGAGACGCATCGGACCCTCCGGGGACCTCGCGGCGCATGTTGCCTCAGGCCCTTGCTTCCTCGGGCTTCGATGCGCGAGATCGACCGCCGTAAGGGGGCCGTCACCGCACGCTAAGTGGTCGTCTTCGCAAGTTCGTTGACGGGTTAGTGGCTCATGCGGCGAGCTGGAGTTGGGGCTCGGGCTGGGGCTGGGATTGGACGAGGCGTTTGAGGAGCTCGTTGAGCTTCTTGCGTGTGAACTTCCATTCGAACGGCTTGGCGATCTGCTCGTAGCGGCGACCGAACGCCAGCAGCGTCCGCTCGAGCGTCTCCAGGTCGGGGAAGTTGTTGGGTTGCAGCGCCTTGCGCTGGACGACGGAGAAGTAGATCTCGGCCTGGTTGCACCAGCTGGCGTGCACCGGGGTATGCACGAGGATCAGGTTCTTATAGCGTCCTTGCAGGCGGTGGATCGATCGCTTCCCGCGGTGCGCGCTGCCGTTGTCGAGGACCACGAACACCCTGTTGGCGGACCGGTATGGCTCCTGGGTCATGAACTGCTCGATCAGCTTGTCGAACGGGACGATCCCGTCCTTCTCGTCGCAGCGATCGAACAGGCGGGCGCGGTGGACGTCCCAGGCCGCGAAGTAGCAGAGCGCCCCGCGCCTTTCGTACTCGTGCTCGACGCGCTGCCCCTCGCCACGGGGCTTCGCGGGCTCGCTCGGATGGACCCTGGCGCGGGCTTGGATCGACGGCTTCTCATCGCAACACACCACGAAGTCGCCGGGCCCCAGTAGCTTTCCCTCCCAGCGGCCCTCGTAGAGATCGAGGATCCGGCCGGCCTTCTCAGCGAACTGCGGGTCGCGCGGAAAGATCCAGGAGCGGTAGTTCCACGGGCGGATCGCGTCCTCGTGCAGCCACCGCCAGATCGTGACGGCCGCGATCGTCGCGACGATCCCGCGCCGGACCGCTTCGACCGCCAGCTCAGCGCTGGACCAGCGCGAGAGCGGGACGCCCCGCTCGGCCGGCAGCGCGCACGCCATCGCCTTGACCTCGGCGACCTGCGCCGGGGGAAAAACGCCGCGGTCGACCCGACCGCGGTCTTTCCTCAAGACCCTGGAGGCCCTCCTGACAGAACCGTATTCGCCACTGCGACACCGCCTGACGCGAGCACGCCAACCGGACCGAGATCTCCGTGTTCGCCAACCCCTCCGCCGCAAGCAGGATCGCCTTCGCCCGGATCACATCCCGGTGCGGACCCGAGTACGCCGCCGCGCGCCGCTCAAGCGCACGCCGCTGCTCCACAGTCAACACCACTGTGTGCGGGGACTTTTGCGGCATGCCACCAGATTCGCCGCCCCCGTTATGACTCCTTCACGAATACGCCGAGTACTTGAGAGGACGACCACT
>JBKQIR010000110.1:0-10628 GCA_052148275.1 Solirubrobacteraceae bacterium
GCTGATCGACATCCCCTGCCAGATCGTCAAAACAGGCCGCTACATACGCTGGCGCATCCAAGCCTGGAACCCCTCGCTGGGCATCTTCTTCCGCCTCCTCGACGCCCTCTAACACCATCGCAGACGCGCGCTCACCCCGAGCCGACCCACCGGCTCAGCGTCAGCCACCCACAAACCAGCCCCGATCGGCATCAACGAACACCACGCACCCCGCCCCACGCGCCAAAACGCTCTCCCACCAACGACAAACCAGCCCGCCCGCCACCACACAGACCACAAGCCACGATTCCCGCCCACACCTCAGCGCCATTCGCTTGTTTTAGGTCTAGTGTCGACGCGGATGAGCGTCTCCCACTTGCCGTCGCGGGCGCGCCTTTCGACCTCGGTGGCCCAGCCGGGCTTGCCCGAAGCCGCGGGCCGACCTCCCTGGAGCATCCCTGTGCCGACGTGGTAGTTGAACCGGTCTCCCTCCAGGAGTCGGTTGACGTTGAACGTTTTCTTTGGGTCATCCGGATCGCGGAGCGTGAATGTCTGGGCGTGAGGGCGGTAAATGACGTCGAACCCGGCGGTCGCGTAGTCGACCGGGTTCGACGTCTCGACTGCGGGCATGAATGAGAAGGTCCAGTGCAGTCGGAATTGCTTGTCGTGGTATTCCTCGAACAGATCGTCAGGGAAGGGAAACTGCAGGGCGATCTCCTGGCCGCGCACCACCGAGTCGCGGTACACCAGGGTCACCTCATCCGCCTCGTGTTCGAGTTGGGAGACGAGATCAGCCGGCAACCGGCCCAAGCCGACCTCCTTGGCTGTGCTGCCGGGTTGATCCTTTGCCTTACCTCGGACGCGCTCGGCTCCGTGCGCCGCTAGGCAGCGCAACAGGTTGGCGTCGGCTTGACCGCCGAGCACGTGACGCAGCAGGGCGCACGCCTGCGCGACCACGGGCGCGGCGACGCTCGTGCCATTTACCCCCTGCGCCCGGCCGTCGGGGCCGAGCGCGTAGAACGGCAGCCCGGCACTAAGGTCGCCGCCAAATTGAACGCCAGTCGGCGCCGTCGTCTGACCCGGGCGTCCGGGCCCGACGCTCGAGTAGTCGGCACGGACGATCGCGCCGGTGGCTGAGGTTGCCGCTCCGACGCTCAGCACGTTTATGGCGTCGGCCGGGATAAGTAGGCGGTCGGCTGACGGCGCAAGGTCTCCGGTGTTGCCGCCGGCTACGCAGATCAGCACATCCTGTTCACGGGCGATGCGGTCCAGGGCCGCCGTCCACCGATGCGGCTCCGCGCGATGGTCCGAGTTCATCTTCGGCGCCAGGGTGATGACCGCAACGTGATGACGGCCTGCCTCTAGCACCTCCTCGATGCGGTCCAGGACCCAGTGCAGCTCTTCATCGTGGCCGACGTCACGCGGAGGCGGCCACACCCGGAAAGCATCGACGGGCACCCCTGCGCTCGGAGTCAGGTTCCCCCGGTCCAGGTGACCGAGCAGCACCGCGCTCGTGACCCAACCTCCGTGCCGCTCGTGTACCGGCAAGACCGACTGACCGCCGGTCAGATCCGTGACGGTGACGAGTTCGCCGAACAGCGCCGCTAGCTCGGGTGAGAGTCCACCGTCGAAGATGGCAATTCGCTCGTCGCTTTCCGTGATCGCTGCGACGATGCGTTCGAGCGCCCAGCTCTCGTCCTCCGCTGACACGGGCGGCTCGCGCAGCACGGTCAGCGGGCGCAGCACCCGCAGCTGGGTGTAGCGCGCCACGGCTGGAATCGCAGCGGGGCTCACGATGAGAGAGAGGAAGGCAACGCCGTCCTCGATGGCGACCGCCGACAGTCGCGCGTCGTCATCGAGGGAGGTCACGTAGTGTCTGAACGCCTCAATGTTGCGCTCCTGGGCCGCGTGGTCGCCTGTGCCCTGCTCTCCGACCTGTGGATGCAGGACGGCCTCGAGCTGCGCCCGGCCGTCATCGTCGTACTCCAGCAACTGGTCGTCGATGTCAATGACGGTTTCGGGACCGCCGAGCTCTAGGCCAGTTAGCTGACGCAGCTGGTCGTAGACGTTCTCCGGAGTAGGCGTCTCCGCCTGGAGGAAGGTCGCCAGCTTCGCGGCATCGGCCGGTGTGCCTGAGAGCAGGTAGACCTTTGCTGGGGCGTCCGCCTGCACGCGTGTTGGCGTGCGGTACTCGCCACGTGCGGGACGGGTGCCCACGATGGCCATGCCGCTCGCGTCGATGAGGTCGTACGGCGTGTGGTTGGCCGCCAGATAGTTGGGCAGAACCTTGGCTTCCACGACGATCCGGCCGGAGGAACCCAGTTCCGCTGCTGTGCGCTCTGTCGCCTCGCGAGCTACGGCCGCCGCACGACTTCCGAGGAGGTACCGGACCTCTGCCGGTGTCTGCGGGTCGTAGCCGGCCCCACCACCGCTATCGAGCTTGATCTCCTCACGGAAGATCTCGCCACGGCCGAGCGTGGGGTTGCGCAACTCGCCGGGCGCGCGGGCGCCCCTGGTCTCTTCGCCGGCCATTAGGCCTCGGTGATGTCGCGAGCGTGCGCGAGCATTGCCAGCACCGTGGACGTTGTGCTGCCGATAAGCGGCGCGAGCTGCTCCGGCGTGTAGCCTGCCGCCGTCAACGTCGTGACGACCCGGAGGCGTGCCTTGTTCGCGGTGTCGCTGCGCCCAACAAAGCGGGCGCCCACGAACTGGCTGACGAACGCTGGCTCAAGTGGCTCTTCGTCGATGATCGATCGCCGGATTGCCGCGACGGCAATATCGACGATCTCGCTCGCGCTACGACCAGAGCTGGCGACGGCCAAGGCGTGGAGAACCTCATCGGGGACCGTGCGCCCGGCTCGCTCTAGGACGCCGCGCATAATCCTCGCCCGCGCCGACTCGCTCGGCGGGGCGAAGTTGAGCTGCAACTGGAACCGGCGCACGACCGCGGGGTCCAGCGCCTCAGGGTGGTTTGTGGCCCCAACGACGATGATGCGGTCCGAGAGCCTGTCGAGCTCCAGTAGGAGAGTGTTAACCAGCCGCTTGGCCTCGGCGATGTCGTTGATGTCCGACCGGCGGCGCGCGAAGACGTCGAGTTCGTCGAGGAGCAACACGCATGGCTGGCGGTCCGCGGCACGGAACGCGGCCGCTAGCGCCTTGGCGCTCTCGCCCAGCAGGCTGGAGAGGACCGCGGAGGGCTCGACTGATGCAAGCGGGAGCCCCATCTGTCCGGCCATCCACCGAGCGGTCATGGTCTTCCCGCTGCCCGGAGGGCCGACGAGCAACACGCGCGACGTAGGCGCGAGATTGGCCTCCTCGAGCAAGTGGCGACGCTCGTGCTCGCGCACGAGGCGGGCCAGCGCCTCCCTCAGCGAAGGGTCCAGGACTGGCTGTTCGGGGTCGAAGACCGGTTCCGGCCGACCGACCTCGTGGTAAGTAACCGGTTGGGTGCCAAGGCTCCGTGCGACCGCGCGCAGCGGGGCGTCGGCATCGCTGTCGATCACGAGCGCCGCCAAGCGCGCACGAGCCTCCGCAGATAGCTGCGCAGACCTTCCCGTGCGCTGAAGGTTGCGCAGCTGCTGCCGCAACGAGCGGACATCGCCGATGAGCCCGAGCCGTGCGATCTCTAGGAGCCGGTCCTCAAGAAGTGCCGCCTGTGGCGTCGGGTTCGATGGGCGTTCGGGCAACGAACTGAGGGTATCGGTGCGGGTCGACGATCCGCGGGCGGATACGTGCGGCCGCCGACGGACGATGACCCGCGCTCATCAGCTGACGACAGCGAGCCGCGGGCGGCTGTCCGGGAGGCTGAAATGGTCAGGAAGGAGGTCGGCCAGGCGATCGAGAGCGAGGCCGGCCATCTGCGATAGCTCGCGATCCTCATAACCGTGCTGCAGCCGATGCACGGCCAACGCGTCCGCGAGTAGTGAAGGCTTCTCGAGCGCGACGTACCCGGGCTCTGACTTCCGCCAGCCGCGCGCGCTGATCTGCCTGTACAGACGCGTGTATTGATCGTTGCTGATCAGCCGCAGGTCGCGTGCGCGCGTGATCAGCGCCTGGATCGAGACGCCCCAGCGCTGGCGATACACGATCAGGTCGTCAAGCGTGAAGCGGACGCGGCCGAGGGCGGAAAGCATTTCCGCGGGCGGCATGAGAAATGCGGCCGCAAATCGATGCGCCTCGCGCTCAGCGTCCTTTCCACTAGGCGCATCGAAGCGATCCCAATGAAGGAGGGCGTGTCCGAGTTCGTGTGCCAAGCTGAACCGGGCGCGCGCGCCATCTATCGTTCTGGTGTTCAAGAAGCACCAACGCTGATCGCCACGCAAGTGGGCATAGGCAGCGAGGATGTTCGTGACCCCGAAATCCACTGGGAGCACAACTGCACCAGCGGCCTCGATCAGAGCTGCGAGGTCGTGGATGGGTCCCGCCGGCACACGCCAGACGCGGCGGATCGCCGCTGCCGCATCTTCGGGGTCCGGTGGTGCGGGATCCTCGGGCGTCGGAAACTGGAACGGCGTATCGATGTTTATGTCCGCGAGTAGACGTGTGGCTGCGATTCGTGCGAGCTCAAGCCGCCCGCTGACGAGCCGCTCGACACGCTTCGTCTCGGCCCGCTGCGTTCGATGCACGGGCTGCGTGAACCGGACGTCCGCGCAGAGGAACGCCACGGGCACGTGCAGGGTAACGGCAAGCGTCTCAAGCTGGCTGTCACTCGGCGTGCGGAGCCCGCGTTCCCACCGGGAAAGATCCGACTGGGCTAATCCAGACTTTGCCGCGAGGTCAGTCTGCGTCATGCCGAGTGCCTCGCGCGCGATGCGCACGGCCTCGACATTCACGACGACTGATCGCTCCTCCCATCCTCCTCCGCAAGCCGCCGCGCCGAGGAAACGGTGCTCTTCGCTGCCGTCGGGGCGATGGCCTCTGCCTCGGGCTCGGCAAGTGAGGCGACCGGGATCCTCCAGGCCTCGCGGCGGCCGTCAAGCCGGACGAAGGCCGGATCGAAGCGCTGGATGTGATCGTGGTCCCAGGTCAGCACGATCTGCTCAAGCGGCCCGCCGGGCGCGTTGCGCATACCAGGCAACACGAGTTGCTCAAGCGGGAGGTTGCCGGTATCCGATTTCAGCTGGACGACGATCCTTCCGTCGATCGTCCAGCGATGGGCCAGTGGATGAGTGCCCGCCACGCGGTCAACGCCGGCCACTGCCTCGTAATGCTCGGTCAGGAACGTAGCAAACGGGGCCCAGTAGCTGATGCCATCGAGGACAGCGGCGACTGGCCAGGCCATACGCTTACGGATCGTGTCCAGCGACTTGCGTTGGGCCGTGTAGTGGATTCGGGCCTCTGTGAAGGCCGCAAGGGTGGGAGCGGCAAGGCGCGTGAGGAACGCGGTCGCTTCGTCTCGTTCGATCATGCTGCCGATTATGACAGCAGATTATGACAGCCTCGCGATCGGTGGCCGCGACAGATCTTCCCAACGCCTCGAAGCGTGGCCTCTACACCTTTCGTCCAAGAACTGCCGCCCGTCGAGAGTCTCGGCGCGACAGGTCGTCGTGAAAGCGCCTACCACACCGCGCTCGGCGACCTTGACCAGACCCCCTGGAGCTGTCGCACATTCTGGCTAGCATGGCGATATGCACCTCGCGGACCGGGCGCTCGATTTGCTCGACCATCGACTGCTGACGCGCGTCGGGAACCTGCGGACCCTAATCAGCATCGCCGGCCTGCTCGGGCTGCTGGCGGTCGCCGTCGTGCTAGCGATCATCAAGCTCTATGCCAACGTCGGCTGGGTGCCGCTGCTGTTCCTGGGTCTCGCGCTCGCGATCGCGCTTGCGCTCGCGCTCGGCCGGCTGTGGCGAGGTCGGTCCCCGGAGCCCGCAGCCTGCGTGGACGTGCCGAAGGGGAGAAGCCCGATCCGAACGACGCCCGGAGCCGGTGACGGCACGACTGCTTCGCAGCTCGGGGAGCTGCTCCGGGAGCAGATGGACGACATCGCCGGGGCTGCGGTCGCCAAGGCGCGCAGCTCGCCCGGCCAGGTGCAGAAGGGTGGAGCCGGATCTACGAATCTGCAAGCAGGGGGCGACATCCGTATCGACGGCCGCCACTGGCGGCGCGGGTGACGGTCGGACTGACCATGTCGCGCCAACGCCAAGCAGCCGGCGCCGGGTCGATCAACCTTCAGGCTGGGAGGGATCTCTCGGTCAGCGTCAACCTCGTAGCGGCGCCGGCCGAGGACGACGAATCCGACGTCCATGTCCGGGTCCATATAGCGTTCTTGACGTCGGACCCGCGAAAGCCCGTCTGTTGGTTCGTCAACGTCATCAATCGCTCGCGGGTGTACGACATCACCGTCACCCATGTCTGGTTTGAGACCGTTCCGCGGACGCACGTGCTGACTCGCAAGCCGGGGCGGGTTGCGCCGAGCTCGCAGTGGGAGACGTGGATCGAGGCCCACGAACTGCCTTTCAGCTTGACCAAATACGAGTGGCTGGCACGGATTCAACTTGCCGACGACAGGGTGATCGAATCCGTTCCCCGCGAGAACGTGCCGGAGGTTGGCTTCGTGCCTGGCGAAGCCATCATCACCTTTCCTTCGTCACGGACCGCCCCCAGCGGCAGCGACGTCTCCAGCTACGCGGCCTCCGCGTCGGTGGCCTTGACGGGGATCATGGCGACGACTGGGGTCGCCGGGTCATCGGGCCGAACGTCCGTAGGGGGTTCGGATCGCTCACCGCCGCCTCCGGACACGAGCGAAGCCAGACGCTAGCGCCGGGCCCTCGGCCATAGGAGCTTCTAAGCGTTTAGTCGCCGTCGCGAGATGTCGGTGACGTAGAGATTTCCGTGGGCGGCGGGGAAGGACCCTCGTGCTGGACGCGGGCGGCCACGCCCGCATCGGAAGTCGAGCATAGACGTCGGCGCTGCGAGGCGCCGGATGAGGACGACCTAGTTGAGGTCGCTGTGGCCGCGGCGGCCGGCGGCCCAGCTCGCCTCGGCGAGTTTGAAGAACGCGGTGATTTCCTCGCCGGCCTTGCGCAGTTGCTCGCCGGCGTCGATCAGCGCGCTCGTGACCGCCTCGCGCTGCGGGTCTCTCGTGGCGGTCGTGAACCCGTGCCGGGCCTGTAGGAGCTTCGCCAGCCCGCTCGCCGCGAGCATCGCGATGTTCAGCAGCAGATCCTCATCGCCCGCGCGCGGGTCAGGCTCGACCTGGGCCAGCGCGGTGATGATTCCCATTGCGCGCTCCATGAGATGAAAGATCGGGTCGGGCATCCCGTTGAACGCCGCTGCGTGCAGCGCGAACACCTCGCTGTTGGCGATCGCCTCGGTCTCGACCGCGCGCTCGATCGCGATCGCCTTCGCGGCCGTGGCGTTCGCCTCCGCTACCCCGACCAGCGCCTTGGCCAGCTCGAGGCGGTTCAGCGCCCGCGGCTTGCGCGGGTCCGGGTCCATCCCAAGATTGAACGACTTGCGCAGCAGCGTCCGCAGCTGCGCAGGCTCAAGCACCACCGCCTCGCCCGCAGGGATTCCTTGATCCATGAGCGGCAAGCCTACGCACAAGGCCGGCCCCGACGGCGCTCCAGCAGCCTACCGACGCAGCTTGACGGCCGCTCTTAGCGCCAATTTCTGCTCCGATCCGGCCGCGCTGCCAGGCCTCCTGCGGCATCACCGCCCTCTAGCTACTTCCCGCGGAATAAGTCCCGATCGGGCCGCCAAGTTCAAAGCACCGCAACACGGGAGAACTGCGATTACTGGAAAACCGAGGCAGTTCGGCCTCGCGTTCAAACGGTGACGGACTTTATCCGCGGGAAGTAGCTAGCGGTAGTGGTAGCGCTCTGGCATTGGGAGCGCCTCCTTTCAGCTCGCTGTCTCGGTGAGCGCTTCGGGGTAGGTGCCCGGCGGCTCGTAGGAGACCGCGGGCAGTCCCTGCTCGCCGGTGCTCGGGTTCTGCGCCCATGTATCGCGCTTGCGGCCGGCGCTGCAGCGGACGCACACCTCGCAGCGGATCACCCCGCTGCCGCCGTCTGCTCGCCGGCGGGGCACGACGGCTCAGGCGGGTCGACGTCGATCGCCAGCGAGCACACAAACCCGGCGTTGAGCTGCTCGTCCCACTCCTCGCTGTCTTCCTCGTCGGTGGGCTTGCGCACGACGTCGCAATCCAGCCAGATCGTGCTCTGGTGGTTGTCCTCGCACGCGAAGTAGTCCGCGGCGACGTCGCGGAGGATCTCCTGCGCCCGCGCGCGGGCGCGCTCGTCGCTGTCGGCCTCGATCTCGTCGCGGCCGCCGCCGACGTCGATCAACAGGTAACTCGGCATTGCGTGTCCCCTTCTGTTTGGATTGATTGAAAGCGGAGTTGGGTGCCGGCGGCGCAGGCGCGCAGCCCGTCGAGGAGGTAGGTGTCGCGGTAGCGGACCCATTGGGTGCCGTCGATCGAGTCACACGCGATCGAGGCGGCGTAGGCGATGCGGTGGAGGCTGTTGACGCGGCCCATGTGCACCCATTGCCCGCGGGCGTGGGCTTCGGCGACGATCGCCTCGACCTCGGGCCCGAGCTTGAACTCGGTCGGGGCGCCGCCGATGAACAGCGCCTGGATTGCTCCCCACGGGATCCGCCGGTGGTCGTCGTACTCGACGCCGGGCTCTTGGAGCACGTAGGCGGGCGGGAGCCCGTGGCGCCAGAGCAACGGCGCGTACTCCTCGCACAGCAGCGAGGTCAGCCCGGCGTCCCCGACGATGTCCGGGCACGTTACGAACAGGCATCCCGGCAGGCCGCTGATCGCTTCGACCATCCGCACGAACCGGCGTTCCATGTCGGTGTTCCAGCCGTTGAACGCGTCGTTGTCAGCGGCCCACGGCACGCCGGACCGGGCCGTCTCGACGACCCGCGGGTAGTGGCGTGGTTGTACGAGCCGCCCGAGGTTGGGATGCCGGTGAGCGCGCATCTGCGGCCGCGCCTGGGTCGCGAGCAGCAGCATCACCCACGCTCCTCAAAGAGCGCGAGCTGGCACGCGCCGGGGTCGAGCGGGAGGCTGCGGAACGTCTCCACGGCCGTGTAGTAGCGGTCCGATCCCTCGCCGACGGTTTGGCGGGGATGCCACAGGCAGACCAGGATCCGGCGCTCGTGGGGAAGCTCCTCGCGGCCGCGTTCGACCCAGCCGCGGCGCTTCATCGCATCCAGTTCGGCTTCGCTGGTCCAGTTGCCGACGGGCGCCATGTCAGGCCTCCGCGAACAGCCGCAGCTGCGGGTCGGCGTGCCGTTTGAGCGTCATCACGAACTCGCGGCGACAGTCGGGGCACGCCTTGTTGTGAGTGATCCCGGTGCCGCGGATCGTGCCGACGAGCTGCCCGAGGAGGCCGTCCTCGACGATCCGGTAGAAACGGTCGTCGGGGCGGCCGGGGATCCCGCCGGGCAGCACCTTGGACGCCTGGCCGCAATCGCACACCCAGGTCGGGACGGTCCGCTCCCACGCCTCCTGACGCTCCTGCTCATAGAAGCCGGCGAGGTACTCGCCGGCGCGGGCGGCGAGCGTGTCGTGCAGGACCTCGCCGGTGAACTGGACCCAGAGCTGGTGAGCGCCGTACAGGCGGCGCAGCGCCGCGACGAGCTCGTCGTCGGGCTCGTCGGCGATGAAGCCCTTGCCGGCGAGCACGTCGAGCGCGATCGCGACGACGATTTCCTCGTTGCTGGCCTGGGTGCCGGTCATGCGCTCGTCTCGAACAGCGGGAGCTGGTCGTCTTCGACGTCGACGTGGCCGTTGGCCGACATGCCGGGCTGGGGTTGGCGGCGGGACGCGCCGGCCTGCATCGTCCGTAGCGCGAGGCCGGCGCCGGCGGTCTCGGCGAGGGAGCGGCGGATCGCGTGGAAGGTGCCCATCCCGCCTGCGCGCGTTCGTGCGCCAAATCGCTGCCGCCGTCGCCGGTGCGGCCAGCACTTCGTTCGCGCAGATGCTTCAACACGCGTTTGCGGCACTCGTCGAGATCAAAGCCGCCATCCGCCTTCCGCTCGATAACGCCGTGAGAGAGATAGTCGCCGATGGCAGCGCGGGTGCAGAACAGATGCGCCGCCAAAGCGGACGTTGTGGTTTTCATTTGCTCAAACTCCGATTTGCATACGTAAATACCCTTAGTACAAACTCAGATTTAGGGCGGGGTCGCCTTCGCGCGCGCCCCGCGTTGGATGGTGCCCTTGACGAGAACCTAATGCGTAATGCGCGGAGCCGCGCGCCGATTGCTTTAAGCAGCCGATCAGGCGTTGGTTGATGGTGCGTTGGTTGATGTGTTCAGTCGGCATCAGGCAATCTCCCATCGTCGTCGGGCGCTTCATCACGCTCATCGGGCGCGAGCACCGCAACATCATCCCAAAGACACCGATAGCCGAACATTTCTGCGCGCGCGTCGTGGAGCTTCTCGCCTACCAAGGTGGCAGCTTGCGCAAACTCCGCAGGTGTCGGCTGAAAGACTTGCAGACGCCGTAATCGCCGGACCGCATAAGCGACCGTGACCGGCGGGGCGGAGAGCACCGGGTAGAGATCAAGCAAACCGCCGACCTCGTCATCGCCGGTGACTTCGGAGAACGCAGCAAGCAATTGCGCAGCATTCGCTGTCGGTTTGCGGCCGAGAGAGTCGAGCAGCGAAGCGATGGCCATTTCGGTGAAGGCGGCA
>JBKQIR010000111.1:0-43911 GCA_052148275.1 Solirubrobacteraceae bacterium
AGCGGGTCGCCGGACGCGAGCGCCTTGACCTCTTGGAAGGAGAGGGCGTTGTCGCCGATATCTTCGATCGAGCGAAGGTCGAGGCGGCCGCGCATGACCTGGGTGATAAACTTCGCTTTGCGTTCGACGGTTTGCCAGGAGTAGCTGTCAAAGCTGCCCTCGACGACGTAGCGGTAGATGCCGATCTCCGTGTTCTGGTTGCCCTGCCGGATCCCGCGTCCGTCTCTTTGTTCGATGTCAGCAGGCCGCCACGGACAGTCGAGATGGTGAATCGCGACCGCCCGGTTTTGCATGTTCGTGCCCACTCCCATTTTCTCGGTGGAGCCGATCAGCACGGCGACGTTGCCGGCGCGGCAAGCGGCGAATAGCCGCGCCTTCTCCGCTGTGTTGGACGCCTCGTGGATGAACCGCACCGCGGCGCGGGGCACGCCATGCGCGGCGAGCTGCTCCCGGAGCTCGTCATACGCGTTCCAGCCCGCTGAGCTGGGCGTACCGAGGTCGCAGAACACGATCTGAAAGGCCCCGGGAACGGGGGACAGCTGCCCCGTTTCAGGGTCGGTGTAGCGCTGGTCGCGATGCTCACCCCAAATCCGCGCGATCTGCCGGGAGGCGACGTCGAGCTTGGACGTGCCGGGCGTTGGTTGACCGGTCGCGAGCCGCATGTCCAGGGCGGCTTTGCGCCCGTCGGTGCAGATCTTCAGCATGTTGTCTTCTTCGGGTCTCACGGCGCCGGAGCGGACCTGCTCCGCCCTGTGGCCGAGCTGCTCGATGTACGCGCGAACGTCCGGGGTGCTGTCGATAACGATCGTTTCGGCGACCCGTTTCCCGTCGCCGCGGACGGCGATCTGCGGGACGGCGAGATTGAGATCTTCGGTGGTGCGCACGTCCGCGAAGACGTGCCAGAGCTTTAGGATTTCTGGGACGTTGGTGAACCTGGCGAAGCGGGTGTGCATTCGATAGGACCCGCCGCCGGTGGGTGCCATCTCGATCTCGGTGACGAGCTCGCCGAACGTTGCCGCCCACGCATCGAAGTCCTCGACGCCGGCGGCGCGTAGGAGGTCGGGCCGGAGGTAGCGCTGCATCACGTGCGCTTCGGTGATGCTGTTCGCGATCGGGGTTGCGGTCGCGAGCGTCGCGACGCGCTGACCGTGGCGGCTGCGGAGATACTCGAGCTTCATGTGCAGGTCGCTCGCGCGTTTTGATCCCTCGATCGATGCGTCGCGGATGTTCGAGACGGTCCGCAGGTTTTTCGCGGAGTGCGCCTCGTCGACGAGCAGATAATCGATACCGGTTTGCTCGAAGCACACGCCGGGGTCGACGGGGTGGTCCAGGAGTCCCTGGACGCGCTGCTCGGCGGTGAGGACCATCTTCTCCAGCCGCTTGACGGTTAGCCCATCCCCGCCGCGCGCGCGCTGGAGCATCTCGCGAAGCTCGGTGGTCTCGCGCTCGAGGTACTCCGAGTGAGTGCTGTCAGAGACGGGGATCCGCGCAAACGCTGAGCTGGTCATGATCACGCCGTCCCAGTCGTTCGTCGCGACGCGCGCGATAAACGCGCGGCGCTTGTCACCCGCGAGATCCTCGCTGGAGGCGGCAAGGAGCCGGGCTTGGGGATAAATTTCCAGCCACTCCCTGCTGAACTGGCTGAGCATGTGGTTGGGGACCACCACGCACGGCTTGCGGACAAGCCCGAGACGCCGAAGCTCCGTCGCGCCGATCACCATCTCCGCGGTTTTACCGGCGCCAACGGCGTGGAACAGCCCGACGGCTGGCTCCGAGATCATGCGAGCTACCGCGGTGCGCTGGTGCGCCAGCGGCGAGAAGGTCCGCGCGACGCCCGGCAGCGTCAGCCGCTCACCGTCGAGCGAGTAATCCCTGAGCGCGATGCTGTTGAAGCGGCGGTTGTACTCGGCCAGCAGCCGCGTGCTGCGGTCTGGGTCTTCCCAGACCCATTCGCCGAAGCGCTCCTGCAGCGCCTGCGCCTTCTCTTGTGCCGCGGCTGTTTCGGTGGCGTTGACGACGCGCTTGCCGTCGTCGGTCTCGTCGGTGATCTGGATCGGGCGTTGCTCGAGGACGGCTTTGACGATCTGCGGGGCGGGCATCCGTGCGGTACCCCAATCGCTCGTCGCACGGACTGAGTAGCTGTTGCCGCGCACCGCCCAGATCGCGCCGCCGGGATGCTCAACCTTGATCGAGGTGTCCTGCAGGATCTCGCTCAGGAACTCGCGGTGAGTGTCGGCGTCGATCCACGCCGCCCCGAGCCGCGGCTGGACTTCGTCCATCCCGAGATCGGGCGGCAGCGCCCGCTCGAGGGCCGCTACGTTGACCGCCAGCGCGGGGTTCGTGCGCGCGGCCTCGCGGGCGACGTCGAGCCGCTCGCGGACGTTCCCTGAGAGGTACTCGGGGGCCGGTACGAGCGCGCCGACGGCGGGGTCCTCGTAGACGAGTTCGCCGAGCGCGGCCCTGGTGTCCGGCGCGTCCTGGCCGAGCAGCGCCGCGATCTCCGTCAGCTCGACGCGGCCGTGCGTATCAAGGCAGATCGCGAGTGCGTCGGACGCGTTATCGGCGCCGAGCACCGGGGTCCGCGCAACGAGGACCCGTTCGCGGAGCATCGTCGCGGGCCGCGCGGTCTGGGTGTCGTCGTCGAACACCTCCAGCGCGTGCACAAGCGCCACGAACGGGTCGTCGCTGAGTACCTGCACGGCCCGCGGGGTGATCCGCGCCATCCTAGTCTCGCCGGTGTCCGGGTCGATGCGGCCAGTGGACCGGCGCGTGAACCGGTTGATCGGCCCGTAGCGCGCGGCATATGTGGTGTAGCGGCCGTGCAGCTCGCTGCGCAGCGCATCGAGCGAGTCACTGTCCTCAACGGTCGCCGCTTCCTGCTCGAGCAGCCGCCGTGCGCAGTCACGCAGGCCGAGCAGCTCGCGGACCTCCACGCGCGCTGTGCGTGGAACGTCGAACGGCTCGTGCGCGCCGCCGACCACGGTCGTGAACGTCCCATCAGCTTGAGCGGTGATATGCCCGTCCCACAGCCCCTCAGACGGCTCCAGCGCCGTCCGACGGGCCTCATCCCCGGACGACAGGCCCGCTTCGGCGCTGACGGTAAGCGTGAGGCCGGCTCGTCGCGCGTCGGCGGTGATAGCCGCCAGCCGGGCGCTGAGAGCGTCGCTCAGGGCTTCCGGGTCCCGGGGCCCGCGGACGTGCAAGGTCTGCGCGTCGTACATGCCGTGCCCGACCTCCAGCTCGCCGAGGACGTTCTCTGGATGCTCAGCGTAGTAGCTGTTGATCCGGATCTCGTGCCCGTCGACGGTGACCTCGCGCGTGGTCTCCCACACGGCCGGCGAAGCCTCGGCGCCGGGCTCGCGGCGGCGAAGGATGACCAGGTCGGTGACGGCATCAGTCCCCGCAGCACGGCGATGCGCGCCGGTTGGTAGCCGCACGGCGCCGAGCAGCTCGCCGAGGTCGTTCATCTCCCGCCGCGCCGCCGGATTGCCGGCGTCCAGCGTGTAGCGGCTCGTGAGCACCGCGACCAGACCCCCCGGCCGTGTCAGCGCCAGCGACTTGACGATGAAGTGGTTATGGATGCTGTGCCGGCCACGGTTATGACGCGGGTCGTGCAGCACGACGTCGGCGAACGGCACGTTCCCGACAACCAGGTCGAAGTAGCCGTCCGGGAGGCGAGTAGCCGCGAACGACTCCGCGCGGATGCTGGCATCCGGGTACAGCGCCTGCGCGATCCCGGCGGTCGTGCGGTCAAGCTCGACACCGGTCATCTCCGCGCTCGCGGGGGCCAGCCCGATGAACACGCCAGCGCCGGCGCCGGGCTCAAGCACCCGCCCGCCGGTAAACCCGAGCGCGGCGACCGCCTTCCAGATCTCCCGGACCATCGCTGGATCGGTGTAGTGCGCGTTGATCGTCGTGCGCCGCGCCGCGGCGTACCGCTCGCCGTCGAGCAGCGCCTTGAGCTGCTCGCGCTCCTCGGCCCATTCGGCGCGTTCCTCGTCGAAGATCGCAGGGACCGCCCCCCAGCTCGACCACCGCGCGAGGGTCCGCTGCTCCGCGACCGTAGCGGCGCGCTGCTCGCGCTCGAGCGCCGCGAGAACGTGCAGCGCCTCGAGGTTCGCCGTTACGCGCGCCTTCGCGCCCGACGGCGCGAGCTGCTCCTGGGAGGACAGCGTGAAGCTCAGCCCTGCTCGGTCTCGTCCTCCTCCTGGCCCGCCTTCCAGATCGCCCACATCGCCTCGCCCACCGGGTCGGCGATCCCGCTCTCGTCCTCCGGCGTCTCGGGCTCGATCAGGATCAGCTCCCTGAGAACCTCCTCGCGGGCCGTGAACCTCGCCGCGTTCAACCGGCCGACCTTCTCCAGATATCCCTCCGCTGGCGGGTCCGCTCCCGCCAGCCCCCGAGCTCGCTCCGTGATCTGCGCCGCCGCCTCGTTCCCCAGCTCCGTGAAGAACTCCTCCTTGTCCGGAATCGCCCGAAACTGATTCGGAGCGTACGTCTCCCAATGGCTCATCGCCAGCCTGCCGTACCTGTTCATCACGGTCGTTTTCCGGTGCTCCCCAGAGGGCGTCATCGAGTGAGAGTTGCCCAGGGTTATAGCCCTTCCGCGCCTGTCGCCTAGCCGCCATCTCCGCTCCACCACCCTCGCATGGTCACAACGCTCGCGCATCTCATCACCGCTCCACCGACGACCGCACGGGACCGCCGCGAACGCCTACAGGCCGGTCCGCCGCGAACGCTCGGCCAGACTGGTGCGCGCCGGCACGCGGGACGTCGGGATGACCGGCGTGCGCGAGCTCCGCCGCGGCGAGGGCATCGCGCGCCGCGGCCAGGTCCTGCGGTTCGGTCTCCGCATTCCACGACTCGCGTTCCCGAGGCGTCACGTCGTGAGAGCCGTAGTAGCCGGTGTCGGGCGTGGTGGCGCTGTTGATGGTGGGCTCCTTTTCGCCGCGGGCTGAGTGAAGACTCGCGGCAAGTAGACGCGCCGGCGACGTCCGTCCGTCGTCGAGCTGTGCCGCGGAGGGCGCGAGCACCCACCCGCCGGTGACGGTCGGATCGTCTGCGACCGTCCCGAGCGTCCAGCGGATCAGCCCGTTGTCCTGGAGCGGCGCGATCGCCGCCGTCCATCGCTCCTCGGACCATTTCCATAGCCGCGACGCGAACGCACCTTGCCGCGCCCGCCCGGTGATGTGCGCAAAGGCGCGCTCAACGTCGGCGCTGGGGGACATGTCGCTCATAGCCCACGCTCCTCGCGCCGTATTCCGCGCTGGTGGCTGCCGCGGCGTGCTGGCTTCTCGCGCGCCCGCGCGGCGCCTCGCGCGACGGCGTCCTCGGGCGGTAGCGCCTGGCTGACGTCGGCGAGGTCACGCGCCTGGACGGCGTCCGCGGGCGCGTCGACGCCGGCGCGCGCGTCGGTCTCTGACGCGGGGGGTTCGCCGAACGCTTCCGCAGCCGACACCGCGTCTGCGGCGAGAAGCTGGTCTTGATTGCGCTGGGCGATGGCATCCTGCTCGGGGCTCGTCGCGACCCCCTGCAGGTGGGCGGCAACATCCGGGCGCCCTTCACTGGCAGCCATGCCCGCCGCTTCGCTGAGCTGTTCTGCGGTCAGCGTGTCCGCAAGCCGCGCGTGCGAATAGGCAGCCAGGTTTCTGAACGACTCGTTAATACCCTGAGCGTATCCCGAGGTTGGATCGCCGCTGAGCTGCGCCGCGCGGACTCCATCGATCGCGCTGGAGAGATTGCGGAACTGGCGGTACGGGTCCATCAGGCGCCCGTCGACGTCGACGCCCGCCTCCGGCTGCGCCTGCGGCTGGGTGTCGCGATCCTCGCGTTCCCGCGCTTCCGCGCGATCGCCCGCCGCGGCCAGCACCTGCGCGTCGGCGAGCTCGGACCGACGCGAGTTGTCGATCGCCGCGGCTGGGTCACCCTCGCCGGGCACGATTCCGCGGCGCTGGAGCTGCTCTCGGATCTCGCGGGAAACTTCGGCCGCGCGCGGTTCTACCTCCCGCCACGTCTCTGCGGTCTCGCACACGTGCTGGATCTCCTCGACGCTCGCGGTCTCCCACCAGTCATCGCGACGGACCTGCTCGAGCGCAGCGACCGCGGCGGCACGCTCGGTCTCTATGCGCTGCTGCACCTGCCGTGCCGCCTGCTCGCTCTCGGCTTGCGCGGCTCGTGTCTCCTGCTCTCGTGCTCGGACGCGGTGCTCCGCGGCGCGCACGCCGACCGTCACGGCGATCCGTAGCGCGTCGTCGAACGTCTCTGCGATCCCATCGGACTCGTGCATTGCCATTGCCCTGCCTCCCTTATCGCTCGATGTTCTTCTGTGGTGCCCGCGGCGTCTGCGGCGCGCGGGGTCTGACCGGCTCGCTGGGCGCGACGCGCGGCTCGGGCGTACTCGGCTCGCGCAGCTCGGTCTGCCCGGCTGCGGCTGTCTGGCGGGCCGCGAGCGCTTCCGTGTCGAGCGGCTCGATGTTCTCGAAGCGAGCGGCGAGGGCCTGCAGCTGGACTGAGTGCAGGACCTGGAGCTCGTTCGCGCGCCGCAGGTCACCCAGCGCTACGTGCGAGTCGTGCAACGCTCGCGTGAGCAAGTCGAGCTGCCGCACGAGCGCGAACCACCCGATCGTCTTGTTCCCGGGCGCGACGGCCGCGGCTATCAGCAGCGGCGCCATCCGCGGAAAAGCCACAGCAGGCCGCGCGGTCCGTGCCTGCCACGCCGGCAGCGCAGCTGAGCGGCTCAGCGCGACCGCCGCCGCGGCGATCGGGCCGGGTGTCGCCTCAGCAGCGACCGACCAGGCGGCGAACACGCCGGCCGCGCGGCCGGCGACCTGCGCCCACGTCGCCCGGTCCTCTGGCGGTACCGCTCGCATCTGCGCCATCAGCTCGGCGATCTCCGCCGTCGCCGGCGCGACCGAGTCGGCGACGACGTCGTGCGTCTCGCGGCCCGGAGACACCGGCGGCCGTCGATCACCGTCGGCCGCCGCGGTCCACTCGAGCACCGCAGCGCGGGTCTGCTCGGCGGACTGAGCCCATCCCGCCCGCAGCCGCGGGAGCGTGAGATCCCTCGCGAGCCGCCCCCCGCCATACCACGCCTGCTCGCCTTCCCGCGCGGTGCGCTCCGCGCCCCGCTGGACCGCCGGCATGTCGCGCGACCTCAGCGCAACCTTGTAGCCCGTCACGGCACTGCTGCCCCCGACCGCGAAGCGCGGTGCGACACGGACGCCTTGCAGGCGTAGCCGCCGGACGAACTCGCCCTCGTCCAGCGCCGCGGCCGCGCACGCGCGAACCGTGCGCTCAAGGAGATCGCGAGGTAGCTCCGGCTCGCCGCGCGCTGCCGAGATCTCGCGTTCCGCGGGCGCCACGCCGCGGGCGCCGTAACCGGCCTGGCGAGACTCCAGCACCGCCAGCCCGTGCTTGCGTTCGAGCTCGCCCGCGAGCTTCTGTGCCCGCGGCCGGTCGCGGTTCACGCGCGCCGTCGAACCGTCCTCGCGGACCATCGCCACGACGAGATGGACGTGATCGTTCCCGCCGCTCGAGACACCGTGACGAATCGCCGCCCACCGGCACTGCGGCGCGGTGTCGCTCCCCGCGAACCCCATCCCGGACACGAACTCCTCGGCGATCGCCGACCACTGCTCGTCAGAGATCTCGCCCTCCGCCGCCCGCAAGCTCAGCGAGCAGTGCCACACGTGAGCGTCGCGGCGATCGCCGTGATGATGGCCGTCTGACCCCTTCACCGGGATCGTGACCTTCGTCCCAAACGTGCGGCGGGGATGATCGAGATAGTCGGCGATCTCGACCGCCACACCCCTGCCGTCCAACGCCGTCTGCCCCCAACCGCTCATCAGCCCGGGATCGCCGGCCACCAGGTGCGGACTGCGGTGCTCGTTCTGCTTCCCGGGGCCCACGAGATACGAGACGACCCCGCGCATCCGGCCGCCGCGAGTGATGTTCGGCATCACGCCCGCCGCCCCGCGAGCTCGTCAAGCGCAACGTCGATCCGAACCATCAAGTCCCGGACGTCCCTCAACGCGCCATCGCTGCGCGCCGGAACCTCCCCCGAGATATTCGCCAACCGCGCCAGCTGGTTCACGTTGTTAGCGACCGTCGCCAGCAGCCTGCGAAGCTCGAACAGCTGGCCCATCACCGCGCGGCGCCCCGCCGGCGACTCGCCCGCGCCCAGCGCCGCCTCGACGAGCAGCCGCGGCACGCTCACGCCCTGCTGCGCCGCGATCGTCCGCAGCTGCTCACGCTCGCTCTCGCTGAGACGGACCTGCATCTGCACCCTGCGCTGACCGTCGGTGAGCTTCGGTCGCCGGCGACGACCCAAATCGCGATGCGGGGGATGGCTGTCAGACATGCCGTTTTTTGCCGTTCTGCCGTTTTGAAAGCCCAGCGCAGCGATCGTCGCCCCCTGGGCGACGAGCAATTGGACCGGCCCAGCGTAGCGCACGCCCGGTCCGAAACCACGATAAGCATATGCTTGTCGTCTAGCTTGCTCCTCCCCGGCGCGAGGCAGCAGACCCCGTCTGGGAAATTTCCCGCTCCCGCCCGCGCATTCACCCGCCAGACCAACAACCACCCGCGCCGGGGGCCGTGCCGTTGCCGGTTCTCGCCCCACACCAGCGGCCAAGGCTTCGTAGGCAGCGGGGAAGGGGGTTAGGTCACCTGGTGCGGGCGGCTCGTCTCGTGCCCTTGGGGTGTGCGCGCGACGGGACGTTCTTGCGCAGCTCTCGCGCAATGGTGCAGGACCGTGCTGGTTCGCGGCAGTCGCGCAGGTTCGCGCTAGGTCCGCATAGGCGGCGTTCAGGGCGCGGTGCAGGTTTCGCACACACGGGGTTTCTGGCCGGTGCGTGTGGCATGGTGCGTCGTGTGCTCAGTAAGAGGTTGGTCGACTCGGAAGGATTGGTGGTGTGATGGCGACATCAGTTGTGGATGCGCTGCCGGAGCAGCTTGAGCCGGTCGCCGCGGCGGCGGCGCAGCGGCTGCGTGCGCAGACTGCCGGCGATGAGCCACAAGCCGCCGCGGCGCAGCAGGCGCTCGTCGCCGCCGCCAGCGCAGCGATGGCCGCGGGCGTCGATCTCGCGCAGATCGCGGCGGCGGAGCAGACCGGCCAAGCGCGCGTGCGGGACGAGCTTGGCAAAGACGCGCTGCGTGGCGTTGAGCGTGCCGCACGGCGTCGCCGTGATGTCGAGGTCGAGTACCAAGACGCGATCCGCCGCGCTGGGCGACTCGGGCTCGCGCACCGCGACATCGCCTCGGCCGCGGGAGCTGCGGCGGGCACGATCCGCTCACCGCTGACGCGCCCAGCCAACGGCACGCCCACCGCTACGCACGACGAGCTACCGGCACAGCGCCGCGACGACGAGTAACACCGCTCCGATGCGCCACACACCCGCCGGGTGCGCGACGCAGCACTGGCGGCTTTAGCGGTGCGGGCGTGGTGAGCGCGCCGGGGCGCTCGTGCGCACGGGGCGCGCCGGGACGGCGACCGGGCGCGGCGCACCTTTTGCGCGGGCTGCCGGAGGGCGCGCCGCCGCCGCCAACGCGAACGCTGCGCGCGCCTCGGCATACGGGTCCGCGTCAGCAGCAGGACGGTCCGTCTGAGCCGGCGGTGTCGCGCTCGCCCCGGGCTCGCGTGGACGTGCGCGCCCGCTCTGCTGCCCTTGGGCGAGCTGGCGCGCGTGCAGGATCTCGCGGGCAACGACTCCCTTGACGAACGCGTGTGCGTGCGTGCGCGCCCACCGCTCGGGTGTGGCGTCTCGCGCGGACAACGCATCCAGCCGGTCGGCGACGAGCGCGCCGCGGGCCTGCACCTGCACGGCGCGCTCATGCAGCTCGGCGAGCTGGCCACGAGCATTGTCCGCTACGGCCGCGGCGTCGGTGCCGAGGCCGGTAGCGCTGGTGATCTCGGTGATGCAGGCGTGCACGCCCGCGAGCACCGCTGCCGCGCGCTGTTGCTCGGCGGTCAGCGCGAGCGTCTCGCGAGCGCCGCTTTGGTCAAGCGCCCGCCATGCCTCCCGGCCAGCGGTGAGAGCGGCGCGCAACTCACTCTCACCAGCATCGACCAGTCCGTTGTAGGCAACCGGCAGCCCGTCGGCGAGCTGGCGGACGAGCGCGCCGCCGAGGACAGGTTCGCAGCGCTCAAGCGCCGCGCACATCGCCGCCGCGCGCTCACGCTCCAACTGCGTAGCCGAGGGCTCGGGTGAGACGAGCGTGGTGCTGCGCGCCAGCCGTGCGCGCAGCTCCGACGCGCTCGCGTCGCGGTTGGCGACCAGCCAGTCGGTCAGATCCGCGCCATCCTCACGACCCGGGTGCAACTCTGCCACCCGGACCTCGAGCGCGACCGCCGCCAGATCGGCTGCGATCCGCGCCGCCGCCGCCCGCCCCGGCTGATCGGCGTCCATCACGATCGTCACCCTGCGGCCCTCGAGCAGCCGCGCCCATTCCGGTTGCCATGCGTCATCGCCCGGGACCGCGAACGCGCTCCATCCCTCACAGCGCGCCGCGAGCATGTCCGGCGGCCCCTCCACCAACAACACGTCCACACTGGGATCGGCAGCGGGGTGGGGGAGGAGCCCCAGTGCGCTACCGGCCGCAGCGAGCATTTTCCGTGCGTTCTCGTGCGTCGGCGCGTAACGCAACACGCCGCGCAGCTCTCCCGCGCGGTTGCGGATCGGGAAGATCACACGCCCACGATCAAACCCCAGCCCAAGCCCCAAGAGCGTCTCGCGGTTCCACAGCGCACGGTGCTCTGCGCGCATCACCCGCAACGGCCAGCGCATCCGCTCAAGATCCTCCCGCCACTCGGCCATCTCCCGCTCGGTGACTTCGAACGCCCTCGCGGCCGCTGGCTGGACAGCAGCGACCCGCGGCGCAGCAGCGGTCCGCTCACGGACGCCGGCTGGCGGCCGCGCGCCCGCGGGGCGGCGCTCCGCGAGGTCGTGCGCGACGAGCAGATCCATCGCCTGGCGCGGGCTGCGGCCAACCGCGATCGCGGCGTCATACGCGCCACCCGCGGCGCCGCACCCGTGGCAATGCCATGCGCCACGCTTGACCAAGCTGACCGAGCACGACTTCGAGCGATCCTCGTGCTTGTGCGCGCCAGGGTCAGCGAAGCACGACACCGCGGCCTCGGTCACATCCCATCCCGGCAGCTCGATGCCAAGCGCGGCGTAGAACCCGCGAACATCACCCGTCACCCCGGACATGCCGCTCACGCCGCCCTGCGCACTTGGCGCGACGTGTCGGGCGGCGCGGCCGCGTCGGTGGCCGGCGGCGTGCAGTCCGTCGTGGTCGTGGCTGCCAGCTGCGCGCCGCAGCGCACGCACGCGTTGACCTGCCGGCGGCCCGGCGCCTGCATCACGAAGCACAGGAGCGACCCGGCGTGGTAGGTGCCATACACGCGCCCGCAGCCGCACCGCCGCGTGCCGTCAACCTGCCCGCCGGGGATACCGGCAACTCTCACCGCGAACTCCTCGGGGCGCGGATCGCCAGCCGCCGCGACACACGCAGCGCACGGCTCGCTGTAGCCAAAGCACTCCAAGCACTGCGACACCTCGCCCACCACCGAGCCGCTTGTGGCGGGCGGCGCGGGCGACGGGTCGCGCCCGACGTCGCCCGGCGAGCCGCGCGAGGATCCCCGCGACGCGTCGCTCAGGACCTCCGTGATCGCCGGCGTCGGCGACACGTCGCCCGCGCTCACCGGGGCGCCGGCGGCCGCCGGCGGCGACGACGTGTCGTTTGGCGCCGCGGCGGTGTAGCGCCGCCACGCCTCGCTGACCGCGCCCGATCCGGGGAACAGGTCGACGAGCTCATCACCAGCTCTCATGCCGAGCTGCGCGAACGCCCAGGCGGCGTACTGCGGCGCTTTCATCCCGGTGATCGCGCCGGGGAAGGCACGGAACCGGCCGCGGTACTCCAGCGCGTCGGTGACCGTCTGCGGCCTGGCGGCGGGCAGCTCCCGGCCACCGCACACGATCAGCGGCTCCCAGGCCGAGAGCGGTCGCCGCGAGCGGGTGCGACGCACCGGCCGATGCCAGGAGCACACCCGCACCCCAGGCGGGCACAGCGCGAGGATGTCCTGGAGCGCTTGCGCTGAGGTAGACAGCGCCCACCCGTCGGGAAACTCGGTGATCAGCCGGCTGATCAGCGCGGCGTGGTCGACCTCGCCGGCGTAGTCGGGATGGTCGCGATACACGCGCGACTTCCCAGGGTAGGGCGGGTCAGCGTAGCCGAACCGCATCGCCCGCGATGCCTGCGCGCCCTCCGGCGCCGGGCGACTCGCGCACGGCCTCGACGAGGGGCTGCAGGCGCGACGTGTCGCGTCGAGCTCGGCAACCTTCCGCAGATCCGGATTGGCGCACCACGACCGCAACCGCTCAGCCGCGGCGTGCACGCGATCCTGAGACGCGACCACGGCATCGGGGTCGAGCGTGCCGCGACGGTCAAACAGCACACACCACGCGCCAAAGCACTCCCGCTCGACGGCCAGGAACGCGTCGACGAGCTCGACCGTCCGCGCTCGCAGCTCGAGCGGCCCGTCACGCAGTTGATCGCAGCGAGGTCGCTGTCCCCGTGGCGGCGACGCGTCGCCAGGGCCCGCCGCGCCGCCGGCCGGCCGCAAGGCTCGCTGCACCGCCAGGTCAAAGCGGGACGCGGCCTGCCGACAGCGCTTCGAGCAGAAGCGCGCCTCGGGGCGCACACCCTTCGGCATCGGCCCCGGGCACCACGCGCACGTCTCGGGCGGCGGGGAGGGAGACCGGGCGGGTTGGGTCTTCAGCCTGGCACGAGACGCGGCCTGCCGGCACCGCTTCGAGCAGAACTTCGCCTCTGGGCGAACGCCCGGCGGCATTGGCTTTGGGCACCACGCGCACCCGCCCGTAGCGTGCGGATCCAGGCGACGTGTCGCGTGCGTCGCCGACGCCGGCGGGAGCGACGTGTCGCCGCCGAGCAGCCCGTGTGCGACCTCGAGCACGGCACGCGATCGCCGCTGCACCGCGTCGACGTCGATGCTGGCGCACGCAGCGTCAGCGAGCACCTCGCGGATCGAGACCTCGCACCCCTGTGCGGCCGCGTCCGTCCAGGCCCACTTCGCGTCCGCCAGCGCGCGGCGGGAGGGCCGGTACGCGAACCGGTCGCGCAGCTGCTGGGCGGCGCGGTCCAGGTCGTGCCGCGTCCGGGACGACAACCCCGCCCGCGCGGCGACTCGAGGCGTGCGCGACGTGTCGCGCGAGGCCCTCGACTGGCACTCCTGCTGGGCGGTGTCCTCGCGGACCCACGTGCGCGCCTGCCCCCACGTCAACCGGACCTTGCGATGGTCGGAGCTCGGGGTCGGCGGAGAGGCGGCCATCAACTGCTCGTCGTCGAGATTCGCCCCGCCGAAGCCGCCGTGCCGATCCCAGTAGGAGTGCCAGGCAAGATGCGAGCGCCACGCTGCCGGCGTGTACTGGCTGACGAGGATCTCCCGCCGCCGCAGCGTCACCTCCGGCCGCAGCGGCCCGGACGAGCTGCTCAGCTCATGCCGAGGAGTGCCGCCCTCAAGCAACAGCCGCTTGTCGCTGGGCGACAGCGCGGCAAGCACAAGCTCGCGCACCCCGGGCTGCTCATGCTCGAGCAGCGACGTGTCGCCCGTCGACGCCGACGCCGGCGCCGAGCTACCGGTTGCGGATGATGGATTGGTCGGGGCCGCCTCGGCGGGCGGCTCAGAGCGCCTTACAACGCTCCGCCCCGCACGTGACCCGGCCGGTTTGCGCTCTGACGAGCTCCCCGCGCCCGTGGTGCGCGTGATCGGCGACGTCGCGGCGGCGAGTTTGGCGCTCTCACGGGCCGGGAGGGAGGACGACGACGTGTCGCATCGAGCTTGTCCGCGGGATCCGGGCGACGTGTCGCGGGCGCTCACGGCCGATGCTCCCCGAGCCGCGCCACGATCGCGAGTTCGAGTCGCCAGAGGATCGCGTCGAACGGGACCGGATCATCGGGGATGCCGGTCGCGACGACGAGGCCCTTCTCGTGCAACTCGAGCAGGACATGGTCAACGCACGGACCAGCGCAGCCCATGTAGGCGGCGATCACGCTCGTGCGAACGCCCGCAGGGTCGCGCATCATCACCTGCAGGCGCAGCGCCTTGAGCACCGTCGTGTCTTGCCGGGCACGGAGCGCGGGATTCGCTTCCCGCTCAGCTACCCAGTCGGCGTAGCAGTCCACCTGGGCGGTCATGATTCGGCCCGCAGCTGGCGGTAGAGCGGGAAGGTGCGCAGCTGCGCGCCGCAGCGGCAGCTGGCGTGGCTGTGCTCGCCGCGCGGTTGCTCGTGGCCACAGGCCACGCAGACAGCGAGTGACCAGTGGGTGCGGACCAGCCCGTCGAGCGGCTGGGTGTCGGGCGGCGGGGAGGAAGGTGGGTTAGGGTGAGCGAGCATCGAGGGTTACCTCCTCGGTGTCAGGCCCCGGCCGGCTCCAACCGGTGCGGGGCCGCTTTGCAAGATCATGCCGACGAAGGCCTCGCGCGACATGTCGCGCGTGAGTGAGGGTGTTCAGCGACACGTCGCATAGTGTCTCAGGACCGTCGGGCGCTGTTTGTCGTCGAGCGGGGCTCGTCCACTCGATCGCGGTGCGGTTAGTCACTGCCCGCCTCCTTGCTGCCGCCGCGGCGGCGGCGCTGCGTTTCACCGCCTGCGGCCGCGGCGCTCTCCTGTGTCGCGTCGTTCCTGGTACCGGCGCGAAGCTGCGCTAGCTCGCCGCGCGCCTGGGCGAGTTCGTGCTCGGCGCGCTCGGCGCGCTGGCGCTGCTCGTCGCGGCCCTCCGTCAGCATCCGCGCGCGGTCGTCGAGCAGCTCGCGCAGCTCGTCCCGTTCGCGGGTGGCGTCGGCGCGGAGCTGGTCGAGTTCGCGCGCGGCGTCCTCTCGGGCGCGCGTGGTCTCCGCGCGTGCGTCCTCGGCGCGCGCCTCGGCCGCGGCGGCGCGCCGCTCGGCGTCCCGAGCGGCTTCCTGGTGCTGGTTGGCCTGCTCGCGTGCCTGGTCGCGGGCGGCCCCGGCGGCGCGTACCTGAGTCTCAGCCTCGGTTTGCGCCTGGTCGATCCGGACCCTGGCCTGCTGCCCGGCCTCGGCGACACGAACCTCAGCATCGCGGGCGGCCTCCGCAACCTCGGTCCGGGCGGCTTCCTGTACCGCCTCGATCGCCTGGGCCGTCTCGTCGCGGGTGCGCTGGAGTTCGGAACGTGCCGTGCTGGCCTCAGCGCGGGCGGCCTCAGTATCGGCCTGGGCCGCCTCGGCGTGCCCGGCCATCTCCTCGGCCATCCGATTGGCTTCCTCGGCGCGATGCTCGGCCGCCAGCCGGGCTGCCTTCTCCCGCGCGGCCGCCGCCCGCGCCTCCCCCGCGAGCTCCTCAGCGTCGGCGACCTGCGCCGAGATCTGCGCGGCCGCCGCGTCAGGGTCCCCGGCGGTCGCGACCGCCTCGCTCAGCTGCTCAGCGGTTTCGCGCAGCGCGGTGGCCAGCTGCTCGGCCCGGTTCAGGGCGCTGCCCGCGGTCTTGACCGCCTCGGCGACCGGCGCACGACCGGCCTGGCTGTCCTCCTGCAGAGCCTCACCGGGCCGGGTCTTCGCCCGCCACGCGTTCAGCGGGTTGTGCACCGGCCGCCCAGGGCCATCCGCCTGCTCGCAATAGACCGGCGCCGGGCCTCTCGTCCCGCGCCGTGCCGCTGGCGGCCGGGTGCACTGGTGCCCGTCCTCGGACCACCGGCACGCCGGCTGGCCAGACGCTGCTGTTGCGGGTTCTTCACGGGATGCCAGTTCGCTCATGCCTCTCAGTATAACCGATCTCATCGCATCGCGTCAACTAATCTCTATCTCATTTCATCGCGTCTCATCGCATCGCATCTCGTAGCTGCTAGTAATTTGTTTCAGCACCGGCGCTGGTCCAGAAGGGCCGACGGATGAGGGGACGGGCCCCCCCGCGCTGAGGGCACGGTTTAGGCGCACGAGAGGGGGAGCAACGGAACGGGATTCGGCGCTAAGCCGGGCCCCGCGTACCCTGAACGCCATGACCGAGCCGCGGCCGAGGCAAGCGATCTATGAGGAGCTGCTCGACGCGGCCTGGACGCGCGTTGACAGCGGCCCGGTCGAGCGTGAGCGCCGCCGCGGCCCGTTCAGCGTCGACAGTGTTGCGGGCACGCTCGGCCTGGCGGCCGTTGACCTGATCGTGCTGCAACAAGAAGCCGATCGCGCGGAGCTGTACCTGGTCTCAGACGACGTCGACGAGCTCGTTCAGCGACCGCTCGCGCTGTTGGCCGCTGACGCGCTCTCGACGCTGCTGTTGCTCGCCCGCGCGCTCGCGCGCGAGATCGGGAGACCCGAGCTCGCCGCCCGCGAGGAGCTTGACCGGTTGATCGCCGAGCAGGTCAACGTCAATGACCTCTCGGACCCGACCGAGCACGGCTTGCTCGTCGAGGCCGTCGAGCAGGTCAGCCGGGTCACGAGCGAGGCGGTCTCGCACGGGGTCAAGAGCTTCGGGCCGATCGTGATCCACGTCCCGGTCGTGATCGCGATCGCCAACGTGCTGAGCGCCACGATCGCGCAGCTCGTCGACCTCCTGAACGTTCTTCGCCGGTGAGCGGTTCGTAGCGGTGCGCGAACCCGATGCGACTGTAGAACTGGGCGTGGACGGCGAGGCGTTTCTCGATGCCGGGCATGCGAGCGTTCTCGTCGTACCCCACGTCGGACGCCCGCTCCATGACGCCATGACGCGGGCTGGCTGACAGCCTTGAGAGACGCCTATCGTTCGGGTGTCCCGCGTCTACCCTCCCGCGGTAGGGTGCAACGACCATGAGAGTTGGAGTTGGTAGCCGGATCGGGCCGGTTCGCGTCGGGGTTAGCGGTCGCGTCGGGGGGAGTGGCTGTGGACCGATATTCGTTGTGGCGTTGATCCTCGGCGCGATCGTGTCGGCGCTTGGGATCAACGGCGGGAGCGGGGCAGGCGGTGCTCCGGCGGTGCCCGCCACTCCAGCCGGGCGCCTGACCGCAAGCATCCAGTCCCTGCTGTCGGACCCATACAAAGGGACGCCGACGGTCGACGCTACGGCTTGCTCGGCGCCAGGCTACGAAGGAACCGAGTATTGCAACGTCGTCTTCACCTACCCCAGCGGCGGTGGTACGTGGATGACAGAGGTTTCGGTGGATGGTGGCGCAGCGGATGGTGAGATCGACGGGGTTGACGGATCGGACGATTCATACAACCGGATCGAGTGCTCAGGACCTGATGACCCCATCTGCTCGGTACAGCCGCCGCCGGACCCTCCTGTCGCGCCGAAGGCTTAGCTCAGTTCACGCCGATGATGAGGTGTACGCTGCGCCGCTCAGCGCGTCACCCGTCTGCAGCGAAGCGGTCATGACGTCGACGGCGCCGAACCGGTCTCGCGCTACCGGTGCCGGACATAGGTGAGCCACGCGGACGCCGTGGGCACAAATGCCTGCGCCAGTACGAAGGCAGGGCTGGCGGCGGGCGATCCAAGAGCCCCCGTATTCGCCATAGGCGGGTTCGAGCCTGTCCTCGGTCGGATACCGAATAGCGCTGGAGGTTGCTGATCAGACACTGCCAGAGATCACACACGCGAAACACCCACGCCACGGCACCGCCAAACGTGCCGTAACGCAGTCCCGGAAACTGCGTGCCGGTAACGGACACGATCTTTCTTGTTCTGGTAATACTCGTTATCGGAACCCGAGAGTGGCCTTTGGTTCCGATAACGGGCCGCGGCGCGGCGTGTAGAGTCGTGATGTGGGTTCCGATAACAAGAAGCGTCCCGCGCAGGGAGGCTCGGTCGTCGCGTCCGACGGGCCGGCGGTGCTGGTCGGCTATGAGGAGTGGCTTGATCGTCAGGCGCTGAGCTCCGCGAGCCGGCGCGCGTATCTGCGCGCGGTGAGGTCGTTCGTGGCGTTCCTCGCAGCAGGCGACGTCCGCGGCGATCCGTTGGGCGACCGGCTGGCGGGCGCGCACGCGCTGCGGGATTTCAAGCGCGGGAGATTGCGCGCGCGGGCGGCACCCGCGACGGTGAATCTGGAGCTCGCGGCGATCGACACGCTGTACCGCTCGCGCGGGCTCGACCCGCCCGTGGTCGAGCGGCTGGAGTTGGGGACGCTCGCGCCGCGCGCACTGGGGCGTCGTGAGCAGATCGAGCTGCTGCGCGCGGTCGAGCGGCGCGGCTCGGCGCGCGACGCGGCGATCGCCACGGTCTTGTCCAACACGGCAGTTCGGGTCAGCGAGTGCGCGGCGCTCGACGCCGAGGATGTGTCGCTGACAGCCCGCACGGGCGAGGTGGTGGTCCGGCAGGCCAAGCGCGATGAGTATCGGCGGGTCCCGTTGAACCGCGCTGCTCGTGAGGCCGTCGGAGGGGTACAGCCAAGATACGCCGGAAACCGGCAACAGCGGGTCAGCGCATTGTTGGTACAGAAACCGGTCTAAGCCGGGGCAGACGAGCCGCGGGCGTAGAACGGAGACGCGTCTCTTCCGCTGCTCGACTCAAGCGACAGCGAACCTGGCAACGCGAACCTCACTCGACCACGGCCGCGAACGCAGGGGCCCCTGAACCTCTCGCCGCGGCCGCACTGTTTCATTGCGACCGTCGGGCCTGGCGCGTCAGAACGCCCGTGGCGGGCTTGACTGAAAGCAACGGGGCTGGCTCGGGCCCGCTCGCGCCCCGGGTGGGACGCGAGCGGGTGGCCATCTCCGAGCGCCTCGCGGGGCGGAATGTGGTCTCGGCCGGGCTGAGGGGGTCGTCTGAGTAAAGTCGGTGAAACGGCCCAACAATTCATCCACTAACGCGCGTTAGAGGCGACTGGTGGTCTGCGGGGCCGCCCGAGGACGCCTGGGATGTCGAACGTAAGGGTGCCGTAGGGGTTGATCGTCTCGAACTGGCCGGGGCTGAGGTTGGCGATCGCTTCGTCGCTGACGGGGCGCCCGTCGGCGCGTTCGGCGTGCACGGCGTCTTGGAGGTAGCCGGTGGTGGAGAGGATGCAGGTGTTGACGACGAGGGTGTGGCAGTGCGCCTCGGTCGTCTGGTCTTCGTGGTCGGAGTAGCGGACGGTGCCGCGGTTGGCGAAGAAGATGAAGCGGCGTAGGTCGTTGAGCGCCTCGCCGCGGTTGAGCTGCCGGCCGATCCGGCGGCGGAACGCCTCGTCGGTGAACCAGCGCAGCGCGTGGAGTGTGCGTAGCAGCTTCCCGTACTTCCAGCATCGCCTTGGATAGCGGATGTTGGCGGGAGCCGGCTTGAAGCTTGGCGATCAGCAGCGCGGCGGAGACGTAGCCCTGTTTGAGCGAGGCGCCGATTCGCAGCAGGTCGTCCCACTGCGCGTCGATCAGGTCGATCTGGGCGTGGTGCTTGAGCAGCGGACCCGCCCGTGGCCATGCCTTGTAGTGGCTAGCCGGGCGCGGCCGGTGGAGCTGTTTCTCGGTCAGTTTCGCGATCCGCGGCGAGAGCCGCTTGTCGACGAGGTCGAACATCGCGAACGTGGCGAGCGTCTGGCCGTGGCTGTCGGTCGTGTGCTCGAGTAGCGGCAGCACGGTCGTGTTGCCGAGGATCTCATCGAGCGTGAACGTCGCGTCGCGCTCGGTGGAGACGATGATCTGGGTGCCGAACGTCGAGTGCTGGTCGGAGACGTGGGTGTAGCTCGTGAGGCCCCTCGTGAACGAAGTATCTGGAGAGCGCCCGGCCGGTGAGGGACTTGCCGCGCATCGGGAGGCGCAGGCCGTCGGAGGAGGACAGCGTGCCGTCGCCGAGGAGTTGAGCGAGGGTGTGGCGGTAGTGGGCGTTGACGACGTCGGTGTTCGCGGCCCTGAGCGTCTCTTCGCGGAGGTACCACTGGGTGGTCCAGTCGATCGTGTCGGCCGGGATCCCGGTCAGCTCGGCCATGCGGGTGCTGCCGAAGTTGCAGGCTTGCGCGAGGAGGGCGGCGTAGAGGTTGCGCTGGTGCTCCAACGGCGGGTGGCAGGGGCTCCCGCCAGCGGCGTGCGTGAAATGACGCGACCAGTGGATCTCGCCGTCGGTCTTGATCAGCACCTCCGTCAGCGGGACGATCGGGAGGCGCGCGATAACGCCGTCGCGCTGCACCAGGACTGCGGGGTCGATCGCCTCGGCGGCGAGCGGACGCAGGTGCAGCTCGCCGGCGTCGTCGATGCTGACCGGCCCGTCGGGTCGGCGAGCAGCGCCTCGAGGTCGTCGAGGTAGCGGGCCATCTCCGCCTCGATCTCGACCAGGCGCTCGTCGAACGTGGCGGGCTTGCCGGTCAGCTTGAGCAGCTCAGCCCGGTCGCGCTCCCACACCTCGGGTGCGATCAGGTAGGAAGCCGGGTTGGCGTAACGCCGGGACCCTTTGACCCAGATCTCGCCGGAGCGCAGCCCGGCTTGCAGCGCGAGCAGCACGCACAGCTCCCAGTAATGCTTGAACAGGTTCTCGTTCCCGGCGTCGCGGGCGGCATCGAGGCACGGCCGCCAGCGCGACGAGATGAACTCGAGCGGCGCGTCGTCGGGGACGTGACGGCGGCCCTCCACGTTCATCCTCTGGAGCAGCTGGACGGCGCCGAGGATCCCGCTGGGCGCGACGCTCGCCGCGAACGTGAGCACGCCGAGGATCTGCGGAGCGAACGACCGCACGTGCGAGAAGCGGGCTTCCATCAGCTCCAGGTGCCCACCGTCACGGGGTGGGCGCTCCTGCGGGCCGCGGACCGCGTTCGCGAGTCGCTGCGGGCCCAGGCCGCGAACGGCGCCGCCGACCTCGCTGTCGTCGAGGTCTGGGTCGAGGACGACGTCGAGGATGTCGTCCAGCAGCTCGAGACGATCGAGGTTCGCGTGGAGCGCGTCGAGCTGGCGCTTGGCGACCTCGTCGCGGGCGTTGGCGTCGGTGGAGCTGAGCATCATGTCGAACACGCGGACCGTCTCATCGACGATCTCGGTGTGCGCCGCGGCCAGCGCCGCGAGCAGAATCGGGTGCCGACGCTCAGGGTCCATCAGGCGCAGCGCCCGCGGAGTCGAGCGCCTCGCGACGATCGCGAGCTGCCGCAGCCGCTCGGGTGCGATCGCGCTCAGATCGAGGCGATCCGCGCCGAGAGCCTCGAGGTAGGCAAGCTTGGCGACCTCGGTCTTTGCCGCGTCGCTGGAAGCGGATGTCGCGCCGGCGCCCAGCCACACCAGCCGAGCCACACCCAACGTCGGGTCGGTGACGAGCAGCTCGTCGAGCTCGTCGCAGCGCTCCGGCGTGAGCTCGGGGTCCATACGCCGGCGGATCTCCTTGCGGGCGTCGGCTCTGGCCGTCGACACGGTTCGCATTAGCCGGTCCAAGCCGGGCCGTACGATCCGCTCGGCCCGCAGCTGGTCAAGGGCCTGCCCGAACAGGATGCTGGGCGTGTCGTGTTCGAGCGCCCGCTCGGTCAGCCACCCCGCGAGCGCGCTCCAGTCGGCCGGCCCGCATGTTCGCCAGCCGGCGTGCTCGATCACATCGGCGACGTGACGGCGGCGGGTTCGACCATCAACCTCCCGCGCGTAGCGCCTGAACGTCGCCGCGGCCACGCCGATCTGGTCGCCCACATGCCGAGCGACCTCACGCGGCGCGTCCGAGAGCTCGGCAGGGATGAATCCCAGGAACCGCAGCGCGGCCAGATGGACGGCCAGGCCGATCCGCTCGCCAGCGCCGCGGTGGCTGCGAAGCCAGCGCAAGTCCTCCAGCGAGAACGCGAAATGCACGGCGAGGTCGCTGCGGGCGACCTCCCCGGGCCGGCTCGACAAGCGCGCCACCTCCTCTGACGGCAGGCCGCCGCTGGGACCGCTGGACACGCCCGTCAGACCCCTGCTGTTGGACGTCAAGTCCTCACGTCTCAACCACAACCGCTTCGAGAGCGGCGTCCTTGTCGGCCTGCGAGGGCAGGCTGTAGCGGCGCGTCGTGTCCAAGCGACGGTGACCAGCGATCTCGGCGACCAGCACGACATCCGCACCGGAACGGATCAGGTTCGTGACGCACGTGTGCCGCAGGACATGCGCAGAGAGCTCCAGGCCAGCCTCGGCGGCCAATCGACGGATGACCAGGTCGACCGCGCGGGTACTCATCCGCGTCCCTGACCGCGACAGCCACAGCGCCGAGGGCTCCTCTGGCAGCTTCCGTGCATCCCCGCCGTCAGCGGCCTCAGCGCGGGCGGCGAGCTGATCTTGGCGGGCGGCGACCCAATCATCCAGCGCGTGGCGGCACGGGCTGTTGAGCGGCACCTCGCGGTACGCGTCACCCTTCCCCTCCCGGATCTTGACGCGCCCGCGACGGGCCGACACCGCGATGTCGCTCACGTCCAGGGCGGCGAGCTCGGAGAGGCGCAGCCCGGCGTAGAAGAACACCGTCGCGATCGCGCGGTCACGAGCTGACGGGTCGGCCTCAACGAAGCGCAGGAACGCGCGCTGTTCGGCCTCGCTGAGCGCGCGCGGTGCCGTTTGCGCGAGCTCCTCCCGCGCGACCTCGGGTCGCCCCGCGCCGAGCGAGCGGTAGAAGTTGTCGATCGCCGCCAGCGCCTGATTCACCGACGCCGGCCCCCACCGCTTCGTCGTCTTCACGAAGCGCTTGTAGTCGCGTACCGCCCAATCACGGACATGCGGATCAGCCAGAGCCTGCCCGCCATGCTCGGACCCCGCCAGCCACGTCACGAACTCCCGGACCTGCGCCAGGTAAGCCTCGCGCGACCGGGCGGCCAGCGGCTGGCTCTTTACCCAGCTCTCGTAGCCGGCGAGCACCGCGTCGACGCTCACATCCGCATGCGATCCCGCGTGGGGCACGGCCCCTCCTGTTAGTGGAAGCAGATTTCCGAGGCTACGCCCCGGCGGCCGCACACGTTAGTGGAAGCCCACGACGGATGTACTTCCACTAAGCATGTTTAGAAGAAGCATTGAGCGCAACGACCGACCGTAGGTACGCTTCGGGGATGCGCGCGCTGCTGTCAGATCCCGCCCCTGCCGAGTTCGAGGTCCTACTCGAGCGCCGCCGGCGCTGGGGCGCCGATCGACGCGACGAGGTGTGGCAGGGTGTCCTGCACGTGAACCCCGCCCCGCACGGCCGCCACGCAAAGCTCCAAGCGCAGCTGCTCCGCCTGCTCGGCGTACACGCCGACGCCGCCGGCCTGACAGCGCTCGGAGACTTCAACCTCGGCCACCGTGACGACTACCGGATCCCCGACGCCGGCCTGCTCCGCCCCGGCCCCGACGAGCTGTATTACCCGACCGTCGCGCTCGCGATCGAGATCCTCTCACCCGGAGACGAGACCTGGGACAAGCTCCCGTTCTACGCAGCCCACGAGGTCGACGAGCTGCTGATCGTCGACCCCGCCGAGCAGACCGTCCGGTGGCTCGCACGAAACGGTGAGCGCTACGAGCCGATCGCGCGCAGCGGCCTGATCGACCTCGGCGCCGACGAGCTCGCCGGCCAGCTCGACTGGCCCGCTGTCGAGCCCTCAGCGTAGGAGAACCTCCGCCATCCCGCACGGTCGCTCGACGAGACGGCTCCTCCTGACTTCAAGCAGATGCGCTCGAGCGGCGTCGCCCTGAGGACGAACTTCGCGGGAGGCGGCGACCCGCTGGCCACGTTGGATCCGCGTCTTGCTTCTAACATGCGTTAGTGGATGAATTGTTGGCCGTTTTACCGCCGTTACTCAGACGACCCCGACATCGGACATCGGATATCGCGTCCGAGGCCGCCCCTTTCAATTGGCTCAAGGGGGCTGCGGGAGGCGACCACGCGTTGTAGCCCCGGCGCGGACGTGTCCGCTTTGCGGTTTGCCGTGATCGCCAGTGATCGCGATCAGGTTGCTGTGTCGTTCTCGCTGTCGGCTTGGTTGTGGTTGAGGGGGAGCCGAATCCGGAATGTTGCGCCCCCGCCGGGAGTGGGTTCGAGGTGAATGGTTCCTTGGTGTCGCTCGACAATGATCGTGTGGGCGATCGCGAGGCCCTGCCCGGTGCCGCGTCCGACCGGTTTGGTGGTGAAGAACGGATCGAATATCCGGTCGGCGATCTCGGCTGGGATTCCACAGCCATTGTCGCTGACGGTGATCAGCACGCCTGGCTCATCGGCGCGTGTGCGCAGGGTGATCTTGCCTCGCTCATCCGGCCCCTGGCCCGCAGTCTCGATCGCGTGGGCTGCGTTGACGATCAGGTTGAGGAACACTTGGTTGAGGTCGCCGGCGTTGGCCATCACGAGCGGCAGCTCTCCCAGGTCGAGCTCGATGTCCGCCACGTACTTGTACTCGTTCTTCGACACGATCAGCGTCGTTCGGATGCCCTCGTTGATGTCAATCGGGCTGCGCTCGGTGGAGGGGTGCGCGAACTGACGCATTGCGCGCACGATCAACGCGACACGCTCGACTCCGTCCATCGCCCGCTCGAACGCCGCGGGCACGCGTGTGGCCAGGTAATCCAGATCGGACTCCTCCTCGGCGACGAGAGCGAGGCGCTGCCGTTCAGCTTGGTCGATCGGCTCCGTGGAGTGGAGCAGATCGTGGTACACGCTCGTGAGCGCCATGAGCTCCTCGTTTGCCTCTTTGAGGAATCTGATCGAGTCGCCGATGAACTGCACCGGCGTGTTGATCTCGTGCGCGATGCCGGCGGCAAGCTGACCGACCGCCTCGAGCTTCTGCGCGAGGCGCAGATCGAGCTCCAGCCGCTTGCGTGAGCTTTCAGCCTGCTTGGCCGCCGTGATGTCGAACAGGACTGCCTGGAAGCGGTGAGCCCGACCGTCGGTGTGGATGATCGCTGCCTCTTCGCGCAACCAGATCTCGTTGCCGTTCGGGCGAAACCATCGCAGCTCGGCCGGTAGCGGATCCCGACCGGCGGCTGCTGGTCCGCCAATCGCCGCCCACCGCAGCTCTTGATCCTCGACGTGTACGTGCTTGGTGAAACAATGCGGATCCTCGAGGAACTCGCCGGGCTCGACGCCGAGAACCGTCGCGCTCCGCGGACTGACGTACAGGTACCTCCGCGAGCCGTCGGGATAGGCATCAAAGATCATCACGACGCCAGGGATCTGCTCGATCAGACGCTCCTTCTCGCTCACCAGGCCACGGAGGCTGTGGGCCATCGCCGCAAGCGAATCGCTCTGGCGTTTGATCATCTCCCGCGCACGGCGGCTCTGAATCGCTTCGCCCAGGACACTCGCGAGGGCGTTGAGGAACGCACGAGAACCGGATGGCGCGTCGCTGGCTTTGTCAAACGCGACCTCGAGCTGACCGAACGGCGAGCCTGGATCACCGACGAGCACAGCGATGCTGTCGCGAGCATGCCGTCGTCCTGACGCTAGCAGGCGCTGGTCCTGCTCGGAGTCCTCGACGACGATGTGCCCGTTGGAGTGCGTCGCGACGGTTGATCGCAGACGCGGTTCGTCGGCGATCCACTCACGAGTGAGCTCATGACGCGACCCGACCTGCGCTCTGAGAATCGGGTCTGAGTTCTCTGTGGAGAACTCAACAATCCAAGCGCCGTCGGAGGAGAGGGTCCGCCACGCGGCATCGACCGCGTGATCAAAGAGCTCATCCAGCGGCGCGCCCTTGAGCGCGAGCCGGCCGAGGTCGGCGATCTCCTCTTGCCCGTCGGCGTGACGCCGGAGGGCCTCCTCGCGCTTCACCTCGTCGCCGACATCGCGAGCGTACCCCCTGAGGCCGATTATGTTCCCGTCCGCGTCGCGTAGCGGCAGCATCGTCGTCGAGACCCACGAATCGGGTCGATCATCGAGCGTCTGGCGCTCGCACTTGGCGATGATCGGTTCTCCCGTCTCCAACATCCGCCGCTCGTCCTTGGACGCGGCGTGAGCTGAACCGAAGATCTCGCAATCGGTCTTGCCGACCACCTCACCAAGCGCCCGCCCCTGCCCCTCGGCCGCTAGCCAGCCCGCGCTCACGAGCAAGAACCGCCCGTCGCGATCCTTGAAGAAGATCCTCTCGTCGCGATTCGCAACCACACCGTGCGCACACATCAGCGCGATCTGATCGAACGAGGGGAACTCCAGAGGCAGAGCAGGTCGCGGATCGCTCACGTCAACAGACTATTCGGCAGATCCGCGCGCTTGCATGAGCGTAGGACGCCACATATCTCGCGGGGTGGCACGCATGCTGGACGCGGAGCGGGTCCTTGCGAGCTGCGCGCTCAAGGCGCCATGCACCCCCGCCGACTACATTGAGTGTGGTTGAGGTTGCCTGTGTCGGCGGATAACTGCGTGGGGGATGATGGTGGGGCTGCGGCCCGGCCGCCTAAGCGCGTGCTGTTCGTCGACGACGAGGTCGATGTGCTCGACGGTCTCCGTGACGCGCTGCGCCGCTACCGCCGGCTGTGGAGGATGCGGTTCGTGACCGGGGGAGCGGCGGCGCTCGCCGCGCTTGAGGCCGATCCTGCCGATGTGATCGTCTCCGACATTCAGATGCCGGGGATGGACGGCGCGGAGCTGCTCACGCTCGTGCAGGAGCGCTATCCGACAACGATCCGGATCGTGCTCTCCGGGTACGCGAACACCGCGAGCATCACGCACGCTGCGACGGTCGCACACCGGATCCTCGCCAAGCCGTGCAACGTCGACGATCTCGGTCTCGTCGTCGAGCGATCGTGCGCGTTGCACGAGCTAACCGAGCACGCCGAGCAGTTCCGGGTTGCGACGGCGGCAACGACGCTCCCTTCGTGCCCGGGTCTGTACATGGAGATCACACGCTTGCTCGCCAAACCGGGGAGCGGTCCTGAGGACATCGCCGCGGTGATCGAGCGTGATACGGCGATGACGGCGAAGCTGCTGCAGCTCGCGAACTCCGCGTTCTTCGGGGTCGGGCGCAACGTAAGCCGGGTACGAGACGCCGTCGTGTTCCTGGGAGCCGACACGATCAAAACGCTGACGCTCTCCACAGAGGCGTTCACCAAGCTCGCGCCCGAGGGGCTGCAAGGATTCTCGATCGAGGAGTTCCAGCGCCACGCCACGCTCAGCGCGCGGATCGCCGCCGCGATCCTTCCCGCCGGCGCCGCGCAACAGGACGCGATCACCGCCGCGCTACTGCACGACATCGGCCAGCTCATCTCGATCGCCGATGACCGGCATCAATGGCAGGCCCGGATCGAAGAGGCGCGAAGTCGCGAACTGCCGCTGCATCTCGTCGAGCAGGAGCTGCAGGGCATCACCCACGCTCAAACGGGAGCGTACCTGCTGTCGCTTTGGGGGCTTCCGGAGGGCGTCGTGGAGGCCGTCGCCCATCACCACGACCCAGGCGCGGTGCCGAGTCTCGTGCTTGACGCCGTCGGAGCGGTCCACATCGCGGACGCGCTCGCTCACGAGGCGCGCCACAGCCCGGACGAGCAAACACCACCCCCACCGCTGCTCGATCTGGCGTTCGTTGACCGGCTCGGAGTCAGGTCGCGTCTGGATCAGTGGCGCGAGCTCGCCACCGAAGCGCAGCGCGTTCTCGCTGCCGGCTCCACGAGCGCAACTGCCGGTTGAGGTTGGCGGGAAGCGGCCGCTCCGGACAGCTGCTGCGGGTCATCTGGGGGTTGCGGCTTGCCGAACAGATACCCCTGGCCCAGTGAGATTCCAAGCGCCGTGAGCAGCGATCGCTGCATGGTGGTCTCGATTCCTTCGGCGACGAGGAGCATGCCGGTCTCCATCGCGAAGCTCGTGAGCGCAGCTGCGAGCGCGCGCGTCGGTCGGTGGCGGTCGATCTCACGCGTGATCGACCGGTCAAGCTTGATCAGGTCCGGTTCGAGGCGCAGGATGTGGTTCAGGCTGGCGAATCCCGACCCTAGATCATCAACAGCCAGGCGCAGACCTTGAGCGCGGAACGGCCGTAGCGCTTCGGCGAAACGCTGATAGGAATCGATGCGGGCGTTCTCGGTGACCTCGAGCACGACGCGCGCGACCTCCACCCGCTCAAGCTGCTCAGCGAACGCAGGATCGAGCACGGTCTCCGGCGAAGCGTTGACCGATAGGAAGCAGTCGGGACCAATATCGCAGAGGCTTCTGGTTGCGAGCGTGATCGCGAGGCGCTCCAGTTCTGTGCGGCGACCGACACGCCCGGCCGCGTCGAACCATCTGTCCGGCGAGCGGTTCGGAGGTGGCGAAAACCGCGCGAGCGCTTCGAAGCCGACAGCCTCGCCGCTGCTCAGCTCAACGATCGGCTGGTGCACGATCCTCAGCGCCCCTGGCGCGAATACCGCTTGGATCACTTCGGCTTCTGAGAGCGTGGCCACGCGGATGAGGTGCTCCTCGCTCACCGTGCGTCCGACGCCACGCTGTCCCCGGGACTGCGTGAGATGGGGGCGTCGGGTTCGACGCCGAGCACGAGCAGCGGCTCGCGCACGGCACCGGGCCCGAGATTCACGAGCCGCTCAATCAACTGGTCGGTCACGGTATGTCCGCGGGCGATCAGCAGAGACCCGGACACGCTGCGCACGTCATCGACGAGCAGCATTCCCGGGAGCAGGTGCTCGACCCCGAGCTCGAGCGCGCGTTCCGAGGGGCGCGCACCGACGACGGACGCGAACACATTCAACAGCTCCGGGTCATAGACCCCCTCGCGCGCCGACATCGTTCCGAGCGCAAAGCTCTGGCCCACGCCAATCGCCTCAAGCGCGTCGTAATCAAGCGCGATCCGCAGCATCCGCGCGCCAACCGACAACCCTTCACGCCCACCATTTTCCGCGAACGGCCGCTGGTGGCTCGCGAGGATCTCGAGAACCCCGTCGAGCCGGGGAATGTTCCCCAGAATCCGTTGCGTGACCGCCGGAACGCGCGCGATCATCGCCTGCTCGCTGGCGGTGAGCTGCCCGCCCGCGTAGAGCTTCTCAGCGGTCGCCGCCGGCAACGTCACCGCGCCGAGGTGCACGAGCAGCGCGGAGACCTCGACCTCCCAGCGCTTGGCCAGATCGATCGCTCGCGCGAACCGCTCGACCATCTTCCTGACGCGCTCGCTACGACCAAACGCAGCCGGGCTGGCCAGCGCCAGGACGTCAGCGAGCGCCTGAACGCTGCCCTTCAGCGTCTGCTCGAGCAGCACACGCTCGGCCGTCTGCAGCCGATGCTGACCGACCCCCGCCGCGCACGCACGAAGCAGCTCCTCAGACGTGCACGGCTTGGTCAGAAAGCGAAACAGCGCCGCGTCGTTGACAGCGCACACCGCGGCATCGAGATCGGCGTACCCCGTGAGCAGGATCCGAGTCGCGTCCGGCGCGACACGCCGCGCCTCCCGCAGGAACACCGACCCCGACATGATCGGCATCCGCATATCGGAGATGATCAGCGCATACTCCTGCGGCTCGGCCCCCAACTTCGCCAGCGCCTCCACGCCACTGGTCGCCGTGTGCACGTCAAAACTCCGCCGTAACGTGTCTCGCAGGGACTCGAGGATATGCGGCTCGTCGTCCACGCACAGGATCCGTGGTCGCGCCGCACGCGCACCGATCGATGACGGTGCCGCGCCCATCACGCCGTCGCGATCCTCGGAGGTGGGGACGACGACCCGGCGATGGAGGGGATATCGCGCGGGTAAGCGAACGGCAACCGGGTCGTGAACATGGTCCCATAACCTGGGGCGTCCTCGAACGTCAGCTCGCCGCCGTCACGGACGACGATCGGGCGCGCGATCGCGAGTCCCTGGCCGGTCCCGCGGCCGACCTCCTTGGCGGTAAAGAACAGGTCAAACGCGCGGTCAGCGATCTCCTCGGGAACACCGCCGCCAGCGTCAGCGATACTGACCAGCACCCGATCGCCATCACGGGAGCCGACATCAATCCATCCGCGCTGCTCGGTATCGGCGACGACGTCACCAAACGCACGGCTCCCATTCACGAACACGCTGACCAAGACCCGGGCGACGTCCCCCCACAAGACCAGGCCGGAGCAAGCGCCTCCACGTCGGCGGTGAAGTCCTCCACAGACCACAACGACGACGCATGAGGCCCGCGCAACGCCCTCAGAACGCCCGCCGTCATCGACAAGCCGGACTAGCAACATATCCTCAATACCACCACCTTGGCGTCGGGGTGCATGAACGCGCCCGTAACACAGAATCGACCAGTCGCCCGCCAGGCTTGAGCAATACGGCCGCCAGACAAACCTCCACGCCGGGCCACGCCACGGCCACCACCGCCCGCTGCGCCTCCCAGCCGAACCAGACACGCTACTCAAACCGGAGTTCGACAGTTCGGACGAATTTTGGTTCGCTCTTGATGCTCCTCGACTTTCGCGGTTCATAGGCCGGCTGCGGCCCACGCGTGTTGGACGTCCTGGATTTCTGCTGTTGTGGGGGTTTGACCCTGTCCTGGGTGATATTGCGCAGCCACGATCACGCGTCGAAGCTTGGCGAGCATGTCCGCGAACGACGGGGTGGTCTTGGTGAGGTACCACGGCGAGCGCGCGCGGTGCTCGGCGACGACGTCGGGGTGATGCCCTGAGGCGGCATACCAAAGGATCGTGATCGTCATCGCGAGAAACTGGAACGGGACTGTCCTCTCCACGGCTTTCGGGGTGCGATTACGGGCGTGTCCGACCCCGAAGATGTGTTTGCCTTCTTCGAAGGCGACCTCGATTGGCCAGCGATCGGCGTAGCGCTCAACGATCTGCGCTGCGGTCGCGTGCATGTCGGTGGTGATCAGCGCGATCTGGTAGCCGCTGCTCTTCTTGGAGTCCTGGACGAGGATCACGCGGACCGAGGTTTCTGGGCCGAGTGGTTTCCACAGGCAGTCGATTGTGTGCAGCTGCAGCGTCTCGGTTTTGCCATAGCGCTGGACATGCTGCTCGGTCCACCCGGTGGCGGGGTCGGTCGCGATCGTGGCAAGGCCCTCGAGGCGCTGGCCCCACTTCCGCGGGCGGCCCTGCTTGCCGGTGCGGGGCGGCTCGCGGTCATAGAGCGCGGCGTCGACGCGCAGACGCGAGGTGAGCGTGACACGGCTGGGCAGGCCGCGCCATGCCTCGCTGGCGTACGCGGCGTCACCGACGACGTCGATCTGGCGCTCAGGCAGGCGCGCGGCGAGCAGATCGATCATGTCCCTTGCCAGCTGGACCTTTCCGGGCCGCTGCGGGTCGCGCTTGCCTTTGGCGAACTGCTCGCGTTTGGGTTGCCAGCAGCGGAACATGATCGGCAGGCACACCGACCGCTCAACGAACGCGAGCCTCACGACGATCCCGACAACGACCCAGTTGTTGCCCCACGCAACCGCCGCCTTATCCGAGTTGGCGGTCGCGTCGTGATGCCAGAAGCACGCGTGGATCTTGCGTCCCAAACGATGCAGCAACGTGTCATCAACAGCGACCAGGATCGCGTCGCCGGGCTGCGTGAGCGTCGTGGCGATCAGCACCGCCACGCGCAGCCCGAGCTCATCTGGCGACCAGCGCGCATGCGAGAAGAAGCGGTGTGCGCGAGCGTGATGCCACACCCCCGATAAGCGCGCGCCGACGAGCATCCCTGTGACCGTCCGCAACCCGGTCTGCGAGATCTGCCCGACAACCAGGGCGCAGAACGTCCGATACGTCGGGCGAGAGAAACAAGGCGCGAAGAGGAGCAGCAGCTCCTGCAGCGAAACTGGTAGGCAGAGCATCGGCGGCGACCCCCGGTAGGCGCCGCGGACCGGGCAGCCACCCGTCCGCGGCATCGACTATGGACGCCCACCCTGTTCGGGGAAACCGCCGATGCTCCTTCAGAGCGGCTGCCTTAACGCCTGCTCAGAGCCTCAAACCAGAGCCCTGCCCCGACAGGCCGCCGCCGCCACTTCCACCCCGAAAAGTGCGAAACCCGAGCCACATAAGCGGGGTCGTCTATGCCGCTCGGGGCGACGCTTCTCAGCGACTGCTCGGTCGGCCACCCCGGCTGCGGGAGCTTTTCGGTTTCGAGTAGTTCGATGAACCACTCTGCGTGGGCGCGCCGCACCCAGTCCTCATCACTGGTCTGCTCGAGACGCTCGAGGGCGTTCTCGCGGAGTGTTTGAAGCATCCAGTAGCGCCCGCCGTCGGCTTGGAGGAGGCTGCGATCCACGAGCGCTTGGAGCGTGTCGAGCTCTGCCTGGCAGAGGGACTCGGCGGCAGGAAGGGTGCAGCCACCGGCGAACACGGCGAGCCGCGCGAACAGCCGTTGCTCGTGTTCGGCGAGGAGGTCGTAGCTCCAGTCGATCGTCGCCCGCAGCGTGCGCTGGCGAAGGGACGCGTCGCGCGGCCCCCCGTCAAAGAGCGGCAGACGGTGCTCGAGCCGGGCGAGGATCTCGGCCGGTGGGAGCGCTTTGGTTCTGGCGGCCGCGAGCTCGATTGCGAGCGGCAGCCGGTCCAGCCGCTCGCAGATCGCGCCCGCGAGTTCGACCTCGACGCTGAGGCTGGGCGCGAGAGCTTGTGCGCGGCTGATGAACAGCTCGATCGCTTCTGCGCGATCCAGCACGGGCACCTCGAACTGTTGCTCGCCGGCGAGGTGAAGCGGCTCGCGGCTGGTCACCAGCAGCACCCGGCCAGGACAACCGGCGAGCAGCTCCGCCAGGACCGCCGTGCCGGTCGCGAGCTGCTCGAGATTTCGAGCAGCAACAGCAGCTCGCGGTCGCTGAGCCATTGCTTGAGGCGTTGGGCGGGCGACAGTTCGGGCTGCTCGGCCAGACCGAGCGCTTGGCAGATCGCTGGCGCGATCAGCTGCAGATCGGTGATGTCTGCGAACCCTACGAACCACGCGCCGTCGCGGTAAGGCGGGACGCGCGTTTCCGCGATCAGCCGCGCCACCCGGGTTTGCCGCTGCCGCCGGCGCCCGTCAGCTTCAGCAGCCTTACATCTGGTCTGTGCAGAAGCGCGGTGAGCTCGGCGAGCTCACGAACGCGGCCGAGGACGGCGTCGCGGGCATGGGGAGGTTGCCCTTCAGTGCCAGGACTGTTCACCACACCAAAGCGAGCCGTTAGGACTCACGAAGTAATTAGTGGGGCTGTTGGCTTGGGGTGGATCGTGTAGTTCCAGTCTGGATGGAACTGGTCGCGTTCGATGTTCACGGCGGCAAACTGTTGGTCGGTGACCTTGATCCCTTTCTCGTAGTGGCCGGGGTCAAGGCGTGCGTAGACCTTCAGGCCGGTGCTGGTCGTGGTCGCGCCGATCAGGTCGATGATGACCTGCAGGGTCTCCAGCGGCTTCCCGCGCCAGTTGAGGCTGACGTAGCTGAACATGCGATGCTCGATTTTGTTCCATTTCGATGTTCCTGGCGGGAAGTGGCAGACACGGATCGAGATCCCGAGCTCGTTGGCGAGCTTCTGCAACTTGGTCTTCCACAGACGCGTTCGGCTGGAGTTGCTGCCGCCACCGTCAGCAGTGATCAGCAGCGTCTGCGCGTTCGGGTATCGGTTCTTGCCGAGGTGCTCCCACCACGCGCGGATCGAGCTGACCGCGAACGCGCTCGTGTCATGCGTGACCCCGACGCTGACCATCCGCTCGTTCGCGTCGATGTCGTACACGCCGTACGGGATCGCGTGCCCGAGATCCTCGTCCTTGAAATCGTGGCAGCGGACCTCGACCGGCCGGCCGGTCGGCTCATACTTCCGCCCGACCGCCTTGAAATCCCCGACAAGCTCTCGCTTCTTGGCATCCACGGAGATCACCGGCTGCTGTGCGCCAAGCTCCGCGCGCGCGGTCTCGTTGATATGGCGAAACTGCGCATCACGGTCGCGATGATCCTTCCCCTCCCGAGTCTTCTGGTTCGCGTGCAACCGAAACCCGAGCCCCCGCAACAGCTTCCCCGTCGTCCGATCAGAGATCTGATGCCCAGCCGCCCCCAACGCGCTCGCGAGCTTCGCCAAGCTCTTCGAGGACCACCGCAACGGCGACTCTGGATCCCCACGCGTATCCGGATCCACCAACGCCTCAAGCGCCCCCACCAGCTCCGGATCAGACGCCGTCAACCGCGGGCGCCCCGCACCTGCACGACGAACCCGCCCCGGATCAAGCCGCGCCCCTTCGCGCAACTCCGCGATCCCACGCACCACCGTGTGCCTGCCGATCCCGGTCGCGCGCACGACCGCCGCGATCCCACCCCGCCCATACGCACGCGCCTCCGACGCAGCCCACAACCGCCGCTGACGCTCGTTCAACTCCGGCCCCAACCCCCGATAACGCTCAGCATTCCGAGATTCATCGATCATGCCATCGCGATACGCCACCACAACCCAACATCCTGCCACAACCCACTAATTCATTCGTGACGACTTAGTGTCGTTTCTGCTCCGGTCCTACCAACCCCCTGTGGGAAAGCTGACCGAACAGACGTATGGTTGTACGCGCCGGGTTTGGGCGTGGTGACGCGCAAGGGGGTGAGCAGTCGGAGCTACCTCGGTCGTAGCGGGTCTACGCCGATCGCAGCGCTGACTTGCGTGACCGTTGCGGCCAGGTCGACAATTGATTGCCGTTCGGCGCTGATCAGCGCCTGAGTGTGTCGTAGTCCGGCACGCTCGACAAGGTGCTTCTCGTTCAGCGCCCATTCGCGGCGGCTCGTTAGGCGGGAGTGTGCGGCGCACAGGATCGCGCTCGCGAGCATCCCCAGGCAACAGACGTGCTCGTTGGTCCGCGCGTAGATTTCTGCGAACATCAGCGATACTCGAGCGCGCCCGTGCCAGTAGTCTGGCGCTGATGCGGCCAGCGCATCGGAGAATGCGCCGCGCGGTAGCGGCCCGATGAGTGGCCGCGCAAGCGCGAGCTCGCCAGCAAGGATGTACGTCGGGGCCCCAACCAGGCACCCGTGTTGATCGAGCACCTCGAAGCGGCCTGCGTGCGCCTCGCTGAGCCAGTGCTCGACGATGTCCAGGTCACGAAACAGAAGGTCGACCGGGATGCCTTCGACCGTGAGCCACGCACCGCCGTTGACGATCGGTCCCCATGCGCCCAGCGCGCTGACCTCTCCTTCATAGCCGAGTGCGCGGACATCGTCGGGATCCAGGCGTCGCTCGCGAGTGCGGTAATAGACGCCGAGATCCCAGTCACTGCCGGCCCTTGCGCTGCCGGTTGCGCGGGAGCCACCAAGCGCGACCGCGACCACGCCAGGAACCGCGTTCAGCTTTTCCACCAGCTCATCAACTTCCGAAGGTGTTGCCGCCAGTGTCATCGCCGCGAGTATGCGCTTATCAAGCGCATCGGATCGTTGTCTGCGCGAGTACGGTCGCCGGCTTGATGTCGGCGTCGAGTGGAGTCCCGGGGCGAGGTAGCCGGCGCGGGGCTGGACCGTTGGCTCCTTGGCCGTCGCTTCGAACCGTCTCGTGGGCAGGCCCGGAGCGGCCCAGGGCACAGACCAACTCGGTGGAATGGCGGCGTTGTAGGTCGCGCGTCATTCGGCTGACTGGAGCAGAGCGGGTCGCGTGTCTTGGTGCTTGGTTGGCCTTGTGTTGGCGGGGTCCCTGCGGCATTGTTGATTAGGCTGGTGGCGCGTGTGTGGGTGATGATCCTGTAGCTCTAGGGCAGCCCCATCAGGATACGGTTCTGCCGTGACCATGTGCAGGCTGCCCGCCCCGCTACCGGCGACCACTGCGTGACTGCGGTTGCCCATTTTCGTCTCGCCGAGGTCACCCTTGCTCGGTCATCGATCCGGCATCACCCCGCGGATTGCGAGTACGCGAGACGACGAGGATCGCTTCGAGCGCGGTGTTGAGCTCCAGCCAGCCGTGAAAGTCACGCCGGGCACTGCCGGGCGCGGTGAGTGTGCCGCGAATCACGCTGTCCTCGATCGCGGCGTCGAGGATCACGCGCTGTGTGGGAGTGGCGAGGTGCATCGCAGGAAAAGTCTGACAATGCCGGGTGCGTCGCGCATCGGCCGCGGTGGTCCAATGTTCTGGCACGCGAGGTCTTATGAAATTATGAAATCGTCGTCGCTGCGGCGATCGCTTCCTCCCGACCTTCGTCGAGAAGGCCAGTCAGCGCATTAGCGAGTTGGCCGCGACGGGTGATCTCGAGCTTGCGGTAGACGCGGCTCAGATGGGCCTTGGCGGTCTTAGTGGTGATGAACAGCGCCTGCGCGATCTCGCGATTCGTCTTGCCCTCGGCGGCGAGCCGCGCGACGCGCAGCTCGCCGCCGGTCAGCGCGTCGCGGCCTGTGATCGCGTCGCGCCGTGGTTTGGCGCCCGCGGCGATCAGCTCGCTGCGTGCTTGGTTGGCGATCCGGCGCGCGCCGCACCGGTGAGCGAGATCAAGCGCGCGCTCGAGCTCGCTACGTGCCTGAACGTGGCGGCCAGCGCGGTGCAGAGCAGCACCGTAATCGCATAACGCGCGCGCGAGCTCGAGCGGCGACTGCGAGCTTTCGAGCGTCCTCACCGCCTCCCCGAGCAGCTCGAGGCCTGCCTCGCCGCCCTCGACCAGCCCAGAGGCGCGCAGAGAGATGCCAAGCGTCCGCTGGAGCCCGAACGCGCGCGCGAGCTCCCGCTGCTCACCCGCCAGCCGACGCGCCTCGCCCGTGTCGCCAAGCCCCGCGTGGACCAGCGCCGCCTCGGCACGCCACGGCAAAGCGCTGAGCATCAGGAGCCCGAGCCGCTCGCATCGCTGCCCGCACTCCAGAAAGTCCCCGAGCGCCTCCGGCAGACGGCCCTGCGCGACGCGCAGCCGGCCCCGCGCGATCAGAAACCGAGTCACCGCGATCGAGCGCGATGCGCGCGGATCCGCAACTTGCTCCAGCTCGTCCTTTGCCACGTCGAGCGCGTCGCGCTCGATCAGCACCGAGATCACGTCGGTGACCGCACCGATCCGGAGGGTCCCCTCCGCGCGCTCAAGCGCCCATCGCGCGTCCGCCTCGGCATCGGCCAACGCGCCACAATCGCACGACGCCGACGCCCGAAACAGGGAGAAACCAACCATCTCCTGCATGGCACCGCGACGGCGCGCGGCCGCGAGCAGATCCTCGCACACCCGCTGCAGCTCGTCATAGCACTCAGCGAAAGCGAGTGCGACCATCAGGACATTGCAGATCTCGAGCGGTGGGGGATACGGCTCGCACGCCAACGCCCGTCGGGCCAGCTCCCGCGCCTCGTCGGCCCGGTTCGCCCCCACCGCGTAGTACGCCAACATCACGAGCAGATAGACGGGTGGGTCAGCAAGCGTGCGCAGACGACCGCGCAACCTCTCAGCACGACGCACCGCGCCCGCCGCCGTGCGCTCGTCGACCATTCCGACCAAGCCGATTCCAGCTTCGAGCGTCAAGGCCAGTCCCGGGTTCGTGTCGCTGATCCCTGCGAGGGCTCGCTCGAGCACTTCGACCGCGCGCTCCGCCCGATCGTTCACCACGTACGCAAGCGCCAACACACCGCACGCGGCGACCAAGGTCCCGGAATCGGCGCCGGCCCCGGCGAGCGCCTGCTCAAGGTGAGCAATCGCGCTCGACTGCCCGGCACGCCACTCCGCAGTCCCCAACATCAACAGCAGCTCCGCACGCTCACCCCCGGCGGGCGGTTCTGAGAGCGCGCGGCGCGCGTAGCTCACGGCGATCTCGGGCGCGCCCCGGTCAAGCGCCTCGTCTGCCGCGTCGCGCAGCCGCTGCACGACCCATCCATCGCCGGCCGGACCGGAGGCGAGCAGGTGCGCAGCAACCCGGCCCAGCGACTCGTCGCTCCCCTCAAGGTCGAGGAGCGCTGCGGCGCGCCGATGCGCCACACGACGCGCGCCAGGCGCGATGTCCTCCCGGACCGCCGTGCCGATCAGCGGATGAAAGAAATCAAGCGGCCTTACCGGCGCGAGGGTCTGCGCCGCCGCAAGCCGATCCGCGGTCGTCTCCGCGACCACCGGATCAAGGCCGGCCAGCTGCGCCGCGAGCACGACCTCGGCGCTGGCGCCGAGCACCGCGACGGCGCGCGCGAGCGCGACCGCGTCCCCGCCCAGCCGCCCAAGCCGCGCGAGCACAGAGGTCCCGATCGCCGCCGGCGCGACCCGCTCCAGAGACGGCACGCTCTCGCCCCGAGCAGGCAAGCGCTCCTCGCTCGCCGCCGCCAGCAGCTCGCGCACAAACAAAGGATTCCCGCCCGTCAACTCCCAACACGCCGCGCAGAACGGCTCATCAGCGTCCGCGTCGAGCTGCGTGCGGACGATCGCGCCAACCGCCGCCGCGCTCAACGGCGAAAGCACGATTCGTCGCGCCCCACCATCGCCCACCAAGCGCTCGAACTCGGCCTGCTCACTGCCCGGATCACCCGAGCGCACACCGACCACCAACAACAACGCAAGATCCGCTGCGCGTCGCGCAAGATACCCAAGCCACGCCAGCGACGGATCATCAACCCACTGGAGATCATCAACCAACACCACGACCGGACCACACTCCGCGCTATTCGCGCACAACCAAAACAACCCATGAATCGCCGCGAACCGGTCCGCCGGCGGCTGCCCTGCCACCACACCCAACGCCCGTGCACCCACCTCCGCCACGCCTGAAAGCAGCCGACGCCGCTCCCCAGGGTCAGCGGCCCGCAGCATCGGCTCAAACAACTGACGCGCGACCCCGAACGCCATCTCCGCTTCAAACTCCGACCCGCGTGCCCGCAACGCCACAAACCCACGCGAGGCCGCGCTAGCCCGCACAACCGCCAACAGCTCGCTCTTCCCGATCCCCGCCACCCCCTGCACCACGATCACCGCCCCCACCCCACGGCTCGCCTGGTCGATCAACTTAGCCACTCGCTCCAGCTCACGATCGCGCTCCAACAACCCCCCAACGGCAATCCCCGCCTCACCGCGCACCGGCACCAGATGCCCCTCGCGGCATCCGCTCGCGTCCGCCAGCCTCACAGCGAGCGTCGCAAGTTCCGCCAACCGCCGGAGCTCGCCGCCCTCGTTTGGAGCAAGGTCGCCCGAGAGCGTCCGCGCATCATCTGCCGCATACGAGAGATGGTCGGTGACCTCGCCGATGGGTCGCGACGATATGTGGGTTCGAGCGCCGTCACTCGCAAAGCTCGGCGACGTCAGCAGAGCTGGGTTCTGATTGAGGATCTGCGTCTGCAGCGTCTTGAGCAGAGGACCGGGTTCCAGGCCGAGCTCTTGGGCGAGATGAGCGCGGATGCGTTGGTAGACCTCCAAAGCGTCGGCTTGGCGCCCGGCGCGATACAGCGCGAGCATCAACTGGCCTCGTAGCCGCTCCTGAAGCGGGTTGGCCGCGATCAAAGGCTCGAGTTCCGCGATCAGCCCGCCGCCCGCGCCCAGCGCGAGATCCGCATCGATCCGCTCCATCAGCGCCTGCAGTCGCAGCTCCTCAAGCCGTCGAATCTCGCCCTGCAGGCACTCCACCAGCGTCAGGTCAGCCAGCGGCCCCCCGCGCCACAGCTCCAGCGCCTCGCGCAACCGCGCCGCCGCTCCGGCAGCGTCGCCCGTGGCCAGCCGCTCGCGTCCGTCGCGCAGCAGCTGCTCGAACACCGCCACGTCAAGCAGCTCGGGCTCGGCCCTGAGCACATATCCGCCCGAGCGCGTCTGCACCACCCGCCCGTCCTCGGCGCTCTCGAGCAGGCGCCGCAGCCGCGACACCGCGACTCGTACCGCGTTCACAGCGCTTTCAGACTCCTCTCCGCCGAACAGCGCCTCGACCAGCGCCTCGATCGTCACCAGCTCGTTGGCGTGGATCAGCAGTAGCGCCAGCAGCGCGCGTTGGCGCCCGCCGGCGAGCCTGATCGGCTCGCCGTCGCGCCAAACCTCCAAGGGCCCCAGCACCCCGAACCGCAACCGCCGCGCTGTCTCGGTCGCCATCAGGGCAGATTATCCGCCCGCGCCCAGAAGCCGCGCAAACGCTCCGTCACGAGGTTTGTAATGCCGCTGTCACCTGCCGGTCACCCCACGGCTGGATCCTTCCCGCCGATCGGAACGTACACCGCGATCCACCGACCGAAGGCAGGTGACGAGCTACCAACTCGCATACGTGATCGCGGCCGCGCATCGTGACCTGCAGCAGACGGCTGCTCAGGGCCGACGCAGCGGCCCGGCTCGAAAGCGTCCGCCGGGTTGTCACGCGACCGCAGCGCCACGAACTCGTCCAGCAGCTCGCCAAACCACCACCCATCAAAGCCCGGTTCGCACCGGAAACCAAACATCAGGAGTGTAGAAGTGATGTCTCAGCATCATATCCCTGGCACGATCAAGACTAGGCTCGCGGCCGCTAGCGCAGCTGTGAACAGTCACAGGCTTCAACCGGGCCGCGCGCCGCTGCGGCGCGCGACCGCGCGGATCGCGGCGATGGGCACCGCTGCCATCGCGCTTGCTGCAGCGGTACTCGGCGCTCTCGCGGCCGTGCCGGCCTACGCCACGGTGTCGGGTCAGAACGGACCGATCGCGTACATCGACACGCGTGGTGACATCGCCACTGTCAACTCCAACGGCACAGGCGGGCACGTCCTCGTGCCAGCGTCGAGTCTGCCCGGCTATAGTCTCGCGGTCGCCGGCAGCGGCGCGTGGTCCTCCGGACTTGATCCGGAGCTGCTGTTCCTCGCGCAGAGCACCGCGGTCTGCTTCGACACCGGCTGCGCGGCCACGCCACAAGTGCGTCTGTACCGCGTGCCGGAGAGCGGCGGCACGCCGGCGCTCGTCGCCGACGACCTCGGCTACATCCAGTCCGCATCGTGGTATGGCACCAGCACGACTGAGATCATCGTCAGCGCCGACAACGGAACCACCGATCAGGACGGAAACCAGTTCTTTAGCCTCGACGAGCTGTCGGCGAGTTCGCCGGGGCGGTATTCGCAACTCCCTCTGGGCGGATTCGACGTCGACGCGACAAGCCGCATCGGCTATATCGCGTTCGCCTACGGAAACAACAGCTACATCCCACCGGCGAGCGCTTCACCCGACGGACCGTGGCAGGGGTGCACGACGAACTTCAGCACCGGCCTGCGGCAGTGCACGTATCAGTCAGGCCCAACGCCGCCATGCGGCGGACCGGGTTACTCAACGTACCCCTGTCCTACTGCCCCGACCACGACGGCCGACTACCCGCTCGACACCGGCATCTACCTGTACAAGCCAGGTGCCAACCTGATCACCTACAAGGCCCCGGGAACGGGCTACGACTACGGTGTGACCGTCGATCCGGCCAACAACGTGACCACGTTTGTGGCCGAGCTCGGACTCGGACACACCGCCACCTGGTTCAAGGCGAACACCTACGAAGGTTCCGCCATCGTCCAGTCGGCCGGTTCGACCGCGCCGGGCATACGCTGGACCTGGTCGCCCAACGGCCAGCAGATCGCCCAGTCGTCCAACGGGAAGCTGAGCGTGTACAACGCGAGCAACCTGAACGCTGGCGAGCATGTCATCGCCTCGGGTCTCGCCCCCTCGCCCGCGTTCCCGTCCGGCTCACTCTACCCGGAACTGCGCAACGCGGGAAGCGCGATCGCCTGGGCGACACCACGGCCCTATTTCCCGCCCCTGCCCTCAAAGCACCTCCCCGTGCCGATCCGAAAGCTCGCGTCGTCCTAGAACAGGAAACCCGGCGCCATCATAGACGTACTGCAATTGCAACCCATGACGCACCGATGGGCGTCGGTGCCGGACACCGGCACCCGCTGCCGGGCCTGGTTTCACTTAGTTAGTTAGGCCGAACGGTTGCACACCCCGTCGAAATCCACCAGCCACTCAAGGGGTTCATCATGCATACGCTGTGTTAAGGCAAGCAGAAGGTGCAGCACAATCCTCAGCGGACGCAGCATATCCATCAAGCATCAAGCTGACGCCAGCGATCGCCTCTGGCGGCGTAACGCGACAGCGTCGGTGCCGTGCACCGCGCGCGGTAACCACTCAGCATCAAATGGCTACAAGAGAGCGAACCAAATGCATACTCGTATCGCACACCCACAGTCAGGGGTCGGGAGACGCTGGCGGGACATCCGTTGGATGGTCTTGCTGATGAGTCTTCTGACGAGCTTCGGCGTCTTGGCGGCAACCGGGACGGCCGCCCACGCCAGCGGCAGCATTGATTTCTACTACAACACCGACGGCAATCCGACGTGGCATCGATCGGTGGTCGCCGGGCCTGGGAGCACGTCCGGGATGCCGGCGATCACGCGCTTCAACGGTGGCACCGAAATCGCGGCCGTGGCACCGAACCGCAGCCTTGACTTCTACTACAACACCGACGGGAATCCGACCTGGCATCTATCGGTGGTCGCGAGCCCCGGGCGCGCGTACTCGGCGCCGGCGATCACGCGGTTCAACGGTGGCACCGAAATCGCGGCCGTGGGACGCAGTGGCAGCCTTGACTTCTATTACAACACCGACGGAAAGCCGAGCTGGCATCTATCGGTGGTCGCCGGGCCTGGGACCACGACCTCGCCGCCGGCGATCACGCGGTTCAACGGTGGCACCGAAATCGCAATCGATGGGCCGAACGGCCTTGACTTCTACTACAACAGCGACGGACATCCGACCTGGCAACGATCGGTGGTCAGCGGGAACGCGTTCTTCGAGCCGGCGATCACGCGGTTCGGTGGTGGCAGCGAAATCGGGGTCGCAGAAGGGAACGGCAGCCTTGACTTCTACTACAACACCGACGGAAGTCCAACCTGGCATCGATCTGTGGTCGCCGGGCCCGCGACAACGTACGGGACGCCGGCGATCACGCGCTTCAACGGTGGCAGCGAAATCGCGGACGTGGCACCGAGCGGCAGCCTTGACTTCTACTACAACACCGACGGAAGTCCAACCTGGCATCGATCTGTGGTCGCCGGGCCCGCGACAACGTACGGGACGCCGGCGATCACGCGCTTCAACGGTGGCACCGAAATCGCGGTCGAGGGGCCGAACTAGCACACCCCCTCCTCCTTCGGCCTTGCTTTAGGCCATTGACGGCCCGCGCCCCGGGATGGCCGGGGCGCGGCAATGGCCCAATGCTGGAGCGCGACGTGCTCGGCATGTGGTTTCAGGAGGCCGAGCGTTATGGAGCACGCACCATGATCGTCTTCTTCCGCCGCAACCGCGAGTCCTCCTCTGGACGAGTGCGGCTATACCACCACGTCGGTTCCTGCCCGCCATGCCAGCGAGCACAGCTGGAACGCTGGCGGGAACAGCAGGCGACGGTCACCCCGCGCCTTCCCGCGTGAGACTCGGCCTGCCGGCCGGGATCTGGAGACGTTCTCGTCACAGACCCGGCTCGAGTGACGCCCTCAGTCCACGATCCGAGAGGGCGGGCCACTGCCTTCCCCTGACGCGCTCGACCGGACGCCCCAATCAACGGGATCCGAGAGCCCCGCGCGGCCCTCGCCACACGCCTGCTCCGTCGACTACTCGGCGCATGGTTTCAACGGGGAGCAGACACGCGGGAACTTGCGGCAGCGCACTTCTGCTTTCAATCCACGAGCTGGCGCATGCTGGTATGTGAATCCTTGCCCGAAGTGCGATGATGCCCCGACGGTTCCACTACTTTCGGGTTACGGGGCGATCTCGTCGTGAGGTCGACGCGGAACTAGCCTCCTCCGCGAACCACTCCGGCCCAGAGGCGGGGTCGCTGCTGCCCGCAAGGAGATTCTCACGCCGCACCGGTGGCCGTGCCCCACGGCCAGAACCACTTTCAACGGAAAGCGAGCGCTCCTGATCCGCTTGCTGAAGACCGCGCGCGACTCACGTTGCAAGCGCAGGGCGTCATCCACAGCCTTGCTGCAGGCGGGTGATCGGGCAGCCACGGCAGCCGCATCGGGACGATTGTCGACCGCGAGCACTCCGTGCGCCTGCCTCGGTCGGCGTGATCGCATGCCACCGACGCGATCGCACGCCGCGGAGCGCGCAACGACGTCCGCTGAGGCTCCCGATTGGTGGCGGCGCACAACATCTGCAGCCGCGGTGCGATGTTGGCTGGTCTCCCCTTTGCCGCTGAAGGAGCCACCACAGATCTGCACGAAGTTAGCTGACAAGCCGCGGTGCAGTTAGCACCTGGACCGCGTCGAGCGGATCGCTGCCGCCGTCCGGTTCGCCACGCGTCCGTGGGCTAG
>JBKQIR010000112.1:0-68199 GCA_052148275.1 Solirubrobacteraceae bacterium
GGTCTACTCCATGCGACTACCACCACCATTACAGTGGTCACGCCCTATTCAGACTCGCTTTCGCTACGGCTCCGGGTGTCAACCCCTTAACCTCGCCACATGGAAGTAACTCGCCGGCTCATTCTACAAAAGGCACGCAATCAGGCATTCCCACTAGGGGCATAGCCCTCTCACGGCTTGTAAGCACACGGTTTCAGGTACTTTTAACTCCCCGTCTGGGGTGCTTTTCACCTTTCCCTCACGGTACTTGTTCACTATCGGTCACCAAGAGTATTCAGGCTTGGACAATGGTCTGCCCAGATTCCCACAGAATTCCACGTGTTCCGTGGTACTTGGGAACTCTCAAAGGAGGTCGATTGCCTTTCGCGTACGGGGCTGTCACCCTCTGCGGCCGGCTTTTCCAATGCCGTTCGGCTAGACATCGACTTTGTAACTCCTTGCTTCCTCGGCAGAGGAAACGATGAGGTCCCGCGACCCCGAGACGGAAACGCCTGCCGGCTATCACGCCGTCTCGGTTTAGCCTCACCCCTTTTCGCTCGCCACTACTCAGGGGATGACATCTTTTCCTGCGGATACTTAGATGTTTCAGTTCTCCGCGTGCCCTCTACCCGGTCTATATATTCAACCGGGAGTACCTGGACATTCCTCCAGGTGGGTTGCCCCATTCGGAAATCCCCGGATCGAGTGCTTGCTAGCAGCTACCCGAGGCTTATCGCAACAACGCTACGTCCTTCATCGGCTCTTGGTGCCAAGGCATCCACCGTGTGCCCTTGGTAGCTTGACCTTTCCTATCGTCACTGTTCAATGACTGCAGGAGGCCTGGTGACGTCGCTGCGTCACCACGACACGTGTTTCGCCTGGCTTGTTTGTTTGGTTGGTTTTTATTGAGGATTCTCACTTGAACGCTGGACGACGGAAACCGTCCAGTGTTCTCGCAGACTCGCTATTCTCGTGTCAACGTACAAACGACCGACCTTGAGGCCGGCTGTCGAGCGGAAGGGTCGTTGCCCGTGGAGATGGCCGGGCTCGAACCGGCGACCCCCTGCTTGCAAAGCAGGTGCTCTGCCAGACTGAGCTACATCCCCGAACGGATACGAGCGTGGGCCTTTGTGGATTCGAACCACAGACCTCACGGTTATCAGCCGTGCGCTCTCACCAACTGAGCTAAAGGCCCGAGTGGGCCCGGCGCAGCCGGTCCCCTTGACCGCTGAAGCGTGGAGCGATTTCCGCGAGGCGACATAGTAGCCTCGGGCGCCTGGAGCACCGCGCTCCTGACGCGCATTTTTTTCTGCAGATTCCCACTGCCTGCTGGCCGGCCTTCCCACACGCTTGCGCGTATGGACCGCGCCGCATTACATCCCGGTACTCTTCGCGATTGCTCGCTACTCTTCGCGGTTCTGCACGACGCGTTACTGCACGACTTGAGTTGACTGGTCCGTGCCGTGACACGCATTGCTGCATGTACGCACTCGGGCCACTCCCTAAAAGGAGGTGATCCAGCCGCACCTTCCGGTACGGCTACCTTGTTCACGAAGGCCCCCGTGTCGCCACGGGGCGTGGACTATATCTTCATCCTCGCATCCTGGCGTTCGAGCCAGAGTTCCAGTCTCCGCCGCTTCTGCGGGTGCCACGAGCTCACGCGCTCGATGAATGTTCGGTGAGACCTGGCGGACACATAGAACCGCCAGAGTTCGTCATCGATGCCGGCGCTTGGATTGTGAAGCTTGCCGCAGGCGATACCGAGCTCTTCGAGCATCACCTTGAGCTTGCCGATGTCAACTGCGTTCTTTTGAACCAGCTGAATGTAGAACCTCGCTGCCGGATTGTGAGGCACCCCTCCCTCGGTATCGAAGTACCCGCGTGCATACGCGAGGCGCTCCTCTGTCGAAGTGAGGGAAGTCTCGGACGCCAGCCACCGGGCGGACGTCTCGAGGATCCACAGGTTGCGCGTCCTGCCCTCTCGGTACATCCATGATCGCTGTCCAATCGCCTGGCATAACGTAGCGACGCCGGCCAGCCAAACTGGATCGGACTGTCCAAAGCGGACCGTCCCATGAAGCTTGCTGATTGTTGCGTCATGGAGTGCGCCCAACAGGTACGCGCGGGAGACTGAAATGTTTGCTGCGAGGAGTTCGGCGTGTAGTCTCTGAGGGGTCAACCCGGTCGTGATGACCGAGCGACTTCCCTGCTGATTGTCCGCATCACCCAACACATTTTCACTGCACATTGCGAGTAGTGTGGGATACAGGCGGGGTTCCCAGCATACAGCCAAATTTTACCGACGCCGTTACCGGCGTGGGTCGCAACATTTACGACTTCACCCCCCTCACCGGGCACACCTTCGGCACCTCCGTCCCTTGCGGGTTCGGCCAGCGACTTCGGGTGCACCAGACTCGGGTGGTGTGACGGGCGGTGTGTACAAGGCCCGGGAACATATTCACCGCGGTGTGCTGACCCACGGTTACTAGCAACTCCGACTTCATGCAGGCGAGTTGCAGCCTGCAATCCGAACTGGGCCCAGCTTTAAGGGATTGGCTTCACCTCGCGGTGTCGCAGCCCGTTGTACTGGGCATTGTAGCATGTGTGTAGCCCCAGGTATAAAGGGCATGATGACTTGACGTCATCCCCACCTTCCTCTGGGTTTCTCCCAGCAGTCTGGCTAGAAAATACAACTAACCACAGGGGTTGCGCTCGTTGCGGGACTTAACCCAACACCTCACGGCACGAGCTGACGACAGCCATGCACCACCTGTGCATCCACCTTTCGGGGACCGTGTTTCCACGGTTTTCGAATGCATGTCAAACCTGGGTAAGGTTCTTCGCGTTGCCTCGAATTAAACCACATGCTCCGCTGCTTGTGCGGGCCCCCGTCAATTCCTTTGAGTTTTAATCTTGCGACCGTACTCCCCAGGCGGTGCACTTAATGCGTTAGCTGCGGCACTGAGCGCGTCAATACGCCCAACACCTAGTGCACATCGTTTAGGGCGTGGACTACCGGGGTATCTAATCCCGTTCGCTCCCCACGCTTTCGCGCTACAGCGTCAGTTGCGAGCCAGAAGGCCGCCTTCGCCACTGGTGTTCCTCCCGATATCTACGCATTTCACTACTACACCGGGAATTCCACCTTCCTCTCTCGCACTCAAGCCAACCAGTATTGGAGGCAGTTTCAGAGTTGAGCCCTGAAATTTCACCACCAACTTTGTCGGCCGCCTTAACGCGCTTTACGCCCAGTAAATCCGGATAACGCTCGCCCCCTACGTATTACCGCGGCTGCTGGCACGTAGTTAGCCGGGGCTTTCTTGGAGGGTACCGTCATTGTGTTCTTCCCCTCCGACAGAGCTTTACAACCCGAAGGTCTTCATCACTCACGCGGCGTTGCTCCGTCAGGCTTTCGCCCATTGCGGAAAATTCCTAACTGCTGCCTCCCGTAGGAGTCTGGGCCGTGTCTCAGTCCCAGTGTGGCTGATCGTCCTCTCAGACCAGCTACCCATCGAAGCCTTGGTGGGCCGTTACCTCACCAACAAGCTAATGGGCCGCGGGCCCATCTCGATGCGGAGGCCGAAGCTTCCTTTCCCCTTGCGGGCACATCCGGTATTAGCCCGAGTTTCCTCGGGTTGTCCCGGTCATCGAGGCAGATAACCCACGTGTTACTCACCCGTTCGCGGCTCTGCCCCAGGGCAAGCCCTGGTTCGTCGCTCCACTTGCATGTGTTAAGCACGCCGCCAGCGTTCGTCCTGAGCCAGGATCAAACTCTCCGTGAAGAACTTCACAAAGAGTCGTCAGGAAATTCGGACCCATCCGGGCACGCGATACGTTCGCGGCCAAAACGGGTCCACCTGGGCCTCATCCCTGAAGACGAGGCCCTTGCGTCCGCTCGAGGGAGCTCAATGTACACGGAGAGCTCCGGGACGCAAGACGGGTCAATCTTGGCACCGCCGTTCGGGATCTCCCACAGAGGGGACGGCCCGATCGGCGGCGTCGAACCTGGACACACACTCGACCTGGGTCGGTCGAGGTGCGCATGCTGTTGAGTTTTCAAAGACCGCCGCGCCTCCCTGGAGGGGAACTCCCTCTCCGTTGGCGCGCCCGAGACAGGCAGAACCTGGTCTCAGCGCAGACGAATGAATATAGCACGCGCGCTCCCGTTCGGCAAACCGCCGGACGAAAGCGCGGCGTGCACGTCGTCTCCGGCTCGGGAATGTAGCGGATCGGCCGCGCCGGAGTGCGTCAGCAGACGTCGTCGACCCGGAGCGCGTCAGAGGCCACGTCGACCCGGAATGCGTCAAGAGACCACGTGTAGCCACAGTGCCACAGTGTCTCAGGAGACAACGTGGACCGCGACGTTGCGCGTGCGGGGGCGGTCGTCGAAGTCGAGCAGCACGATCTGCTGCCAGGTGCCGAGGGTGAGCTCACCATCAACGATCGGAATGCTCTCCGAGGGCCCGATCAGCGCAGCCTTCAGGTGGGCATGGGCGTTCGTGTCGTGGTTGAGCCGGTTGTGCTCGTACTCGCCGCGCGTGGGGACGAGCCGTTCGAGCAGCGCCGTGAAGTCGCTCACAGCGCCCGGCTCATACTCGATCGTCGTGATCGCGACCGTTGCGCCCGTCGCGAACACCGTGCTCACTCCGCGCTGCACGCCGGAAGCCCGCACGACGCGCACCACGCCCTCGGTGAGGTCGACGATCGCCCCGTTGCCCGCGGTCTGGAGCCTCAGCATGCCGCAATGGACCGTCACCCGGCTACCCCGGACCCCACGCCCGGCGAGCCGCCTCGCGCGACCGACTGAGCAGCTCGCGCGACCGAGTGAGCCGGCTACTACACACGCGAAACCACGCGCACGAGCGCGAACTTCCGCCTGCCACGCTGCAGCACCTTCCCGTCGACGCCCACGACAGGCAGATCGAGTCGTTCTGGCGGCACCGTCTCGCCGTCGAGTTTGACCGCTCCCTGGGCGATGTCGCGCCGGGCCTGTGAGGTCGAGCCCCCGAACGCCTGCGCCACGAGCGCCGGCAGATGGACGATCGAGGAGCCATCGAGCGCCCACTCCACGACGGGAACGTCGTCCGGGAGATCGCGCTGCCGGTGTACCTGGTCAAAGCGCTGCTCAGCGCTCGCCGCCTCCTCGCCGCTGTGGAAGCGCGCGACGAGAGCGCGCGAGAGCGCGCGCTTCGCCTCCCATGGTCCGATGTCGTCCGGAGCGTCCTGCCCGAGCAGGAGCCTGTACCAGCTGTCGAGCGACTCGTCGGGGATTCTGACCGTCTTTCCGTACATCTCGTCGGGCGGCTCGGTGACACCGATGTAGTTGCCAAAAGACTTGGACATCTTGACCTTGCCGTCGGTCCCCGTCAGCAACGGCATCGTCAGGATCACCTGCTCCTCCTGGCCGAAATGACGCTGGATGTCACGGCCCATGAGCAGGTTGAACTTCTGGTCGGTGCCGCCGAGCTCGACGTCGGCGCGCACCGCCACCGAGTCGTAGCCCTGCAGGAGCGGGTACAGAAGCTCGAGCATCGAGATCGGCGTCCCCGCGGCAAAGCGCTTGGCGAAATCGTCGCGCTCGAGCACCTGGGCGACGGTCGCGCAGCCCATCAGCCGGAACAGCTCCGCCATCTTCATGTCGAGCCAGGCGCTGTTGTACTGCACCTCCAACCGGTCGCCGTCCAGCACCGTGAGCGCCTGCTCCTGGAAGGTGAGGGCGTGCGCATCTATCTGCTCGCCGCTGAGGACCGGACGGGTCGCGGAGCGACCGCTCGGATCCCCGACCCGAGCCGTGTAGTCGCCGATGATCAGCACGACCGTGTGGCCGAGATCCTGAAACTCCCGCAGTTTCTGGAGGACCACCGTGAAGCCGAGATGAATGTCTGGCGACGTCGGGTCGATCCCCAGCTTGACCCGCAACGGCCGGCCGAGGCTCAGCTTGCGCTCGAGGCCACCTTGCGGCAGGCAGTCGACGGCGTTGCGCGCCAGATGAGCGGCCGCCGCCGCGGCCACGCTCCCGCGGTCCTCCCGTGCATCGTCCGGCTTCGTGTCGTCTGACGGCACCGCGCCAATGCTAGACTGTCGTCCTTCGCTGGACCCGCTGCCCGATCCCGTCGGGGCGTGGCTTTCAGTTGTATGGTGCCGCGGCCCTGATCGGCTATATGGGCGGCATCTGATATTCGCATGGACCGAATGAGCGTCGAACAACACCCTCTGATCGAGGTCAACGAGGCAGGCCTGGATGCAGTCTCTCCGGAGCTTCCTGGGCGGCGCCAGCGCGGCTTCTTCAGGCGCCGCCGCAATCGCCCGCCGCGGCCGCGCCTGCGCTGGCTGCGATTGCTGCTCGTCGTGTTCGGCTTCGTCGTGATCGCGGTCGTCTCGATGGCGTTCGGGATGCTCGTCAGGGTCTCGCAGGAGCTCGGAGGGCTCAAGAACACGGCGCAGTTCCGGCTTTCGCAGGATTCCTACATGTACGACGACCATGGCCAGCCGATCGGCGTGCTGGCGCCACCGAACGGCAAGCTGATCGACACCTGGGACGAGGTCGGCCCGTGGATGCCAAACGCGATCGTCGCGGTCGAGGACAAGCGCTTCTGGAGTGACCCCGGCATCGATCTGAAGGGCCTGCTGCGCGCGGCCATCTCGGACGTCACGGGTGGTCCGAAGGAGGGCGCCTCCACGATCGCGGAGCAGTTCGTCAAGAACTCGCTGGCCGAGCAGGACAACCGGACGCTGTTCGAGAAGCTGCGCGAGGCGATGCTCGCCTTCCAGTTGACGCACAAGTGGAAGAAGGCCGAGATCCTCACGCAATACCTGAACACGATCTACTTCGGCGACGGCGCGTACGGGATCGAGTCCGCGGCCAGAATCTACTTCGGCTGGAACCACGGCTACAGCTCGTCGAATCCCGACGCGAGCCCCAACGGGTGCGGCCCCACGCCTGCCTATCCGCGCCGCCTCGAGTGCGCTCGCGTGCTCCACTACTGGGAAGCGGCACTGCTCGCCGGCATGGTCGCCGACCCGTCCGGATTCAACCCCGTCGGCCCCACCCGTGGCGCCGCAACAGGGCGGCGCAATCTCGTCCTGTACGACATGTGGCAGCAGGGCTACATCACGCACCCGCAGTACGTGTACGGCATCGATCAACCGCTCCCCACGGCCGCCGACATCCAGCAGCCGACCGAGCCGCCGGCCGCTCCGTACTTCACCGCGTGGGTGCGTCCGCAGATCATCGAGGCGCTCGAGCACGAGGGCGTGCCCGACAGCCTCGCCTCCTACAAGGCGTTCTACGGCGGCCTCAAGATCAAGCTGACGATCGACCTCCAGATGCAGGCGGCGGCGCAGCAAGTCGTCAACAGCATCTTCCCGCCCGGGTCAGACGGTCCGACGGCGACGCTCGTCACGATCGACAACAAGACCGGCGAGGTCCGGGCGATGGTGAGCGGCAATGGCGACTTCGCTCAGTCGCCGTTCAACCTCGCGACGCTCGGATACCGTCAGCCCGGCTCGTCGTTCAAGGTGTTCACGCTGTCGGAGGCACTCTCGTCCGGTGAGTACAGCCCGTACTCGATCATCGATTCCGCTCCGCAGGACTTCATCGTGCCGAACAGCGCCGGCAAGGAGCACTTCATCGTCCACAACTTCGGCAACACGTACTCTGGGCCGATCACGCTCGCGGAGGCGACCGCGATCTCCGACAACACCGTCTACTCGCAGGTCGGCATCCACGTCGGCACGACGCGGATCGCACAGCTCGCCAACCGGATGGGGATCCGCTCGCCGATCTCGACCAACTACGCGATGATCCTCGGCGGGCTGAGGATCGGCGTCTCGGCGCTCGATATGGCGCACGCGTACGAGACGCTCGCCACCGGCGGGCTCAAGGTCTTCAACCCGGTGCTCGGCGACATGGCCGACGGACTCAAGAATCCCGGACCGACCGGGATCCAGTCGATCTACTGCCCGGCGAAGACGGACTGCCCGTTCACGAACCTCGTCGATCATCCGACGACCTATCGCGCTCTGCCGGCCTGGGTCGCGCAGGAGGTCCACGACATCCTCGAGGGCGTCGTCAGCGCCGGCGGCACGGCACCGACGGCGGCGATCCCCGGCGTCGACGTCGTCGGCAAGACGGGCACGACATCGGATTACGCCGACGCCTGGTTCGTCGGCTGGACGCCGCAGCTGACGACGGCGGTCTGGGTCGGCTATCCGCAGGGCGATGTCTCGATGGCGACCGGCTACAACGGCGGACCGGTCGAGGGCGGCACCTATCCCGCGCTCATCTGGCACGACTACATGGTGCAGGCGCTGTCGATCCTGCAGCAGGAGCAGATCGAGTACGCATCGCACAAGCCTGGCACGACGTCGACGACACCGATCACGACGCCGCAGACATACAGCCCGAGCAGCGCCGGCTCCGGCTCGAGCGCGGCTGGCCCCGCGAGCACGACCCCCGGCGCGACCACGCCGGCGAACGGCGCGGCAAACGGTGCCGGCGGAGCGGCGGGCGGCGGCACCGCGGCCACGCCTGGCGGTTCCGCGGCCACCGTGGGCGGGACGACGGGCGGCGGCACCGCAGGGGGCGGCAACGCAGGGGGCGGCACGGCCGGCGGCGGCGGCACGGCCGGCGGCGGGGGCACCGCGGGCGGCGGCGGCACGGCGGGCGGCGGCGGCACCGCGGGCGGCGGCACGAGCAGCTCCGGCGGCAGCGGCGGCGCCGGCCTCGGCTAAACAAAGGCTGGCCCGGATGGCCAGCCGTGGTGACCGCCGCGCGAGCTGAGCGGTCTCCTTCAACTCCAAGAGCGAAGCGAAGCGCGGCCCCCGAGCGGGACGCGAGCAGGCCGGGATGGCCAGCCTTATTGCCCGCGATGCGCGTTCGCCGACAGGAACCGGGACCCCGCGGCGCAGAACCGCCACGGCAGCTCGACCGCCTTCGTGATCCCGACGCGCCGGCCCGCCACGATCTCCGGATCGGCCCAGGCGGCGGGACGGCCCGAGATCACCACCGGCCCGCGCGCGAGGTCGCAGCCGTTGGCGGACAGCTCGATCCCGAGCGCCTGCGTCAGCTTGCCGGGACCGGAGCACAGGTCACGCAGCGGCTCCCGCCCGCGCCTGCGCTGCATCAGCTCGATGCCGGAAATTGGCTCGAGCGCCCGAATCAGCACGGCGGCGCCCACGCCCTCGGGCTCGCTGACGGCGTTGAGCAGCGCGTGCACGCCGTACGAGCGGTACACGTAGGCGTATCCGGGCGGTCCGAACAGCGTGGCGGTCCTGGCGGTCAGCCCGACGAAAGCGTGACAGGCGGGCTCGCTGTCGTGGTAGGCCTCGCTCTCGACGATCACGCCGCTCGCGCCGACATGTGTGACCACACAGCCGATCAGGTCCCGCGCGACCTCGAGCACCGGCCGGTCGTAGAACGCCGCCTCCAAGGGCCGCTGCGCGCTGGCCGCCCGCCTCACGCCGCCTCACGCCGCCTCACGCCGCCGCGCGCGCCCGATGCAGCTGCTCTTGAGCGCGCACGAGCTGACGGCGGACCATGTCGAGGCTGGTACCGCCCCGCGAGACCTTCGACTCGAGCCAGGCACCGTCGCGCAGCAGCTCGTAGAAGCCCTCGTCGAGCAGCGGTGACTGCTCCGCCAGCTCCTCGGCGCCCAGATCCGACAGCGTCCTGCCCTGCGAGAGAGCGCGGCGCACGAGGCCGGCAACGACGCCGTGCGCCTCCCGGAAGGGCATTCCGCGCCTGACGAGCAGGTCGGCGACGTCGGTGGCGGCGAGGAACTCGTCGGCGGCGGCGTCCGCAAGCCGGCGGCGGTCGAACCGGATCGAGCTGATCATGCCCGTGGCGGCGGCGAGCGAGAGCTCGAGTGTGTCGACGGCGTCGAACAGGTGCTCCTTGTCCTCCTGCATGTCCTTGTTGTAGGTGAGCGGCAGGCCGTGCAGCACGCCGTGCATCGCGACCAGGTGCCCGGCGACCCTCGGGGCCTTCGCGCGCAGGAGCTCGGCGGCGTCGGGGTTCTTCTTCTGGGGCATGATCGAAGAGCCCGACGCCCACGCGTCGGAGACCTCGCAGAAGCCGAACTCGGAGCTCGACCACAGCACGATCTCCGCACCGAGCCGCGAGAGGTGCGTCGCGCAGGTCGCGGCGGCGGCCAGGTAGTCGAGCACGAAGTCACGGTTGGAGACGGCGTCGATCGAGTTCTCGGCGAGCGCGCCGAAGCCGAGCTCCGCCGCCACGATCGTGCGGTCGGTGTCGAAGTTCACGCCGGCGAGCGCCCCAGCGCCGAGCGGCAGCGCGTCGGCGCCCTCCAGCACGGTGGCGAACCGCCGCTCGTCGCGCAGCAACATCCACGTGTATGCGAGCAGGTGGTGGCTGAGGTAGACCGGCTGGGCGCGCTGGAGGTGCGTGTAGCCCGGCATCGCCCAGTCGAGGTGCGCGGCGGCGACGTCGATCAGCATCTGCGCGAGATCGAGCACGGCGCCAGCACCGGCGCCCGCCCGCTCGCGGACGTACATCGCCACGTCCGTCGCCACCTGGTCGTTGCGCGAGCGCGCGGTGTGGAGCCTCCCCCCCACCCGTCCCGCGAGCTCGGTGACGCGCCGCTCGATCGCCATGTGGATGTCCTCGTCGCCCGGCGCGAACGGGAACGTGCCGGAGCGCAGCTCATCACCGACCCGTTGCAACGCCGCGTGGAGCGCGTCACCGTCGGCCTCGCTGATGATCCCGCACGCGGCCAGCATCGAAGCGTGCGCGAGCGACTGGCGGACGTCGGTCTCCCCGAGCCTGCGGTCGAACGCGATCGAGTCGTTGAGCGCGCGGAACGCGTCGTGCTGGGGCTCGGCGAAGCGGGACACGAGCGGCGATGTTAGACGCGCCGGCCTACGACGAGCGGCCCGCAGGCCGCTCGTCCACCAGGCGCGCCGGCCCGTCCACCACGCGCACCTGCAGACGGCCGGCCTCGCGCGGCGCCGCGAGGATCTCCGAGAGCGCCGCCGCGACGCGCGCGACCTGGCTCTCGCTCATCTCGGGGAAGAACGGCAGCGCGATCGAGCGGGCCGCGACGTCTTCGCACACCGGGAACTCCCCCTCGCGGTGACCGAACGTCTCGCGGTAGTAGCTCATCAGGTGCACGGCCGGGAAGTACGGCTTGCTCGGGATGCCGAGCTGCCCGAGCGAGCGCACGGCGCCGTCGCGCTCGAGGTCGCGCGGCAGCTGCACGACGAACACGAACCACCCGCGGCGCGCGTCGCCCTCGTCCTCGCAGGGCAGCGTCAGCTCCTCGAGCTCCGCCAGCGCCTTCCGGTAGATCGCCGCGACCGCCGCGCGCGCCGCGAGCAACGCGTCGAGGCGCTCCAGCTGCGCGAGCCCGAGCGCGCAGGCGAGCTCGGACAGGCGGTAGTTGAAGCCGAGGCGGTCGTGGTCGAGCCAGCCCATGTCGGGCGCCCGGCCCTGGTTGCGCTCGGAGTCGATCCGCCCCTTGACGGCGTGATCGGCGCAGGTGACGACCCCGCCCTCGCCGGTCGTCATCTGCTTGTTGGGATAGAAGCCGAACACGGAGGGATGACCGCGGCCCCCAACCGCACCGCCGTCCGCATACTGTGCGCCGAGCGCCTCGCAGGCGTCCTCCACGATCGGCAGGCCGAAGGCCTCGAGCGCCGCCACGTCGGCGGGATAGCCGAAGATGTGCACGGGCAGGAGCGCCGCCGTGCGCGACGTCACCGCGTCACGAGCCGCGTCCGGGTCGATGTTGAGCGTCCGCGGGTCGATGTCGGCGAACACCGGCCGCGCGCGCTCGTACACGGCGACGTTGGCGCTCGCGACGAACGAGAACGGGGTCGTCACGACCTCGCTCCCGTCACGCACGCCGACCGCGCGCAGCGCCAGGTGCAGCCCTGCCGTACCGGATGACACGGCGCTCGCGTGCGCGGCGCCCAGGCGGGCCGCGAAGGCCCGCTCGAAGGCGGGGAGCATCGGACCGAGCGCCAGTCGCTTCGCCTGCAGCACCGACAGGACGAGCTCCTCCTCGCGGGCGCCGATCACCGGCTGCGCCAGCGGGATGTCGTCTGTCACGAGGAGGCTCCGGGTGCGGACGCGGGGTCGCCCCGGAGCCTGCGACCGGCCTGCATGCCGTACTCGAGCGAGTCCACGAGCGCCTCCCAGGAAGCCTCTATCACGTTCTCCGAGACGCCGATCGATCCCCACACGGCGTCGCCGTCGGAGGCGTCGAGGAGGACCCGCGTGACCGCGCCGGTGCCCTTCGACTCGTCGAGGATGCGCACCTTGAAGTTGACGAGATCGATCTCGCGCAGATGCGGGTGGATCTCGACGAGCGCGTCCCGCAGCGCCCTGTCGAGCGCGTTCACGGGGCCGTTGCCCTCGGCGGTGCGGACATAGCGCTCGCCGTCGACCCAGATCTTGATCGTCGCCTCCGTCTCGACACGACCGTCGGCGCGCTTCTCGACGATCGCGCGCCAGGACTCGAGGCGGAACAGCGGCTCGTACTCGCCGGTCTCCTTGCGCAGCAGCAGCTCGAAGGAGCCGTCGGCGGCCTCGAAGTGGTAGCCCCGGTGCTCCAGTTCCTTGACATGATCGATTACTTGCGTAGCAAGCTTCTCGTCAATCGAGATGCCGGCCTCGGCCGCCCGGCTCAGCACGGTGCCCTTCCCCGACAACTCGGAGATGAGCACGTCGCGACTGTTGCCCACCCGCTCGGGGACGATGTGCTCGAACGTCAGCGGATCGGCCTTCACGCCGGCGACGTGCATCCCGCCCTTGTGCGCGAAGGCGTTACGCCCGACGTACGGGCGGTCCGGGTTCGGGGTGAAGTTGAGCAGCTCGTCGAAGAAGTGCGACGTCGGCGTCAATGACGCCAGCTGCTCGCTCGACATGCACTCGTAGCCGAGCTTCAGCTGCAGGTTCGCGATCACGGTGACGAGGTTCGCGTTCCCGCAGCGCTCGCCGTAGCCGTTCATCGTCCCCTGTACGTGCGCGGCGCCCCGTTGCACCGCGGCGAGCGTGTTCGCGACACCGCATCCGGCGTCGTCGTGGCAGTGGATCCCGACGGTGACCCCCTCAGACGCGAGGGCCGCGACCACGACCTCGATCGCGGCGCCGATGCGGTCCGGCAGCGTGCCGCCGTTCGTGTCGCAGGGGCAGACGGTCTGCGCACCCGCCTGCGCGGCGGCACTCAGGCACTGCAGCGCGTAGTCCGGATCCTCCGCGAAGGCGTCGAAGAAGTGCTCGGCGTCGTAGACGACCTCCTTGCCGACCCGCGTGAGGAACGCGACCGAGTCGGCGATCATCCGCAGGTTCTCCTCGCGGTCGACCTTGACCACCTTCTCCAGGTGCAGGCTCCAGGTCTTGCCGACGATCGTGCAGACCGGGGCGAAGCAGTCCGCGAGCACGCGCAGCGCCGGATCCTGCTCGGCGCGCGTGTCGCGACGGCGGGTCATCCCGAAGGCGGCGATGCGGGCGTGGCCGAAGTGCTCCCCCGCGAGCAGCTCGAACAGCTCGAGCTCCTTCGGGTTGGAGCTCGCGAACCCGGCCTCGATCACGTCGATCCCCAGTTCGTCCAGCCGGTGCGCGACGCGCACCTTCTCCTGCGCCGAGAGCGACATGCCCTCCCCCTGCATGCCGTCGCGCAGGGTCGTGTCGTAGAGCTCGATTCTGCTCATGAGACGTGTCTCGGCCCTGCGGCCGTGCTGGGCACCTTGACGACGTCGAGCCAGTGCGTGTAGAGCGGGTCGCGGCCGTGGAGCGCATCGTCGAACACGCGTTGCATCGCGAGCGTCACCGAGCCGGGCTCGCCGGTCCCGATTGCGTGGTCGTCGATCTCACGGACGGGCACGAGCTCAGCGGCGGTGCCGGACAGGAACACCTCGTCGGCGAGGTACAGCTCGGCCCGCGCCAGGTCGCGCTCGATCACCTCGTAGCCGAGGTCGCCGGCGATCGTGATCAGCGACTTGCGGCTGATCCCGTCGAGGATGCCCGCGGTCTGCGGCGGCGTCAGAATGCGGCCGTCGCGCACGACGTAGACGTTCTCGCCCGACCCCTCGCAGACGTAGCCGTGCTGGTCGAGCAGGATCGCCTCCTGATAGCCCGCCTTCGAGGCCTCGATCTTGGCGAGCACGCTGTTGAGGTACTGGCCGCTCGCCTTCGCCAGCGGGATCAGCGAGTCGTGCGGGATCCGCCGCCAGCTGGAAACCTTCGCGCGGATGCCGTGCGTCTTGCCCTCCTCGCCGAGGTAGCTGCCCCACTTCCAGGCGGCGATCGAGACCTCGACGGGGGCGTCGAGCGGGTAGAGGCCCATCTGGCCGTAGCCGCGGTAGGCGATCGGTCGGATGTAGCACTCGCGCAGATCGTTGGCGGCGATCAGCTCGTGGGTGGCGTTGCGCAGCTCGTCGAGCGTGAAGGGGATCGGCATGTAGTAGAGCTCGGCGGACTTGAACAGCCGCTCGAGGTGCTCGCGGTGGCGGAAGATCGCCGGGCCCTTGTCGGTCGCATAGGCCCGCTCGCCCTCGAACACCCCGGTGCCGTAGTGCAGCCCGTGCGTGAGTACGTGAATCTTGGCGTCCTCCCAGGCAACCATCTCACCGTTGTGCCAGATCAGGTCCGCTGTCTCCACGACTCTCTCCTTGCTCCCTTACAGATGTCTGAGAACGGCCTCGGTGGCTTCCCGCGTTCCGGCGTCGCCTCCCAGGTCGCGCGTGCGCAAGCCGTCGAGCAGCGCACGATCGACCGCCGATTCTACCGCCGCCGCCTGCTCCTCCATGCCGAGTCCGTGGCGGAGCATCAGCGCGGCCGAGAGGAACATCGCGAGCGGGTTCGCCGCACCGGTGCCGGCGATGTCGGGGGCCGAGCCGTGTACCGGCTCGAACAGCCCCGGGGAGCCCGAGGTGCCGAGCGAGGCACTGGGCAGCATCCCGATCGAGCCGGTCAGCATCGCCGCCTCGTCGCTGAGGATGTCGCCGAACATGTTCTCGGTGAGGATCGTGTCGAAGTGCCGCGGCTCGGCGATCAGGCGCATCGCGGCGTTGTCGACGAGTAGGTGCTCCAGCTCGACGTCGGGGAACTCGGCGGCGTGGAGCTCACGCACGACCTCGCGCCACAGGCGGCTGGTCTCGAGCACGTTGGCCTTGTCGACGCTCGTGACGCGCGAGCGCGCGGCTCCGAACGCGACGCGCGCGATCCGCTCGATCTCCTCGCGCGTGTAGAGGCAGAGGTCCGATGCGGCGTTCGCCGTGCGCGTCTTCTCGCCGAAGTAGATCCCGCCCGTGAGCTCGCGCACGACGAGCAGATCGGTTCCCTCGATCACCTCCCGCTTGAGCGGGCTCGCGTCGTAGAGGGCCGGCAGCGGCCGCACCGGACGCAGATTGGCGTACAGGCCGAGGCCCTTGCGCAGTCCGAGCAGGCCCTGCTCGGGGCGCGGAGCGCTCGGGTCGGTCGTATCCCACTTCGGGCCGCCGACCGCCGCGAGCAGGACGGCGTCGGCCGCCCGGCAGGCCGCGAGCGTCTCGTCCGTCAGCGCGACTCCATGCGCGTCGATGGCGGCGCCGCCGAACAGGTGCGGCTCGAACTGCAGCTCGCCGGGTGCGACGGCGCGCAGGACCTCGACGGCCGGCTCCGTCAGCTCGGGGCCGATTCCGTCGCCGGGGAGGAGGATGACGGTCTTGGTGGCGATGGCTCGGGACGGTACTCGATCTCGTCCTGGCTGAGCGACGAAGGCCACCAGTTCCAGCGGCCGAGCAGGATCACGGTCGAGGGCACGAGCAGCGAGCGCACGAGGAACGTGTCCATGAGGATGCCGGCCGCGAGCCCGAAGCCGATCGCGCGCAGCGAGCTTCCGCCCGAGCCTCCGCCGCCGACGATCGCGAACACCGCGAACGTGCCGCCGAGGATCACGCCGGCGGAGGTCACGGTCGAGCCGGTGCGCGTGATCGCCTTGACGACCGCCTCGCGCAGTGGTGCATGATGCGCCTCCTCCCGGATGCGGGTCATCACGAGGATGTTGTAGTCCTCCCCGAGCGCGAGCAGGAAGATGAACATCAGGAACGGCAGGATGAAGACGATGCCTCCGTCACCGCCGAGGTCCATGAACACGATCACTGCGAGCCCGAGCGCAGCGAGGAATGAGAGCGCGACGCTGACGATCAGGTAGAGCGGTGCGATCACACTTCGGAGCACGAGCGCGAGCAGCAGGCCGATCGCGATGATCGCCACCGGAACGATCCGCTTCAGGTCGTTGTTCGCGGTCGTGCTGATGTCATACAGCGCCGCAGCCTGGCCGGCCACGCCGCTGTCGCTCGCGCCCGAACGCACCGCGGCGTTGCTCACCGCGTCGCGGATCTGCGGCGTCGCGTTCATCGCCGCGGTCGAGCTCTGCGGACCCGCCGTCAGGCCGGCGAGGAACTGGATCACGTGGCCGTCGCTCGAGACGTACTCGGCGGCGGCACGGTAGGCGTTGTAGAGCGATCGCGGCAGCCTCGCGGTGAGCGCCGCCGGCTCGACCACCGGCAGGCCTTGCGGCGGCCCCAGTCCCGCGTGCAGCAGCGTGAGCTCGACCGGCGTGATCCTCGTCCCGTTCGGCAGCAGCGGGCCCGACAGCGAGGTGAAGTGACCGCTGGAGCGCAGCGACGCCTCCGCGACCACCAGCGACGCCGGATGGCTGTAGACCGACTGCGGATAGGAGAACACGAGGTTCGACGGGTTGAAGCTGGTCTGCGGGAAGTGCCTGGCGAGCGCCGCATTGCCGGCCGCGGCATCGGAGCCGGCGGGCGCGCTCGTGGCGCCGCCGAAGCCGCCGGATGCGTAGTTGAGCGCGCCGGCGGCAAGCGCGAGGAACACGATCACGCCGGTCGCGAGCGTCGTCTTCGGTCGCTGCACGAGGGTCGCGGCGACCTTGCCCCAAGCGCCGTCACGCTGGGTTCCGGCTCCGGTCTTCGACGGCCAGAAGGCCTTGCGACCAAGGATCGCGAGCATCGCCGGCAGCAACGTCAGCCCGAGCGCGAGCATCACCGCGACGCCGACGGCGAGCGGCACGCCGAGATCGTGATAGAGGCCGAAGCTCGCAAGCAGCAGCGTCAGCAGCGCGAGGATCACGGTGCCTGCCGAGGCGGTGATCGACTCGCCGACCCGCACGAGCGCGCGGATCACGGCGTCCTTCGGCTCCAACCCGTTGCGCATCTCCTCGCGCACGCGGAACACGAGGAATAGCCCGTAGTCGGTCCCGGCGCCGATCAGCAGCACGATGAGCAGCTCCTCGGTGATCGAGGAGATCGACAGGCCGCCGGATCCGAGCGCGCCGATCAGCCGCATCGAGATGACGAGCGCGAGGCCGCTCGGGATCAGCGTCACGATCGCGGCGACGATCGAGCGGAAGACGAGCAGCAGCAGGATGAGGATGAACAGGAACGAGAAGAGCTGGATCTTGCCGCTGGCCTTGTTCGAGCTCGCCTGGTTGTCGATCAGGGTCGCGATCTGGCCGGCGAGATGGAGCTGCAGTCCCGGCGGCGCATTCGCGCGCGCGAAGGTGGCCGTCAGGTCGTCGACGATCGTCTTGTCCTTGCTGATGTCGTTCTGGCTGAGCTCGACGCGAAGCCGCACCTGGGCGGCTTCGCCGTCGGCCGAGATTCCGAGCAGCGTGGCCGACTTGACGCGCTGCACGCCGCGGGCGAGCGCCATCTCACGGTTGACCGCCGCCAGGTCCGATGCGGTGACCGGCCCGTTGCGGGAGGCGATGATCGTGATCTCGGCGATCTGTCCGTTCGCGCCCGGGCCGAGCAGCGGCGTCGCGAGCGTGGCCGCCTTGTTGCTCGGCGCGGCCGCCGGCAGGAAGGCGGAGTTGTTGTCGTTGACCTCGCTCGAGAGCGAGGGGAGCGTCGCCGAGACGATCACCGCGACGGCGAGCCAGAAGATGACGACCAGATACCGGAAGCGCACGACGAAGCGCGCGAGTGTGCCGAACAGCGCGTCCATACCGCTACGAGTCTGCCAGTCGCAGGCCCGCGAGCCGCGCCGATCACGTTAAGGCGCGGTTGAGTTCCCTAAGCGCCAGCTCAGTGCGTCACCGAGCGAGGCCCTTCGACCACTCGGCCTTGTGCATCTTCTTGGCGGCCTGGTAGTCGACGAGCGCCTGCGCCGAGTCGACGTCGCCCAACGTCGGATGCCACGGCACGAGCCCGTCCGCGGCGGCGACGCCGAAGCGCTTCGCGAGCACGGCGCCGAGCGCCTTGATCTTCATCTCGCCGAACCCGGGCAGGGCGGCGAGGTTCGCGCGCAGCTGCTCGGTGTCGCTCGCGTCGCGCCAGACGCCCGCCGCGTCGCCGCCGTACTCGTCACGAACATGCACGGCCAGCTCGTGGACGCGGCTCGCCATCGACCCGGGGAAGCGATGCACGGCCGGCTTCTCGCGGAAGGCGGCATCGAGGTCGGCGTCGGCGAGCGCGGCCGCATCGAGCGTGCCGATGCGCTCCTTGATCGCCAGCGGGCCCGCGAAGGCCTTCTGGACGCTCACCTGCTGATCGAGCACGAACCCGATGAGGAGCGCCATCGGGTCGCTTGCGATCAGCTCGTTGGCCTCGTCGGAGTCGGTGAAGTGCAGGCGCTCGGGCATGCACCATGATCGTAGCCACTGGCCGCTCCGAGACGGGACAGGTGCGGCCCCAAGGCGCTCGTTGCCCGGGGCGAAGACGATCTCGCCCGGCTCGAGCGCCACTCGGTCATCCGTCCACGTCGCGCGCATTCCACCAAGAAAGTGATCAATGCCGTCGTTGGAGATCAAGGGCATTGCTTGGAGGCGATGCCCGCAGCGGATCAACAGGGTCACCAAGGACGGTTTCACATGGGCGAGGTTCACGGACGGCTTGCCGCAAGGGCTATCGACAGGCGTGGACGCTTTGCAGGACAGACGTTCGCGCCGAGACGATCGAGCTCGCGGCGCGCTCACGTGCTCACCGCCTGCGCGCTCGTGATCGCGGCCATGCCGGCAAGCGCCGCGGCGTCCCCCGCGCGCTCCGGGCCCGCGCTCACCGCCTCCGTGAAGGACTCGATCGCCGTGCGCGCGGCGGCGCCCAGGTTCCCCTACGGCCTCGGTCTGATCGTGAAGAAGTCCGCCACGCCGAGCGCCCGGACAGTGTCCTCCCTCAAGCTGACAGCCGAGTCGCTGCCGCCGAGCGTCGATCTCACGGCCGACGCGATGCCGGTCGGCAACCAGGGCCAGGTCGGCTCGTGCGCCGCCTGGGCGACCGACTACGGCGCCCTCGGCTACTGGGAGAACAAGCAGGCGATCGCCGGGGGCGCGCTCGAGCCCATGTACACCTACTCCCAGGTGACCGGGGGCCAGGACGACGGCTCGACGATCGAGGGGAACCTGCAGATCGATGAGCAGCAGGGGGTCGACACGCAGTCCGACTACTGGCAGGGTAACTTCGACTACCGGGACCAGCCTACTGCGGCCGAGAAGGCCAATGCCGCCAACTGGAAGCTCACCGGATACACCGATCTCGCCGTGGTGACGTCGGCGTCCTCGACGACGACCCAGGACTCGATCGAGGCCGCGCTCGCCGCCGGTGATCCTGTCGTGATCGGGATCCCCGTCTACACGAACTTCGAAGAGCTCACGAGCGCGAACAACGGCTACTACGCGGGGGCCTCGGGCAGCCTCCTCGGTGGTCACGCGATCGTCGCGCTCGGCTACGACTCGACCGGACTGCGAATCGAGAACTCATGGACCACGAGCTGGGGTGACAGCGGGTTCGCGACGCTGTCGTGGGCGTTCGTCAACAAGGACGTGGACGACGCGGTCTCAGTCGGTCCGCTCGTCGACGGACAGCCGTTGAACACCAGCGCGCCGGTGGTCACGGGCAACGCCACCGTCGGACAGACGTTGACCGTCGCCACCGGCAGCTGGAACCCGGCTGCCACCTCCTACACCTACCAGTGGGAGCGCGCCGCCCAGGGCTCGAGCACCTGGACGATGATCTCGGGCGCGACCAGCGCGACCTATGTCCTTCCGAGCACGCTCACCGCGTACGACATCCGGGCGCTCGTGAGCGCCACTGACAGCGCCGGCTCGTCGTCCGCCCCATCGGCGGCCGTCGGACCCGTGTCCGACGTGCCGGCCAACACGGTCGCGCCGGCGATCACCGGCACATCCCGTCAGGGCTCGACGCTGACGGCGGGCAAGGGGACCTGGAGCCCGGCGGGCACCACGTACACCTACCAGTGGCAGAGCTCCGGCGACGGCGGCGTCACGTGGTCATCGATCACCGGCGCGACCAAGACGACATACGTGCCGGGGACAGGCGACCTCGGGAACGAGCTGGACGTGGTCGTGACCGCTGCCGACAAGTACGGTCATGCGAGCGCCGCCAGCACGGCGACCGGAGCGGTCGCGTCCGGCGCCCCGGTGAACACCGTGGCACCGGCGATCTCCGGGACGGTGCGTCAGGGTTCGACGCTGAGGGTCGCCAACGGGACGTGGAGCCCGGCGGGCACCACGTACACCTACCAGTGGCAGAGCTCCAGCGACGGCGGCGTCACGTGGTCGCCGATCACCGGCGCGACCAAGGCGACGTACGTGCCGGGGATCGCCGATCTTGCCAGCACGCTGAACGTCATCGTCACCGCGACCAACAAGTACGGCGTGGCGAGCGCCACGACCGCGGCCAGCGTCGCGGTCGGATCGGACGCACCGGCCGACACCGTCGCACCCGCCATCTCGGGCACAGCCGCCCGCGGCTCGACGATGACCGCGACCAGAGGGACGTGGAGCCCCGCGGGCACGTCATACGCCTACCAGTGGCAGGGCTCGACCAACAGCGGCGTCACATGGTCGCCGATCACTGGCGCGACCACCGCGAAGTACACGCTCGCGAGCACCGACGAGCAGTCCGAGGTCCGCGTCGCGGTGACCGCCACCAACCTCTACGGCAGCACGACGACCACCAGCCAGCCGAGCAAGACGGTCGCATCGAGCCCGCCGGCCGACAAGAGCGTTCCGACGATCAGCGGATCGGCACAGGTTGGTGGCACGCTGAGCGCCACCACCGGCACGTGGACCGGGGTCGGCAACACGTACAGCTACCAGTGGGAGGGGTCGAGCGGTACCGGATCCTCGACGGTGTGGTCTCCGATCACAGGTGCGACCGCGTCGACGTACTCGCCGCAGGCATCCGATCAGGGCACGACCCTCAAGGTCGTCGTGACCGCCACGAACACCGACAGCAGCTCCGGGGTCTCGGCGACAAGCAAGGCGAGCGCCAAGATCGCAGCCTGACGGCTACTCCCTCGTCGGCACTCAGTCAGCGGCGGCCCGCCGTGACTGTCGAGCGCAGTGTTCGCGCGCCGATCGAGGCTACGGTCGACTTCGCGCGGTCATGTTCAAGCGGACGTAGTCGAGCACGAGCGGGCTCCCCATCCGCGCCAGGACCTCCTCGATGAACGGCTCGCGCAGCTCCTCAGGCAACGGGATGAGGTGCCGCAGCAGACAGACGGTCCGCACGAAAGCGGACGGATCCGCAGGCGTGACGGGCTTGGGCTCCAGCCAGCAGCTCACGTCCTCGAACCCCGCCGCGCCCAAGCGCGCCGAAGTCTCCGTGTCCGTCGCGTAGTTCCAGGGCCCCTGCCAATCCGCGAAGTGCTCGGCATAGCGCAGTTCGTGCGCGACGTCGTCAGCCGCCCGGCGGAAGGTGTCGATGTTGCCCTTCCCGCCGCACTGGGCGACGAGGCGCCCGCCGGGCTTCAGCGAGCGATGTAGCGCCGCAAACAGCGCGTCGTGATCGTGGATCCAGTGGAAGGTGGCGTTGGAGAAGATCACGTCGACGGCCTCGGGGAGCTCGAGCTCGACGAGGTCCTGGCAGAGCACGGTGGCGCGGCCATCGAGCGCCTGCGCCGCGTGCGCGACCATCGACGGCGAGGCGTCCACGCCGTAGACATGGCCCTGCGGGGCCATGTCCACGAGGAGCGCGGTCACGCGGCCCGAGCCGCAACCCGCATCGAGCACGACCTCGTCACCCCGCAGCTCCAGTCGCCGCAGCTGCTCGAGCGCCCAGTTCAGCTGGATGTCGGAGACGCGGTCATACGTGCCCGCGTCCCAGTCGCCCTTCGACTCGGCGCTCATCGCAGCGCTGTGGTGACGGGGCCGGAGCGCTCGCGCTGGTGCTCGTAGGATGCGATCGCAGCTGACTGAGCGAGCGTCAGGCCGATGTCGTCGAGGCCGCCCAGCAGCCGATGCTTGATCTCCGGATCGATCTCGAAATGGGCCGTGCCGCCGGGCCAGCGGACCTCCTGGCCGGCGAGGTCGATCTGCGCCTCGCCCGCCTGCGCGATCGCGGCGCACTCGCCGGCGCTCAGCTGCACGGGCAGCAGCCCGACCTTCGTGCAGTTGGAGCGGAAGATGTCGGCGAAGCTCGGGGCGATGATCGCCCGGAAGCCATAGTCCTCGAGCGCCCACGGGGCGTGCTCGCGGCTCGAGCCGCAGCCGAAGTTGCGTCCGGCGAGCAGGATCGGGTTGTGCGGCAGGTCCCAATCCGGCTCCTTGGCCCAGTCGTAGAAGAGGAACTCGCCGAAGCCGGTGCGCTCGATCCGCTTGAGGAACTGCTTGGGGATGATCTGGTCGGTGTCGATGTCGTCGCGGTTCAGCACGCTGACCCCGCCGGTGATCGTCTCGATTGCCCTCATCGTGCTCAGCTCTCCCAGTCGCGGATGTCGACGAAGTGTCCGGCGATCGCGGCCGCAGCCGCCATCTGCGGCGAGACGAGGTGCGAACGTGCGCCGCGGCCCTGGCGTCCCTCGAAGTTGCGGTTCGACGTCGAGGCGACGCGCTCCCCGGGGCCCGCGACGTCGGGGTTCATGCCCAGGCACATCGAGCAGCCCGCGCCGCGCCAGTCGAATCCGGCCTGCGTGAAGACCTCGTGCAGCCCCTCGGCCTCCGCCTGCGCCTTCACCTCGTTGGAGCCCGGCACGACCATCGCGTACACGCCGTCGGCGACGCGGCGCCCGCGGACGACCTCGGCGGCGGCGCGCAGATCGCCGATCCTCGAGTTCGTGCACGAGCCGATGAACACGCGGTCGAGCGTGATCTCCCGCATCGGCGTGCCGGCCTGCAGTCCCATGTAGTCGAGCGCGCGGTGGTCCTGCTCCGAAGAAGGCTCGGGCACGGTCGCAGTGACGGGGACGACCATGCCGGGCGTCGTGCCCCAGGTCACCATCGGGCTGATCGCGCTCGCGTCGATCACCACCTCGGAGTCGAAGCGCGCGCCCGGATCACTTCTCAGCCCCGGCCAATCGCCCGGGATCTCGGCCGGCGCGCCAGGCCGCCCGATCACGTAGTCGAACGTCGTCTGGTCGGGGGCGATCATCCCGGCCCGGCCGCCACCCTCGATCGTCATGTTGCACACGGTCATCCGGCCCTCCATCGAAAGCCGCTCGATCGCGGGTCCGGCGTATTCGACGACGTGCCCGACTGCCCCGTCGACGCCCATTCGCCCGATCGTCGCGAGGATCAGGTCCTTGGCGGTGACGCCGAACGCGCACTCGCCCTCGTAGCGGATCCGCATCGACTTCGGCTTGGCCTGCACGAGGCACTGCGTCGCGAGCACGTGCTCGACCTCGCTCGTCCCGATCCCGAACGCGAGCGCGCCGAACGCCCCGTGCGTCGCTGTGTGCGAGTCGCCGCAGACGATCGTCATCCCCGGCTGGGTCACGCCGAGCTCGGGGCCGATCACGTGGACGATCCCCTGGTGCTCGGATCCGAGCGAGTAGAGCGGGATGCCGAAATCGGCGCAGTTGCGCTCGAGCGTCTGGACCTGCACGCGCGACAGCTCGTCCTTGATCCGCGCGGCAATCGGCGTGCCGTCCGTCGGGACGTTGTGGTCGGCTGTCGCGAGCGTGCGGTCGGGCCGGCGGATCGTGCGGCCGCTGGAGCGCAGGCCGTCGAACGCCTGCGGGCTCGTCACCTCGTGGACGAGGTGCAGGTCGATGTAGATCAACCCGGGCGCCACTTCGTGGCCGGCCCAGATCTTGTCGAACATGCTCTCGGGCATCGTGCTGTGTCTAGCTCCTTCTCAGGCCGGCGCTCACGACCGCGAGCATGATGGCCTCGTCGCTTCCGGGGTTCTCGAAGTGGTGGGGCAGGTCCGAATCGAACGTGACGCAGTCGCCCGTTCCGAGCTCGTAACGGGCGCCGTCGCAGACGAGCACGAGCGCGCCCTGCTGCACGAGCGCCGTCTCGCGGCTGCCGGGCTCGTGCATCGGCGGGTCTCCCGGTCCGGCTGTCTGGGCGCCCGGCGCAAGCGTGTGCAGTGACAGCTCGGCGCGCTGGCCGGGCAGGGGTGGCGTCAGGATCTCGTAGCGGTGACCCTCCGCCGGGCCATGAGCCGGGCCGTTGCGGCGCTGCGCCGCGCGGACGATCGTGACCGCGCCGCCCTCGTCGAGGCGCAGCAGCTGCGAGAGCCGCAGCTCCAGGCCGGTGGCGATCCTCTGCGCCACCTGCAGCGTCGGCGAGGTCTCGCCGCGCTCGACCTGCGAGAGCATCGGCGCGCTGACGCCGCTGCGCTCCGCGAGATCCCGCAGAGACAGGTCCATCGCGTCCCTGAGCGCCCTGATACGCGGGCCGAGGGCATCTAGCGTCGCCATACGCTTGTATGTTATCGCATACGCTGCCGTACGCTGCGGCGCCTCGACGAGTTAACCGCCATATTCGCGGTTAACTCGTCGAGGCTCCTGCCGGAGCGTCGGGCGCTGATCGTCAGCGAGAAGTCAGCGAACGCATTGAGGTGCCGATCCAGATGCCGCCGGGCGTCCGGTTGCCTGCCCAGTAGAACTTAGGGAGCAGGAGGCGCGCGAGCCGTTGCGCCTGCGCCGACTCGCTGGCGACGGCAAGCGGGCCGTACGGGTTGCTGACGAAGATGTCGATCGCGTTGAGGCCGTCCTGCACGCTCAGGTCGACTTCGCTGACGAACTGCGAGTCGCTGGTGAACGACCCGGACCTGTCCATCTTCACGTACATCCACGCCGCCTTGTTCGGCCTGGGGCACACCTTCGCATTGACGCACTTGCCGAGCCGCCTCACGAACGTCGATCCGGGATCCGGAGCGAAGCCCTGGTTCTCGGCGAAGCGCACGACGACGATCGGGGCGTCGCCGAGCTGGAGCTTGGGCTGGCGCTCGGCGTAGCCGCACGCGAGGAGCGGGGCATACACCGTCGTCCACTCCGGCGCCATCATCCTCACAGGGTCACCGAAGACACCGCCGACCATCGATGCAGGAGCCCAGCGGCAGCTCGGGATCGGTGCCGAGCGCGCGGCTGCGCTCGTGGCGCCCACCACTCCGAGCGCGCCGAGCATCGCGAGCGCGATCGCCGGTACGCAGAGCGCGCGTCTGGTGACGGCACGCCACGCGCGACTGAAACCGGTGCTCACGTCCATGTACGAGATATCGGACCCGGGGCGGCGATCCTGAAGGTGTCGGATAGGCTGGTGCACGTCGTGCGGACGCGACCCGACATCCTGGTGCTCGGCGCCGGAGGCCTGCTCGAGGAGGCGTGGATGACGGGCGTTCTGGCTGGGATCGAGGACGCGACCGGCTTTGACCTGCGACGCTGCGAGTACTTCGTCGGGACCTCAGCCGGCGCGCTGCTGGCGGCACGTCTCGTCGCCGGCACAGCGCTCGAGCGACCGGCCGATCCGATCGACCAGCGCACGCCGGACGTGCCCCTCGCGACGACCACGGCGGCGCCGAGGACCGAGGCACCCGAGGAGGTCGCCGGCGGTCCGGGGGTGCGCTCCGTCGGCGGTCCCGGCGGGCACTCCGTCGAGGGTCCCGGCGGGCACCCCGTCGGCGGTCCCGGCGGGCACCCCGTCGAGGGTCCGGACGGGCGCTCGGCGGTTCACGTCGCCAGGCGCACCGGTGCCTGGGCGGCGGCGCTCGCCTCTCCCCTCACACCCACCGCGCTCGGCCTGATCGCACCGGGTGGTGCGCTGGCGCGAGCGCTCGTCCTGCGAGCGCTGCCGGAGGCGACCAACACACCTGTTCGCGTGCACAGGGCCGTCGACCGCATCAAGGCGTCGTTCGACGGGCGCCTGCGGATCGTGGCGGTTGAGCGCCGTAGCGGGCGGCGCGTCGTCTTCGGGCAGCCCCGCGCACCGGTGGCCACAGTCGGCGAGGCGGTGCGGGCCTCGTGCGCGACGCCGTGGGCGTACCAGCCGGTCCGCATCGGCAGGCGCGACTACGTCGACGGGGCCGTCTGGAGCGCCACCAACCTCGACGTGGCCCCGGCGCACCGCGACACCCAGGTGCTGTGCTTGAACGCGCTCGCGGGTCTCCCCGGCGCCCACCCGGCGCTGATCCTGGCACGCGAAGCCGCACGTCTGCGGATGCTGGTCGAGACGCAGGCGCTCCGCGGCCACGGTGCCGCCGTGCGCCTCGTCATCCCCGAGGACCACTCGGTCGGCGCGCTCGCGAGGGGTGCCCGCCGGCGCGACGCCCGCGCCCGGGCGCTCGCGGCGGGATACCGCCAGGGACTGGCGCTGGCCCCGTGACCTCGCGGGCTCTCGGAGCGACGTGCTCACGCCCGACCGCCGCTCCGTGACCCGACACCTCAGGCGTGACGACGCGCGCCCGCACCGCCGCCGCTCCGTGACCCGACGCCTCAGGGCGTGACGACGCGCGCCCGCACGGCCGCCTCGGCGGTCGCGGCCTCAGCCTCGGCGGCGATGCTCCGCCGGCGCATCGCGCTCGACAGCGCCCTCACGTAGGCACGCGCCGCAGCCTCGAGGATGTCGGTGGACACGCCCTGTCCCGAGCCCGAGACGGGTTCGCCGGAGCCGCTGCCACCACCGACCTCGAGCACGACGGAGGTCTCACCGAGCGCGTCCTGCCCGCCCGTGACCGCCTCGACGCGGAACTCCCGCAGCTTCGCGTCGGAGCCGGTTGCGGCATTGATCGCATGGAAGATCGCGTCGACGGGACCGTCACCGGTGAACGAGCCGACGAGCAGCTCGCCGTCGGGATCGCGAATTCCGACCTTCGCGTGCGGGGGCCGGCGCGACGATGCCTCCACGTCGAACCACTCGAGCGTGTACGCGGCGACCGCCTGCTCGCGCAGCTCGTCGGTCACGAGCGCCTCGAGATCCATCGCGGTCACCTGCTTCTTCTTGTCCGCGATCTCCTTGAAGCGCTTGAACGCCGTGTTCAGCGCCTGCCCGTCGACCTCGAAGCCGAGGTCCGCGAGCGCCTGCTGCAGCGCATGGCGGCCCGAGTGCTTGCCGAGCACGATCGAGTTGGCCTCGAGACCGATCGTCGTGGCGTCCATGATCTCGTAGGTCGTGCGCTCTTTCAGCACGCCGTCCTGGTGGATGCCCGATTCGTGCGCGAAGGCGTTGCGCCCGACGATCGCCTTGTTGGGCTGCACGACGTAGCCGGTGAGGCGCGAGACCATCCGTGACGTGCGGGCGATCTCACGCGTGAGCACGCCGGTGTGCAGGCCGATGTCGGGCTCACGGGTGTGCAGCAGCATCACGATCTCCTCGAGAGACGCGTTGCCGGCGCGCTCGCCGATGCCGTTGATGGCGCACTCGACCTGACGGGCGCCGGCCTGCAGGCCGGCGAACGAGTTTGCGACTGCCAGCCCGAGATCGTCGTGGCAGTGGACCGACAGTACGACACGGTACAGGTCCGGAACGTGCTCGTAGAGTCGCTGCAGGTAGATGGTGAACTCGTGCGGCATCGTGTAGCCGACGGTGTCGGGGATGTTGATCGTGCTCGCGCCCTCGTAGATCGCGATCTGCACCACTTCGGCGGTGAACTCGAGCTCCGCGCGGGTGGCGTCCATCGGCGAGAACTCGACGTCGTCCGTGTACTGACGGGCATGCGCCACCGCGGCGCGCGCCTGGCCCTTGACGTCCTCGCGCGTGGTCTGGAGCTGGTGCGTGATGTGGATGTCGGAGGTGGAGATGAACGTGTGGATCCGCGGTCGCTCGCTGTCGCGGACCGCGTTCCAGGCGGCGTCGATGTCGGCGACGTGGGTACGTGCGAGCCCCGCGATCACCGGCCCCTGGACCGTTCTCGCGATACCGCGAACGGCCTCGAAGTCACCGGGTGAGGTGATCGGGAATCCGGCTTCGATCACGTCGACCCCGAGCCGCGCGAGCTGCTGGGCGATCTCCAGCTTCTCCTGAGCGTTCAGCGAGATGCCGGGCGCCTGCTCGCCGTCGCGCAGGGTCGTGTCGAAGATCAGTACTCGGTTGGGATCGTCAGGCTTGGTCATGTCACTCCTCTGTCTCTCGTAAACGTTGCTTCTTCTCGGTGCTGGTTCGCGGCTACGTGCGGCCGCCGGCGCGCTATTCCCCCCGGAGGGGGAGGAGAAGAAGTCGAGCGTTGAGCGCGAGTGCCATGTGAGTAGGAGCGTAGCAAGCCGCGCGGCGCATCGGGCCACAGATCGCTGAATGGTGCTCGCGGATCGACGATCGCTGATCGGTGGTGCGCTGGGGGACGCGCACACGCCCGGCCGCCGGCCGTTCTGCCACCGTGGCGCGACTCATCGCCGCGCGAGGTGTTGTTTGTGGTGTCAGCGGGTTCGCGGGAGCCCGACGAGAACGATGGAGGTCTTCCCTTGCGTTTGCCATCCCTGTTCCGGCGCCGGCCATCGCCGGCGATCGTCATGTCCTCAGTCGCCCTGTTCCTGTCTCTAGGGGGGGTCGGCTACGCGGGCATCTTCATCCCCAACGGAAGTGTCGGCACCGCCCAGCTGGCGAGGGGCGCCGTCACGAACAGCAAGCTCCACGTCAACGCAGTGTCCTTCCCCAACATCGTTGAGGGAGCCGTCGGCATCCACCGGATCAACACCAGCCAGGTGCAGGTCCGTGTCAGCGCAAGCTGCCCGACGGGCAGCGCGATCGGCGCGATCGGCACGCTCGGCACGGTCAATTGCAACCCGGCGTTGCCGTCCGAGTTCGGAACCACGAACAACACGGTGTCCGTCCCGACGACCGCCGGTGGGCCTGTCAGCGTGGTCACTCGCGGGCTTCCGGAGGGTGCACCCTACTCCCTGCCGGCGATTGTCTCGTACTTCGCGTTCGCGAACCCGACGGCGACCGTCACGAGCACCGGCACCACCGAGCACGTGAGCATCAGCTGTACGCTGACGGTCGGTTCCAACACCGAGACGCGCGTGGCGACGGTCGATACGACCGCCACCAGCGGGCAGACAAGCAGCGCGTCGATCCCGCTGCAGGTGGCGGGACAGGCGGGAACGGCCGCCGTCAGCTGCCAGAGCTCGCTGTCCGGCGCCGGGGCGCCACCGACCGTGAGCGTGACCGCCGCGATCAACGGGCTCCAGACGGCCAGCAACAGTTAGTGGCTCGCGGAAACGTTCGTCTCGCGCGAGACGCTCAACCCACGTCTCGCGCGAGGCGCTCGGCGACCGCCGCCGCACCGGGCGCGACGCCCGCGGGCAGCCGCCGGAGCATGAGCGCCCACGCCGGATGGATCGCGATCGCGGAGCGCACCGCCGCGACCGCCCCATCGAGATCGCCGAGCTGCGCGGCCGCGAGGCCCGACCAGAAGAGCAGCTCGTGGTTGCCGGGAACACGATCGCTCGCCTGCCGGTACAGGCGCGCAGCCTGCTCGTGGTGTCCGGCGCCGGCCAGCTCATCCGCCTGCATCGCGAGCCGGTAGGCGCCGCGCAGCGACACGAGCCGTCGCAGCTCGAGGAGCGGCTCCGCGTGGTCCTCGACACGGAGTGAGACGGATGTCTCCCACTCCTCGCCGTGCGCGGGAACGACGAGGATCGCGGCCGACTGCCGCCCGCGGATGTCGCCGCCCTCGCGCTCGGCGGCGTCCAGCGCCGCCAGCAGGCGGCCGCCGAGGTCGCCGCCGTCGGCCGACTGGAACGCCTCCAGCATCGCCGGCCAGACCCTGTCCGAAGCCAGGATGTTCCCCTGGCACGACACGCCCGGGCCGGTCAGATGGCCCGCCTGGGCCATGCAGCTCGCGCCCGTGTGGGCGGCCGCGTTGCCCGCGGCGTCGACGATCGCCACCTGCCGCACATGGGGCGCGCCGTCGTCGCTCAGCAGGCGCGCCAGCGCCTGCGCGGCGTCGAGGCCGTCGCGCAGTAACGCGAGGCCGTGTGGCCCGAAGGCGGGCTCGGCGATGGCCTGCGTGGCCACCGCGCCCACGCCCGGTGCCGCCCAGGGTACGATCGGGCCGACCGAGAAGAAGTGCGACTGGACCGCGACCCCGAGCTCACCGGTCCGCGGATCGCGAGCGACGATCGAGTAGGTCATCAGACGATCACGATCGTGCGCCCGCGCCGCAGTTCATCGTTCCCGAGGTGGCCGGCTACAGGCTGACGGTACGGCCCGCGACGAACCCCTCGCTGGAGGAGATCTCGTAGATCACCTCGGGTCCGACCGCGGTGTCGGTCGTGATCGCCATCACCGCCAGCGGCTCCTCCTCGCCGGCGCCGCGGCCGCTGGAGCGTCCCACCGCCGCCGAGACGATGTTGATCCCATGGGCGCCGAAGACGGTGCCGACCCGGCCGATCATGCCCGGCACGTCGCGGTAGCGGAACAGCGTGACGTTGTCCTCCAGCTGGATGTCGAACCGCTGTCCCCACGCTTCGAGCAGGTGGGGCCGGTACAGACGGCCGATCACGGTGCCGGCGACGCGGACGGTCTGATCGCCGCTCGTCACGCCCACGCGGATCAGGTCCGTATAGTGGCGCGCGGTCGTCTGCTTGATCTCCACCATCTCGATTCCGCGCTCCTCGGCCAGCGACGGCGCGTTGACCTCGTTGACCTCCTCCTCGGTGTGTCCGCGCAGCACGCCCAGCAGCACCTGGATCGCCAGCAGGCGCGTCTCGCGCTCGGCGATCCGGCCGAGGAACTCCGCCTGGACGACGTCGATCGAGGAGCCCTCGGCGAGCTCGACCGCGATCCGCCCGAGCGCCCGGCAGATATTCACGAACGGGCCGAGCACCGCCATGTCCTCCGGCGCGATCGCGGGCGCGTTGACGGCGCTCGTGACGACGCCGCCGGTCAGCGCCGCGACCACCTGCTCGGCCGCCTGGTAACCGGCGCGATCGGTCGCCTCGACCGTCGAGGCGCCGAGATGCGGGGTCACGATCACGTTTCGGTAGCCGAACAGCGGGTACTCGGTGATCGGCTCGGACTGGAACACGTCGAGTGCCGCACCGCCGACCTTGCCGCTGTCGAGCGCTGCCTTCAGGTCCTCGTCGACGATCAGCGGTCCGCGCGCCACGTTGAGCACGCGCACTCCGTCGCGGCACTTCGCCAGCGCCGCGGCGTTGAGCCAGCCCACCGTCTGCGGCGTCTTGGGCAGATGCAGCGTGAGGAAGTCGGCCGCCGCGTAGACCTCGTCGGAGGAGTCGGCCTTCTCCACCCCGAGCTCCCGGTAGCGCTCCGCCGCGACGTAGGGGTCGTAGGCGATCACGCGCATGCCGAAGCCCTTCGCGCGTTGCGCGACGAGCTGGCCGATGCGCCCGAAGCCGATGATCCCGAGCGTCTTCTCGAACAGCTCGACGCCGGAGAACTTCGAGCGCTCCCACTTGCCCGCGGTCAGCGACGCGTGGGCCTGCGGCACGTTGCGCGCGAGCGCGAGCAGCAGCGCCAGCGTGTGCTCGGCGGCCGTTATCACGTTGGATTGCGGCGCGTTGGCGACGAGGATGCCGCGCTTGGTCGCCTCCGTCACATCGACGTTGTCGACGCCGACGCCGGCGCGACCGATCGCGTGCAGGCGCCCCGAGTTCTCGAGCAGCTCGGCGTCGAGCTTCGTCGCCGAGCGGATCAGGATGCCGTCGAAGCCGCCGAGCCGCTCGGCGAGCTGCTCGCGCGTCCAGTCGTAGCCGAGCTCGACGTCGAAGTGCTCGCGCAGCAGCGACACGCCCGATTCGCCGATCTTCTCGGCGACAAGCACACGCGGGCGCATGTGCTCGTCGGCGGCCGCCTGGGTGCTTTCCGCGACGCTCATGATCGCTGCTCCAGAACCCAGTCGATGCAGGCCGTGAGCGCCTGCACGTCCGTCGGGTCGGTCGCCGGGAACATCGCCACCCGCAGCTGGTTGCGCCCCAGTTTCCGGTACGGCTCGACGTCGACGATCCCGTTGGCGCGCAGCGTCGCGGCGAGCGCGGCGGCGTCGATCTCGTCGTCGAAGTCGATCGTGCCGACCACGAGCGAGCGCTTGGCGGGATCGATCACGAACGGCGACGCGTGCGGGTGACGCTCGGCCCAGCCGTACAGATGCTCAGAGGATGCCGTGGTGCGCGCGACCATCCCCTCGAGTCCGCCCTGCGCGAGCATCCACTCGATCTGGTCGGCGAGCAGGAACAGGGTCGCGATCGCCGGCGTGTTGTACGTCTGGTCCTTGACCGAGTTCTCGAGCGCGATCGTGAGCGACAGGAAGTCCGGAATCCACCGCTCTGAGCCGACCGTCGGCCGGTCGGCTGCCACCCGCTCGATCCGCTCTCGGGCGGCGGGGCTCAGCAGCGCCAGCCACAGGCCGCCGTCTGACGCGAAGCCCTTCTGCGGCGCGAAGTAGTACGCGTCGGCGTCGCGGAGGTCTACCGGCAGGCCGCCGGCACCGGAGGTCGCGTCGATCAGCACGAGCTGGTCGGCACGCTCACCCCCGGGTCGCTGGACCGGCACCATGACGCCGGTCGAGGTCTCGTTGTGAGCCCAGGCGACGACGTCGGCGCCGAGCAGGCCGTCGGCGAGCGCGGACGGCTCCGGCGCGTCACCTGCGGGAGCCTCCACGATCACCGGGTCCGCGAGGAACGGCGCCTTGCGGGTGCACGAGGCGAACTTCGCCGAGAACTCGCCGTAGCTCAGGTGCAGCGCGCGCTCGCGCACGATCGCACACGTGGCTGCGTCCCAGAAGGCGGTCGTGCCGCCGTTGCCGAGCGCCACCTCGTAGTCGTCCGGGAGCGAGAACAGCTCGCGCAGCCCCGAGCGGACGCTCCCGACGAGCTGCTTCACGGGCTTCTGCCGGTGGGAGGTGCCCATCACCGCAGCACCGTCCGCAGCGAGGTGCTCGAGCTGCTCGGGACGCACGCGCGACGGCCCTGAGCCGAAGCGGCCGTCCGCGGGCTTGATGTTGTCTGGGATCTGCAGGAGGGTCTCGGCCATTCCCTGCTCCTCTCAGTTGGTGGAACTCCTGCCCAGGCGCGCGGCGTGTGAGCCCGTCGCTTCCCGATGGTTGACCATCTTCTTCGCGCCAGTCACGACGGACGTGGACAGTCTATCGACGCGACGCGGCGCCGTCCGGCCGCCGTTACTCGTGGAAGCTCGTGTCGATCCAGTCCATCTGAGCGCGCAGCTCGCGACCGACCACCTCGACCTGATGGTTCGCCTGCTCCTCGCGCATGCGCTTGAAGCTCTCCTGGCCGGCGTTGTTCTCCGCGATCCACTCGCGCGCGAAGGTTCCGTCCTGGATGTCGGCCAGGAGCTTCTTCATCGCCGCTCGCGACTCGGAGCCGATCACGCGCTTGCCGCGCGTCAGGTCGCCGTACTCGGCGGTGTTGGAGATCGAGTAGCGCATGCCCGAGATGCCCTTCTCATACATCAGGTCGACGATCAGCTTCAGCTCGTGGAGGCACTCGAAGTAGGCCAGCCGCGGGTCGTAGCCGGCCTCGACGAGCGTCTCGTAGCCGGCGCGCACGAGCTCGGTGACGCCGCCGCAGAGCACCGCCTGCTCGCCGAACAGGTCGGTCTCGGTCTCCTCGCGGAAGCTGGTCTCGATCACTCCGGCGCGAGTGCCGCCGATCCCCTTCGCGTACGCGAGCGCCAGCGCGAGCGCGTTGCCGGTGGGGTTCTGGTGCACGGCGACCAGGCACGGGACGCCGGAGCCCTCGGTGTACTGGCGGCGCACGAGGTGGCCGGGCCCCTTCGGCGCGACCAGCGTCACGTCGACGTCGACCGGCGGCGTGACCGTGCCGTAGTGGATCGAGAAGCCGTGGCCGAACATCACCATGTTGCCGGACGCGATCCCGTCGCCGACGCCCGACTCCCACACCTTGGCGTGCAGCTCGTCGGGGGTCAGGATCATCACGAGGTCGCCTTCGCTGGCGGCGTCCGCGGGGTCGGCGACGCGCAGTCCGTGCTCGCGTGCCTTGGCGACGCTCGCCGAGTCCGGCCGCAGCCCGACTACGACCGATACTCCCGAGTCCTTGAGGTTGAGCGCATGGGCGTGGCCCTGGGAGCCGTAGCCGATGATCGCGACGGTCTTGCCGTCGAGCAGTGTCAGGTCAGCGTCGTCGTCGTAGAACATAGGAGCGGCAGGCTACAGCAGCCCATCGCGCCGATGATCCACGAGTGCCGGTGCTCCACGAGTGCCGGTGCTCCACGAGCGGCGGTGATGCACGAGCGGCGGTGATGCACGAGTGGCGGTGATGCACGAGTGCGCCCGATGCGCCTCAGCCGCCGCCATACTGCTGCTCGAGCGACATCACGTCGTTGACGTACTGCTGCGTGTCGCTGAACATCCCGTACTGCTGGACCGACGAGAGTCCCTGGTAATAGCTCGCCGCCGCCATCGTGTCGCTGCCGCCGGTGGCATCGAGCAGCGAGTGCAGCAACAGCACACCGCCACGCACGTTGTCCTGCGCGGATGCGGGCGCGAGCGTATCGCCGGCGAGCGTGCTCTGGATCCAATCCCACGTTCCCGGCTCGATCTGCATGACGCCGACGGCGCCCGTATTCGAGACCTCGTCGTTGTTGAAGCCGCTCTCCTGCCAGCCGATCGCGTCCGCGAGCGCCGGCGGGACGCCGTTTCCGGAGGCGATGTCCGCGACGTCGGAGGCGCTTACGGTCTGCTCGGTCGGGTATGGCCCGCCATCGGACGTGCCGTACTCGGAGGAGGCGCCCACTGGCTGGCTCTCCGCGGTCGTGTCGGTCGACGAGGCGCTCGACGTCGGGGTGGACGCGTAGACCGTCGTGGAGCCGGCGGCGGGAAGCTGCAGCGTCGTCCCGGCCAGCAGGACGCCGTCGGGGTCGAGGCCGTTGAGCGCCGCGAGCGCCGCGACCGTGGTCCCGTCGTTCGCGGCGATCGCCGAGAGCGTGTCGCCGAGCGCCACGACGTAGCCCCCGGTGCTCGCGCTAGTCGTCGGCGCGCTCGGCTCGGTACCGGAGGTGGCTGACTCGCTCGTGGCGGCCGATTCGTCGCCCGCGTCCTGCGGCGGGATCTGGAGCGGCTGGCCGCTGATGAGCTCCGCTTGCGTCGAGACGCCGTTGGCGAGCGCGAGCTGCGCCACGGTGAGCCCATCGGCGGCGGCGATCGATGTGAGGGTCTCGCCGGGGGCGACGATGTGAACGAAATAGGCCGAGGCGGACGCGGGCACGGCAAGTGCCACCGCCGTGCTCAGCACAGCCAACAGATAGATCCGCGCCCTTGCTCGCATGTCCAGCAGTGTTGTCGATCGCCGCGTCGGCGAAAAGCCCTGCAATCCTTCTTCCATCCTGCAGGATCCCGTGCAGCGGTTTGGCTGCGGCACGCGAAGCTACGCGTGCGCGAGCGCCGCGAGCGTGCGACCCGGCAACCGGAGGCTGCCGTTCTTGGCGGTGAACGGCGTCGCGGCGCGGCGGATCTCGCGGACCGCATGCGCGCGTTGGGCCACTGACAGCGGCCGGAACGCGGCGCCGAAGGATGCTGACACCTCCGCCGTCTCCGCGATCCAGGCATCCACCGACTCGTAGCGGCGCTCCAGCGCCACCGGCTGCACCGTCCGCTCGACGAACCCGGCGTCCGCGAGCAGCGCGTCAAGGCGCCCGGCATCGGCGAGCGCGAACATCCCCGGGCCCCCGCGGTCGGGCGGTTCTGTGAAGCGCAGCGCGGCGAGCACATCGGCGGGGATCGTCGTCCACGGGTTGGCGTCCGGTGCATCCCAAACCGCGAGCGCCAGGCGTCCGCCGGGAGCGAGCACGCGCCGCCACTCCTGCAGCGCCCCGGCCGGTTCCGCGCTCAGCATCAGGCCCCAGCGGCAGAGGATGACGTCGACGCTCGCGGCAGGCAGGTCGAGCCACTCCATCGAGAGCTCAATGAACTCGACGTTCGTGATCCCCTGTGCAGCCGCCCGCTGCTTCGCGATCCCGAGCATCGCCGGCGCGCTGTCGCTGCAGATCAGGCGCCCGCCGGGCTCGACGAGCTCGGCGGCGAGAAACCCGGTGTCACCCGGACCGGCGGCGAGCTCGAGCACGCGCTCGCCCGGCTGTAGTGCCGCCGCATCGAGCATCCACATCGACACCGGCATCCCGTGCGCGCGCAGGCGGTCGGCGTTGCGTCCCCAGCCGGCGGCGGCGCCCTCCCAGTCGATCGCGTGGGCCACTTCGCGATCATAGGGCCCGCGAGGAATGAGCGTTACGGCTGTTGGTGGTCGACGTGCCCGGCTCGCAGCTCGCGCACCGCCACCCACGCCGGATCGAGCCGCGCGACGTAGTGAAGCGAGGTGCTCGCGCTCGGCTGGCCCGGAAACAGCACGTTGCCATTGCCGTCGAGGCACTCGATCAGCTCGTAGCCGACCTCATGCAGCTGGCGCTCCTGGTCGTCGCGGCGGATGTAGTAGTGCAGCAGGCTGTAGTCATGCGCCTCATCGTTGATCACCGCGTAGCCGTCGCCCCGGTATTCCAGCGCCCGCATGCGCCGCCGGTTGCGGATCCGGCCGGGGAGGCGCGCGAGCTTGTCCAGCGGACGCGCGCGCGCGCGCTCCACGAGCCGCTTCCCGCTCGAGCGCCATCCCTGCGGCTGTGCATCTCGCGACGCGTTGAGGTCGAACCGGCCGAGGTTGTGCGAGGAGAAGATCAGCAGCCCGTTGGAGGTGAGCTCGGACCGCATCGCGCCCAGCACCCGTCTCCGCTCGGCGTCGGGCAGGACGTCGATCAGGTTGTTGAGCGCGAGGATGACGTCGAACGGCGGCTGTCCGTAGCTCGCCGGATCGGTCAGGTCGCCGACGCGGACGTCGGCCCGCGGGTACAGGCGCCGGCAGTACTCGACCATGTCCGGGGCGAGGTCGACACCGTGTACCTCTCCGCCGAGCGGCACGAGATAGGAGAGGAAGCGGCCGGCGCCACAGCCGAGCTCGACGGTACGTCCACTCAGCAGCTCCCGGTAGCGGACGAGGATCATGACCTCCGGCGGCTCGAGCGAGCGCCCGCTGTAATCGTCGACGTAACCGCCGGCGCCCCACGCCGCCTGGTTGATCGAGAGCTGCCTGCACGCCGCGAGCTCAAAGGCGCTTCCCTGCCGGGTGGAGGATCCGGCCGGCATCGAACCAATTATAGGAGCATTAGGTTCACGCGATGTTCTGCCCCGCTCGCGCATGGCCGGATCAGAGCAGTGGTCCGCGCTGCCACGCGCCGATCACGTTCCCCGCGGGATCACGGAAGGTCGCCACCCAGAGGTCGCCCTCGGCGTAGGGGCCGGTGAGCACCTCGCAGCCCTCAGCCACGATCCGGGCGAGCGTCTCGTCGAGGCCGTCGACATATACGTAGGGCCGGACTCCGGCCTCGCCGGTAACTGGCAGGTCGACCACGAAATGACCGATCACGTGCCCCGAGATGTCGGTGAAGCGCCCCCGGGTTGCGTCAGCGCTCGTGGACCAGCCGAACGCGGCGGCGTAGAAGCTCGCCGATCGCGGCGGGTCGGGCGCCGGGATGTGCAGGTAGGAAACGCTCCCGTCGCGGAACACGCTCGGCTTCTCTGCTACTCCCGGTAGCTCGCTCACACCTGATCCTCGCTCAGCGCCCGGCGCAACGTTCGCGCCGGGCTCCCTATGCACGCCCGGCTCCCCGGGCGGAGGTGGCTCGCACTCCGCCATTATCGGCTCTGAGGGGCCGTCCAGGCGTCAGTTGGCGGGCGAGCTCGTGCCTGGGAGCCGTCCGCGCGTCGGCGACCGTGCGAGCTCGCGCCGCAGGAGCTTTCCGGACGGCGTGCGCGGCAGCTCCGCCGCGAACTCGACGGTCTTCGGCACCTTGAACGCGGCGACGCGCTCGGCGCAGAACGCGCGCAGCTCGTCGGCGTTCAGCTCGGCTCGCTCGCGCACGACCACGCGCGCCACCAGCGCCTCCCCCCACTCCTGGTCCTCGCGCCCGAACACTGCCGCGTCGGCCACCGCCGGATGCGAGAGCAGGACCGCCTCGACCTCCGCGGGGGCGACGTTCTCGCCGCCGCTCACGATCGTGTCGGCCCGGCGGCCGATGATCGAAAGGCGCCCGCCGGCGTCGAACGCGCCCAGGTCACCGGTGTGCAGCCAGCCGTCGCTCGAGAGCGACGCCGCCGCGACCACCGTCCCGCGTACGAGGATCTCCCGTTCCGGTCCGCTCAGCCGCAGCTCGACGCCGTGCAGCGGCAGGCCGAAGGTCGCGATCTGCGAGCACGCCTCGGTCATCCCGTAGCTCGGCGCCACCGGCACGCCGGCGGCGGTTGCACGCTCCAGCAGCGACGGCGCGATCGGGCCGCCGCCGAGCAGCGCCCAGCGCAGCGCCGGCGGCCGCCGCAGGCCGGCGTCGAGCAGCCGCGAGAGCATCGTCGGCACGAGCGAGACGATCGTGATCGGCTGCGAGGGGTCCATCAGCGCGGTCAGCACCGCCCCGGTGTCGAAGCGCTCGTGCAGCACGACCGTGGTGCCGTAGACGACGCTGCGGATCAGGATCGACAGCCCGCCGACGTGCGCGAGCGGCATGGCGCACAGCCACCGCTCGGCCGGGTCCAGCCCGAGCGCGACCGCCGAGCCGAGCGCGTTCGCGAGCCAGTTGCCGTACGTGAGGTCCACGCGCTTGGGGGCCGCGGTGGTCCCCGACGTGTGCATGACGGTCGCGACGGCGTCGAGCATCGACGCGGTCGCGACGCTCGGAAACAGCACGCCGTCGCGTCGGTACGGCGCGCCGCGAAGGACCGTCGTCGCCCCGGCCGACCTCGCGGCGCGCTCCTCCGCGGTGAGGCGCGTGTCGATCGGCATCGCCGGGGTTCCGGCGAGCAGGCAGGCGTGCAGGGCAACGGCGAGCTCCATCCGGTCCTCGATCTCGAGCGCGACCGGCGCGCCGGCGCGGACGCCCATCGCCTGGAGCGCGCGCACGCCGTCGATCGCCAGCGCCGACAGCTCCGCGTATGTGATCGACCGACCGGGTCCCTCGATCGCGACACGGTCCGGGTGCCGGTCCCGCGCCATGTGAACCCAGAATCCCACGTCCGAAACGGTAACCTCAGCCTGCGTGAGCGTCACCTGGCAGGCGGCAGCCGAGTACGAAGACATCCGCTATGAGCTGGCGAGCGGCGAGAACGCCGGCATCGCGAAGATCACGATCGACCGCCCTGAGGTGCGCAACGCGTTCCGGCCGGAGACGGTGATCGAGCTGATCGACGCCTTCGAGCGTGCACGCGAGGATCCCGCGGTCGGCGTGATCATCCTCACCGGCGAGGGTCCGCTCGCGTTCTGCTCGGGCGGCGATCAGCGCGTGCGCGGCAGCCGTGGCGGCTACGTCACCGGCGCCGACCCCTCGCAGGCGGGCCACCAACAGGCCGTCGGGCGTTTTCACGTGACCGACCTGCACGTGCAGATCCGCCGGCTGCCGAAGCCCGTCGTAGCGATGGTCGCGGGCTATGCGATCGGTGGCGGCCACGTCCTGCACGTCGTCTGCGACCTGACGATCGCCGCCGAGAACGCGATCTTCGGCCAGACCGGACCGAAGGTCGGATCCTTCGACGGCGGCTTCGGCGCGAGCGTGCTCGCCCGTCTGGTCGGGCCGAAGAGGGCAAAGGAGATCTGGTTCTTGTGCCGCCAGTACGACGCACAGGAGGCTCTGCAGATGGGGCTTGTGAACGCGGTCGTGCCGCTCGAGCAACTGGAGACCGAGACGGTCGGATGGTGCCGCGAGATGCTCGCGATGTCTCCGTTCTCGCTGCGGTTGCTGAAGGCGAGCTTCAACGCCGACGAGGACGGCCTGGCGGGCATCCAGCAGCTCGCCCACGATGCCAACCTGCTCTTCTACATGAGCGAGGAGGCCGCGGAGGGTCGCCAGGCGTACCTGGAGAAGCGCCGGCCGGACTTCTCCAGGTTCCCCCCGCGCGCGTGATGGCGGACTCGCAGAGCGCCACGGGACGGGCGGGATACATCCGCATCTGGGTGATGGCCGCCCGCGTGCGGACGCTGCCGGCGGCCGCCGCACCGGTGCTCGTCGGCACCGCACTGGCGGGGTTCGAGAACGTATTTCACCCGCTGCGGTTCCTCGCCGCCCTGATCGGCGCGCTGTTCATCCAGATCGGCACGAACCTCTCGAACGACTACTCCGACGCGCGGCGTGGAGCCGACACCGAGGACCGGCTCGGGCCGGTGCGCGTCACCGCCGGCGGCCTCGTGCCGCCGCGGCAGGTGCTGATCGCCACATACGTCACCTTCGGGGTGGCGGTGCTCGCGGGCGTCTACCTGATCGTCGTCGCCGGCTGGCAGCTGCTGCTCGTCGGCGCCGCCTCGATCCTCGCCGGCGTCCTCTACACAGGGGGCCCGAAGCCGTACGGCTACGAGGGCCTCGGCGAGCTGTTCGTGTTCCTGTTCTTCGGCGTAGTCGCGGTCGCCGGCTCCTATTTCGTGCAGGTCAAGCACCTCGAGTGGGAGGCCTTCGCGCTGTCGGTCCCGGTCGGGCTGCTCGCCGCCGCGATCCTGGTCGTCAACAACGTGCGCGACATCGACACCGACCGGCGCTCGGGCAAGCGGACGCTCGCGGTCCGGATCGGGCGCGAGCGCACCCGGATCCTGTACGCGGCGATGCTCGCGTGCGCCTACCTGGCGGCGCCGGTCACGTGGCTGTTCGGGCCGCTGTCGGCATGGCTGCTGCTCGTCCTGCTGACCGCGCCGCTCGCCGCCCGCCTCGTGAGGACGGTGCGCACCCGTGTCGACGGCCTCTCGCTGAACGGGGCGCTCGCGGGCACCGGCCTGCTCCAGCTCACCTTCTGCGCGCTGCTGTCGGCCGGGCTGCTGCTGAGCGGCTGAGAACCGACAGGCGGCTGCTGAGCGGGTGAAGACCGACATCTTCCTCCATGAGGCGCGCTTGCGCGCGCCTTTGGTGTCGTCTCGCGGCTCCGTGGACGTCCGCCCTCTGATCGTCCTGCGGGTGCGCGGCGCGGACGGGATCGAGGCGTTCGGCGAGGCGGCGCCGCTCGCGGGCTACGACGGCGTCGATGCGGACCGGGTGCTCGCGGCGCTGAGCGACTGCGTGGCGGTGCTCGCCGCATCCGACGGCCGTGACCGGGGGCAGCTGCTCGCGCGATGCACCGAGCTGGCGGCACTGCCGCAGGCGCTGGCGGCCATCGACCTCGCGCTCTGGGACCTCGCCGGTCGCCGCGCCGGCAGGCCATTGTGGCAGCTGCTCGCGGCACCCGAGGACGTGGCTCGGGCGACCGGCGCGGGTGAGCGCACCGCTGCAGCGGCATCGGTGGAGGTGAACGCGACGATCGGAGCCAGCGACCGGGCGAGCGCCGCGCGTGAGGCCGCAGCCGCCGTGCAGGAGGGCTTCGCGACCCTCAAGGTGAAGGTCGGCAGCGGAGACGACGCCGGCCGGCTGGCGGCCGTCCGGGCCGCGGCCGGCGACGGCGTCGCGATCCGGATCGACGCCAACGGCGCCTGGTCGGTGAGCGAGGCGATCGCGGCGCTCGAGGAGCTCGCGCCGAACGGGATCGAGTGCTGCGAGGAGCCGGTCCACGGACTGCAGGCGATCGCCGCGGTCGCCCGCGCGAGCTATGTTCCCGTCTCGCTCGACGAGTCCGCCGCGTTGCCGGGCGCGTTCGATCGCCGGGTGTGCGACGCCATCTGCCTGAAGGTCTCCCGCTGCGGTGGGATCACCGGCCTGATGCGCGACGGCGCCCGCGCCCGCGCGATCGGGTACGAGCCCTATCTCGCCTCGACGCTCGACGGCCCACTCGGGACCGCCGCGGCGCTGCACGCCGCCGTTGCTCTGGGCGTCGAGCGGCCGTGCGGCTTGGCGACGCTCGGAAGATTTGCCGATCGCCCCGATCCCCTGCAGGCGCGGGAGGGCCGCATCGCACTGCCCGCCGGTTCTGGTCTGGGCGACGGCCTGGTCGACTGGTACGCGAGCTGATCAACGCGACGCGCGGGGAAGACCCGAGGCCCTGGTCGAAAATGTCAAGACATCCTTGACTTTTTCGCCCCGGGCATCGAGCGCTGACCCGCGCGGGATCCGAGCCCGAGGCCCTCCGCGGTGATATCCGTCGCGATCGCCTCGCGCATCGCCGCGAGCGTGGCGGCGCGGACGCTGAGCTTGGTGGCCGCATGGGCGGCGGGATTGAGGCCGGCGAGTGCGTGGGCCGCCTCGAGGCTCGAGTCGCCCAGCTCCTCGGCGGACACGACACGGTCCAGAAAGCCCGCGGTGACGGCGTCGACGGGCGCGTACATGGCGGCGCTCACGACGGAGCGGTCGAAATGGGCGCGGTTGAGGCGCTGGCCGGCGAGCGCCAACACGAAGCGCGGCATCGTGATACCGATTCGAACCTCGTTGAGCCCGATCTGAAACGGACCGTCGATGCCGATCCTGGCATCCGCGGCCAGCAGGAGGAAGGTTCCCGCGGCAATGGCGTGTCCAGTGCAGGCAACGAGGACCGGCGTGGCGAACGAGAGCACCCGCGTCGACAGCGTCGCGCCGAGGCGCACCATCTCGGTCACCTCCTCCACGTTGCCAGCGGCGAACACCGTGAGGTCGAAGCCGGCCGAGAAACGCTCCTCTCGCCCCCTCAGCACGACAACGGCGCGATCGCGCTCGGCCTGGTCGAGCGCTGCATGCAGCGCTTTGAGCATCGCGATCGAGAACGCATTGACCTTCCCGTCGTCCATCGTGATCGTCGCGATTGCGCCGTCCAGCGCGTAGGTGACCAGCTCGCCCATGTTCGTCTCCTATGTCGGGAGGCCGAGTGTAACAATGTTTCGAAACAACGTTCTGATAGGCGCTACGCTGCGGTCATGCCCCGCGCAAAGCAGCGCACGCCCGAGTTGCGCGACCACGTTCTCGCCGTCGGCGTCCAGCTGCTCGCGCGCGACGGGGTCGCTGCCTTCACCGCTCGCAGGGTCGCCGGCGCGGCGGGAACATCGACATCCGCGATCTACGAGTTGTTCGGCGACAAGGGCGGGCTCGTGCGCGCCGTTTTCTTCGAGGGGTTCCGCCGACTGCATGCGCAGCTCGACGCCTCGGTGCCGAGCGGCGATCCTCGCGCGGACCTGGTGCGCACACTGGCGGACTACCGCAGGTTCATGCGCGAGAACCCGGTGCTCGCGCAGGTGATGCTCGCACAGCCGTTCACCGACTTTGCGCCGAACCCGGATGAGATCGCGACGAGTGGCTCGGTCCGGATACTGATCGTCGAACGCGTCCGCCGGTGTATCGACGCGGGCATCCTGCGAGGGGACGCGACCGACATCGCCCACGTCGTCGTCGCGCTGACACAGGGCCTCGCCGCCGCGGAGAACGCACGCCGGCTGGGCCGCAGGCGCGCGTCCGTCGACCGCCGCTTCGAGCTCGCGATCGACACGATCCTCGACGGGTTCGCACTGCATGGTTCCGACCGGAACCGACCGTAGGATGAGCGGCATGCACGAACGACCAAACGTGTTCGGCGAGCAGTTCAGCATCACGCGAGGAGGCATGCGCGGCGAGCAGGTATGTGCGAAGGCGGGTGCCGAGGATCTGGGCGGGACGCTGTACGAGCTCGCCCCCGGCTCTGACGGGGTGCCGCTGCACATCCACCACGCGATGGAGGAGCTCGTCGTCGTGATCGCCGGAACGCCCACCCTGCGCACGCTTGACGGCGACTCGGTTCTCTCGCCGGGCGACGTGGTCGCGTTCCCGCGCGGGCGCCGCGGCGCGCACACGCTGTGCAACCGCTCCGACGAGCGGGTGCGCTACCTGATGCTCTCCACGAAGGCGACGCCGGAGATCGTCGAGTACCCGGAGGCCGGAACGATCAGGGTGCTGACGCACCCGCCGTTCGAGCCACCGAAGCCCGGCGAGGATCCCGCCGACCGCCTGATGCTCCTGTTCGACCGCTCGGACGCCAAGGGCCCGCGACAGAATTAGCGTCGTCGAAGCCCGCAATAATTCTGTCGTGGACCCCAGGCCATAACCGCTTCGCCGCTGGGCGGTGCCACGACCGTGACTCGCACATGCTTGGAGCCCGCGCGCCCGCGTATACTCGCGCCGCGTGCGCGGAGACCTCGTGCCCGCCAGGGACCTCACATCGGCGCAGCGTGCAGCCTGGTCGGAGCTCGCTGACAGAGCGGCGTCTCCGAACCCGTTCTTCGAACCCGACTTCGTGATGGCTGCCGCTCGCGGGCTTGCGGCCAACGAGCTCCACGTGCTGGTCGTACGCGAGGGCTCCGAGTGGCTCGCCGCCCTCCCGGTCACCAAGCTCCGTTCGTGGAAGGGCGTTCCGGGCCCATGTCTGGCCAACTGGATGCATTTCTACTGCTTTCTCGGCACACCGCTCGTCGCCGGAGACGATCTCGAGCAGACGCTGGCGACGTTGCTGGACCGGGGCCTGCGGAGCAGTGGGAGCGTCGTGCTCGACACGATCGACGCCGACGGGCCGCTCGCGGAGCCGCTGTTCGCAACGCTGAGCAGCCGTGCACGCGCAGTCGTCCTGCAGCGCTTCGAGCGCGCGGCGCTGCGCCGGCGCCCGCAGCCGGACTACCTGCAGCAGACCCTGAGCTCCGGACACCGCAGCGATCTTCGACGTAAGTTCCGCCGGCTGCAGGAGGCTGTCGGCGAGCTGACGGTGACCGATCGCCGCGATGCCCCGGATGCGTACGACGAGTTCATGGAGCTGGAGCGCGCCGGCTGGAAGGGAGCTGAGGGGACGGCGCTGGCATGCGACCCCGCCCACGCCGCGTTCTTCCGCGAGCTGTGCGAGCGCTTCGCCGCCCGCGGCCGGCTGCAGCTGCTGTCGCTCGCCGGCGAGCAGAGCACGGTCGCGATGATGTGCAACCTGATCGCCGGCGATGTCACGTTCGGCTTCAAGATCGCCTTCGACGAGCGATTCGGCAAGCTCTCACCCGGCATGCAGCTGCAGGCGGCGCAGATCGAGCGCTTCCATCGCGGACCGTGCTCGTGGATCGACTCGTGCACGGATCCGGAGAACGCCGCGATGAAGCGCCTCTGGCCCGATCGCCGCCTGCTGCTCACCGCCGTGGCCGTCCGGCGCCACCCTGCCGCGGCACCGATCTACGCGCAGTGGCGGGCGGTGGCCGTGGCGGCGAACGTCAGGAGCCGCAGGAGATCTCGCCTGGCCGGCGCGTGACGTTCAGGGCCCACGAGAGAACGATTCCCTGCGGACCCTTCAGTCCCGGAGGTCGCGCACGGCGGCGCGGGCGACCTCGACGACCGTCAGCACGAGGATCTTCAGGTCGAGCGAGATCGACCAGTTCTGGATGTAGTGGTTGTCCAGCTCGACCCGGTCGGCGATCGAGGTCTGGCCGCGCAGGCCGTTCACCTGGGCCCAGCCGGTGATCCCGGACTTGACGCGGTGACGGTCCTCGTAGCGGTGGACATCGCGGCTGAACTGCTCGACGTACTCGGGGCGCTCGGGTCGCGGCCCGACGATGCACATGTCGCCGCGCAGGACGTTGATGAACTGCGGCAGCTCGTCGAGCGACAGCGCCCGCAGCCAGCGGCCGATCGGGGTGCAGCGGTTCTCGCCTTCCACACCGCCGGGGGCGACTCCCTCGGGCAGCTCGAACTGCTGCGAGCTGCGGGTGTCCGGGACGCGCATCGTGCGGAACTTCAACACGTCGAACGGATGCCCGTCACGCCCGATCCGTCGCTGGCGGAACAGGATCGGCCCTGGCGAGCTGAGACGCACGAGGATCGCGAGGAGCACCATCAGCGGCGAGATCAGGATCAGCACGACGGCGGCGAGGGCGGAGTCGAGCACATGCTTGAGGGCGAACTGCCACCCCTTCGGGCTGATCTCCCGCAGCGTCAGCAGCGGCACGCCGCCGACGTGGCCGAGCGTGGCCCGGTGGTTGATCGACTCGAACAGCCTGGGAACGAGCGACACCGTCACCCCGAGTCGCTCGCATTCGCGGACCCGGGCGAGCATCACGTGGTCGGGCGCACCGGAGAAGGCGAGGATCACGTGGCGCGCGCCGGTGCGCTCGATCGCGTCGGCGAGATCGTCGGGGCCGCCCAGCACCGGGATCGGCGGATCTCCGCCGTCCATGTCGGGCAGCGGATCGGCGTCGAGGAAGCCGACGGGGCGAAGCCCGTAGCGCGGCTCGGCGAGCAGGCGCCTGACAAGGTGGTGCCCGACCTGTCCGGCGCCGATCACGATCGTTGCCGTGACCAGCCCGGGGACACGCATCGCGGCGGCGCGCACGGAGGCCAGGAGCGTTCGGGCGATCACCATGGCGACGGCGCTGAAACCCCAGAGCCGGACCCCCAGCGCAACCACGTGGTGGCCGCCCAGCACGTTGTCGACCGCGATCACGACGAGCGCGGCGAGCGCGAGCGAGCCGAGCAGGGTCGCGGTCGTCTCGAGCAGCGATCCGTCCAGCTCCTCCTCGCCGGCGCGGCGGACGTGGAGTACGAAGAGCACGAGCAGCGGGAACGCCGCGGCGAGCAGCTTGCTCGTCGTCGTGCTCCACAGCTGCTGATCTCCCAGCACCGCGGTGCTCGACGCAGCGCACAGAACCAGCAGGTCCAGCAGCCGGCACAGTCGCGACCAGCGGCGTGCCTCGAGCAGGGGCGCGACGGGATGCGGCGTCTCGAGCTCGGCGGTGGTGAGCGGCGGCGGGAGCAGTCGCAGGCGTGACGCGGAGCCCTCGGGCTCGCCGCGCCGCCGCGGGATCGAGCTACCGACCCCGGGGCGCATACCGGATGATCCGGTCGAGTTCGTAGCGGTCGGTGGTCTCGGCACGTAGCATTGAGTCGGCCGGCAGGCGCGCGGATACCTGCCCTGTCAAGCAATCTCGACGTATATCGTGGAAAAGCGGCGATCGGATCAGCGCTAGAGAGCAGATCAGCGCGAGGTCGGATGGGCGCCCGGGGTCTGAGCCGCGCGGGGGCGGATCAGCGCAATAGTCAGATTAGCGCTGCGACGCGGGCCGGCGCCTCGAGATGTACGGCATGCCCAGCTTCGGGCACGATCTCGAGCGTCGCGCATGGCAGCGCGAGCGCCATCTCACGCGCGATCGCCGTGAACTTCGCGTCACGCTCGCCGGCGACCAGCACGACCGGCATCTCCAGCTCGCGCAGGCGCTCCCAGACAGGCGGCAGCGCGCCCGTGCCGAGGCCGCGGAGCGCCCGCGCGAGCCCCTCCGGGGTGCTTCGCAGGCGGTCCTCGTGGACGGCCGCGTCGACCTCGGCGGGAAGACCCGCCAGCACCGGCGTTCGTGCCCAGGACGCCGCGAACTGCTCGATCGTGAGCTGCTCGAGCTCGTCTGCCAGCCGCTCGTCATCGGCGCGCCGCGCGGCCCTCTGGGCGGGATCGGCGATCCCAGGGCTCGCCCCGATCAGCACGAGCAGGCGCACAGACTCGCCGAGCGCGAGCGCCACGTGCAAGGCGATCCGCCCGCCCATCGAGTAGCCGGCGAGGACGAAGCCCGCCGGCGCGATCGCCGCGATGTCGCCGATCACCGCCTCCAGGCTCACGGGCTCGCGATCGGCGGCCGAGCCGTGACCGCGGATGTCGGGCGCCAGCGGCCGGTACGGTTCTCGCAGGCGCTCGATCACCGGCTTCCAGCTTGCGCCAGTATGCGTGAAGCCGTGCAGCATCACCAGCACCGCCGGCGCGTCCGTGGGCCGCTCTGGGCGTGCGATCGAGACCACGACGAGATCCAATCATGACCGCCACCGACTCCTACCTGCTGCTGCGCGCGTTCGTCGACGAGCTCGCGCGCTGCGGCATGCGCGACGCGTGCACCTCGCCGGGCTCACGCTGCACGCCGATCGTGCTGACGCTCGCGCGCGAGCCGCGGATCCGCTGCTGGTCGCACATCGACGAGCGCTGCGCCGGGTTCTTCGCGCTCGGCGCCGCGAAGGCCTCGGGCACGCCCGTCGCCGTCACGTGCACGTCTGGCACTGCCGCCGCGAACCTTGCGGGAGCGGTGATCGAGGCGCACCACGCCGGGGTGCCGCTGATCGTGCTCACCGCCGACCGCCCGCCGGAGCTGCGCGAGATCGGCGCCGGACAGACGATCGATCAGCTGAAGCTCTACGGCGGCGCCGCGAAGTGGTTCTTCGAGCTCGGGGTGCAGGAGGCGACGCCCGCGCGACTGCGCTGGATCCGCGCGCTCGCGTGCCGCGCCTACTGGACGGCGCTCGAGGGACGACCCGGGCCGGTCCACCTCAACGTGCCGCTGCGTGAGCCGCTCGTGCTCGACGGTCCGCTCGGCGAGGAGCCGGGCGGCGGGGGCAGGCGGGCGGGCAAACCGTGGGTATGCGCCGACCGTCCGGGGCGGGAGCCTGTGACGCCGCGCCGGCACGAGCTCCGGCGCACCGTGCTCGTCGCCGGCGCGCTCTCCCACGACGCCGCGCTCGGGCGCCGGCTGGCGGCACTCGCGGCGCGCGCGCGCGTACCTCTGCTCGCCGATCCCCTGTCGGGCGCACGTCTCGGAAACGCCGCGATCGCCCACTACGACCTGCTCCTGCGCGATCCGGCCACGGCTGACCGTCTGACCCCCGAGGTCGTCTGCCGGGTCGGCGAGCTGCCGACCTCAAAGCCGCTGCGAGCGTGGCTGGCCGGCCTCGAGGTCCCGCAGTTCGGCTACTCCGCCGACGGCGCCTGGTCGGATCCCGACTCGCGCCTCTCGCAACGCAGCGTGACGCCGCTGAGCGAGCTGCTGAGCCGCCTCGAGCGCGATCAGATCGTCGCGGATGGGAGCGACTGGCTCGAGCGCTGGCGAACCGCCGACCGCCTCGCCGCGGCGGCGATCGGCGCGATCCTGGACGACGAGAAGATCTCTGAGCCCCTGCTCGCCGCGCGCCTGGCGCAGTGGCTGCCACCCGAGGCGACGCTGTTCGTCGCCTCCTCGATGCCGATCCGCGATCTCGAGAGCTATCAGCCGGTGAACGAGCGGACCCCGCGGATGTTGTCAAACCGCGGCGCGAACGGGATCGACGGGACCGTCTCCTCGGCGTTCGGCGCCGCCGCCGTCAGCGACGGACCGGTCGTGCTGCTGACCGGCGACGTCGCGCTCGCCCACGACATCGGCGGGCTGATGGCGGCGCGGCGCACGGAGGTGTCGCTGACGATCGTGCTCGTCAACAACGACGGCGGCGGGATCTTCCACTTCCTGCCGGTGGCGGGCGAGCGGGATGTCTTCGAGCACCATGTCGCTACTCCGCACGGCCTGGAGTTCGCGCACGCGGCCGCCCTCTACGGCTGTGAGCACACGCTGGCGCAGAGCGTCGGCGACGTGCGCGCGGCGCTCGCGCGCTCGCTCGGCGCGCCCGGTGCCCCGCCGAGCATCATCGAGGTGCGCACCCAGCGCGCGCGCAACCTCGAGCTCCACCGGCGGATCTCCGCCGCGGTGCTTAGCTCGCTCTCCGAGCACGCTCCGGCGCTGCCCACGGCCTGCTGAGGCAGCGGAGCGCTCAGCCGGCGAGCACAGGCAGCAGCGCCTGCAGCTTGACCTCGGTCTCGGCCAGCTCGGCCGCCGGATCGGAGTCGCGAACGATGCCACAGCCGGCATAGCAGGTCGCATCGGCACCGCGCAGCAGAGCGCAGCGCAGCGCCACGCAGAGCTCACCGTCGCCGCCCGCGTCGCTCCAGCCGATCGCACCCGCGTACCACCCGCGGTCGAGTCCCTCGAGCGCCGGGATCAGGCGCTGCGCAAGCTCGGAGGGCTCGCCGCCGACGGCCGGCGTCGGGTGCAGCGCGCCCGCGAGCTCGATCACTCCGACCGGTCCGCGCAGCTGGGCGCGAATCGGTGCCGCGAGATGCTGGATGTTCGCGACGCGCACGACGACCGGCTCCTGCGCCGCCGTCACCCAGACCGCATAGGGAGCGAGCGCGCGTGCGATCCGCCGCGCGACGATCGCGTTCTCCTCACGGTCCTTCGCGCTGTGCAGGAGCTGTCGTGCGAGATGCTCATCGACCTGCGGGTCGGCGCTGCGGCGCGTGGAGCCGGCGAGCGCGACCGTGCTCGCCCGTTGACCCTCGCGTCGCACCAGCAGCTCCGGGCTCGCGCCGAGGAACGTCGCCTCGCCGCGGCCGACCGCATAGACGTAGCACGAGGGAAACGTGTCGCGCAGCACCCCGACGATCGCCGCCGGGTCGTGACGCTGCGGCGCGCGCACATCCACCTCACGGGCGAGGACGACCTTCTCCAGCTCACCGTCTCCAATCCGCTGAACGGCTCTGGCGACTGCCTCCTCGTAGTGGGATGGCGGCATCGGGCTGTGAACCGAGTAGACGCCGGTCAGCGCGGGATCGAGCAGCGGCAGCGCCGACTCGCGTAGCTCGGCGAGCCTGCTCTCGATCCGCTCCTGCAGCGCGATCTCGACGTCGCCGGGCGCGACGAGCGCGTTGATGGTCAGCCACGTCTCGCCCCCGCGACGCGCGAGGGACACCTCCGGCACGACCAGCGACGCGGGCGCGAACCCCTGCCAACGCGGAGAGTCCCCACCCGACGGCGAGAACGCAAAGCCGCCGACCGCGGTCAATCCCGATCCGGGCGGACCGGCGGGCGGATCGGCCAGCGCGGCCCCGGCGAGCTCCCGCCAGCGGGCGTCCAGCTCGCCGAAGCGCCCGGGGCTCCGAGAGGTCAGCTCGAGCGCGCACCCGAGAGCCGCGAGCGCGGACCCGTCCCGGTCGCTCTGCTGCAGGCAGAACCAGTGCTCCCCCGGACGGCGCGAGGCGAGCACGATCGCTGCCGGATCGGCCTGCTGGCGCGCCTGCACGCTCACGCTGACGACCACGCCCGTCCGGCTTGCGCGGGCGCGCCGCAGCGCGCCTCGCAACCGATGGTGCAATCGCTCGATCTCCTCCTCGTCGAGCCACCGCCACGGCCGGCGGCGGGTGCTCAGCCCGCTCATCTGCGGGGCGCCGCCGCCTCGAGAATCCCACTCAGTGCACGATCGACCCGCTCGTGCACGAACCGCTGGACGGGGAGCGCCCGCAGCATGTGGTCCCGCGTGGGAATCTGGTCGACCTCGAGGTTCGGCCAGCGCTCGGCTCTCCCGAGGTAACCGGCGTTCCCCAGCTGCTCGTAGAGGGGCTCACGCCGCGAGAGCAGCATCAGCGTCCTCACGTTCGCGTCGCGCAGGCGATCCAGCGCATCCGCGATCGCTCGGTATTGACCGACCTCGATCGATGAAGAGCCGCCGCTGCGCTCCCGGAGCGCGCGCGCCGCCCGCCTGATCTCGTCGAGATGCAGTCCCCGCTGGCGCACGCGGTGGACCATGCCGCCGCGCAGGGCGCTCACGGCCGCCCGGCGGTCGCGCTCGTAGACGAGCGCCTGCGACCACCAGAACGCATACAGGTTGAGCGCGATGACCCCCGTCACGCGCGTGTCCTCGAGCGCCGTGTGCAGCGCGTAGTACGCACCTGAGCACAGCCCGGAGATGACGAAGCGATCCGCGATCCCGGCGTCCTGGATCTGGTCGAGCAGCGCGGCGGCTCCGCGCGTCCGCTCGGCGCCGTAGAAGGAGCCGTCCGCCTCGAGGCGGCGCTCATCGCCGTCGGAGTCGCCGAGGCCCTCGAGGTCGATGCGCAGGCTCGGGACGCCGCGTGCCGCCCAGCGGCGCGCGATCTCCACCCACAGGCGATTCGGTCCCGTGCGCCGCAACGCGCCCGCGTTCATCTGCAGCAGGCAGAAGGGCGCCGCAGAGCCCGAGAACGGCTCGCTGAGCACGCCGCGCAGGCGCCCGGCCGGTCCCTGGAAGGAGATCAGCGTCTCCCTGATCTCGGGTCCGGATGCGGTTGGGGGGCTGATCGTCGCGCTGCATGGGATCGAGCCTCCAGGCACCGCGGCGGCGAGAGCTGGAGCGCCGTCGATCTCGGACAGCCACTGGATCGATCGGGCGATCGTGGCCGACGGCAGCGACGGATTCTGCGGATGGGTCTTGAGCGTCTCGTAGTCGTGCGTGGGAGCGACGGTGACGGATGCCCCGCTCCGCTCCAGATGCTCGCGCAGGCGCCGGTCGACGGCGATCCCGTCACGCTCGAGCATCAGCACGTGTGCCTCCGCAGCCCGCGGCAGATCCAGCTCTGCGAGCCGCAGCGCCTCGATCGCCGCCGCCGTCGCGGGACTCAGCACATGGCCGATCATCTCGAGCGGCGCGCCATCCGGCTGGTGCTCCGGGCGGTCCTCGGGGTAAGGCGCGTTGATCACGGCGGCATGCGCGCGCATCTCGCGCAACAGGCTCCGGCCACGCTCGGGCACAGCCCAGAGGATCAGGTCGTCGATCGGAGCGCCTCCGGCAGCCGCCTGGTAGGCGACCATCCCCCCGAGCCCGATGCCGATCGCCGCCAGCCGCCGTACGCCCGGCGCCTCCGCCAGGATGCCCGCAGCGCCCGCGACCGCGTTCACCCAGCGCCGCGGCAGCTCAGCCTCGGTCGGTGCGCCGTAGCTGTCGCCGGTGCCCGGCAGGTCGAGCCGAATCGTCGTGAAGCCCGCACCGGCGAGCGCGATCGCCCACGTGCGCCGCGCGCGGTATGAGGTGACGTCGTCCCAGCCGAACGGCGGCACGAGCAGCACAGCGCTCGCACGGCTCGCCGATACCGCCGGCTGGTGCAGGACCGCGTACACGGGTCCATCGTCGAGCGCCAGCCAGATCGGCTCGCCGTTCACCCCCGCCTCGGTCCCGTGCACCCGGTCATCGGTCGTCTCCCCCGTCTCGGTCGTCTCCCCCGTCTCGGTCCTCTCCCCCGTCTCAGTCATCTCGCCCGTCTCGGTCATCTCACCCGTCTCCGCGTCAGTCCTCACCCGATGATGGTCACACATCTAGACCAGATGCTCCTCAGATTCCTTCCCGACGCCGCGCTCAGGCACCTCTGCGGCCCTCAATCGGCCGCCCAGGTTCAGCGCGGTGATGCTCACGTCCGGTGGCGAGCTCGCCTGCGGCGGGAGCTTCTCCCCGGCACCGGCGTGCCGGCGCGCCGTCAATCTCACCTCGCGGACGCCACCCGGCTCGACCGAGAAGGCATCGTCGCTCGGTACGTAGCCGGCCGCGAGGATCCGCACGCCATGCGCGAGCCGCCTGCTGGCGACCCGCAGCAGCGCGGACCCCCCGGAGGCGCGCGAGACGCTCGCCTGCAGACCGAGCACGGCCGCCGGCTCACGCCGGATCGGACGTCCGACCGGAAACCGGAAGGACTGCGCCAACAGGCTGGTCCCGTGATCGGTCAGCCGTTCGATGCTCACGACGATCAGGTCCTGCCCGGGCGGACCGAACCTGTACGCCCAGCCCACGTCCACGAACCGCCCCAGCACGTCCTCGACGCCGTGCTGGGCGACGCTGTGCGCCGCCAGCTCCAACGGCACGCTCGCCTGCTCGACGGGCAGCTCGCCGTCGCGGTAAAGGGCCACGCGGAGCGTCGCCGAGAGCGGCTCGGGCCGATCGTTGGCGACATGGGCGGTGATGCCGCCGAGTCCCTCATCGGTGCTCCACACCGCGACGGGCGCCAGCGCTCGGCGGAGATGATGGTAGGCCTCCTTCGGCAGCCCGCGATGGTCCAGCACCCCCCAGCCGGCGCCGGGTGCGAGGTCCCTCAACCACAGCACGAGCCCGCCGGCGCAGGTCGAGGCGCCGCGACGCCACTCGCCGAAGACCTCGGCCATCACCTCGCCGCTCACCGCGCGCGAGAGCTCCAGATAGCGCTCCGGCTCGGCCCAGCGCAGCTCGACCGCCTCGAGACCGTAGAGGACGCGCAGGTAGTGATCCCGCACATCCTCGAAGTCCCAGCCGGTGCCGGCGTCCCGCGGGACGCCGGCCTTCCAGGCGGGGTGATGGGGCACGAGCCCCCCCGGCGCGCGGATCTCCTGCAGCGCCTCCGGGTCCGGAACGTTGGAGAAGGCGAGGCACTCCGCGGCGAACTTGACCTCAGCCAGGCGCGCGTCGGTGAGCGGGCGCCGGTAGGCGCCGACGCCGTAGTAGTTGGCGACGCCGCTGTCCGGACGGAACGGAAGCGCCCCTCCCCAGGGCGAGTTCGGCACGTAGGGCACCCTCGCGTCCGCGCGCTCCACGGCCGCGGGCAGCAGCTCGGTGTACAGCGGGCCGCGCGCCAGCTCGGGATCCAGGCCGAGCATCGCGACCTGCTGGGCGACCTCGCTGCCGCCGCAGAGCACGGCGAGGCTCGGCCGGCATGCCAGCCGGCCGAGCACCTGGTCGGCCTCGTCCCGGACGGTCGCGCGGAACGCGGGGTCGGTGTCGGGATAGTCGAGGTTGGCGAACATGAAGTCCTGCCAGACGAGGATCCCCAGCTCGTCGCAGAGGTCGTAGAAGTCCTCGCTCTCGTAGCAGCCGATCCCCGGCACCCGCAGCATGTTCATGCCGGCGTCGGCGACGCGCTCGAGCAGGGGCCGCAGCTCGCCCGCGTCGGCGTGCGGCATCGTGATGTCGATCGGGGTCCAGACCGCGCCGCGCGCGAACACGGGGGTGCCGTTGACGGCGAGCGACAGGCCCGCGCGATCCCAGTCCGGGTCCCACGCCAGCTCCCTGAAGCCGACGCGCGCGGCGTGCAGCAGCCGCTCGGCGCCGCCGAGCCCAGCGTGCACCGAGACGTCATAGAGGACGGGCTCCCCGTGGGTGTGCGGCCACCAGCGCTCGGCGGGGATGCGCAGCCGGCCGACTGCGCGCATGCGCCCCTCGCCGTCGGGCTCCAGCACCTCCTCGAGCGTGTGCGCTACCTCAGGCCCGCGCACCGTCACGCGCACCGAGTCGGGCGGCGTGCAACCCGGCAGCACCTGCCCCGTCAGCTGTAGCGCGACCACGCCGAAGCGTCCGTCGGCCGCGGTCCTCAGTCGCACGTCGACGAGCGCGAAGCCGCTGCGACGCTCGAGCCTGACCGGCCGCCACGGGCCGATCACCGGTGGCCCGGGCGCGAACGACGGCGCTCGGCCGAGCAGCATCGTGCGGTGAAAGCGCAGGTTGCCGTCGACCAGCGCCGTACGCCAGCGGGCGCGGGGACGGCGCCTGAGGGCCAGCAACGGCGCGAGCGCTCGGCAGCAGATCGCCAGCTCGTTGTGCTCGCGCAGGGTCCCGGTGACGTCGATCCGATGCTCGGCGAACATCGACTCGCCGTGTAGCACGTGCTCGCCGTTGAGGTAGACGTCGGCGACGGTCGCCAGACCGTCGAGCGCCAGCAGGAACCGCTCGGCGGAGCCGCCCTCGCCGGAGCCGTGCTCGCCGGAGGAGCCGGACGAGTCTGACGGCGCGTCGAACGCGGTGCGAAACCACCAGTCGCGCGCGTCGAGGCCGCGGCCGGCGTCGGCGAGCTCCTCGCCGGCGGCGCGCAGCGCTCCGGCGACGGTTCCAGGCACCTGCGCCCCGCGCCAGCCCAGGCTGTCGATGCCGGTCGCGTCGGCGTGCTCGCCGGGCGCCGTGCAAGCGAGCTCCCAGGGCCCCGGCAGCCCCCCCCGCTTCGCGTCAGCAGTCAGGCGACCATCCTGTCGAGCGTTGTCATTGCGTCCTCCCAGCTCTCGGCCATCGCGCCCAGCAGCTCGCGCGGGTCGAACTCCCGCCGGCGCGCCAGCCTGAACGAGAGCGCCTTGCAGGAGTCGACGATCCGCGCGATCGAGCCCGCCAGCGGCGCCGCATCATCGCCGAACAGCCACTCGAGGTAGGAGCCGAGCGCCTCGAAGCCTGAGCCGGCGATCCTGACCGTTGCGAACGCGTACGCGTGGTAGTCCTCCAACCCGCTGGCGCGCAGGCCGGGGAGCGCCTCAGCGAGCGCCTCGCCGAACCGCCGTACCGGATTGCCCGTCGGACGCTTTGTCAGGTGACGTTGCAGCGTCAGCAGCGAGGCGTCGCGCAGTTCGCGGCCCTCGAGCTTCGGGCCGGCGTCGAAGCGGACGATCTCCGTGTAGGGGGGCAGCACGTCGTCGGAGAACTCGCCGATCCGAAACACGCCGCGGTAGTCCTCGCCGTGCAGCTCAAAGAACCCCGGGCCGTGGAAGTAGCGCAGCGTCTGCGCCTCTGGATCGACCGCATCGAAGCTGCACGAGGTCTTCACGTGCCCGCTGCGGTAGCTCGTCGTCGCGGTGTCGGGCAAGTAGAAGGAGTCGAGCTCGACGATCATCGCGCGTCCGAGCGCGAGCTGCTCGGCGATCTGCACCGGCAGCGGACGGTAGGGCTGCATCTCGTGGATGTCGATGCCGTAGAGCGCCTCCAGGTCCTCCGGCGGCGGCTTGAAGAAGGTCCACTGGTCGCCCTCGAAGTCCATCCTGACGACGTGGGCGAACAGCGCCAGCGGCTCGTAGCGGCAGGCGTGCAGGAGCTCGACGAGGACGTCGACGTAGCAGTTCGTCTCCGCGTACGTGCGCTGTGTGGAGTGCAGCGCGTGGCGCTCGTAGACGGCCGGGTCCCGGCCGGACAGGCTGGCGAGTCCGCGGACGGTGCGTGCGCCCATCGCTCCGAGGGTGCGTGCGCCCATCAGTCCCAGAGCGTGGCGCGGATCTCTTGCGGCCAGGACCCGGGTTGCAGTCCGTGGGTGCGCAGCAGCGCCAGCACGATGCGCTCGTGTCCGAAGCCGAGGCAGGCGGAGTGCGCGACGCCTCCGTCGGAGAGCTCGATCCCGTACGTCGAGCCGAAGTGGTCGTGGTGGTGGTTGAACGAGGCCATCGCCGTCGGCTCCGGGCCCGCGATCTGCACGAGCAGCTCGAGCTTCAGCGCCTGCTCGCGCTGGCTGGCGGCGAGCAGCCGGCCGCGCCTGCCGAAGAACGGGTCGCTGGCTCGATCGAGATGCGCGTCGAGCCCCAGGCCGCGCAGCAGCTCCAGCCCGCGCTGGGACCACTCGTCACGCCACTCGTGAACGGCGTCCGGCTCACCGATGCGCACGAGCTCGTGCTGATGGAAGATCTGCCGGCGTGCCGGGTCCATCGACGGCTCGTGCCGGAAGACCCACGAGCCGCCGGCGTCGACGAACACGCCGCCGGGCGCGAGACGACCGCGCCTGGCGATCGCGGGATACACCGGATAGCACGCGGCCGGCATCAGCGTGACGTCGGTCATCTGCTGGTGCTCGCTCCAGTCCTCGTGGCGGCTCGCCTGCTCGGCCTGCTCGGCGGCCTGAGCCTCCGAGCCCTCGAACGAGAAGATCGCCCCCGCGAGGTGCGGGAACGAGCTCAGATAGCCGCTCGCTTCGAGCTGCCGGCGCGGCAGCACCGGCGGGAAGCGCAGCTTCAGCGCGCCCCGCTGTGACGCCTCGCGCGCGATGATCTGGTCGAGGCGCTCGCGCAGGCGCTCGAACGTCTCACCGTGGCCGTAGACGCCGGGCACGCCGCTCTCGATCAGGTGCCCGGCCTCGAGCAGCGCCTGTAGAAGCTCGGCCTGGTCCGGGCTCGCGGGCCTTACTTCGGGCACGACTGATCGTTCTCGACGGTGCTCGCGATTGCGCTCACGTGCTCAGACCTCTTTGGAGATCGTCAGCAGGCCCGCGTCGACGACCCGGAGCCGCTGGTTGGTCACCATCAAGCGCGCCGACAGCGCGTCGCGCAGATGGCGCCCGACCCCATAGGGCGAATCGTTCTTGTAGGCGACGATGCCGATCGCCTCCAGAACCTCGGTGCAGATCTTCGAGACCTGCTGCGAGGCGGCAAGCTTGGTGTTGTTGAAGCGCAGCTGCGCCGAGATCGTCGACAGCGGCTCGCGTCCGGGTGCGTCGCTCCACTCGTTGAACTTCGCCAGCGAGGTCTCGACCTCGCTGCGGAACAGCACGATCTCCGCCATCACGCCGGCGAGCACCTGCGCTGCCGGTACCGGCTCCCCCGGCTTGCGCCGGGCCGCTTCGCGTACGAATGCGCGGCCGCGCTCGAACGCCTCGGTCGCTGCCCCAAGCCACACGTTGGCCCACAGGATGTGCGAGAGCGGCACGATCGACTCGTTCATCATCTTCGAGAACGGCATGCCGAGAACCTGCTCAGGGGCGAACGTGGCGCGGACGATGAACCCCGGCGAGCACGTCCCCCGCATCCCAAGCGTGTCCCAGGTTCCGGTCTGCTCTAGCTCGGTCTCGGCGAGACGGGTGAGGACCATCACCTGGTCGCCCTGCTCGGCGTCCTCGCTGCGCCGGATGCTCGTCAACAGGTCATCCGCGTGGGCGCCGTAGCTGATCACGGTCGCGTTCTTCTCGAACTGCAGCTGCCCATCGGCCGCCGGGCGCAGCGGCGCGATCGAGCGCGCCATGTCGCCGCCCGTCCCGACCTCGGAGGTCGCGGACGCGATCAGCCGCTCCTGCGTGGCGATTTCGCCGAGGTAGGAGTGAAACCAACCGGGCGCCGAATCGAGATGCCTCTGAATCGTCGCAACCTGGATCTGGTGCATCGCGTACACCATGCCGGTCGACGTGCATCCGCGACCGAGCTCGTAGCACGCGCGCGCGATCGCCGCCAGTGGCACGCCGGGGCCGCCGAGCTGCTCGTCGACCATCGCCCCGAGCGCCCCGACTTCGCGGAGGGCGTCGATCGCCTCCACCGGGAAGCGCGCGTCGCGGTCCACCGCGTCGGCGTGCGCGGCGGCCACATCGCTCGCGACTCGCCGCACGTCGAGGAGGAACTGCTCGGTCGAACGCTGCTCGACACTCATGCCGCCTGCGCCTCCAGCTCACTGATCGCAGTGGCGATCGCGTCGATCGTCTCGAAGACGCTGCGCTTCAGCATCGAGTCCGGGAACTCGACGTCGAAGGCGTCCTCGAGCGCGAGCATCACGTTGACGCTGGCGTGCGAGGTCATGCCGGCCTGGAACAGGTCGGCACCGTCCGCGACCTGATCGATCGCCACGGGCAGCCTGGCTTGCTGTGCGAGAACTTCGCGAATCTTTGTGCGTATCGGGTCGGTCATGGGCTTCCTGTGCGTCAACTGTATCGGCCACTGATAGCTATCGGCCACTGATCGCATGCCTGAATGCGGACCGCACAGAGGAATGCGTTGAGCACTGCCGTCCGTGGTTCAATCAGGGCAGCGTATCGCCCAGAACGTGTGGACGCTGAACGAGAGCGCGATCCGCGCCGATAAGAGGAGGGTGACGCTGTCATCGAAGGTGCGCGGCGGAGAATGCTCCGCATCGCAGACCCAGACCGGCCCGCACCGGGAGGCGCGCGGCGCGCGCCTGATCGGCGGTGCACAGCGGCTCGGCCGTCCGACGCTGATCGCTCTACGGGACTTGACGCCCGGCCAGCTCGCGTCCTGGAGCGAGCTCGCGCAGCGCGCGGTGGAGCCCAACCCCTTCTTCGAGCCCGAGTTCGTGCTCCCGGCCGCCCGGCACCTCGACGCCGGCCACGTGGCGCTGCTCGTGGCTCGCGACGGCGCCGGTGAATGGCTCGCGTGCATGCCCGTCGCGCGGCACATCACCTACGGACGCAGGCGCCTCCCTGTGTTCGCAGCCTGGCGTGACCCGCGCTACGGCTGCCTCGGAACGCCGCTCGTCGCGCCTGAGGCCGTGCAGGTCGGCGTCGAGCGGCTGCTGGAGCAGGCGCTGCGGGCGAGCCGCGCCGGGGTGGTGGCGCTGCCCCTCCTCGGCGACGACGGCCCAGTGGCGGAGGGCCTGCGGTTGGCGCTCGCCGCGCATGGCCGCCGTCCCGCATGGCGCCGCGGCGTGAAGCGCGCGGTGATGCATCGCAGCACGCTCGAGGGCGGCACCGCGGGCCTCGTCACCTCCCGCCATCGGCGCGACCTCGGCCGCCTTGCGCGCCGGCTGTCGGAGACGCTGGGCGCGCCCCTGGAGGCCACCGAAACGAGCTCGCTCGACGGCGCGGTCGAGCGCTTCCTCACGCTCGAGGAGGCCGGTTGGAAAGGCTCGCGTCGAACCGCGCTCATCTGCGATCACGCGCACACGCTGTTCTTCCGCGAGATGTGCGCCGGCTTCCGGGCCGCCGGGCGCCTGCAGCTGCTCGAGCTGGGTACGCCCGAGACGACGGTCAGCGCCAAGTGCAACCTGCTGAGCGGCGAGGGCGTCTTCTGCTTCAGGATCGCGTTCGACAGCGCGTTCGCGCACTTCCGGCCGGGACTGCAGCTGGAGCTGCGCATGCTGGAGGTCTTCCGCGAGAGCATGAGCCAGAGCTTCATCGACTCGTGCGCGTCGCCGGACAGCAAGCTGTTTGCGAACCTCTGGCCCGAGCGCCGGCCGATCGGCTCCTATCTCGTGGCGGCAAACGGCGCGGTGAGCTGGGCGGTGCGCCAGGGCATCGCCCACCTCACCAGCCTCGATCCTGACTAGCTTCCTAGGTCTCGCTGCGGCCGCGGGCGATCGCGATCTCGCCCGTGCGCGCCATCTCGATCAGGCCGAACGGCCGGACGAGGCGCTCGAACGCCTCGATCTTGTCGTGCGTCCCGGTGACCTCGATCACCAGCGAGCGCTTCGTGACGTCGACGACCTTGGCGCGGAAGATCTCGCACAGCTGCATGACCTCGCCGCGGCTCGTGCCGTCGGCGGCGATCTTGAACAGCGCGAGCTCTCTCGAGAGCGTCTCCTCGGGCTCGAGATCGCGGATCTTGAGCACGTTGACCAGCTTGTGCAACTGCTTGGTCACCTGATCCATCGGATGAACCGCGCCGTCGAGCGTGAGCGTGATGCGCGAGAACGCCTCGTCGTCGGTCGGCCCGACCGCTAGCGTGTCGATGTTGAAGCCACGGCGGGCAAACAGACCCGCGATGCGAGTCAACACACCCGGCTTGTTCTCGACGAGGATCGAGAGGATGTGCTTGCGTCCAGTGCGCAGCCGGCCCGCCGCCTCGAGCTCGTCGAGCGACAACAGCTCCTTTGTCCCCGGCTCGCCCATCATCCCACCATGTCCCGTGCGGCCTGACCGGCGGGGATCATCGGATAGGTGTTCTCCTCGCGCGTGACGCGAACGTCCACCATCACCGGGCCCTCGGTGGCGAGCGCCGTCCGCATGTCGTCGACGAGCGTGTGCTTGTCGGTGAAGCGGAAGCCGGTGGCGCCGTACGCCTCTGCCAGCTTGACGAAGTCCGGCCAGCTGCCCGTGTCGACATGGCTGTAGCGCTTGTCCCAGAACAGCTCCTGCCACTGGCGGACCATGCCCAGATAGCCGTTGTTCATGATGAACACCTTGATCGCGATCCCCTCCTGCGTGCAGGTCGCGAGCTCCTGCGCGTTCATCTGGATCGAGCCGTCGCCGGCGATGCAGACAACCGTTTGGTCCGGGCAGCCAACCTTGGCACCCATCGCCGCCGGCAGGCCGAAGCCCATCGTCCCCAGGCCCCCGGAGCTGATCCAGCGGCGCGGCTTGGAGAAGTTGTAGTACTGGGCGGCCCACATCTGGTGCTGACCGACGTCGGTGGTGATGATCGCGTCGCCGCCGATCGCCTCCTGCAGCGCCTGGATCATGAACTGCGGCTTGATCTCGGCGTCGCTCGAGTCCTCGTAGGCGAGCGGGTAGCGGTCCTGCCAATGCCGGATGCGCGACCACCACTCGTCGAGCCGCTGCGGGTCGGGCGACAGCGAGCGATACTCGGTGACCAGTCGCGGCACGACGTTCGCCGCGTCACCGACGATCGGGATGTGCGCGGGCACGTTCTTGGAGATCTCGGCCGGATCGATGTCGATGTGGATGAACTTGGCGCGCGGCGCGAACTCGGAGATCTTGCCGGTGATCCGGTCGTCGAAGCGCGCGCCGATCGAGACGATCAGGTCGGCCTCGTCCATCGCGTAGTTCGCCGTGCGGGTTCCGTGCATGCCAAGCATCCCGAGCCACTGACGGTGGGGAGCCGGGAACGCCCCTAGCGCCATCACCGTGCACGTGACCGGGAAGTTGCCCAGGGTCGCGAGCTCGAGGAGATCCTCGGAGGCGCCGCCGTTGATCACGCCGCCGCCGGCGTATAGGACCGGCCGCCGAGAGTTCGCGAGCGCCTTGGCGGCAAGCCTGATCTGCTTCTGATTGCCCTCGGTGGTCGGCTGGTAGCCGGGCAGATGCACATCACGGCACGGCTCGTAGGGGATGTCGCCGCGGGACAGGTCCTGCGGGATGTCGATCACGACCGGACCGGGCCTGCCGGTGCGGGCGATGTGGAACGCCTCATGGACCGTGCGCGGAATCTCCAGCGGGTGCTGGATCATCACGCTGTGCTTGACGATCGGCATCGTGATGCCGATCGTGTCGGCCTCCTGGAAGCCGTCCGTGCCGAGCAACTCGGTCCGCACCTGACCGGTGAGGAACACGACCGGGACCGAGTCCATCATCGCGTCGCAGATGGGCGTCACGAGGTTCGTCGAGCCCGGGCCGCTGGTGCCGATCGAGACGCCCACGCGACCGGTCGCCTTCGCATAACCCTCAGCCGCGTGCCCGCCGCCGGCCTCGTGGCGCACGAGGATGTGGCGGATCCCGGCGTCGTAGAAGGCGTCGTAGGTGGGGAGGTTCGCGCCACCCGGCAACCCGAATACGACGTCGACACCTTCTGCTTTCAGGCATTCCATCAATGCATCGACTGCACGCACAGCGCTCGCCTCCTTTCAAGGGATCATGCGAGTGGATAGGGAGCCCGTGAGTGTACTGGCCACGTGGCCAGCCACGTGTCATTCGGCTGGACAGGACGCGCCAGCTCAACACGCCCGCGGATGTCAGCGAACAAACCGCCCCCGGCGGCGCTCACGACGCGATCGCCCGCGCGGAACGAGCTTGGGCAGGGAGGGGGCCCCGGCCTGGCCGCTCGGGCGTACGCCCTCAGGCCGCTCCGCGCGTGCGCGCGCTCGCCCTGATCGCCACATCCGGGAATTCGAGCTCCTCGCCACAGTGCATGCAGACGGCGTCGTGGAGCTTGAGGATCCGCCCACAACCGGGACACTGACGGCGCAGCTCTTCGCCCTCGCGACGAAACAGGACCGCGGTGAGAAGCCCGATCACGGGTACGGCGAATGCGATCAGGAACCACATCGCGAACGAGCCACCCTTCATGCGGCCGACCACGCCGCCCGCGATGCCGAAGCCGAGCATGATCACCAGCAGACCCCCGCCAGCCATCAGCGACCCATGATCAGAAGAGCGTGGCGGCTGCCCAGATGACGGCGGCGACCACGGCGACCGCCAGCGCGATGTACACCACGGACATGATCAGGCCGAGCACCAGGTGGATCGCGATCACGGCCGCGACCACGAGGACGACCCCGGCCCCTGCACGCCGCAGAATCGGCGGCTTGGAGCGGCTTCGTTCGATTTCGCCTTGCATGCACGAAGCGTAGCGCGCCGCCGGCCCGGGCTCCATGGGCGGGCTCCGTGGGGCACGACTCCGGGACCGGCGCGGCGTCCCAGTCGCACTTGTAACGTTCTGTCGTCGTTCCAACCTTCACGCTTTACCTAGAAGCGGGCCATGCCCTATGATCGGATCCGAGCTTCGCGCTCGTGCAACGGACCAGCACCGCGCAGCGTGTATGGGTGGGCAGGGACCTTGAGAGTGCGGGCGATTGCTTAAGGGCAAATTCAATTTCGCATGACTCCTCCCTCTGTCACAGATATCGCGGCAGAAAGGTCGGCGTTACGCCTCAGGACGTCCAGGACGATCGACGATCCTGTCACGTCACGGGCGTTCGAGCCGAGCTTCTGGCCTCGCATCCGCCTGATCATGGACGCGATCGTCCTGGTCCTTGCCGCGGTCGCCGCGGTGTTCGCCGCCAGCTCGTCGCAGAACGCCTGGAGGGTCCGCCTGATCGCGGCCATCTACGCGGTGCTCGTGCTGGTCGTGCTGCACATGCGCGGCAACCACCCCAACGACCGCATCTCGGCGAGCCTCGTCGAGGCGCTCGCCCAGATCCTCGGCGTCGTTTCACTGTGCGCGATGCTCGTGGTCGCGCTCGCCTCGATCATCGGCGTCGCGCACCCGGTCGACATGCCCCTGAGGCTGTGGCTCTTCTCGCTCGTGTACCTCGGCGTCGCGAGGACCGCGCTGCGCGGGCTGCGCATGCACCTGCTGCGCGGCGGCAAGCTCGGGACGCCGACGCTCGTCGTCGGCGCCGGCCTCGTCGGCGCCCACATCGCGCGTCGCCTCCTCGAGAACCCGTTTTACGGGCTGCATCCCGTGGCGCTGCTCGATTCCGACCCGCTGGCGACGTCCGACGAGGCGCCGCCGGTGCCGCTGCTCGACAGCTCGATCGATCTGGTCAAGGCGGTAGCGGCTACGGGAACCAAGCAGGTGATCGTCGCCTTCTCATCGGAGCCCGACCAGACGCTCGTCGAGTCGCTCGAGACGTGCCGGCGGCACGGCATCGAGGTCGCGCTCGTTCCGCGGATGTTCGAGCTGATCAACGAGCGCTCGACGCTCGATCACGTCGGCGGCGTGCCGTTGCTCTCGCTGAGGCCGACCAACCCCCACGGCTGGCAGTTCACCGTCAAGCACGCGATCGACGGAGCCGTCGCGATGATCGCGCTGCTCCTGCTCTCACCGCTGTTCGCCGCGATCGCGATCGCGATCAAGCTCACCTCACCTGGACCGGTCTTCTTCCGCCAGGGGCGAGTCGGCCGCGACGGGCGCGAGTTCGAGCTCTTGAAGTTCCGGTCGATGACGTTCGCACCGCCGGAGGCGAAGGACTTCGAGCCGGAAGCCGGACTCGCGCCGGGGGGCGTCGAGGGCGTCGATCGCCGTACGGCGCTCGGTCGCGTGCTGCGCCGGAGCTCGCTCGATGAGTTGCCGCAGCTGATCAACGTCCTGAGGGGCGACATGAGCATCGTCGGACCCCGGCCCGAGCGGCCCGAGTTCGTCGAGATGTTCGCGCAGGAGGTCGACCGCTACGACAGCCGCCACCGTGTCAAGTCGGGGATCACCGGCTGGGCCCAGGTGCGCGGGTTGCGCGGCCAGACCTCGATCGCCGATCGCGTCGAGTGGGACAACTTCTACATCCAGAACTGGTCGCTGCGGCTGGATCTGCGCATCGTCCTGCTGACCATGGTCGAGGTCTTCCGCTTCCGCGGCTGAAATCCGCCAGGCCCGTTGCGTGGCCGGTCGATCAGCGGATGGCTGAATCGACCGGCGGCGGATGCTGATCGACCGGCGGCGGTCCATCACGGGGCCAGCAGGATCGCGTCCTTTGCCGGGATCGTCGTCCTACCGGGCGTGAACGGCGCGCCCGTGAGATCGATCCTCCCACCGACGGACACGTCTCCGCCGATGAACGTGATCTGGTGCGTGTACTGGAGCCGCAGCCACCTGCGCTTCACCGTCACCGGCGCCGAGGTGATGTTCACGATCGCGGCGCACCGGCCGAACAGCACGCCTCCGTCGTAGCAGGCGCGGAACTCGCGGCGGAACACACCCGGCTGCACCCGGAGGTCGTTGTGCCCGCCGACGGAACAGACGATGCCGGTTCCCGCCAGGCAGCCGGGTCCTCCCGGTGCACTCATCGACTGCACGGGCTCCGTGGGATAGATGCCCTCCTCGGGCCAAACCGCGAGACGGCCGCCGTCGCCCTCATCGAGGTCCTCCCAGTCGACCAGGTGTCCCGGGCTGAAGGCCAGCAGCTCGGTCGCCTCGATGACGCGGCGGCTCTGCGCCTGGTAAGGAGCGCCGGCGTCGCCGCGGGAGAGCATCATCGCGAAGCTGTTGGTGCGGTTCGCGATGTATGCGATCTGGTCGAGAACGGTCGTATAGAACGGAGCCAGCGTGCCGTGATCCTCGGGGACGCCCTCTCCGTTCAGCCCGACGACGCCGATCCCGTGGTTGAGCAGACTGAATCCCTGCTCGAGGTTGGGGTTGTCCGCAAGCGAGTTGTCCACCTGCAGGAACGGCGTACCGTCGCGATGAGTCAACGCAGCGCTCATCGCCTGGTGTGCCTGCATCAGCTCACTGTTGGAGCGGATCTCACTGGTGGCGTCGCAACCGCAGGAGGAGAAATACAGCTCCATCGAGAGGTTCGGGCTCTGCCAGTCCATCAGCATCCCGTCGTACGCGTTGAAGTACGTGCGCAGGTACGAGCGGAAGAAATCCCGCGTGACCGGCTTGGTCTGGTTGATCAGATAGCCACCACCGAGGAACGGGCTGTAGATCAGCCTGCGCTGGTCGGGCCTCGGCTCGTGCAGCCACCAGTTGCCGACCATCGCCTGTGCCGTCGGTACCGGCCCTCCCGGATAGTTCCAGTCGGTGTCGAGGTACTGCATGGCATAGCAGTAGACGGTGCGACCGGAATGGCAGTCGCGGAGGACCTTTTGATTCCAGAGATTGCAGTTGCTCTCCGCGTAGGTGAGCCACCGACGCACGAGCGCCGGGCTGGCGTGCCCCCCGCCGCTGCAGCCGTCATCGTAGGCCCAGGTCGGGACGTGCGTGGGGACGCCCGCCGGTCGAGCGCCCGCGCTGGCGCCCGTGACGCCCAGAAATGCGCCGACCATCAGGCCGGCGCTCACAAGCGTGATCGCGACGCGCCGCAGGTTGACGCTCAACCGCCCACGCAGGGTTGCGCGCACAGTCGGCCCCGCAGCCGTCTTTGCTCGTTGATCCGTGTTGCTCATCTCGCCCGGCTACTCGACACGTTCATTGCTGCATCCCTCTTTCCCTGCTTGGCCATCACGCGATCGGCTCACACGCTTCTTCGGCATTGGCGAGCCAATTTGTTAGCCGCGGAAAGCGATCGCGCACGCACTGCTTGGTCGCCACGGCCATACGGCCAGAACGCCTCGTTAGCGCACGATGGTATTTGACTTTTCCTCTTCGTTGCCTACGGAGTTAGCTGTCGGGCTCGCGCTCGAAGATCGGCACTACGCGGGAAATCCCGCGATTCGCCCCTGGGTCGGATGACCCTTTGGGTTCCCCGTTCGCGGGCACGTCAGGCGCGCCCACGATTCGGCTTCTACTACAAAGCTGCGCCAGTGTATCGCAATAATCGGCCGACTGCCCGGAATCCTCGTGGATCGATCTCCATGTGTCCACGAACGAACGGGGCGAGACCCTGACGAACCATGCGAATGGGGCCCGGCACAGGCGAATGCGTGCGTCCCCTGCCAGTGCGGCACGGACGAGCTGAGCGCATCTCGTCGAGCGTGATCGACCGGCGGTCGATCGGGAGACCGAGCTCGACGTACGGCTTCGAGCGTCGAGCGTCGAGCGTCGAGCGTCGAGCGCTTCCGAGCATCGCGCTAGACGAATGCTACGTGCGTCACAAGCTTCTAGGAATCACGACGCGTACGACCGTACGACAGGGGCAATTGCAGGCTTTTCGTACCCGTCGAACAGAGACGGCCGAAGGGCGGGAGGCAGATTGACGGCCCGAATCGCCACTCGAACGGACGTCGAGACGACCGCGACATCGTCGTGGACAAGTGTGCAGGTTCCGACCCAGGGTGCATGGCCTCCCGAAAGATGTACTTTGCACTCGCGATACTCATCGCCGGCGTGCTCGGATCAGGCTCTGCTTTCGCTCTCTCAGCACACCTCACCAAACCGTCCGCTGCGCACACACGCAACGTTAAGAGTCGTAAGCCGAACCGGTCAAGCATCGCCAAGCCGGCATCCGCGAAGAAGCGGATTCCGCCGATCAAGAAGGTCACCACGCACACGACCTCCACCACGGCGAAGACGTCTACGACGACGTCGGCCACTCGGACCACGACCTCGACCACCACGACCTCGGCGGCGGCGACCACGATACTCGCCAAGGTAGCTCCGATCACGACGTCAACCGCCAGTCCGACGACGACGTCGACGACCACCTCCCCGACCACGACGTCGACGACCACCTCCCCGACCACGACGACGACGACCACCCCGACGACGACGACGACGGCCACCCCGACCACGACGTCCACAACCACCACTCCGACGACGACGTCGACCACGACGACTGCCACTCCCGCCACGACGTCGACCACGACGACTCAGGCGTCCACGACCACCTCCAAGCCGACCACGACGTCGACCACCACGACGCCGACCACAACCACCACCTCTCCGACCACGACGTCGACCACGACCACGACGCCCACCACGACCGCGACCACGACCACCACCTCTCCGACGACGACGTCGACCACGACCACGACGCCCACCACGACGTCGACCACGACCACGACGCCGACCACCACGACAACCTCGTCGACCACGACGACCACGACGTCGTCGAGCGC
>JBKQIR010000113.1:0-4139 GCA_052148275.1 Solirubrobacteraceae bacterium
GTTGCTTGATCGCGCGGTTGCGGGCGCGTTCGGCGGCGTGCTCGCGTAGCGGGGCGGGTCCGGTCTCGCGGTACAGCTCGCCGGTGCTGAGCATGTGGTAGGTGGCGGTGAGGATCTCGTGGGCGATCGCGATGATCGCTTTCTTGTCGCCGCGGCGGCGGGCGAGCTGGCGGTAGCGCTCGGACAGGTAGCTCTCCTTCGTGCGGGCGGCGCCGCGCGCGGACTCGATCAGGGTGGCGCGTAGCCACGGGGAGCCCTTGCGGGTCTTGCTGGACTTGCGCTTGCCGGCAGACTCGCGCTGGCCCGGGCACACGCCCGCCCACGAGGCAAGGTGCTTGGCGGACGGGAACGCGCTCATGTCCCCGCCGGTCTCGGCGATGATCACCTCGGCGGTGCGCTGCTGCACGCCGGGGATCGTGCACAGCAGCTGCACCTTCGCCGCGAACGGGGAGATCTGCTCCTCGATCCGCGCCGAGAGCGCCGCGATGTCGTCCTCGAGCACGTCGATGTGCGCGAGCATCCGTTCAAGCATGAACGCGTGGTGGGTGCGGAAGCGACCCACAAGCGCCTTGCGCAGCTCCGGCAGCTTCTTGCGCAGCTTGCCCTTCGCGAGCTCCGCGAGCGCGTCCGCGTCGGCGTGCCCTTCAATCAGCTCGCGCATCATCGCGCGCCCCGAGACGCCCATCACATCCGTCGCCACGCACGCGAGCTTCACGCCCGCGTCCTCCAGGACCTTATGCAGCCGGTTGACCGCCCGCCCGCGCTCGTAGATCAGCGCCTTGCGATAGCGCGTGAGGTCCCGCAGCTCCCGGATCGGCTTGGGCGGCACGAGGCTGCCGCGCAACAGCCCGCACGCCAACAGCTGCGCGATCCACTGCGCATCGATCGTGTCCGTCTTGCGCCCGGGGACGTGTTTGATGTGGGTCGCGTTCACCAACAGCAACTCGAACTCGTCCTCCAGCATGTAGTACACGCACTTCCAATACACGCCGGTGGACTCCATCGCGACATGCGTGACCCCGTGCGCCCAAGCCAGTCACGCAGCGCCAGCAGATCTGAGGTCGTCGTCCCGAACGTCTGGATCACCTCGCTCACGACCCCGTCAACCAGCAGCCGCACGCACGCCGTCAGCTGCGCCTTGTGCACATCCAGCCCGCAAGCGCGGGCGATCATCGTCTGCATCTCCAAGCTCCTTTAGCCAGATCGGACGGATCGGGCCGGTGCTTGGGAGAGGCTGCCTGATCAAACGACTCTGCTCTACGTGCTCGAAGCGACAGCTTGGGGTGCCGAGGAGCCTCCACGTCAAACTGAGGAACGGGCTCGCGGCACCACAGACAAGCCGACGTCGCCACAAGCGACCGGCACCCCATTTTCATCGCTCGCGGGAGCGGCGCACACCCACGCAACAACACTTGCACCAGCCCACGCGCGCCGCATGGGGAACTGAGGGGAAAATAGCGGTCCTACAAGCTTCGCTGGTTTCAGGCGCATAGTGCTATTTTTCACCCGCCCCGGGTAGCCGGCGCAGCCGGCGAGGGCAACTGACACCAAGACCGACGGCTCCGCCCGGACCGTTCCGATCCCACGGGAGCTGGCGGTGCTCCTGGCTCGGCACAAGCTGGCAGCTCGGGACACGAGTCAGGAGGCGTTCGTGTTCGCCACACGGACCGGACGCCCGCTCGGGCAACGGAACCGTCCAGCGCGCGCTGAGGCAGGCACGGAGCGACGCAACAGATGGTGCCGGCAGTCCCACATCCCCGATCCTGCACGAATTGGGCGCCAACGGCGATCCCTTGAAGGTTCCGTTTGGCGCGCTGCCGTCGATGCATTCGTTCCGCCACACAGTCGCGTCGCGGGCGCTGCTTGCCGGCGAAAGCGTCGACGAGGTCGCGTTCCTCCTGGGGCACCGCGACGCGACCGTCACCCGCACCGTTTACGTCCGGGAGATCGCCGACGCTCGTCGGCGTGCCCTGCGCCGATCGCGCATGGTGGACGAGTACGGCGGCGTGCTACGAACTGCGCTGAACAGCTGCTGGGGGGTGATGACAAGCCGACCCCTCACCCGTCGGCTCAGAAGCCGTAGAGCTCGGCCAGCCGCGCTTCCAGTTCGTCGCTCAGAGTTGGAGGGGCGGCTTCGTCCTCGCAGCATGGTGGCTGCTCGGACCGGCGCCTTCCGGTTGCTGAGAGACCTGGAAAGCTGTCGGAGAGCGCGCTGATGGGACTTCCAGCCTCCGTGTGCCGACCCACCGCGACGATGACGATGCTCTGGTCCTGCCGGTACACCGTGACCATCCGCCAGGCCGCGTAAAGCGAGCGCTGACACATTGGGTAGTCATCGGCCGTGATCGAGGCGACCCGCTTCCCAGCCGCGCGACAACCCTCGCCCCGCAACCCGTCAACGGCCGCCTCATATGCTCGCCGCTCGCGCTTTGACATCTGCTCGACTGCGCGTGCTAGATCGGCCACGCGCAAGACGGTGTACGGCACTACGCCGGCTCGAGCTCGCCGCGCTCCATCTGTTCGATACCGCGTCGAACTTCGGGACTACGGCGAATCGCCACGTCGTGCACATAATCGACGAACGTCCGTAGCCAGTCACGATCCTTGCCCCGCTCGCGCAGTTCGGCGAGCAGTCGATGGACCCGGCGCAGGCTTTCGCGCTCCACGAGGACAGGTTTGGCATCTGGCACGCGCTGCAGTGCCCCACGCTTCAACCAGTCGCGGACGGTCGGCTCCGACACCTCTAAATAGGCCGCGGCCTCGGCGACCGGCAGGCCCGGTGGCACGGAGGCCACACCGTCCAGGCGCGCGAGCGCGTCGTCGATTCGCTTGAGCGTGGTGGAAACGTCATGCTCCGACGCTGCAAGCTCGTCGCGGGCGTCCTGGAGCTCGACGACGGCGTAGGCGACCTGCTGGCTCTCGCGCTTTCCCATACCTCGAAGACTACCATTGGCCCTTCGGAAACAAAGTGCGTTTCCGAAGGGCGCCATGGAAGCCTGGTGGAAGCCTCTTTCGCTGAAATCGCTTCCATTAGCCACCTGCAAACGCGCCTAGCTTTGCGAAATGTCAGCAAATACCGGCATCGCCGGACTAGCGCCAAGGCCCGCGCACCCCTGATAAGGGAGAGGTCCCAGGTTCGAGTCCTGGATCGCCCACTATACGATTTGCAGGGCTTTTCAGTCATCGGAGTGCCTGCCTCGACTCGCCAGCACGTCCATTCCGCGTCCATCGGCTGCACGCGCGGCGCGGATCTGGGCCTCGGCTGGGATGCGCTGGCCGTCCCAGTTCTCGATCACGCCGGCGTAGTGGCGCTCGATCATCAGCACGCTCGTGCCGACCTCTCTTGAGATCGTTGTGAGCGGGGCGCCCTCGTACACGCGGAGCGTGACGCAGCTCGAACGCAGGTCGCGTGGGCGCGTCCCGGCTGGCGCGGCTCCGGGGCGCGCAGCCCTGCCCGGGTTGCGGGCGTTCGCCGGCTCCGCTGCGTCGTCCCTGCCAGATCCGTCGGCGCCAGTTCGCCCCGTCTTGCTTGTCCCAGAAGTCGCCGTCGTGTGCGGGGAACACAGGAGTCTTGTTATCAGGCCGGCCGGACGCGAGGAACCATTCGCGGAGGTCCTCGGCGAGCGGGGCGAGCAGCGGCGTGAAGCGGACGCGGTGACGCTTGCCGTCGCGGTAGCGGATCGCGCGCTGGCCGATATCGTCCCATGTGAGTCGGCAGACGACCTCCTCAGGTCGCGGCCCTGGGTAGGCGAGCACGGACACGAGGTCCGGTCGCGCAGCTTGCCGAGCTTGGCGCGGACCTGCTCGACCTCAGCTGGTAAGAAGATGCGCGGCTCGCGCGCTCGCTCGTAGCGCGGTTTACGCACCGCGGCCATCGCGTTGAACTCGACGAGCCCCTCGGTGATCGCGAACGACAGAATCGACTGAACGATCCGCATGCACCTGAGGACGGTCGCCTGGCCTACGCCGGCATGCTCGAGCTCTTCACGGAGGCGGGTGAGGCGTTTGGGCGATAAGGGGGTCTCTATCTAAATCAGGTGCGCGAGGGCGTCGCCTCGCGCCACGGCCGCGCGGCGATCGCGGGCGCGGGGGACCGCAGTGGGAGAGGAGGTCGGCGCCCACCCGGTCGCGGGCTGACA
>JBKQIR010000114.1:0-2869 GCA_052148275.1 Solirubrobacteraceae bacterium
TCCCGCTAGGGATCATCCAGATATCACGGCGCGGCATCCATGCCGCTCGCCACCCAACCGAGCATCACCCCGGCGCGCCCACCGAGCCCAGCACCCCCGGATTCACCCCCAAATGACGAGGAGTCCCCGATAATCAGCGTGCGATCCGCACGCTCGGACGCGCCTGGAGCCGCGTCGTGTGGCGCTGCTGGCAGGACGGCGTACCCTACGAACTCGCGCGTCACCGCGCCGCTCAGCAGTACATCACAGCCAGGTTCCCCAACCCATCAGGCGACTGCGTCGATGTTCCCGCTACCCGGCGGATGGCCGGCGACGCTCTGGCCCGCAGCCTGGATGTTGGCTCTGGTCAGGGCAGCCTGCGCGCAGCGCAACCTTCACCGCCAAAACAGCGGTGAACGGGCGGGCAGTCAAGAGCGGCCCGTCAGGGCCGAGCGCAGCGAGCCGCGTAGCGGCGGCCCTTGACTGCCCGAACGCGCTCCGCTAGCCGGTAGCGCCGCATAACACGCAGCGCTGCAGGGCGACACCAGGTTGCCCCTGCTGACAGAGGCTGCGCGTTTACACAACCCACAGGTTGCCGCCGGCCGCTCTCAGCCCCCGCACGCATCGAGTAGCGCCCGCCAAGCCGGCGGCGCCTCGGTCTCGGGCTGCCCGCCCCAGCGGGCCGTCTTGCTACGAGATCTGGACAGAATCCCCGGGCGTTGAGGACGTGGTTACCAGGGTGTTGCCGTACTGCGCGGAGCACGTGTCCGGATCGGTGAACAGCGAGCCAGGCACCACCGCGTAATCGTCTGCCGGATTCTCGATGATGAGGAACGAGCCTGTCAGATCATCCTCGCAGTTCTCGACGTCCGAGGTCGACGAGGACGCGTCACCGCCAACCCACATGTCAACGTGCGCCGTATCGCCGGACGGAGTATGCGTATAGCAGCCACTGCACGTGTCCTCGACGATGAAGTACCGGCGCACGTTGGGGATGTAGAAGGAGGTGCCGGCCGCGTATTCGAGCGTGGAGCCGCTGTACGCCACCGCCAACGTGATCGGGTCGGCGTAGGTGCCGATTCCGCTTGCCGTCTGATGGATCACCGGATTAGAGATCGCATCCCCAGGAGGGGAGTTGTCGGGCCAGCCGTAGCCCGTTACGTAGGCCGTGATGTCGACTTCGCTGCCGGTAGGCGCCGGCGTAGGCGTAGGCGTAGGCGTAGGCGTAGGCGTAGGCGTCGGGGCAGGAGTGGGCGTGGGCGTCGGCTGTGAGCGGCGGCGGTGCGAGTGCGAGGCGGCGAGTGCGGATGACGGGGCGCCGAACGCAACGACGAGCGCGACGGCCGAGATTAGGGGCTTGACGTGCATGGGGAAGCTGTCCATCCTTGGCGAGGGTTGTCTAATGCGTGTGTGGGTGGCTTGCCCCCTCATTTATCGGCCACGACGTAGCGCGCTTGATGCCGAGCTTCTGGGCCTCGGCGTTGCGGTCCTTGGCGTCGGCCTCGGCCTCCTCGTCCGTCAGCGCCGCGCCGCGGAAAATCGGGAGAATTCGGGAATCCCCGGTAAATACGGAGATCCCGGCCTCCAGCGCCACTGACGACAGGGGGAACTTCGACCTAACCCAACTCTGGAAGATCGGAGGTTCGTTGTGAGCGCTGTGGCATTGCTCTTGGTGGTGGTGGTGCCTCCGGGCTGCAGATCATGTCGCGTACCTCGGCCACATCCTCGCCACTGCTGATCGTGACGACCGGGAGGCCTCTGATCGCCGAGCCGGTCACGAGCGACCTCATTGCCTGCGCCTGGTCGCGATCACGCCACCTCCACGGCGACGCCGCCGGAGGTACAAGCCGATCAGCACGAACACGACCACCATTCGTGTGTCACGAAGCGATCGTCACAGGAAGTGTGTGGGCATGAACGAAAGAGACGCTCATGCTTACGAAGACCAGAGCCCCTCGACACACGGGCACCTCACAGAGCAGCAACGGCCTGCATCCGTCACTCACCCTGGACCCCTTGACCATCCAGCGGTCCGCCGGCGTGGAGCGCAGCGAGCGAGCGGAGCGAGACGCTGGCGGACCGCTGGGCGCCCCTCGCCGACGGGGTCCCCGATCGTGGGGTGCGGGAGCTCGCCCCAGAGCAGATCGAGCAGGCGCTGGAGCGCCGGCGCGCCCGGATCCTGGCGCGGATGCCCGACGGGAGCCCGTTGTCGGATGAGATCATCGACGAGCTCCTTGCCGGTGCGCGCACGCCGCAGGAGATCACCGGGCGCGGCGGGCTGTTGGCGAGGCTGCTCAAGCGGGTTCTGGAGCGTGCGATGGAGGTCGAGCTGACCGACCACTTGGGTTACGAGCCGCACCTGGAGCCGCCCGGAGGCGCTGGGAACACGCGCAACGGCAGCACCTCCAAGACGCTCTTGACCGAGCACGGGCCGATCCCGATCGACACCCCGCGCGACCGTAACGGCACGTTCGAGCCGCGGATTGTCCGCAAGCGCCAGCGGCGCTTTGAGGGGTTCGTCGGCAAGATCCTCGCCTTGTATGCCCGTGGCCTGTCGACCCGGGACATCGCGGCGCACTTCGCGGAGGTCTATGGCGTTGATGTCAGCCGCGTGCTGATCAGCCGCGTCACCGACGCCGTGATGGACGACGTCCGCGCCTGGTCCCAGCCCCGTTGCGCTGGTTCTCAGCACCGCCGGGCGGCTCATAGCCGACGTGGTCGGTCAGCTCGACCTCCATCGCACGCTCCACCAGACGCTTGGTGAGCTCGGCGAGCACACCGCCGGGCCCAGCGAGCTCCTCCTCGGTGCTGGCGCCGGCGAGCAGCTCGTCGAGCAGCTCATTACTGATCCGCCGATCGGACGGCATCCCCAGAGCTTGACGGACCCGGC
>JBKQIR010000115.1:0-7535 GCA_052148275.1 Solirubrobacteraceae bacterium
CTTTTCCTGCGACCTACAACCCCGCGCGCGGCCAAACCCGCAGGAAACCAGCGCTCACAGCCCGCACCAGCCGCGAATCCTCACCGCATAGGGCGCACATCATCCCTCCACACGAGCCACACCCGAATCTATTGCCACCGTCGTGTGCTGCTGCGCCGCGTCCGACCACGTGCTGTCGACCCTGATGCGGGCCTGGGATTCGGCATGGCGGGGACGAGCCGCCAGCCGCCGGGGCTGCTGCTCTCTGTGATCGGGCCGACGCTCGGGGTCGGGAAGTGCATCGCGAAGACGATCGTCGATCCGCCCTCGCCGAGGTGAAGGTCATGATCGAGGACTTCCGCCAGGACTACAACCGCTGCCGGCCGCACCGAGCGCACGGGATGATGACCCCCGCGGCGTTCAGGACGGGCTGGGAGACCGCGCAGGAGGCGGCGCCCGCCAGCGCCGGTCGCGGGTCGCTCTGAGAGACCGAGGCCGTGCAGGTCAGCCGCGACGCATCGAAATCTCCCGCGGAGCCGCCCGATAATTCCGCGGTAGAGAGAGCTCGATGTGGGGTTGCCGTGGCAGAAGAGAATCGCAGGGCCGCTGCCCTCATCGCTGTAGTGCATCGCGCCCGCCGAGCTCGCGAGCCGTCTCGACGCGAACGGATAGAGCGCCGGGTCGGGCGTGAAGTCGCTGCCGCGGGCCAGCCGAGCGGTGGGTAGTGGCTGGCCGTCGGTGGTCATCGTGCGGGAACGGCGTCGTTGACGTCCCAGATCTCGCCCGAAGCCTGTCCGGCGAGGCGAGCGATCATCCTGTCGGCGGATGCGCGTGGTGTGATCAGCGCGCCGGAGCGGAGCATGGCCGTGAAGCGGTCGTGGAGCGGGGCGCCGATCTGCTCGCGGGGCTGGTCACGGATATACGCTTGCATCGAGGTGTCGACCGTGCCCGGGCGGTACACGTTGGCGGTGACGCCCGTGCCTTCGAGCTCGGCGGCGAGGTTGAGTGTGTGCGCTTCGAGCGCGCCCTTTGACGCCGCATAGGTGTTGAGCCCGGCGAGCATTCCGGGGCGCGCGGCGATCGCGGCAGACACGTTCACGATCCGTCCCCAGTCGGCGGCGAGCATCCCCGGGAGCACGCGCCGCGCAAGGGTCATCGGACCGATCACGTTAATCGCGATCGCAGCGGCGAGCGCGGCGGGATCGACGTCCTGAGTCGGGCCGAGCGGCCACACGACCGCGGCGTTGTTGACCAGCAGCTCGACGTGACCGAACTCGTCGACGAGCCGTTGAACCGCGATGCGCGTCTGCTCGGGGTCGCTCACATCCGCCGCGAGCGCCACAGCGGTGCCGCCGGCGTCGTGGATCTGGGCGCAGGCGTCATCGATCTCATGGGCAGTCCGGGCGAGCAGTCCGACGCGCGCTCCGGATTGCGCGAGGCCGAGCGCGATCCCGCGGCCGATCCCGCGGCCCGCTCCCGTGACCAGAGCCGTTCGGCCGTCGAGGCTTGAGTTCATTGAAGGGTGCTCCCTGTTGGGTGGAGGACATCGTCGATCACGGTGAGCGACGCGGGGTCAGGTCAGCGAGTCGATCCAGCGCTCGAGTCGGCGCGTTTCGCGGGCGATCAACGATGGATCGCGGAATGTGTTCGCGATCAGCGCGATGCCCTGATAGGCCGCGAACAGACCTACCGCCAGGTCGCGGGCGTCGGGTCTCCCGGCCTGACGGAACTCTCGCTCCGCCCAGTCGATTGGAACCATCAGCGCGGCCCGTGCGCCGCCGACGAGCTCGTCGTCGCGCTTATCGAGCTCTGAACAGAGCGTGCCGACCGGGCAGCCACGCTGGGCGACGACGTCGCGTTGCTCGCCGAACGCCCGCACCATCGCCTTCAGCCGAGCGCGCGGCGTGCGATGCCGCTCGGCGCTCCGAAGCATCTCGCGCATGGCATCAGCGTGCGCCTCGAGCGCCGCTTCAACCAGCTGATCCTTGGTCTTGAAGTAGTAGTAGACGTTCCCCAGCGGGACATCCGCCCGCGACGCGACATCGGCGAGCGTCGTGCGCTCGACTCCCTGGTCGTGGAACGCGCCCTGCGCGCCCTCGACCAGTCGCTCCCGCTTCCCCGACCCGCGTCCGACTGTCTTCGTTTGCTCCACGACTCGACAGTAGCTTGAGTCTGTATCATTGTCAAGGTAGCTAGCTAACTCAATGAGTGGAGAGAAATGAACGAGCAACGCGCGAAGAGCGCTCTCATCACAGGCGCCAACACGGGCCTCGGGAAGGAACTGGCGAGGCAACTGGCGCTGGGCGGGGACTTTGACCGGATCTACCTCGGCTGCCGAAACCCAGCCAAAGCTGAACGCGCCAAGAGCGAGCTGCAACAGGTCACGGGACGCTCGATCTTCGAGGTTGTGATCATCGACCTCTCAGACATGGCATCTGTGAGAGCCGCCGTGGCTGCGATCACCCGTCCGCTCAACGCCGTCGTGATGAACGCCGGCGGGACCGGCGGCCCGACACCTGCCTCGCTGACGCAGGATGGGGTCACCGAGGTCTTCGCGCAGAACCTGCTTGGGCATGTCGTCCTCCTCGAGGAGCTGATCTCCGCCGGATCACTCACGGAGGTTGCTGTGCTAAGCGGCAGCGAAGCCGCGCGCGGGGTGCCGAAGATGCGGATCCCGCGACCGATGTTTTCGAGCTCCAGTGCCGACGAGTTCGCTTCGGTGATCGACGGCTCGTTCTTCGCCGGGCACAAATTCAACGTGATGCTCGCCTACGGTCAAGTCAAGTACCTCGCGGCGCTGTGGATGGCCAGCATGGCGCGAAGGCATCCCGAGCTCAGATTCGTCACGATGTCGCCCGGAAACACGGCCGGGACCGAGGCGCTGCGCGACCAGCCGGCGCTTGTCCGCATCATCGCCAACCGCATCCTGCTTCCTTACGTCGCGCCGGCACTGGGGATCGGGCACAAGCTCGACATCGGCGCGAAGCGCTTGGCCGACGCCGTAACGGACACATCACTGCAGAGCGGCGTCTTCTACGCGAGCGCAGCCAATACGATCACTGGACCGGTCATCGACCAAGGCGAGATCATTCCTCAATTCCATGACGCCAGGATTCAGGACCAGGCATACGAAGCAATCCAGCGCTTCGTGGCCACGCCGGCGGCCAAGTGACCGGGACCAATCGCCCGTTCACAGACCCGCGGGCGTGATGCCCCCAAATTCCGCATCTCTTCGGCGTTGTCGCGGTGTTTCGACGGCCGTAATGGAACTCGCGTCCCAGCACGTCTACTGTCCCGCCACGTTGAGCGCCTCGACCCACATGGCAGGCCCGCAGCTGTCGGGAGAGTCGGGGCGCCGAGTCCGCGTCGTGCTGCCGAGTGCCCGTACGCCGAAGCGCTGAAAGGGCAGCAAAGTACCTGCGAACCGGTTCAGGTTCGCGGGTGCGGTTGCCGGTCCAGGCGTGGCTCGGCCCGGCGACAGCAGCCGTTGCGGGCTCAGGCCGGTCAACGAGATGCCCGAGCGCTGCCCGGATGGCCCGAGGAGCTGCCTTGCAAGCTCGGCGGCGCCGCAGTGTTGCTTACACCGCGTTCGTGGTGATCAAGCCAGTCCCGTCTCCTCGCGGCTGCTCTAGTCAGTGCGTGCAACCTTGGAGTCGCGCGCGAGCGAGTCAATCCAACGTTCGAGGCGGCGCCCCTCGCGAACCAGCAGTTCGGGATCACGAAACGTGTTCGCAAGGAGCGCCATCCCTTCGTATGACGCGAGTAGGGCGAACGCCAGGTCGCGGGCATCGCGCCTGCCCATCGCTTTGAACTGCTGCTCGATCCAGACGATCGGCGTGTGCATGAGCTCTGCACAGGCTCGAGCGAGGTCGCTGTCTTGCTTCTCGAGTTCGGAGCACAGGCTGCCTCTCGGACAGCCGTACCGCGCCACCCGATCGGGCTGCGACACAAGCAGTCGACAAAGCTCCTTCAGGCGAGCCCTAGGGGTCCGGTGCTGCTGCTCGAGCCACGATAGCCGCTCGCGGCTTTCTTGCGCGTAGGCGTCGATTGCAGCGGTGACGAGTTCGTCTTTGGACTTGAAGTAGTAGTAGACGTTGCCGGCCGGTACGTCGGCGGCCTCAGCGATCTCCGCGATGGTCGTGGCTTCCATGCCTTGGCGGTAAATCGTGTCGCACGCGCCGATTACCAGTCGGTCTCGCTTTCCGGGCCTTTCGCTTGTGACTGAGTCAGTCATCTCGCTAGTCAGTATAGAAATGTGGGCGGCACCCTGCGGTGTTGATCAGCCTGCCACGGGGACGGGTAAGGCCTGGTTGTCTTCCGCGCCTGGGCCCATTTCGACGACTTCCGCGTCTGGGGCCATTTCGACGACTCGCACGTTGGTCGCCCTCAACGCAATCAGGGCGGCGATCACGAGTGCGATGCTGGCGCCGAGCAGTCCTCGGTGGAAGCCGAGCGTGAGCGCCTCGGACGGTTGGGTGTGCGTCGCGAGTAGATCGTGGGTGCGGCTTGAGGAGAGTGAGACGAAGATCGCGAGCCCCAACGCGCCTCCGAGCTGGAAGGATGCGGTGATCAGCGACGCGGCGAGGCCAGACTTGTCGGCTGGGACACCCCCATTGGCGGCATGCTGAACGCCCACCAGCACGAAGCCCATGCCGGCCCCCATGATCATCATTCTTGGAAGCAGGTCCCCAAGATAGGTGCCATGCACCGGTACCCGGGAGAGCCAGAACACTCCCCCGGCGCCCAGTAGCGCACCGGCGGCGATAAGAGGTCGAGTGCCGATCTTCGGGATCGCGTTCGTCGTCACGCCCGCACCGATGCCAACGCCCACCGTCAACGGCAGATAACACAGATCGGCGTGGACAGCTGAGTAGTGGAGGACTTCCTGCATATAGAGCGTGACGACAAAGAACATGGTGTAGAAGCCGGCCATCGCAAGGATCTGGGTGACATCGGCCTCCCCGAGGCCCTTGATCTTGAACAGCGACAGCGGGACGAGCGGATTGCTATGGCGCTGCTCGTTGAACAGGAAGAGGACAACGAGCACGACGGCGCCTGCGAGCTCTCCGGATGGTCCGAGCTGTGCCCCAACCGACGGTGGGGGCGTTCACCAACGCGTAGACCAGGAGAAGCATGCCGGCCGTGATAAGACCAGCGCCGACCGAGTCGAACTCTCGCAGCGGCGGCGCCTTGGGCCGTTCGCCATCGACGAGTCGAAACGACAAAACTAAGATGACCGCTACAAACCGAATGCTGACCCACTGCAGGCTCTGTTCGGCGACGTGCAGATGAGATGAGATCTGCGGCAGAGCGATGTTCACGATGGACGCATCGAGAAGATCGATGAACGCGACCGTGCACACCAGGGCAAGGGTGAGCTTGCCGCGACGCGTCGCAAGAAATGAGGGTGGAGCTGATGTTGCCGATAGAGCTGTCGTGAGGAAGGGGCCGCCAGATCGCCAGAATTAGTGAGGCGGCTAACATAGCAAAGTCGCCGCTCGAGACCAGTGGGCGGACTAACTAAGGCGGCGATGGCACGAACGCCAGCCGAACCGCTGGTTCGCCGAGAGCGCCGGCGTCTACCTACGCATCGACGCGCATCGCAACCGGCGGCGCACCTGAAGAGCAGCCCTTTTAGTCGGATGATATGAGCGAGTTGACTAACCTAGTAGTCTGAAGCTGACCATGGCTCGGTCGGACGCCCTGACAGGAAACCGGTTGATCTGCGCGTCACCGACGCGGTCGCGCGCTAGAACAACGCCCGAGTAACAAAAGGAGACTGAAATGCCGACGTTCCCTGCCCCTGAAACGGGCATCCTGCTCACCCACTTCATCGTGTCTGAGGGCATCGCTCGCTCGCGAGACTTCTACGCAGATGTCCTGGGCGGCGAAGTTGTCCTCGACAGCGGGCCCACGATCGTTGCCCTCGCGAACGGCTGGATCATCATCAACACGGGCGGTCCCCCCACCGACGACAAGCCAACCGTGACGCTGACGGCGCCCGATCCCAACATGATCAGCAGCTTCTTGAACATTCGGGTCGCCAACATCCAAGAGGTCTACGAAGACTGGAGCTCCAAGGGAGCACAGTTCCTGACCCCGCCAATCGACCGGGGCGCAGAGCTCCGTTGCTACTTGCGCGATCCGGACGGCCACTTGATCGAGGTCGGCCAGGCAAACCAAGCCTTTTTAGAGGAGCATCGCCCATGACGCTCAGCCGACGCTCCGGTGGACAGTGGGACCGACGAGGCGACCCCGTGAGCGACCACGGACCTGTCTCAGTCAGTGATCGGACGGTGGATCTTCCGCCACCACACTTTTGTAGGGCTCCTCGAATCGCTGACAGGAGGCTGATCTGATGCCGACCGCTTTGGTTATCGGCGCGCGGAATCTCGGATTCGCTGTTATTGAGCGCCTGCTGAGCGACGGCTGGACGGTCGCAGGGGCCGCACGCTCCGCCGACACGCTCGCGAAGGTGCACAACGCAGGAGCCGAGGCGCTCGATGTCGACGTAACCGATCAGGCATCCGTCCTCGCTGCCCTGCAGCACCTCGGTGCGCGGCACGGCCGCGTCGACCTCGCGGTCAACGCCGCGTCTCCGTACGGCGGCAGCCGCCCCTTCGGTGGAGGCCCGCTCGCACACGCGACACCAACGAGCTTCGACGACTGGACGACGCTGCCGGCGCGCGGGGCGTTCGGTTTTCTCAGCGCGTGCGCCCAATTCATGAGCGCGCAGGGTGGACCAGCCACGATTGTCCAGGTGACCGGTGGTTCCGCTCGCCGTGGAATGCCCGGGCGTGGGCTGTGGGCGGCTGGCGCGTTCGGGGTGCGCGCCCTCACCCAGGCCGCCGCGTCCGAGCTGCGTGAGCAGGAGATCCACGTCGCGCTGCTGATCGTCGACGCGGTCATCGACCGCTCAGGCAGCGACGACACGGCCACGGCCGATCCAGGCAGCCTTGCCGACGCGGTCGCCTACCTGGCCGCACAGAGCCCGCGCGCGATGACGCACGAGCTTCAGGTCACGCCCGCGCGAGACAACTGGACGCCATAGGAACCGCATTCCGACGAGCGCTTCGATGCCCGGCGCCGCTCTAGCTTGACTCGAGCTTCGGCGACAACCGAGCAGCGTCGCCAACCTGCGCCCGAAGAGTGGGTCGCCACAAAGGCGATCGCCGGCGCGCCGATCCGCCCAGGGCGTGCGAATTTGTGGGCCACGTACGAAATCCGCTCTGACGACCGCGAGGCGCAAGAGCGCCGGTTCGCCGCTGATCCGGCCACCAGGCGCGGCGACCGATGCGGCTGGTCTCCGCGGAGAGCGGGCACGACCGCGCCGTTGGTTTGATCAGCGCGGCCTGCTTCGAGCCGGCCATGGGATTGGCGACGAAGCACTAGGCCGTAGCCGGGCGGTGCTAGCCGCCCGCCCGATGCCCAGCAAGCGGCCGCAGGCGTGAAAGGGGAAGACTCGATCGCCTCGGGAATCTGTGCTGCTCCGGAACGGTCTCGCTCGTCTTGGGCGTCGGCGGCGCCGCACTCGCATTGCCGCCGGGGCAGTACTG
>JBKQIR010000116.1:0-4128 GCA_052148275.1 Solirubrobacteraceae bacterium
CGCCAAGTACTCCACCTGCTCGCAATCCCCCAAGACGCCTACCACACCACGACCACCAAGCCTTGACCACCCGCCCCCTTCACCAGATGGGGGGAGATATCGACCCCGAGAAGTGCGGAACGAGAGAATTAAGGAAGCGCTGCCTGGATAAGCGCTTGGGTGAAAGCCCGGATTCCAATGTTGCGGGGCGTTTGACGCCGCCCTGATCGACCAGTATCTCCTGCAGCCAGCGCGTCGCGCTGCGCAGCCGGTGATGAACCGGTACCGCGAACCGGGGGGCCAGCCATTTCATAGGCACGTCGCGGTGGCTGACCGCTGCAGGCGATTTGAGGTCGGCCTACAGCGAACGGCCTGCGTGACGTGGTTATCGAGGAGGGAGCGCTGGCCAACGCCAGCGGGGCGCTCGCAGGGAAGGGGCCGTGGACGGCGAACGGAACCGGCAATGGCCAACCGGTCCGCGCCACTGAACTCCGAGCAACTCCGGGCGCGCGAGCGCTGGCAGGCGCGCTGGAACCTGCCAATCATCCTTGCCGCGTTGCTGCCGTTGTTCGTGACCTCACCCAAATCCCGGTGGGTTGAGGTCGCCGTCGGCATCAGCTCCTGGCTGGTGTTCGTGATCGACCTCGTTGTGCAACGGCGGATCGTGCCGGGCTACCTCCACCGCCGGCACGGGCAGATCGACCTGGCCATCGTCGTGCTTACCGTGCCGTACTACCTGATCCCCGGGATCAGCGGCGCGTCGGCGATCCTGCTGCTCGCTCGCTTGGCGCGCGTCGCGCGGCTGCTGCTCGCCACGGCCGGGTTGCGGCGCTTCGCCGCCCGACTCGGGAAGGTCGCGATCGTCGCCGGCCTGGTGCTGCTGATCGCATCGCTCGCTGCCTACCAGGCAGAGCACGCGACCAACCCGGAGTTCGCGAACGTCGGCGACGCGCTCTGGTGGGGAATCGTGACCCTGACAACCGTCGGCTACGGGGACATCGTGCCGATCACGACCGCCGGGCGCTTGGCCGGGATAGCGATCATGTTCACGGGCATCGCCGTCCTCGGCGTGCTCGCCGGCTCGCTCTCCTCGCTCTTCAACCTCGAAGCGACCTCCGAGAACGAACAGTCCACAGACGACGCATCGCCAGCACCCGCCGGCAGCCAACCGGTCCACGCCGAACTGGCTGCGCTCCAAGCCGAGCTGCAGGCGGTCGAACGTCGTATCGGCGAACTTGTCGAGCTCACCCGCGACGGCCCAGGCGAACCCGGGTAGCGACGCATGCCAGCGCTACAGCTCCCGGCTCCCGGCTCCCAAGCAGCGGCAGCACAGATGCAGCGATTCCGCGCTCGCTCCTCACACTCCCCGCTCCGCATCGCTCAGCGATCGCCCGACGTGTGCGCGGGCAGAGCCATGCACACCCAGTTTGCCGAGCTTACATAACACCTTCCCGACACGCTAAACCAACACCCCCAATTCAACACCGGGACCGCATTCATATTCGGGGCCGGCACCAGGCGACTATCGAGTTGGCGATAAGAGCGGTCCAGAACTCGCGCACATCGTTGCGGGGGCCCGAGGTAGCGTCGGTCAGGGCAACGAGTGAGAGGAGCTTGCCAGCTGGGCAACCGTCGAGCGTCGCACGCGGACACAAGAGCCGAGCATCCATGCTCGCCACCGAAACAACGCGCGGGGCCCACGCATCGCTCGAGGCAATGATGTTTGACGCGCGCGGGAGCACGAGGCGATGACTTCGCGTCCGGCTCGGTGTACGCATCTCGCGCGCGAGAGACAATCACGTGAGCGTTCGCGCAGCGCCCGGCCGCGGCGGCCCTCCGGCGTGAACGACAAGGAGCCATGCCGCGTCGGTGGGTCAGGTGTCATAGCGGCTGATCTCCGTGGCGCGTTGCGACACGCGCTCGACGAGCGGGGCGCGGACGCGGTCAAAGCTCCAGCGATCTCGCCGAGGTCAGACGCCTCATCTGCAAGCTCGGGCCCGCAGAGCTTTCGCGGCTCGGTCCTGGTCTGTCAGGTAGTGACAGCGATCGGCGAGTAGATCCGCTGCAAGGCGAGCCTGGCGGTCAGGTCGTTGGGAGCGGCCCAGAGGATGATCCCGACGCTCTCGCGGTCATCGCTGACGCGGAACTGCCCGATGCCACGGGACACAATGAGGACACAGGCATGATCGGGCGGACCCCGCGCATGAGGCCCTGGTCCCGCGCGGATCAAAGACGCGGACACCTACGACAGTCGGACGGCACCGTTGGCGGCGCGCTCGATCCAAGGGTCAATCGGACGCGTCGCGCCGGATCTGCGGAGCGTGCCGCGCCACGCGCTCAATCAGGCGGGTCCGAACCGTGTCCAGCTCCGAGAGCTCGCCCAGATCGCTCGGGACATCGTCGGTGACCTCCACTGCGGGTAGCTCGGGCCGCGGCGTGCCCGTGCGCCAGGTCGAGACGGCGATCGGCGCGTAAACGCGGTGCAGGGCGAGCTTGGCGACGGTCGCGTCGCCGCCAGCGCAGAGGATGATCCCGACGCTCTCGCGGTCGTCGCCGAGCCGGAGCTGCTCGTCGACGGCGTTGAGGTAGAAGTTCATCTGTGAGACGTACTCGGGCCGAAACTTTCCGACCTTCAGTTCGATCACCACAAAGCGGCGGAGGGAGTGGTGGTAGAAGAGCAGGTCGAGGAAGAACTCCTCTTCGCCGACGAACAGCGCCCTTTGTCGTCCGTAGAAGGCGAACCCGGAGCCCAGCTCGAGCAGAAACCTCTGGATGTCGTCGATCAGCGCCTGCTCCAGCTCCCGCTCGTGCGCATCCTCGGCCAGCTCAAGGAAGTCGAAGATGTACGGGTCCTTCATCGCCTGGAGCGTCTGCTCAGCGTCCGTCGGCTCAAGCGCGACGTCGAAATTGGTCAGCGCGGCACCCTGGCGCTCGTAGAGCTGGAGGTGGATCTGGGCCCTGAGATGGCGCACCGACCAGCGGCCGGCCGCGGCCTTTGCGGCGTACCACAAGTAGAGCTCGGGCTCCCCGCCGAAGGCGTCGAGCAGCGCCTGGTGATGTGACCAGCCAATTTGTGCAGACAGTGTCTGCACTTTTGCGGGGTCCTGCCAGAACTCCGCGAAACGCCGCATGTAGAACACGTTGCGCCGCGAGAAGCCGCGGGCCGAGCCCGTCGTCGCTCGGAGGTCATCGGCGATCCGCCCGACGATGTCCTCGCCCCACCCGCCAGCCTGCTGTTGCTCGAGGATGTCGCGGCCGATCGACCAATACAGCATCACTAGCTCCGCGTTCAGCGTCCGCGCCGCCCGCGCCTGCGACTCGCGAATCCGACGCTGGAGCCGCTCGATCAGCTCCCGGTAGCCCGCCGACGAAGCGACGACATCGACGTCTTCGGTCCCGCGACGTGCCGGATACTCGCTCACGCCCCCACCGTACGCCCTGCGCCGGACTGCTCGTTCGCCTCGTCTCCCCCACCTGCAGGCCTGAACGCGCGGTTGAGTCGCTCGAAGTCCTCCGGGCGATACTTGGCTCCGATTTAGCGGTCGGTAGTGCTGAGCTTTGAATGACCGAAGTAGTCCCGCACGAACACGGGGTCGGCGGTCCGCGCAAGGATGCTGCCGGCCGCATGGCGCAGGCCGTGCAGCTTCACCCGTCGGAGTCCGGCGACCTCGCAGGCGAGGTAGTACCGCCGTCGGAGCGCCGACGGGTCCAGCCTCCTGCCCCAGCGGTTGCAGACCACGTAGTCATCGTCGATGGTGAACTCGGACCGGGAGCCAAGCCGAGCGAGTGCCGCCAACGCGGGGTCAGACAGCGGGACGTACCGATTGCGGCGACCCTTGGGGTCCGTCTCGACGCCGGCCGAGAGGTTGCGCCGAACCAGCAGCGAGCACGCGTCGAGGGTCGACATCCGCCCACCGCAGCGTCAACAATTCGCCGACGCGGATCCCCGTATAGCGCTCTTTCCGCACGTCTGGTCGTCTATTTCTCCCCCCACTCTTCGGCCTCGGCGGCGGCTTTGAGGGAGAGTGCTTGAAGCTCTGAGGTGAGTTGGCGTAGGCGGCGGTTGTTCTCGAACCAGGGTCGGTAGCGGGTCGCCTGGTCGGGGGTGAGGTTGCGGGTGACGGTCTTCTGGTTGATCTTGCGCGTCCA
>JBKQIR010000117.1:0-4488 GCA_052148275.1 Solirubrobacteraceae bacterium
ATCACGCACATGCACGGGTTCTCCGACCCCGCGAGGTCCGCTGACAGCTCGCCAAAACGCCGCCAGCGATATTGCCTTCCGCGTGCCATGACCGCGTCGGCACCCCAAACGACCCCATTTCGGGGCTCAATAGCCCGGCCTGCGCGCACCCCGCATCCAACGCTTCGCTGCGCCCTCGCGGGTCGCCAACGCATGGACGGGGCCGTCGTGACTGGCTAGATCTTCAACGTAGGCTCTTCCATTCCCGTCTCCATGCCGGTTGTCCGGCGCTTTCCATGACTCAGGGCCATCGTGCATCGCTCCTCCCTCGACGTAGAGAACTTCCATCTCCTTCCTCCTGCCGGTTTCTCCCGGCGCTCCGAGTGGGTCGCATCGCTCGCCCAGCCAACCACACGCCCCCGCGTCCCCAGCCACCGCATCATGGCGAGCGATCAAAGCGGAAGCAAAGCGGTCACAACGCGCGACGCACACCCGCACGCCCCGACCCGGCCACCCTTCGTGGCAGGCCTTTAACCGTCCCCTCGACACACCCTTCCGGAGTTACTTCTTCTTTCGTACCCCACCCCTCGATGCCGCCGCACAACATCACCACGCTGCCGGAAATCAGCAGCGCTCAACACCTTCCTGACCTTCCCGCCCTCGCGGTAGGAGCGCCGCAGCAGCGTGGCGTTGTACACGTTCTCCCCAACCCGCCACTGCATAGTAGACACATGCATCGCGCCGCTTGGTCTGGAATTGCGCCCTTACCAGGACCCTACCGCTCAAACCGGCCAATTACTAGTGGGTACACCAAAGCATAACAAAAAGCCGGAATCCCCCACCAACACAGGGATCCCGACCTCTACAGCCGCCAACACAGCGGGAACTTCGGGTTAGCCGTTGGCCGGATTGCTGCTTGGCCCGTCGGTGCACCCGGTGTATGTCGTGTTATTAACAATCACATTTCCTGTGCCCGCTCTGACGAAGAACGCGCCATCTGCGCCGCTATCCGAAGCGTTGCACTGCTCGTTGTTCTCGATCGTGACGTCGCTTGCGCCAACGAGACCGCCGCCCGCTTCGGTGCCGCCTATGTCGATCGCCTCGCCACCATCCGGGTAAGCATTTCCTCCGACGTTGTTGTGAATCTTATTGCCCTCGATCGTGATGTTTGCGACAGTGTTTGCTCCGGAGCTATAAACGCCGCTCCTGATCCCGAACGGGCCGCCGTAAAACTCGTTATTGAGGATTTGAATGTTGAAAATCTCAGGACCAGGAGCGATCTGCATGTCGTTACCGTTGTTACCTCCACGCACCACATTGTCCGCATACGTAATGTCGTGGGTGCTCGCATTGATCGAGTGCGCCACAAGCCCATCGTCACCATCTGTCGCGCCGTTATAGCGTTGGTCGACATAGTTCGCAAGGACGTCACCGTAGGACGAGTCGAGAATGTGAATTCCGTCGAGTTGGTTGAAGTCGCCGTTCACATCGGGGTTCTGCTCGACGTTGTCGTGCCGGAAGCAGAAATGGTTGCTAGCGTTGGCCACGAGCGAGTAGGTGAACGGATGTCGGGTTGCGACGTTTTGCACGATCACATTCGTCGAGTTGAGCACGTCAAGCAGATACGCGGACAATCGCCCGGGTGTGTTCTCGTTGACCCTGCCCGCAGCGTAGAGAGTGTCGGCACTCTGATCGACTTCGAGGTCTTCGATCGTGACGTTTCTGGCGCCGTCTGTCGCGATGACCGGATACCCGCCGTCATCGGTCGTGGACATGAAATTGGGACCGGCTTTGATGACTGTCGCGGCCATGCCGGCGCCCTCAAGAGCAACGTTGGATTTCATAACAAGATGACCGTTGATCAGGAACGTTCCGGAGGGAAGCGTGACGATCCCGCCACCGCCTGCCGACGCGGCGTTGATCGCGCTCTGCAATGCGGTGGTGTCGTCGGTTTGAGCGCGGCCAACAGCGTTGTACGGGGATCCCGCGGCGTTATACACGGTCTTTCCGGTTGCGCCCGTCGCGCCACTGACTGCGCAATGCGCGCTAACAGTGGCTGATGAAGGGGGGGCAGTGGTAGTGAACACCGCGTCTGAACCGAAGCCGATACCGGAGCGGTTCGTTGCCACCAACCGGTAATGGTAGGTCGTACCCTGTTGGAGGTCGGACACCGCGCTCTGGGCCGCGAGCGTCGTGCTTCCGGAAGCAGTTTCCGCGGTAGTAACGGACCGATAGGAACCCGTCGGTCCGTACTGAAAGGACCATTTGGTGGTGTAGGCTTCGGGTCGAACGACCCCCGTCAATGTCGCCGCTGTACCGGAGATACCGGTTGCGCCGGTAGTCTGGACGACTGGAAGCCGTGAGCGAGCAAGGCTGGCAGGCGCAGCGAGCGCAAGCGCAAAGAACGCGACGAGCGCGCAATGGTACGCGCGTCTGCGTATGTCATTGGACATACGTCAGTAACCTCCCTTACGGTTTAGGTGTCTTCGACGGCCCGCGCGTGTCGAACTGCCGCGGGCTGATCGGTTAGCTAGGCCAAGTTGGCGAGTTTTGGCGTTACAATCGGCGTCATCGGCCTCTGCGTCGGGCTCTTGAGTTAACCTGACGACGACTGGACGGAAGTGCAGGGAATGGAGGCGACGACGCGTTGTGACTGAGCAGACTGGTCTGCCCCCTCCTATGCGGGCGCATGGCCGGGGACCGTGGGCGTACGTTGTGAGATGTCAACGCGCGGCAGGAGTTGGAGCACCGCCAAGGCGGTCTGTCCGAGGCCAGAGCATGCGGGCTAGGGGGGGTGCGGTTCGACGCTGATTACGGGGTCGTCGAGTCGAGCGGGAACCCCTCGCCGTCAAAGGTGGCGGTTGCCGCGTCGCGAACTCGGCGCGGCCACCCTCCAGACCGAACCCCTGCAGCTTCTCCAGCAACTGCTCGTCGCTCAGCTTGGCGGCGTCCGAGCGCGCCGGCAAGTCGATCATCGGGTCGCGATCGTACTGACCCGGCCGGCGCGAATCCCGGCGCGGGGAAGCTCGCTGGGGCGCTCCGAGAAGACGCCTGCACCAGCGTCACAAGGGCTTCCCTGGAGTCGTGCTTCCCGGAGCCCAGCTACCTCGCCGACTGCGACGTGCCCTCCTCAATCAATCCTGGCAACGAGACGCCCACGGCTCTCACTGCCGCCGCACCGGCCACATCAGCGGCCCGCCGGCGGGTCCTCGTGGGCCAACCAGGGTCAATGCAGGCCACCGGCTCATCACCCCGCAAACGACCTCAACCGCGCCCCCAACAAACATCACCATCCAGGCGCCGCCGAGCGTAAAGTCCTACGCAATGCTCGCTCGTTCTGTCAGGCCAAATCGTCCCTGCCGACATCTCGCGGGCTCGCCCGCGACAGCATCGCCGCCGACCGTTCCCTCCGCCCCGACGACACCGACGAGACCGCCCAACACGACGCGAAAATGAGCTCTCGTTCCCTTTTTCGTTCCCCCGGCAAGAAATCACCTGTAACCACGGGCGTTTTCGCGATCCTGCGCCGGTCTCGAAAACCGGTTACGGGGTTCTCTCCGTACGAGGGTTCGAATCCCTCCCTCTCCGTTTAGTACTCCTGTGCGGGCCATCTGATCGCGAGAGGGAATGGCTGCAGCTGTCACAGCCGGTCCTCTCGCTGGGCCGGCGCAGGTCAATGCAGGCCGCGTCGAAGGCGTTCGCGTCGCGGCCGCAGCCGCGCGCCTGGGGCAGACCGTGCGACGCCGGCAATGTCATCGCTCTGGCCGATCCGGTTTGAACGCATAGACCGGTGCGGGGCGCGCCGTCGCGAGCCAACGCGGGCCACGCTGAGACCTCGCAAACATGGCCTCGTTCCCTTGCGGTGCGATGTTCGGTGCCGCGGGTTGGCGCTCGCGGGGTGCGTCCTCTCAGCGGTCCCTCAGAACCGCAGGGGTGAACGCGGGATCACGATCGTCAGCCGATAGCCGTCGGCCGCGTCGAGCATCACCGGGCGTAACGCCGGATCGCCCAGCGTCCCGCGTGAGTCCATGGTGAGCGCGCTGCGGCTCCGATCCAGGAACAGGCACAGGTTCGGGAACGATCCGCCGCCATCGCGCGACGCATACCGGATCCCATCCGCGGTCGGGAACCACCGGTGCAGCGCCCGACTCCACAGCATCGTCGTCGCGTACTGCCGCGACATCGCGATGCGGCCGTCGAGCCCAAGCGTCCTTCTGGACGATCGGATCATCCAACGCGACGGGTTGACCTCCCAGTGCAGACCGAACACGACGACGCCTGCAACCACCTCGAGCCCGAACCCCGGCTCGGGAAGCCGGCGGCGGGGCCCGGGAAGCTGGTCTGACCCGATCGGGTCGATCCTCAAGACCCGTGCGCGTTACAAGCCGCGACGAGCCCGACGACGTAGTCCCGCCTACCAGCGGCAAGCCAATCCGCCGGCGACGTGCCGTCCTCCCCAGCCGTCGAGACCATCAGCAGATGCAACCCCAGCGGCGAGAGCCTCGCCTG
>JBKQIR010000118.1:0-4242 GCA_052148275.1 Solirubrobacteraceae bacterium
GCGGACCTGTTCGGTGCTCGCCGGCCGGCGGCTGCTCGCGAGCCTGGAGTTTCCCGAGCCGTGGCTGGGTCATGTGCAGGCGAGCCTGGAGCTGATCGACGATCTCGATCGCCGGATCACGGAGAACAGAGAAGTGGTTGCGGCGCTCCGGCGCTGATCACCGCTACCTGCCGCTGCTCTTGACGTGCCATCTGGTACATGCTGAGGCGCAACCAACCGTTTAAGCCCTTCGTTCCGGCAGGCGCCGTGTTCACGCTGACTGCTTGACAGTCCTTTTTCGAGATGCGCCGCCGGAGCGAGCCCCCGATTACACCAAGTCTTGGACCAGAAATGAAGCGATAGAGAGATGGGCACCGCTCCATACCACGACCCGCACGCGCACCATGAAACGCCGTTTCGTACTTGGTGTGTCAAGCCCGCGTCAAACCGATCCCGACACAAAAGCGATGTTGCTCGCGCGCTTGACACGCCAGGTGCTTTACTCACCATAACGGGACGGTGTCAGAAGGATGACACCATCTGGATGTGGACTTGACAGCGGGCCCTCGTTCATAGAGCGTGAACGCGGTCGTCGGCTCGTTCACGCCGGCGCGATTTCGGCCTGTCGAGAAGGCCCGACGAGCCCGCTTTGCTTGCGGAGCTTCAGCAAGCGCGGCGATCGAAAGCGTCGGTCTCGGGCCGATCCAACGCGTCGCTGGATTTGGCGCAAAGCATCAGTCTCCGCCGCCGGGACCGGCCGTCGCCCGCCGACATGGGCGTGGTCGCATTGCCGTCGAAGCGGAAGCGGCTCGCGATCGCTCTGTCCCTCGCTGTGCCTATGCAAACGCGCGTTTCTGCACGCCCGCGAGTCAGCCCTGCTCTCGGCGACCTGCGAGCCCGCCGCTGTTGGCGCGGACAACACTGCTTCGATCTCTCGCCGGGCATCCGAGTACGTCGCCGGCGGCTTGGCATTCCTTGCGATGCAGGGATGGGGCGGTGCCGCAAAATGCCTGTCGTGTCGGCAATGCGGGGGTCGTGGCGGCTCGGCGTAGGCGCGGGCTGGCTGTTAACCGATCGGCAATTGGCGGTACGTGTCGCACAGGAGGTAGCGGTCACGCTCGTGCTGCGAAGCGTTTAGACGATCTTCCCGGGGTTCAGGTGCCCGCCCGGGTCGGTGCCGTCGAAGAGAGCTTTGAGCATCGCGACGCCGGGCGCGGAGATGTCCTGCTCCAGCCATTGCGCGTGCTCGGTCCCCACCGCGTGGTGATGCGACAACGTCGCGCCGTTGTCAACGAACGCCTGCTGGATTGAGGACTTCACTACGTCGTACTCGTCGATCATGTCGCCGCGGGGCGTCGGCCGGAAGGCAAATGTGAAGTAGAGGCAGGCTCCGGCGTGGTAGCTGTGCGAAAGGTGGCACATGAGGTAGCCCTGAACGCCGAGTTCGGCGAAAGCTCCGTACGCTGCGGCGCTGACCGCGTCGTAGACCGACATCAACTCCCTCCACGGCATCGCCGTGTCCGACACGTCGGCCGCGACCCCGCGATCGAGGAGAAAGTCGCGGATGTAGGGGGTGTCGAACTTCTTCTGGTCGTACAATTCGCCCGGGCTTGACCCGATGCACAACCCACCATGGCGCTTTGCGAGCTTGCCGACGGCCCGGCGCTGCTCGGCGACATGGCCGGCACTGCCCTCGTAGCCGATGAACGACAGACACATCTCGCCGAGGTCGTAGCGCAGACGCCGCGCCAGGAAGGTCCTCAGCGCCTTGGACACAAGCTCGTCCACGACCGTGGGCTTCTTGCGCATCGCGAGCGAGAACCGCGTCTCATACGGGTCGGAGACCCGCGTGAGAGAAACGGAGCACTCGCCGGCGGCGATGTCGCGCATCGCCGCCAGACCGTCAGCGAAGGTCGGGAAGAGGTAGCCGAAGATCATGCGGCGCTCGGGAATCCGCCGCACTTGGACAGTCGCCTCGGTGATGAAGCCCAAGCGCCCCTCGCTGCCAAGCACCATCTCGCGGATGCTCGGGCCGGTCGACGTTGTGGGGATCGGGCGGGTGACTAGCGTTCCCGAAGGGGTGACAACGCGCAGACCCTTCGTCATGTCCGCTATGTCGCCGTAGCGGTCGGACTGCATTCCCGAGGACCGCGTCGCGATCCAGCCTCCGAGCGTTGAGTGCGTGAACGAGTCGGGGAAGTGCCCAAGGGTGTAGCCCTGCGCGGCGAGCTGCTCCTCGAGGTGCGGTCCAAAGACGCCGGCCTGCACGCGTGCTAGGCGTGACTGGCCGTCGACAGCGAGCAGTTTGTCGAGGCGCGCGAGGTCGACCGAGATGACCGGCCGCGTCTCGGTAACGGGAGCCTCGAGAGAGCCGGAAATCGAGGAGCCCCCGCCGAACGGGATCACGACGGCGTCAAAAGTGACGGCCGCACGCAGGACGGCGGCAATTTCGTCCTCGCTGCCGGGGTACACGACGACATCGGGCAGCCGCGGCAGATCACCGCGACGCTGCCGGACGAGATCGCGCAGCGACTTGCCGCGCCCATGAATAACGCGGTCGCGCGAATCGACCGACACGAATGCATCAGTGACCCCCTGCACCAGCCCAGCGCGCAGATCTTTCGGTAACGAAGGCTCGGGGACGCTCAGGTCTTCGAAGCGGATCGGCGCCGACGTCGCACGCCCGACCTCCAGGCCGAGCACCTCCTTGATGAACGGCCCCAGCTCAGGCTTGTCATCGTGCGTGAACTCAACACCCTCAAGCCCCCAGCCCCACCATTTCATCGCAGCCATGTCGTGCCTTCGTCTCGTGAGGCCGGGGCGACCCCGTGCGTTTGGCGATTCTGTCGCGACGGACCATAGGCGATAAGCGCCGCATGCCGTGCGCCAGCCGGCAGCCAGTGACCAAAGCATCGATTGGGCCGAGGAGGACCATCAGGATGACCCCCACCACAAGGAGCGAGAGATCGGTGAGCATCCCGCTGTGACGCAGACGCGGTCGCTGCGCAGATTTCCAGACGTGCGGTCTGATCATCATCACGAGCACCAGCCCGATTCCGAACATCACGAAAGGGTTGCGCAGCACGCGTATGCGCGCTGACGCTCTGGTGATCGCGCGTGTAGTCGGCTACGGCGAGGGTCGGGATGTCGCCGGTGCGGCGGCGGTCGAGATCACCGGCGGTCGCATGGTGGATCGCGTGATCGTGGCGCCAGCTTGCGAAGGCGCTGAGCGTCAACAGTCCGCACAGCCGGTCGACCCACTCGTTACCGCGCTTTGACGGCCAGAACGAGCCGTGGGTGCAGTCGTGGAAGACGATGAAGGTCCGGACCAGAAAACCACCCGCCAGAGGCGCCAGCGCTAGCGCCAGCGCCAGCAGCGGCGAGACCGAGATCGACTCATGGGTCAGGACCGCAAGCGCCAGATAGGCGACCACCGACGTGAGGAACTGCACGAACCCTCGGGCTCTGTGCGACTGCGCGGGTCCAGTGCCAGTGCGCGAACAGGCCGGCTGTCGGCACGCCGAGCATTCGAACCCCATCACCATGCGGCTTGGGGATCTAAACCGCTCTCACCGGCGGCGGGAACCAGGTCCCAGACGACATCCGATTCCAGACCTTGTAGAGGTTGTCTCCAAGATCGGCCTCGAACGCGTCGAGATCCTGCTCATCGACGCCGGGAGCGCCCTTGTTGGCCTTGACCTGCCGCCACGCCTCCCAAACCAGCAGCTTGGGAATCGCAAACGACTTGCCATCGGGCCTTGTCATGCTTCCTCGCTTCCTCCCAGACCCCGCAGGGCGCTGGTTGATCGATTCAACATCACCAATGAGCCGGCCCCTTCGCTCTACCACCACCCCAGCGAGCAGCAGCTTCATCGCTAATATGAGCCGATCCGCCAGCGAGCGCCTCGTACTCAATGCCTCCCGTGTCTGCCGTTGGCACGCTCCCTCTCGCCGCCCGTCGAACTGACGCGCAGGCCCGGACGGCCGCTTCCAGCGCTCGCCTTCTCACGTTCCGTGCACGAGCCGCACCAGGCTCGCGCCGTCTCTGCGCTGGACACCACCTGGCCAGCAACACGGGCGGCCGCCAGGCTCATCCCGGGAACGCAGGTGCTCCCCGGTTTCGATGCCATCTGATTCGGGTGCAGATCTCCTGGAGGGACTTATGCTGCTCGGGGGATGGCACCGTTGGCGTAGCGTGATTGGTGGACGCGTTGTTGTTCTTGGGCGAGGTGGTATTGCCAGTACTGCTCGAAGTCGCCGTTG
>JBKQIR010000119.1:0-50109 GCA_052148275.1 Solirubrobacteraceae bacterium
CCTCCTCTCCCAGCAACTGCGCGAGATCTACCGAACCCCGCTCGAGGAGGCGATCGCGCTACTCGACGCATGGTTGGCGTGGGCCAGACGATGTCGCCTCCAGCCATTCGTCAAACTCGCGCGCACGATCACCGAACAGCGATCCGGGATCGAGGCCGCGATCCAAAACGGGCTCAGCAACGCCAGGGTCGAGCAAGTGAACACCCAGATCCGGCTGATCGTCGCACCATCCCTGAGCGCTGCAACCCTGGGCGTACAACAGAGTCAGGTCGGCGTCGCCGCAGCACTGGCGAACACCTCCCAGCAGCTCGGCGGGTCGATCGGAGCCGCCCTACTCAGCACCATCTTCGCCACCGCCGCCAGTGACTACCTAGGCACGCACCAAGGTGCCCGCCAGCTGGCCGCTGCCGCCACGGTCCACGGATACACCACGGCATTCTGGTGGGCCGCCGGCATATTCGCGGTCGGCTTCTTCCTAACCCTCATCATCGTCCCAACACGACGCGTCACAAATCAGGACCAGCCGACTCCCCGGGCGGCTCCTATGACCTCAGACCTCAGGCCCGTCTGACAGAGGACTGCCGCACATGACCGGGACGAGCAATCCGGCTCGTCCCGGTCATGTGCCCACTACTTGTGGCGACGTGACCGCCTCACGACCCCAAACACGCCAGGACACCTGCCTGGGAGGAGCGGAACCCTGGGCCGGCCACTAATCGCTTTGCGGGAACGATCGCGTCAATGCTTCCCACCACCAGCAGTCAACGCGCGCTTTGGCGACCGAGTGGCGGCGCCGGCTGTTGGGCCGCGCGAGCGCTTCGCCACGAAGCAACAGCGACCGCTGTAGGCGTGGAGCAGCAGTACCCAGCCCGGGTCACGGCCTTGGTCGAGACCTGCCTTTGGTTTCGCACGGGCATCTTCGCGCCGGCGCCGACAGTCTCGGAATGCGCGGAAAGCGGGACAGGCCGGGACTGCCGCTTTGCGCGACACGCGACAGTGGCGGGACCTCGACGCTGGCTCGCCGTGACCGCTGGCTTGCCGCAACCAGTGGCCTCACGTGGGGCGTCGACGCGCGTCGTACCTAGGCAGTTTGCCGAATCTGCACGTTCGATCACCAGTCTCGCTATCGGCGATTTCCGTGCCTGGCCTGTCGTCGGCCCGATCTCGCCGGGCTCTTGCGGCACGTCGTTGAAGCGCGGGTCGGGGGTTTGGGACGCGGGCGCTGGCTGGAGGCGGGCGCTGCTGGTCCCGTTCCGAAGCGGAGCCGTCAGTTGGGCGAGGTGCGGTCGCATGGTCTGCCGGATCGTCGTAATCGCAGCACGCTTGGGCTTCAGTAGCAACGGCGCGGCGCACTTGTGAGGACGCCAGCCGTCCCCGGCGCGATGCCTGCACGTGTTGGCACGGGTACCGCGGCGCTGTCCGGTCGCCGTCTCCGCAAGGGTGCTGCGGATGCGAGGACCGTGCGAGCACTCGTTTGCGCGACGCGCTCCCGCCCGGTCGACTTCTGGATGGTCCACGCCCGGTGCGGTCAGTTGCGTTTCTGGTTGATCAGCGGATGATGGCGGTGGCGGATCCGAACGGTGGATAGGGTTGGTTGTGGGTGTTGAGCACGGACACGCTGAGGCGGTGGGTGCCGGGGCAGGTGACGATGGCGGTCCGAGCGCCGATCGGAACGTTGTCTTGGTAGGTGTCGCCGCGGACGGTCGGCTCGTCGCCTGGTGTCAGGATGGCGGCGTATGAGAGCCGCAGTCTTCGGACGAAGGCGCCAGACGGCTGGCTGAGCGCCAGGGGCAGCCCGGTCCGGCGAGTCGCGCGGGCATGTCGCCGTTGATCGCCGCTACGATCAGTCTCGCGTCTGGAGCAGGTGGTTACGCTGAGCAGCGCGACCGCTAGTGTAGGTCGTCAATCTCGGTGTTCGGTCGCGTTCCGACGCGGACAAGGAGGCGGAGAAGTGTTCGGGCACAAGTGGCAAGAGGGCGAGGGAACTGTGCAGGAAACCAGGGTGAGCCGGTTCGGCCCCGGTGATAACTCGCCGATCGTCACGCATTACGTAATCGACGTCCAACCAAGTTCCGGCGAGCCGTTTCGCACCGAGGTGCGCGAGCCGTTCACGGCAGGAGCGTTCCACGCCCCGATCGTCGGCGAGGTCGTCAAGCTCAAGTGCGATCCGGCCCGCAAGGAGGCTCGATTCGACCTGTCTGACAAGTCCGGTCAGTTGGATCGTGAGGCGGCTGCCCTCCTCGCGCAGGTTGAGCGCGAGGAGAAGGAAGACCGAGCGAGATTCCCGTCCTCCTGACGCCATCTGGCGGGGCCCGTGCGCCGTGCAACCGACTCGGGTCGCCGACGAAAGCAAGCGTGGGCGCCGAAGCCAGGAATGATGGCCGCGACACGCGAGTGCGCGCGGCTGAGCTAATAGCTCCTAGCCTGGGTCGGCCTGCGCCAGAACCGCCCCATGCGTTTGCAGCGAACGCCTTTTTGCCGCGTTTCAGATTCAGGCCGACGCCGCGCCGGCGGCTAGGTTGCTAAACGCGCGGCTTCTGGGCCAGGCTGGATGCAGACACCATCAGCTTCAGGTGACGGCAGGTCACGTTGTCGACATTTTGAGAAGGACGTCCTTGACTCCGACGCCCGGGTGATCTGCGACGTTGCCAGACTAGCCCTGCAACGTGCGGTTCAGCGACAGGCTGTATGGGACGGTTCCGGTTTTGCAGACGTCGCCGCTGACGGTCACCGTGCCGGTGATCTGCGTCGCGCCAGTGACCGTGCCCTTGATTCGCAGCTTGAGTGTGCCCTTATTGGGACTGCCAAGGAAGGTCGGGTTGGTCTGCGTCTCGGTCACCGAGAAGCCGTACTTGCCTCTGGACAGCGTCAGAGTCGCGCCAGGGAAAGGGAACTCGGCGATCTTTGACGAGCTCGGGCACTCGAGATAGCCGCCGCTGTGGGCGGTCTGGCTGAACTCCGGCACACCTGACTCGATCGTCTTGGCGTTAGTCGGGCTGATCACGAACGTCAGCGTGAGCTTGCTCTTGCCGACAGTGCCGTTGTCGTAGACCTTGCCGGCCCTTGGTAGCTGCGCCGCTGCGAGCGCCGTGCCGGCGAGCGCGATCGCCATCGCGGTGCCCACAATTCCTGCCCTACGTGCCCGTTTAGCTAACACCTGCACCGCTCCTTACTGTGACTGCCGGCCGTTCGGCGGAGTGTACCCCGAAGCCACCGACAATCGGTCGAGTGTCGGCGTCGGGACCGGTGGATCAAGGCATGGTTAGCGTTTCGCTCGAAGCGCGCCATATGGCCGCGAACCAGCTTAGAGACCTCGGAATCCTCAGCGGCCAGCTCCATCGCGGAGTTGACCATCAGACATCCCATCCGTCCCTCCGGGCTCAGCAGATCGCTCACGAGCCCGTCGAAATACGCGCGAACCTCGGCCACCGACGCTCCGGGACGCTTCAGCGCCCCCATCTTCTCTGGCACGACCAGGTCCTCGCCGCTCGGAACGGCTGGCTCGAGTCGGGGTGGCTCGCTGACCAGGGCTTTGCCGTGATCGTCGCCGATGGACGAGGAACGCCCGGCCGCGGTCGTGCGTGGGCCTGTGCAGTGGACGGCGATCTCGCCGGGCCGGTGCTCGAGGATCAGATCCTCGCGCTCCGCGAGCTCGCCTCCGAGAACCCCCAACTCGATCTGAGGCGAGTCGCGATCCGTAGCTGGTCATTCGGCGGTTACCTCGCCGCGCTGGCCGTCCTGCGCCGCCCAGAAGTGTTCCACGCCGCAGTAGCGGGCGCACCGGTAACCGAGTGGCGCCTCTACGACACCCACTATGCGGAGCGCTACCTCGGCAGCGATCCTGACGGAGGTGCTACCGCTGACCGGGATCACGCATATGACGCCGCAGGAATCAGTCGCGGAGAATCTCCTGACGCCTCAAATCGAGTTTCTCCATCACGCGCTCGCGGGCACGTGATGCGGGCCGATCGCTGCGCACAGCCGTGCCACGGCGGTGGTGAAGGCATGTGCCGGCGGCCGGGCGTAGCCAACCACCAGCGCCGGGCTCTGAGCCTGCTCCCCGAGGGCGAAGTCGCTCAGGCCCTGCGCTGTGACCCCATGCTCCGCAGCCCGCTCGACGGTCCTCGCTTCGGACTGCCCGCTGGGAAGGCGGACGACGGCGTGTAGCCCGGCCGCCGCGCCCGTGATCCGGCACCCCGGAGCATCGCGGTGCAGCGCCGCGAGGAGTTGGTAGCGACGCCGGCGGTAGACGAGCCGGCAGCGGCGGACATGGCGGTCGTAGGCGCCCGAGCGGATCAGCTCGGCCAGGGTGAGCTGCTCGAGCGCGCTGGTGTGCGCACCCGGCGCCGACGTCAGCTCGCCGAGCTCACCGACGAGCTGACCGGGAACGACCAGCCACGCCAGGCGCAGGCCGGGAGCCAGCGTCTTGCTGGCGGTGCCCGCGTAGACGACGTGCTCGGGCGCCAGCGCCTGCAGTGCGCCCACCGCCTGGCGGTCATAGCGGAACTCGCCGTCGTAGTCGTCCTCGATCACCAACCCGCCTGTGCGGGCCGCCCAGCCCACAACCTCGGCTCGTCGTTCCGCGGCCAGCACCTCGCCGAGGGGGAACTGGTGGGCGGGGGTCAGCAGCACGGCATCGGCGTCATCGAGCGCGCTTCCCATCGCCGCGCCATTTCGGTCGACAGCCATCGTCCGTAGCGCCAGCCCGTGACGCCCGATGGTGTCCGGGTTGGAAGTCAAGCCATACGCCTCCGTGAGCAAGGTGCGAGCGCCGCGCCGCCGCAGCATCGCGCACAGGCAGTCGAGCGCCTGCCCGAAGCCGGCGCACACGACGATCCGTTCGGGGTCCGTGTGAACGCCCCGCGCCCGTCCAAGGTAGTCCGCCAGCGCGGCGCGCAGCTCCGGACGACCACGATGGTCACCGTATCCCAGCGCATCGTCGGGGGCCGCCCCCAGCGCCCGCCGGGCGGCCGCCAACCACTGAGCCCGCGGGAACGAGGAGAGGTCCGGCGAACCGGCGGCGAGATCGAACCTCGTCGCACTCGCTGCAGGGACCGGAGCAGCGAGCGCCGGCGCCGCGGCGGCCGGCCGCGACGCGACATAGGTTCCGGAGCCGACCTTGGCGGTCAGCCAGCCCTCCGCCGAGAGCTGTGCGTAGACCTCGGCGACCGTGTTGCGCGCGACCCCGAGGTCGGCGGCGAGCGTCCGCGAGGACGGAAGTCGGACGCCCTGGCGCAACCGGCCGTCGATCAACGCCTCGCGCATCGCCTGCTCCAGCCGCCGGCGCAGCTGCGAGCGCCGAAACTCGACGTGCAGGTCGACGCCAGAAATGGCCCACGTTCCTTGCATGGATTTGGACCTTATCTCTGGGCCGCATGCGGCGTAGCGTACCCGCCATGAGCACAACAACAGACATCCCCGTCCGGCTCGATTTCGAGTCGCACGCCGCCGGCTTCGCGGCCGCGATGAATCGGCTCGACCAGGCCGCCACCAAGGAGCTCGACCGCGTCGAGCTCGATCCCAGGCTCCGCGAGCTGATCCGCGTCCGGGCTTCTCAGATCAACGGCTGCGCCTACTGCGTCGACATGCACAGCAAGGACGCCCGTCTGATCGGCGAGACCGAGCAACGCCTCCACGTCCTGGCGGTCTGGCGCGAGACGCCGTTCTTCTCGCAGCGCGAGCGAGCGGCCCTGGCCCTGACTGAGACGGTGACGCTGCTTGCCGCCGATCACGTACCGGCCGGCGCATACGAGGCCGCCGCCGCGCACTTCACCGCGGAGGAGATGGCGGCGCTGATCTCGCTCATCGTCACGATCAACGCCTGGAACGCGATCGCCGTGACGACTCGCGCCTGGGTCCCGGGTTCCTACGAGCCGTGAGCACCGTCGTGGCCGGCTTGGTGTCCGCTCGGTGTCCGCTCGGTCCGGCGAGCCGTTGCGTTCGTGAGCCGCGACGGCGTCGGGCGCCCCGGCTCGCCGATACTCGGGCCGGGCTCGTCAGCTCAGCGCAAGCCGGCCGCTGCCAGGACGGATGCCGCCGGCGCGCGAAGATCGTCGAGTACCCCATGCAGGCGATCGCCGGCGAGCTCCGCGGCCTTGCTCGCGAGCTCGGACGCCTTGAGCGGTCGTTGCGGTGCACCCCGGGGACAGGGGACCCGCGCGAGCTCGCGTCCGGCGAGGCTCAGCACCGCTCCGAAATCTGGCAGCGACGCGTCGAGCGTCACGTCGATGAGCCGTGATCGCTCACGGACGTCGGGATCGACCGCGTCGAAGTCGCGCACGACCGGAGGGCCCTTGGTGAGCGCGTGTGCGACGCAGTAAGGGATTGAGAACTTCGCAGCCAACCCGTCGCCGACCATGTCGAGGTGTGCCGCCTGCCGTGCGACGGGGTGCACCGTCACCTCGATCCGGTCGTGCTCGAGCCGCTGTCCACCGTCGCGTGCCCGCGACGCGACTTCGATCGGCGAATGCGTGCCCAGGCAGCTGGGGTACAGCTTGATCCACGTGCGCTCGATCGCGCGCGGGCCTTCACCGATCGGCGGAGTGCACTCGATCGCGAGCCGCACGCCCGGGGGCGGCGTGACGTCCGTGCCCGCGCGCGGCCAGCGAGCGCCGAGGACGCCCTCGAAGCCGAGCGGTCCGCGAATCGACGCCGGATCGACCCGCGCTCCGGCTCGAGACAGGAGCGCCCCCTGCACACCGGTGGCGGCTGCTAGGCCGACCTGGATCGACTTGCCGTCCGATCCGAACGCCCCTCGCGTGCCGCCGGCGCGCAACAGCGCGATGGCGACGGCGCTCTCGCGCTCTGCCGGCGACAGGTCGAGCAGCCGCGCGGCGGCGACGGCGGCGCCGATCGGGCCGCACACCGCCGTCGGGTGCCAGCCCGCGTCGTACAGCGCCGGATTGCTCGCGGCGGCGACGGCGGCCATCGCCTCATAGCCCTCGGCGTAGGCATCCAACACGGCGCCGAGGGCGAGCCCCCGATGTGCGGCGAGCACGAGGGCGGCCGGGGCAGTCGTCGCGCTCACGTGCGCGACGCCCTCAGGGAAGGTGTCGTCGTAATCGAGCACGTGACCGGCGGTGGCAGCGAACGCCACGTCGGCAAGCAGGTCATCGCCGGAGGCGCGGACGGCTTTCGCTGCCCGTTCACCCGTTCCGGCGCATGCACACGCCAACCAGTCGGCGAATGCCGTCAGGTAAGCGGAGCGGTGATCAGTGGCACTCATTATCGGGAACACTCCAGCGGCATGGTTGCGAATATCCTTTCGCCAGGGACTGCGAGGATCAAAGAATGAGCGAACACCTGAGGGTTTGGGCCGAGCCCGGCCGATATCTCGTGGCTTGCGAGCGTGGGCCCGCCGGCCGAGAGCGCCCGTGAGCACGCTGACGAGCTCCCCTCGGCGTGCGTCCGTCGGCTGGCCGAGTGTGTCGAGGCCGACCAGCACCCCGGCTCTGCTCGTCAGCTGGGCCGTCGGCATCGTCGTCGGGATCGCCGCTTTCGGCGCCGTCGCGGCCGCCGCGGTGTCGTCGCGCGGATCGGCGGCCGACAGCGCGTCGGCGACGAGCGAGCCGTTGCTCGTGGACGCCCAAAGCGTCTACACGTCGCTCTCGGACGCCGACAGCACCGCGGCGGGCGGGTTCCTCGCTGGCGCCTCGGCGCCGCAATCGCTGCGCAATCGATACCAGGCGGACCTCGCGGCCGCCTCTGGGAGCCTCGCGCGAGCGGCGCAGCAGGCCGGACCGAGCAGTCAGCTCGGCCAGCCGCTCCAGACCCTCTCGGTCGACGTTCCGATCTACACCGGCCTTGTCGAGACGGCGCGCGCCAACAACCTGCAGGGATTCCCTGTGGGTGCCGCCTATCTCGGCGAGGCAAGCAATCTGATGCGCACGGCGCTGCTGCCTGCTGCCGGCGACCTCTATAAGACGGAGAGCAGCCTTCTCAGCGACGATCAGAACGGGGCGACCTCGGTCGTCGCGCTCGTGTTCGCCGCGCTGCTGGGGATCCTCGTGCTGGCGGGCATGGCCGGCTTTCAGCGCTGGCTGCGAGAGCGGTTCAATCGTACGGTCAGCCCGCCGTTGCTGCTCGCGCTGATGATCATGATCGCCCTGCTCGCCTGGCTCGCGGTGGCCCTTGCGGCGCAGACGAGGGACGTCAACCACAGCACCAATCAGGGCGCCTCGCCGATCTCGACCCTCACAGAGGCCCGCCTCCTCGCCTTGCAGGCGCGCGCCGACGACGAGCTGACGCTGGTCACACGTGACTCCGTTCCCGGCTATCAGACCGACTACACGCGGGTCGCGCAGCGGCTCGCGGGCCTGCTCGCCGCCGCACGCTCCGCAGGCGGCTCCGACCGGTCGGTCCTGAGCGCGGCGGCGGCCGACTTCGCACAGGTGCAGAGCGTGCACAAGGCGATCCGCAGCGACGATGGGGACGGGAACCTCGAGGCGGCGATCGCCGTGGCGTCGGGACCGAGCTCCGGCGACCTGCCCGCGACAGCGGGCCGCCTGGACAGCGTCCTGATCGTTGGGATATCCGGAGCCCAGCAGAGCTTCGACTCTGCGTCAAGCGCCGCGAGCAGCGCCGTCAGTGGGCTGCTGGCAGGCGTCATCGTCGTCTCCTTCCTGCTCGCCGGGCTGGTGTTGCTCGCCGTGCGTCCGCGTCTGGCCGAGTACCGATGAGCATGGATCGGCTCGCCGTCCTCCGCCGCACGCCGATCGAGACGATCGCGCCGATCGGGCTGCTCTGCGCGCTCGCGGTGCTCCTGGCCGGATGCGGTGCCGCCGTGACCGCGAACGCCCCGCTCGCCAAGCCCCCGGTCGTCCTTCCGGCCGGGGCATCTCTCGCCGGCGCGGCCGCGGCGCCCGCGCCGTCCACCGCCGCAGCCGGGTGCGACGCGACCGCGAGCCTGCCGCCGAGCAACCCGTTGCCGGCTCCCCGTCAGATGCCGGCCGGCTCGTTCATGGCGCAGATCGCGCGGCGCGGCTATCTGATCGCCGGTGTCGACCAGAACACGTACCTTTGGGGTTACCGCGATCCGTCCACCGGTCAGCTCGGCGGCTTCGACATCGACATGCTGCACGAGGTCAGCCGCGCGATCTTCGGCGATCCGAACCGCATCCACTTCGTGATCGTGCCAAACAGCCAGCGGGTATCCGCCGTCCAATCCGGAGCCGTCGACATCGTCGCGGAGACGATGACGATCAACTGCCAGCGCAAGCTGCTCGTCGACTTCTCAACCGTCTACTACGACGCCGGGCAGCGGATCCTCGTCCCCGACGACTCGACGATCACGGGGCCGCAGGATCTCGCCGGCCGGCGCGTCTGCGCGACCGCCGGCTCGACCTCGCTGCAGAACCTGGTGGCCCTCGGGCTGAAGCCACCGGTGAGAACGGTCGCCGTCGTCAATCAGAGCGACTGCCTCGTGCTCCTGCAGCAGGGCGAGGTCGACGCGATCAGCACCGACGACACGATCCTCCAGGGGCTGGCCGCCCAGGATCCGAACGTGAAGCTCGTCGGCCCTGAGTTCACGAGCGAGCCCTACGGGATGGCGATCAGCAAGGCGCACCCTGACTTCGTGTCGTTCGTGAACGCGGTGCTGGCGCGCGAGCGCGCCGATGGAACGTGGGCGACGATCTACAGGCGCTGGCTGGGACGCTTCGACGGCGGCAAGGTCCCGTCGCCGCCGGTTGCGACCTACACCTCGGGTCCCTGAGCGACGCGATGAGCATCATCAACGACACCGGCCGACTCGACGAAGGGATCTCCGAGCTTCGTGAAGCGCTTGCGGAGATCCAGGACGCGCTCGTCGAGCTCGACGGCGATGCCACGCGCAAGCTGCTGGCCGGAACCGCGCTGTCCGGCGAGACCGCAGAGCGCTGGCAGCGCGCCGATCAGGAGCTGCAGCTGCTCTGGAAGTGGTTTCTGGCCGTCGGCGACCTGCTCAAGGACGTGACGGAGAAGCGGGGCGCCAAGTCGTCGCTCCCGCCGGCGCGACTGCAGGACCTGGCCGAGGAGCTGCGCCGCCCGGCCGTCGAGATCCTGAGCGACACCCCGCTTCCCGAGTCCGCCCGGTCCTCCAGGCCGCCCGTGACGCTGAGGGCCCTGGTGGCTGCGATGAACACATCGATCCTCGCCATCGAGCAGGCGGTCAAGGACGCCGAGCGGGCGTGGGACCGCCTGCTTCCGCGCGTGGCGGAGCTCGAGGCCGCGGCCGCGGGTGTCGAGCGCTCGGCGCAGGACGCCGGTGTGAGGGTCCCGAACGACCTCACCGTCGCGCGCCGCTTGATCGGCGAGCTACGCCGGCAATGCACCGTTGATCCCTTCGCCGTCCACGGCGATCCGGTGGCCGAGATCGCCAGGGGGCTCGAGCGGGCGCAGGCCGCGGTGCAGGAATCGGTACGCGCCCGGAGCCAGCTCGGCGCCGAGACGGCCGCGTTGCTCGCCGAGCTCGAGCGGGCGCTCGAAGAGCTCGAGCGTGCGCGCGATCGCCAGCGTGAGAGCGCGGAGAAGATCACGGGCGCGCAGGGCGCGCTCGCCGATTACGACCGGGCCGCGGATGAGCTGCGCACGCTCCTCGGGGCACTGCAGGACGCCGCCGCCAGGGCGGTGAGCGACCCCGATGCTGCGGCGCGGTCGCTCGCGTCGGTGCGTCAGCGCTCGGTGCCCTCGCTCGCGCGGGCGCGGGCGCTGGCCGTGAACGCGGGCGTCGACCTCGCCACTCGCGATGAGCTGCGCGGGCGTCTCGACGCCTACCGCGCCAAGGCCCGCGCGATGGGACGCGGAGAGGACCTCCAGCTCGAGGACCTCTACCGGCAGGCGATCGGCGAGCTGTTCAGCGCACCGTGTGATCTCGCACGTTGCAACACGCTGGTGCTTGCCTATCAGCGGGCGCTGTCCGCAGGGGCGGCGAGGAGCGGGCGATGAGCGTCGCCGCGCAACGCTGCCCGCGCGCGGGCTGCAACGGCGAGATCGAGGACGGATACTGCAACGTGTGCGGCCTGGCGCCGCCGGCGAGCGCGCTGCCGGGCACGGGCCGCGCCGGAGCTCACGCGGGCGCCGGTTCTGAGGAACCGGCCCATTCCGGGGCCGGTTCCTCGGCGGCGAGCGCGACAAGAGGGTCCTCGGCGCTCGGCGGGACGACGGGGTCATCAGCGCTCATCGGGACGACGGGCACCGGCGCCGTCGGAAGGACCGGGACCGGTAGCACCCGGGGGAGTCGCTCGACCTCGAGCCGCGGCAACCTCGGCGCCGGCCTCGTCGAGGTGCCGCCCGTCCCCTACCGCGATCCCTCATCGGTGGTGCTCGCCAACCCGGAGGTGCCCGAGAGCAAGCGCTTCTGCGCGGTGTGTGACAGCCCCGTCGGCCGCAGCCACGATGGCAAGCCGGGCCGCAGCGAGGGGTTCTGCGCCTCCTGCGGAAACCGCTTCTCGTTCTCGCCGAAGCTGGCGCCCGGCGATCGTGTCGCCGGCCAGTATCGCGTCGTCGGCTGCGTCGCCCACGGCGGGCTGGGCTGGATCTACCTCGCTCGCGACGAGAACGTGTCGGACCGCTGGGTGGTGCTCAAGGGCCTGCTCGACTCCGGCGATGAGTCGGCGATGGCGGCCGCGATCGCCGAGCGGCGCTTTCTGGCGGAGGTCGAGCATCCGAACATCGTGCGGATCTACAACTTCGTCCAGCACGATGGCGCCGGCTACATCGTCATGGAGTACGTCGGCGGCGAGTCGCTCAAGGCCGTCAGGGCCAGCCGGCGAGCGCAGACGGGGGAGGCGATCCCGGTCGCCGAGGCGATCGCGTACATGCTGGAGCTCCTCCCGGCGCTTGGCTACCTGCACGCGCGCGGGCTGCTCTACTGCGACTTCAAGCCAGACAACGCCATCCAGTCCGAGGAACAGCTGCGGCTGATCGACCTCGGCGGCGTGCGCCGGATCGACGATCACGACAGCGACCTGTACGGCACGGTCGGCTACCAGGCGCCGGAGGTCGCCAGCGCGGGCGCGTCGGTCGCGTCGGACCTGTTCACGGTCGGACGCACCCTGGCCGTGTTGAGCTTCGACATCCCCGGCCTCCAGGATGAGAAGCGGCATGCAACGAGCCTTCCGCCGGCCGCCGAAGTCCCGGCGCTCGCGCGCTACGAGTGCTTCCACAATTTCTTGCTGAGGGCCACCGCGACCGATCCGCAGCGGCGCTTCGAGTCGGCGAGCGAGATGGCCGAGCAGCTCCTCGGCGTCCTGCGCCAGGTGCTCGCGATCGACGGTGCTCATCCGCCGGCCGCTCCGAGCCGGCTGTTCACCGGCGAGGGGTTGACCGACGGCAGCGCGCCGAGCTGGCGCGATCTGCCCGCCCCGACGGTCGATCCGGCAGACCCCGCCGCCGGAGCGCTGGCCAACCTCACCGCGACCGATCCGGAGCAGCTCAAGCATGCGCTGGCGGCGGCGCCGCAGACGGTCGAGGTCAGCTTCCGGCTCGCTCGCACGCTCATCGACCAGAGCGATTACGCAGAGGCTCACAAGGTACTCGCCGGCGTGCCGCCGGAGAGCGTCGATGACTGGCGCGTGCAGTGGTGGCTCGCGATGCTCGCGCTTTCCGAGGGCACCCCTCGCCACGCCCAGGAGCTGCTCGCGCAGCTGACCCTGGAGCTCTCAGGGGAGCTCGCTCCGCGCCTGGCGCTGGCGGTCGCCGGCGAGCTCGCCTCGCAGCAGGACGCACGGGGCGACAAGGACCAGCTTCGCGCGGCGGCGCGCGACTACGAGCTCGTAGCCACGACCGACCCGAGCTACGCCAGCGCGAGCTTCGGCTTGGCGCGCGTCCGCCTCGCGCTCGGCGAGCGTGCCGCGGCCGGGACCGCGTTGCAGCGTATCCCGGCCGCGTCGAGCGCCTACGCTGCGGCTCAGGTCGCGCTGTGCCGCGCGATGTACAGCGACCTCGACGGACAGGCGCCGACGATCGCCGAACTGCGCGAAGGTGCGTCGGTCCTCTCCGGCCTGCGGGCAGATCCCGAGGAGCGCGCGTCCTTGCGCCGCGATCTGCTGATCGCGGCTCTGAGCGCGCTCGAGCGCGACCGAGCCCAGGCGGATCCGAGCGGCCGGCTGGCCGGGGTGCCCCTCAGCATTGACGGGGTACGCACCGGCCTGGAGGAGAGCTTCCGGGAGCTTGCCAACCACGCGACGGGCCCCGAGGCGAGGATCTCGCTGGTCGATCAGGCCAACCGCTACCGGCCACGCACGCTCACATGATCGCCACCTCGTGCCCGGCATGTTCAGCGAGCGTGGGGGAAGGGGACCTGTTCTGCGAGGCCTGCGGCCACCCGCTCGCCCCGCCCGCGGCCGCGTCCGCCGCCGAGCCGATCGCCGCACGGTCCACCGAGCCGGCGGCCGCACGGTCCACCGAGCCGGCGGCCGGACCGTCCGCCGAGCCGGCGGCCACACCGTCCGCCGAGCCGGCGGCCGCACCGTCCACCGAGCCGGCCGCCGAGCCGGCCGCCACAACGCCCGCCGGCCCGGGCAAGCAGGGGTGCGCGCATTGCGGTGCGCCGGCCGAGGAGATCATCGAGGACGGCTACTGCGGGCGCTGCGGGATGCGCCAGCCCCGGCCGGGGGATCATCGCGAGAGCGATCTCGGCGCGGTGGCCGCGGCGGCCACCGATCGCGGCTTGCGTCACCACCGCAACGAGGACGCGTACGAGTTGGGCAGCCGCGACGGGCGGGTCATCGCCGTCGTCTGCGACGGCGTGTCCAACAGCAGCGATCCCGAGCTGGCGAGCGTGGCGGCCGCGGCGGCCACGCTGCAGGCGCTTACCCCCGCGCTCGAGGGCCCCGCTCCGGATGACGGCGACGCACGGCGGCTGCTCTCCGACGCGGTCGCGCAGGCGCAGCTCGCGGTCGCGAAGGTCGGGCAAGGTGGGTCGCAGGCGCCGGCGACGACGCTCGTCGCGGCGATCGTGGCCGCGGATCTAGTCGCCGTCGCCAACGTCGGCGACAGCCGCGCCTACTGGCTCGCGGAGAACGGTCCGCAGAGTAGCCGGCAGTTGAGCGTCGATGACTCCTGCGCGCAACGCGCCATCGCCTCCGGAGCCGACCCGGCGCAGGCATATCAGGCGCAGGACGCGCACACCCTCACCAGCTGGCTGGGCGCCGACGCCGATGACGTCGTCCCGACGATCAACGTCGTGGCGAGCCCGGGACCGGGCGCCGTCGTGCTCTGCAGCGACGGGCTCTGGAACCACTTTCCGGACACCGAGCAGCTCTCGGACCTCCTCGTGGGGGACGGCGATCGCCGTCCCATCGCCGCCGTCCGTCGGATGGTCGCCGCCGCCGTGGCGGCGGGCGGCGAGGACAACATCACCGCCATCGTGATCCCCGCCCTCTCACGCCCGAGGCCGAGTCCTCATCTCTAAGAGTCCCGAACCTCAGGAGTCCATCCATGCCGACGTTCACCCTTGAGTGCTTTCAGAACGAGTTCCTTCCCGCAGGCGCCGGCGAGGTCAACGCGGTGCTCACCGTCACCGCTGCCGCCGCCGACGGCGACGGGGCTCCGGCGAGCACCGGCCGGGCCGCCGAGGTGATCATCATCGACACGTCCGGGTCGATGGGAGGGGCTAAGCTCCGCCAGGCCAAGCAGGCCACGGCCGCCGCGATCGACTGCATCCGCGATGGAGCGCAGTTCGCCGTGATCGCCGGCGACCATGAGGCTCACGTCGTCTATCCCCACCCGCCGCGGCTGATCGAGGCGAGCCCCGACACCCGTTTCGAGGCCGAACGAGCAGTGCGAGCGCTCGAGGCGGCTGGGGGGACCGCGATCGGCACCTGGCTGCGGTGTGCCTCCGCGCTGTTCGCAGGTGAGACTGGGATCAAGCACGCGATCCTGCTCACCGACGGCAAGGACGAGCACGAGGAGCCGGCGGACCTCGATCGAGCGATTGCGGGCGCCGCCGGACTCTTTCAGTGCGACTGCCGTGGCGTCGGCGTCGACTGGGTCGTGGCCGAGTTGCGCAAGGTCGCGACCGGGCTGCTGGGCAGCGTCGACATCGTCGCTGATCCCGCCGGCCTCACTGCCGACTTCACCTCGTTGATCGAGGCCGCGATGGGCAAGCAGGTCGCCGAGGTGAACCTTCGTCTGTGGACACCGCAGGGCAGCCAGATCAGCTTCCTCAAGCAGGTCTCGCCGGAGGTGGCCGACCTCACGTCCACGCGTGTGGACGTCAACCCGCTCAGCGGCGACTATGCCACCGGCGCGTGGGGCGAGGAGTCGCGTGACTACCACCTTGCGATCCGGGTCAACCCCGGCGAGATCGGCGACGAGATGCTCGCCGGCCGCGTGACCTTGATGGTCGACGGCCAGCCCAGTGGGCAGGGGCTGGTCAAGGCGATCTGGACCGACGACACCGCCCGCTCGACGAAGATCAACCGCCAGGTGGCTCACTACACAGGGCAGGCCGAGCTGGCCGATGCCATCCAGGCGGGCCTGGAGGCCCGCAAGAGCGGCGATCTCGACACCGCCACCGCCAAGCTCGGCCGCGCGGTGCAGCTCGCGGCCGCGGCCGGCAACACCGAGACGGCCGAGCTGCTCGCGAAGGTCGTGGACGTCGAGGACCCGGCGACGGGACGGGTGCGCCTGAAGGCTGCGGTCGCCGAGGCCGATGAGATGACGCTCGACACGCGCTCGACGAAGACCAAGCGCGTCGGGCGATGACCAGCACGCGCTGCCCGAACGGGCACCTGTCCAGCGAGAGCGACTACTGCGACGTCTGCGGGGCGCGCCTGGGAGCCCCCGCAGAGCTCGGCGGCACGCAGCCCCCCGCCGGCTCGGCGCCGGTGGGCGCCGAGGAGCCCACGCAGACGCCCGACGGCCTGCCGTGCCCGCGCTGCGGCACGATCAACGCCGCGTCGGACAAGTTCTGTGAAGGCTGCGGGCTGAACTTCGCGGACCCCGGGGCGCCCTCCGCCGAGCCACCCTCCTCCGAGGCCGCCGCCACTCCCACGGCCGTCACCTCCGAGGCCGCGTCAACTCCCACGGTTGCCGCCACCGGCTGGGTGGCGATCGTCACCGCGGATCGCGACTACTTCGAGCGCACCGACGCCGGCGACATCGAGTTCCCCGCGGACTGCCCGGAACGGCGAGTCCCGCTCATGGCCGAGCAGGTGACGATCGGCCGGCGCAGCCGATCGCGATCGATCACCCCCGACATCGACCTCGGCGAGCCGCCCGAGGACATCGGTGTCTCGCACGAGCACGCGATCCTGACCCGCAACGCCGACGGCGCCTGGCTGCTGGCCGATCGTGGCTCCACCAACGGAACCTTCCACAACGACGGCGAGACGCCGATCACCCAGGGCGAGCCGGTCTCGATGAGCGATGGCGACCGCATTCACCTTGGTGCCTGGACGACGATCACGCTCTCGCGCAACGCCCCTGTCGGATCGTGATCGGCTCACAGCGACGCCGGAACGCCGAGCTCAATCCTCGACAAGTGCGCCCTGAGCCCAGGACGCACACTCGTCGGCGATGAAGCGTCCCAGAGCGCGAACCTCGGCGAGTCGCGACGGCGCGAGGTCGTAGAAACGGTCGAGTTGTGCGAGATACAGCGTCTCCGTCTCGGCAAGCTTGCGCCGGCGTTTGGTCGGCGTGACGCCGCCGAGGGTGCGCAGATTGTGCAGCCGGTCGGCGAGCTTGACCACGAGCGTTCGCCAATCCACGTCCGTTTGGAGCAGTCGATCGAGGTACTCGTCGTGTTGCTCGCCGTCTCGCTTCGTGAGATCCTCGATGCACCGTCGCACACAGGTCCCGAAGTTCAGCTCGATGCGTGCCGGACTCATCAGGTATGAGTCTTCGCGGCTGTCGTGCAGCAACGCGATCGCGATCGTCTGCCAGTCGCTTGCGAGCGCGACCTCGTCGACGCAGATCCACGCCACCGACTTGCAGTGCTCGAAGTAGCGCGTCGTGCCGTCGTCACGGTACTGCCCGCGATGCGCTCCCTTGGAGAACGCATACGCCGCCTCGACCTGTTCGAGGTCATCGAGAGACATGTGGCGACCGATGCGGTCAAGGAACTGCCGTCTACCGACTTTTGCGTAAGCATCCAAAGCAATGCCCCGAGGGAACTCACTGCAGTTGCAGACTGACCAGAGCTTAATGGCTGGCGGAGCCTGGCGGGGCGGTAAAGATTGAGGCCGACGCTGGACGTCCTATCTCACTTGTGCGCCTCATTACTCTGATCCGCCGCCGATCGGACGGACTTCGGCGGTCCCCCTGTGCGGTGTCCGTGCTCCTGCGACTGCTCGACGTGGTCGTACCTGCCGAGGTTCTCATCCAACACGCGCTTGCTCAGCGGCCACTTTCGGCGTTCGCTATCTGAGTGGACAGCTTTCAGGATCATTCTGGCCACTGCGTTCCTCTATGTGCCAAGTGCGAAGCGTCAAGCGCTGAAAAGGAGCCGCGCGCGGCCGGCGGACAGTCTTGCTCTCATCTGCTGCGCACCGCGGTGTCCTAGGGACGGCGCAGCCGGGAGGAGAGAGAGATCCGACGCCAGACCAGCCTCAGGCTTTGGGCGAGGCGCAACAGCATCGATGAGCAGGCCACCGAATGTCACGCCGATCGCGCGCGGGCAATGCACGTCTGCTTTCACCTCCTTCAACGTTCCCGTGATCCTCATCCCATCGCGATCAGAATGCTCCAGCGAGACTCGATGGTCTTGGGCCCTCTGGACAGAGTTGCGGCGACTCGTGTTGGCCATCTGTGAAACGGCGCCAAACCAGGTGATCGCCCGGATGAGTCAGGCGGCGCCGAGATGGTGCTCGACAGCCTCGCGTCCCTCTGGGCGCCGACGCTCGGATGGCTCGCGGCGCAGAACGCCGGCTTCCTGATAATCTCCATCAGGTTAATCAAAATACTGGTGTGCCGGAGCGGGGGCTCGCCTGCGATCGCCGCTGTGCGGAGATCGGAGGGTCTGCCTGACCGGCCGAATTACGACCTTGGAGGTCTCTGTGTCTGATCGTGGCCGGAGTGTGCGCGCGTTCCCGCTGGGCTCGGCTTTGCTGGCTTTTCTGTCGTTGGGCGCTCTCTTCTCGCTCTGGGTGCTTCCTGCGGCGGCCGGCGCCGCCGCCCCCACGCCGGAGTCGCTCACGGACTGCAACGGCTCGATCAGTCCGGATTCCTCGGGTGCGGCGATTGGCGAGCCGAACCTGCTCGACTACTCGTTTGCGTGCGACGGAGTCATCTCGGCGTACACGATCATCCTCGACAGGCAGCCCGGGTCCGACGAGAACCTCGATGACTTCAACATCTCGCCGGCCGTGCTCGAGGGCGACGGCGTCACGCCGAGCGCCACCGAGAACGTCGTCTGCGAGGGCACGATTCCGTCCGACGGGGTCAACTGCAATCTCGGTGCCGGAGGCACGCTGACCGCGGGCTACTTCGTCGAGGGTTCGGTAGATCCGGTCGAGCCGTATTGCGCGTACCTGCCGGCGGGCGCCGCGCCTGGAACGCCGGCCGTACCAGGGGCGATCGTCCAGTTGATCGTCACGGACGCCACGGGCGCGCAGGACGGACCGTTCGACCTCGACCTTGCAAAGGCATGCCCACGCGTCCCGGCCGTCGTCCCCGCTCCGAAGCCGAAGCCGAAGCCCAAGCCCAAGCCGAAGCCCAAGCCCAAGTCGAAGAAGGGCAAGACCTCGAGCGATACGGGGAAGGGCAAGTAGGCCGGACGCACGAGGGCAGGGCGAGCTGTGCCTGGGAGACCGGCACCACGGGCGACTGCGCCCGATCGACTGCTACCCTGCGCCATCAAGTTGGGTAAAATCATAGCTTAAGTGCTGTTAGAGAGGAATGAATCGATGTCGAAAGCGGAGTCCGGCGCTCGCCGGCTCAGACTGACGCGCGTCCGGGCCATCATCGCCCTGGCGGTGGCCATCCCGGTGCTCGCGCTCCCATCGGCGGCGGGAGCGATTACGTTGATCGGGTCCGGGTCGAGTGCGGCGTATCCGTACATGCAAGAGCTGTTCCGGGGCTACAACCAGCTGCACCACAACATCCAGTTCAAGTACACCCAGGACGGCGGCAACGCCGGTGTCCAGGACGTGCAGGACGGGAGGTCGGAGTTCTCGATCAACACGCGTCCGCCGCTGCCGAGCGACGGTGGCACCACGCAGGTGAAGCTGTTCCTCGACGCGCTGTGCATCGCCGTCAACAAGGACAACAGCATCAGCGACATCTCGCTGGGCAACCTGAAGAACATCTTCCTCGGGGTTGACACGAACTGGAACCAGGTGCCCGGCTCCAATCTCACGACGACGATCGACCCGATCGGGCGAAACTCGGCCGCGGGCCAGTACACGTTCTTCCAGGCCGCGGTGCTCGGTGGCGCGTCGCAGTCCTCGAACGTGCTCCAGGACACCTCCGATGGTCTGGTGCAGACCGGCGTCGAGCACGACGGGAGCTCGATCGGCTACGTCGGCCTTGCGCACTCGGGCTCGGGTGTCAAGAAGCTGACGATCGGCGGTGTCCCCTGCGACGCGGCGCACATCCGCAGCAAGAACTACCCGCTGTTCCGCTACGACTGGGGCGTGTTCCCATCGGGCCACGCGGCGATCCAGGTTCTGCAGTTCTTCAGTTGGGTGCGCACGAGCGCGGCCGCCGGCAAGATCCTCACCGAGGCCGGCGCCGTCCCCGCGTTCAACGCGTAAGCCGTAAGGGCGTGGCCGGAGCGCGGACGAGGGATCAGCGACCAGGTGATGGACGATTACCCACTCCACGAGTCCGAACGCGGGCTCAGCCCAGATCAGCGCGCCGAGCTCTGGCTCGGCGCGCTCGTCTGCGCGGTGGTCTTGCTGCTGCTGGCGATGTTCGCGTTCGTCGTGCGAGAGGCCTGGCCGTCGTTTGCGCACAACGGCCTGCGCTGGTTCGGAGCGGGCGGCAGCGTCGATGACCAGATCGAATCGATCTTCAACTCGGGGAACTATGAGCAGGCTCCGCAGTACCTCTTCCATGCCTGGCCGCTGATCTGGAGCACGGTGCTGACGACGGCCGGTGCGGTCGGCGTCTCGTTCATCTGCTCACTGTTCATCTCGGTGTTCATCGTCGGCTTCGCCCCGGACTGGCTCGCGCGCATCCTCGAGCCCGTCGTGAGGCTGCTGGCGAGCGTCCCGTCGGTGATCTACGGGCTGATCGGCGTCCTCGTGCTGGTCCCGTTCATCGGCAACCACCTGATCACCCAGAGTGAGAAGGCATCGGTGACGCCGGTGATCCAGCTCAGCGGCTACAGCCTGCTCGCTGCGGTCGTGATCTTGACGGTGATGACCGCGCCGGTGATGATCGCGGTGTTCTCGGAGGGGCTGCGCACCGTTCCGCGGGGCTGGCTGGAGGGCTCGCTCGCGCTCGGCGTCAACCAGTGGCGGACCTTCTGGATGATCGCCGTGCGCACGGCTCGGCCGGCGCTGGTCGCCGGCACCGTCCTGGCGACCGCACGCGCGCTCGGCGAGTCGGTGATGCTCAGCATGGTCTCGGGCTCGGTCGGCTTCGCGCCCAACCCGGCCGACGGCCTGATCTTCTTCTTCGAGCCCTCGCGCGGACTGGCCGCCACGATCCTGCACAACACCGAGGAGCTGAGCTCGCCCCCGATGGCGCACACGCTCTACGCGATCGCCGCGCTGCTGCTGTTCTCGGCGTTCATGCTCTCGCTCGTCGGGTGGGCCGCGAAGCAGCCGATGAAGCGCTACCAGCATGCGGGCGGGGGCGCCGCATGAGCACGACGACGCTCAGCGCCGGATCACCTGATCCGGCAGGCGCGGCTGGCGCTCCGGTGAGGCGCGTCGAGTCGAGCGCCTCGTGGCGGCTGAGCGACCGCATCGGCCTTGCCTTCGCATGGTTCCTCGGGCTGCTGTTCTGCGCGATCTGCGCCGCGATCGTCCTCTACCTGCTCGTGCAGGGGATCCGCTACGTGCGCCCGAGCCTGCTCGTGACCAGCCCCCAGGTCGGGTTCACCGAGAACGAGACAGGCGGGTTCCTTGACCCGATGATCGGCACCTTCCTGGTGGCGGGGACCGCGATCGCGATCGCCGCCCCGGTCGGGATCGGCTTCGCCGCCTGGCTCAGCGAGTACGGGCGGCCTCGCTGGCTGGCTCGCGTCGCGGAGTCGACGGTGGAGATGCTCGCGGGGGCGCCGACGGTCGTGCTCGCGCTGTTCGGGATCCTCCTCTTCCGGGCGCCGGCGCTGGGCTTCCTCAGCGAGACCAACAACGGCGTCGTGTACGGGAAGTCCTTCTTCGCGGCCGGGGCGATGCTCTCGCTCGTGGCCCTGCCGCTCGTCGTGAGCACCGTCCGCGAGGGGTTGCAGGCGATCCCCAATCATGTTCGGGAAGCGTCCTACGCGGTCGGCAAGACGAAGATCGCGACCACGCGACGCGTGCTGCTGCCTGCCGCGCGCTCGTCGGTGATCACCGGCACGATGCTCGGCATCGGCAGGGTGATCGGCGACACGGCGATCATCGTGCTGCTCCTCGGCGATACGCAGCGGCTGCAGGGTGTCGGGTCGGTGCCGCTCTGGAGCACGCTGACGGGCACCGGCAGCACGCTCACGAGCTACATCTTCGATAACGCGCCGACCGGCGAGCTCAACCAGCCGAGCAAGGCCTACGCGGCGGCCTTCGTGCTGATCATGATCGTGCTCGCGCTGAACGCGGCGGTGGACGTGTTCGGGCGTCGCTCGAGGGAGCTCCGATGGAGCTGAGATCCCCGCCGCCGGTGCGCCGGCTGGCCCCCGGCGCGCATGTCACGGTCAGGCCCTCGCAACCCGCGCCGTCGCCTCTGCGCGATGCGTCGAGCGCGCGCGAGACCATCGACCGTCACCAGGCAGGCGGCTTTGCCGTGCCGCATCTGCAGCGCGCACCGCTCGTCACGATCGACCGGATGGCCGTCGAGCAGGTGTCGGTCGCATACGGCCCCAAGCAGGCGGTCAAGTCCGTCTCGCTGCCGATCCGCAAGGGCGAGGTGCTCGCCCTGATCGGCCCCTCCGGCTGCGGCAAGACGACCCTCCTGCGCTCGCTGAACCGCCTCACCGAGCTGACGCGAGGGGCGACGATGAGCGGCAGGATCACGCTCGACGACGTCGACATCGCGACGCTCGAGCCGACGGCGCTGCGCCGTCGCGTCACGATGGTCTTCCAGCAGCCGAACCCGTTCCCGATGAGCGTGTTCGACAACGTTGCCTACGTCCTGCGCGAGCAGGCGTCCAGGCGACCGCGGCGCGCGCTGCTGACGGGAGCCGTGGAGGACGCACTGGCGCGCGCGGGGCTCCTCGAGGAGGTGAAGGACGACCTCGATCACCCTGCACTGCGCCTCTCCGGAGGCCAGCAGCAGCGACTCTGCATCGCCCGGGCGCTCGCCGCGAACCCCGAGGTGCTCCTACTCGACGAGCCCTGCTCGGCGCTCGACCCGCAGTCGACGAATGTGATCGAGGATCTGATCGTCAAGCTGCGCGAGGAGGTGGCGGTGGTGATTGTCACGCACAACCTGCAGCAGGCAGCGCGCGTCGCCGACCACGTGGCGTTCATGTACCTGGGCGAGCTCGTGGAGTACGCGCCCGCCCGGAGGCTGTTCAACGCCCCTGTGCAGCAGCGGACGAAGGACTACGTGAGCGGTGTCTTCGGCTGAGCGCATCTGCGACGGGGCGATCGTCGCCCTCGCCGCCCTCCTGGCAGCCGGCCTGCTGGCCGGCTGCGCAACGACTCAGCAGGAAGCCGCGAGGCTGCAGCTCAACAGCGCCCGCATCAGGGCGAGCGCGGCCGCGGTCAGGGTCACGCGCGAAGACCCGCAGCTCGCGGTCGGGCCGGTCGAGCTGATCCGGGGCGCTGCGCGCTGCGCGGTCCTCGTCGTGATCCGGAACCGGACGGACCGGCCGCTCAGCGATCTCCCGGTCTCGGTCGGCATCCGCGATTCGCGCGGCGCTCCGCGCTACCTGAACGCGATTGCCGGCCTGCCTTACTTCGGAGCGCATGTCGCCGGGATCGCCGCGCACGGGACGCTGCGCTGGGTGTTCACGACCGCGCGGCTGCTGCCGGCGCACGCCCGGCCGTTCGCGCGCGTCGGCTTTGCGCAGCCCGGGCTCGCGCCCGCTCCGCGCTTGCTCCCGGCGATCGATGCCGTTCGCATTCGATCCACGGCGCTCGGCGGCGACTCGTCAGAGCTGTCGCTCGTCGTGCGCAACCTCTCGGGAGTTCCGCAGTATCAGCTCCCGGTCTACGCGTTCGTGCAGCGCGGCAGAACGTACCTCGCGGCGGGCGGCGCGATGATCGCTCACCTCGCCAGCGACGCCAGCACGACGCTGCGCCTGCGTCTGCTCGGCGCCTCGGGGGGCGCGCGCGTGCAGGTCGAGGCGCCGCCGACGATCTTCCAGTGAAAGGCACCGCATGGAGTTCAGTGACATAGCCCGCGTGCCGGACGCTTCCGGAGCCGCTTCTGCGCCTCGCATGGAGGTCATCGCCGATGCCGGCCCCGAGCGTCATGAGCAGTGCGACGCGTGCGGCACGGTCGTGGCGCGCGAGCAGCGCTACTGCGTCTCGTGCGGAGCGCGCCGCCGGCACGTGCCGGATCCAGCGGCCCGCTTCCTCAACCGCGCAAGCGCGACTGCGCGCGCCGATGAGTCATCCGCCCGCGCGGCCAGAACAACGAGACGGCGCGCTCCGACGCTCGCCGCGGCGCTGCTGATCGCAGTGATCCCGCTGGCGATCGCGCTGGGCGTGCTGGTCGGGCGCGCCTCGACCTCGGGTGACGCGCGGCTGATCGCCGCGCTGCGAGCCCAGAAGCCCGAGGTGATCACCACCGCCGCAGGGGCAGCGACGTCCACGGCAGCAAGCGTGACGGCGGCGGGCACGAGCCCCGAGCGGCACGCCGCCGCGAGGAAGGTCTCCGGCGCGGCGCGGAAGACCGCAGCCAAGCGGGGATCGAGCACCAACGCGAGCACCAACGCGACCACTGGAGCGCAGCTGACGAGCTCGAAGCCCACGCAGCAGCAGCTCGATCAGGGCGCCGCGGCCGTCCACAAGGTCCAGCAGGCGACCGGCCAGAGCTACGTCAACTCCCAGCAGGGCCTGCCGAACGAGGTGTCGGTGCCGTGAAGCTCGCTCGACGCAGGCAGGCTCCCGCCGCCGCGAGCGCCCCGTCACGCGAGCCCGAGGGCGAGCTGCTCGCGATGCGCGAGCAGCTGACCGAGCGGTTCGCGCTCATGCAGTCCGAGCTGGGCGGCCTGTTCTACGAGATGGCGATCCGCGATCACGTCAAGCTGGACGTGCTGGTCGAGCGCGCCGCCGCGCTGCAGCGCGTCGACACGGAGCTGGCCGCGGTCGAGCATCTGCTCGCGGGTGGCGAGTCGACGTTCGGCGGCAGCTGCGAGCACTGTGGAGCGATCTACGCGCGCGGCGCGGCGTTCTGCTCGCAGTGCGCCCAGCCGATCGGCGCAGCATGATCCGCGCGCTGCGCGAGGTCCGGCTGAGCTGGCCGGCGTTCGCGGTCGTGGCCGGAGCGTCGGTGCTGGCGAGCGTTCTCGTTCTCGGCAGCGCGCTGGGGCGCTCTGCGGCGCAGAATGCAGCGCTGGCGGCGCTGCACGATCGCCCGGTGGTCTACCAGCTGCCCGGCGGGCAGGCCGGGTCGGGTACGGACGCCGCCGCTTCCCACGCTGACGGCGTCGATCCCGGCGCAGCGTCGGCATCGGCTGCGGCCGGGGCCTCAGGGAGCTCGGGGACGGACACCGGTGCTCTGGCAGATGCCGGCGCCGACAGCGGCGGCGCGACGGACGCGGACAGCTCGGACGACACCGTCACGACGAGCGATACGACCACGACCAGCTCCACCGGCACCACGGGCGCCGGCGCCGACAACGCGAGCAGCCAGGCGAAGCTCGCTCACGTGTTCGTGATCGCGCTCTCGACCCCGAGCTATGCAGCGGCATTCGGATCGAGCTCGGCGGCCCCGTACCTGCGATCGCTGGAGGCGAAGGGAACGCTGCTCAGCGATTACGAGTCGCTGGGCGGCGGTGAGCTGGCTGATGAGATCGCGATGATCAGCGGGCAGGGGCCGAATGCCGACACCCGCTCAGGTTGCGAGACCTACAGCGAGTTCCCACCGGCCACTGCGGCGAAGGCCAACGGTCTTGTCGATGGCAACGGCTGCGTCTACCCGGACACGGCGCTGACGATCGGCGATCAGGTGACCGCCAGCGGGCATGTCTGGAAAGCGTACCTCGCCGGCATGGGCGCCACGGCATGCCTGCACCCGAATTCCGGCGCGGTCGATGACGTGACGCTGCCCGGCGGCCAGCCCGGGTACGACACCCGCCACAACCCGTTCATCTACTTCCACTCGCTGCTCGATCTCGGCGGCTGCCAGAGCGACGACGTGGACCTCGGCCAGCTCGCTCACGACCTTGCCAAGCCCTCGCGTACGGCAACGTACAACTACATCGCGCCGGGGCTGTGCGCAGACGCTGCGACAAGCGCCGGCGCGAGCGAGAGCGTCGCTGAGTCGACCGCCACCGCGGCCGCGAGCACGAGCACACCGGACGTCACGACCTCGACCTCGAGCACGACGTCGAGCTCGATGTCGAGCTCGAGCTCGACGTCGACCTTGATCTCGACCTCGACCTCGAGCACCGGCGCCCCCACGACCGCTGCCTCGCCGACCAGCACGGCGACCACGTCATCGACGTCGGCCGGGGCCGGCGCCTGCCCGGCCGGAACCCCGGTCGGGATCGCTGCCGAGAACGCGTTCCTGCGCTCGGTGGTTCCAGAGATCCTCGATTCAGCCGCGTACAGGCAGGGTGGAGCGCTGGTGATCGCGTTTGCGGCGGTCGACGGCGGCAGCGGACCCGTCCGGACGGGCGCGCTCGTACTTCCAAGCCGCACTCGCACGGCCACGACGATCTCGACGTCGAGCAACGCCTACTCGTTGCTGCGCTCGGTTGAGGATGTGCTCGGCTACACCCCGCTCGCACACGCGGGGGCGGCCGGATCGTTTACGGCCGCGCTCGCCGGCCGCTGAGCGCGTTGCGCTGGTGGCGTTCTCGTCCGCCGGTCACAAGGCGTCACGGCCAACGGAGCAGTAATCTCAAGTGGATCGATGGAATTAGCTAGGAAAGGTGATGAACAACGTGAGGAAGATGCGCTCCGCCGCGCTCGTGGCGATATCGGCAGTGGGGATGGCGTGCGTCATGGCAGCGGCGGCGGATGCAGCGCCACCGTCGCAGCCACCGACGATCGCCAGCTCGTTCAACCCATCCCTGATCGGGTCCGGTGGCACAACGGCGTTCGGGGTCACGATCACGAACCCGAATGCGAGCGCGTCGCTGTCGGCGATCGGCTTCAGTGACACGTTCCCGGACGACCTCACAATCGACGACCCCAACGGCGAAAGCGGCACGTGCGGCTCAGCCGGCGTTGTGACTGCCACACCGGGCTCACAGGTCTTCTCGCTCAGCGGCGGATCGCTCAAGGCGGGAGCGAGCTGCACGGTGTCGGTCGACGTGACCGCGACCACGCCCGAGCTCATTGAGAACAACACTGGTCCCGTGAGCTCGTCGGCCGGCTCGAGCGCAGGTGGCGACACCGAGGAGCTGACAGTCCTCGCGCCGCCGACGATCACGATCACGAGCCCGGCGAACAACGCGACGTTCACATACGCGCAGATCGTCAGGGCCAGGTACACGTGCGGGCAGTCCGCCTACGTGTTCGGCCTCGAGGACTGCTCGGCGTTGGACGACCTCGGCAATCCCGTCGCCGATGGGCAGGCAATCGAGACCACGGCGCCCGGTGCGCACCAGCTGACCGTGCTCGCCACGAGCATCGACGGTCTCGTGAGCACGGACACGGCCAACTACACCGTGTTGCCGAACAACACGTTCAAGATCTCGAAGCTCAAAGCCGGTCGCGGTGGAGCTCTGCGCTTCCAGCTCGCCCTTCCAGGCGCGGGAAAGGTTGAGTTGCTCGAGCTGACCGGCAGGCGGAAGACCGTGGGCGCTGAGGGCTTCAGGGTCAGGAGCAAGGAGTCTCTCACGGTCACCGTCAAGCTGAACGGCGCGGGTCGTGGTCTGCTCGCCACGGCGCCGTTCACGATCCGGCTGTCCGTCGCCTACACGCCCAGCGGTGGCCGGGTCCATACCGTGACAGTCAGCGGTATCCGGCTCACGTGAGCCCTGCGCTCGCGGTCCGTCGGCGTAGGATCAGGAACTGCGTGCGAGCTCGAGATCGGCTCGGCCGTTCGTGGCTTGCCGTGAGGCATGAGCCTGCGTCGCCGGATCGCAGCGTGGGTCAAGGCGGATGCCCGATGACCGGGCGGACCGTTCTGGCGCAGCGCGACGCGTAGCCTCGCCATGAACTCGGCGATCCCGAACGGCTTGGTCATATAGTCATTGGCGCCCGCATCGAGCGCGGCGACCTAGCGCCGAGCGGCCGACGCGGCTACGAGGTCGGCGACGGCGAACCACCATGCGGGCGCCGCGGTGCCGGCGGACAGTGCCACGAGAGCCTGTTTCAAGCTGGACCCGCGTCCCTCGTTATCGCGACCGACCTCGGATACGAGCCACTCGCCGGCTCCGAGTCGGTAGATGTGAAGCGACCGCGCGCCCGTTGCGAGACCGGCGATCCACTCATCATCCCCGCGCGCATCCACCACGACCGGCTGATCGGACTCTGAGAAGTCGGGCTGCAATTGCATCGGCTGGCACCGGAACCGTCCCGACGGCCACGCTGACCGGCGGATCGATCCAGAATATAGACCTCAACGCGGTGTTCGCCAGAACTCAGCCGAACCTCTCATCACCACACACGTCCAGCGATGTCCGTTCGACCTACCAGCGCTCCGGTTCGACGCGGCGACGGGGCCGCCCCGCGTCGATCACGCGGCGCTCGTGGGTGCCCACGCCGACGGTGTGGCTGTCCTCCGATACGACCTCGACCTCGAAGCGCAGCTTGCGACCGTCGATCACCTCGGCCAGTCGCGATCTCGCCGTGCACCGGGAGCCCCTGGGCGCCGAGGCGATGTGCCTGACATGGATCTCGAAGCCGACCGTCGCCTTGCCCTCCGGAAGATCCGGTACGACTGACATCGACGCGGCTTGCTCCATCATCGAGACCATCGCGGGCGTAGAGAGGGAGGAAAAGCCGAGCGTGCCGCCGACATCCGTCAGCATGTCCTCCACGACCACGAACTTATGCACGCCCTCGATTCCAGGCACAAGCGGCATCGGGCTAACTCTAGCTCCTTACGAACCTCGACCGCAGCCGCCTCGTGGTGTCGGGCGTACCCGCGACTGACTCTGTTGCACGTGCGACGCGATCGACGCGATCCTCGAGTACACCGCTGATGGCCGCGATGGCTTCTTCGCAGATCGCAGGACCCAGGACGCCGTTATTCGCAACATCACCCTCCGGCCGTCAGCGTCTGCCATCGGCGCTAGGCTGAACGCATATGCATCGCGTGTCTTGCGTAAACTGACGGCCGTCTGTTCGGAGGTGCGATGAAGGAGAGCAGGCACAACTTCCACGAGGAGCTCCGCTGGCTCGAGAGCCAGATGCTCGATGGGATGGATCTTGTCGCTGGACAGCTTGAGCGTGCGTTGGAGTGCGTGAGCGAGCAGGACGTAGAGCTCTCCGCCACGGTCGTTGCGGACGATGGCTTGATCGACGCCCGCTATCTGGAGGTCCACAACGGCGTGCTGTCGCTGCTTGCCCGCGAGACGCCGGTAGCCGGAGACTTGCGGCTCGTGGCGGCGCTGCTGCACTCGATCCGGTGCATTGAGCGGATGGGGGATCAATGCGCGAACATCGCCAAGCTCGTGCCTCTCTCCCGCACGCATGTTCGTAACGACCGAGACACCCTGGAGGCGATCAACCGCATGGGTCAGCTCGCGCATGCGCAAGTGCTTCAGTCCAAAGTCGCGTTCAAGACGCGGCACATCGCCCTCGCGCACGACCTGGCGCGTCACCAAGCGCAGGTCAACCGCATCAACCGGGAGATCTTCAACCGCGTCGTGCAGGCCGGGGAGGACCGGGGGATCCGGGAGTGGGCGATGTTCATGGTCCTTGTTGCCCGCGCCCTCGGCCGGATCAGCGACAACGCGGTCGACATCGGCGAGCAGTCCGTATTCGTCGTCACCGGCCATCTCGGATCGCTTTCGCCAGACACCCCTCCGCCCGCGTTCGCGGCGCCTTGAAGCTGCAGCGCCTCGGGCCGGTCCGGTGTTGCTCGCAATCCGTTGACCGTATGCAATCAGTCCGCAGGTGCTTGGTAAGCTTGCGTTGGGAAGTACTAACGTCGCGGCTGTCAGGTTGCTGACTGCGGGTTCGTGGTCAGGGTTTATTGCGGATGCGTCGCTCGCGTTCATCTGAAACGATCCGGCTGTGAACGGTCTTCTCGGCGGTTTGTTGGCGCGTGCTACCGAGCCCTCGGACCGAGGTGGTCGGTGTGGTGGGCGACGAAGGCGTCGAGTTGCTTTCCCTTGAGCGTCTCGGTCGGCGCGCGGCCAGGATTGTTGAGGTTCGGCTGCCGGCGTGGGCGCGGTGGACCGCTGATCTCGATCGGCGATACACGATCGGGGTCGAGGAAGAGCTGATGCTCCTGCGCCAGCCGGATGATCGGCTCGCGGAGTCCAGCGACATGGTGCTCGCGCGACTCTCACACGATCTGGCTGAGCACACCTTTCAGGAGACGCACGCGGGTGTCCTCGAGCTCGTCACGGGCGTGCACGTGGAGGTCGCGGGGGCCGCGGCGGAGCTCGCGGCCCTGCGTCTGCGTCTGGCCCGCGAGCTGCGCGCGATCGGTCTGCGCGCGGCGTCGGCGGGCGTGTATCCGCTGGCGGGGGTGAGCGAGAGCCAGAACTCTGGTGGGGAGCGGTATCGCCAGGTGGCTGAATCGCTGCGGTTCCTTGCGCGCAGAGAGCCGACGATGGCGTTGCACGTGCACGTCGGCGTTCCGGACTCGGAGGACGCGATCCGGCTGTTCAATCGCGTGCGTGAGAGCGTGCCGCTGCTCGTTGCGCTGTCGGCCAATTCGCCGTTCTCCCAAGGACAGGACAGCGGCTTCGCCTCAGCGCGAACGATGATCTTCGGTGGATTTCCCCGGACGGGCACGCCACGAGCATTCGCCTGCTACGCCGACTACGTCGGGGCGATCGACGGTCTGATCTCCTCAGGCGCGATCCCTGACTACACGTTCCTGTGGTGGGATGTTCGTTTGCAGCCCGCCTTGGGGACCGTCGAGGTCCGGGTGATGGACGCGCAGCCGAGCGTCGCCGACAGCGCAGCGCTGATCGCGCTCGTTCAGTCGCTCGCGCGGCTGGCGCTCGACGGCGCGCCGCGCGACATCCCGGTCGACCCGGAGGTTCTCGCCGAGAACCGCTTCCTCGCGGCGCGTGACGGGATGGATGCGCAGCTGATTGATCCCACCAAGCGCAAGCTGGTCGCGGTCCGGACGCTCGTGGAGGCGCTGCTGGACGAGTGCCGCCCGCACGCCGCAGCGCTCGGCTGCGCTGCGGAGCTCGAGGGCGTCACCCGGCTGGCGGCCGCCAACGGCGCCAACCGACAGCGTCGGTGGCTGTCGCAGGGAGGTGATCTGCCCTCGGCGGTCTCGATGCTCGCCGATCAGTATCTCGCGCAGCGAGAGCTTGCGCCGCGTCGTGCCAATCGCGCGCGTCGTGTCACAAGTCGATCTTAATGAGCGACTGATGGGTGCCGCTGGCTCGCCGAAAACGGTTCACCGGTATTGCGCCAAAAGCGCAACTTGCGCCGGCCGCGATCCGCGGGCGGCCGGCGCCAGGCTGTCCGGTCAGGTGGCGATCAGCGATCCGTAGACGGTGCAGACGCGCATCTTGTTGAGCGTCGTGCTGTTGTCAAACGCGAAGTTGACCGTCACCACCTTGCCGGTGGACGTTTCGTACAGCAACGTGGCGGTCGAATCGTAATCGCCGCTCGTCGGCGTCAGGAGGTCGCCCTTGGACGTGTTGGTGAACGAGGTGTCGTGGATGATGTGCACCCGCCCCAGACCGTCGAACACGCGCCCGAACAGGTCCGCGCTAGCCACCTGCGAGAACCCGAACACGATCGGGTTGCCCCTCGCGTCGCAGCGCGCGTTGACCAGCAGCGAGTCGATATTGATCACGGTGACCGTGCTGGAGCCCGGCTTCCCGATAAACGAGAACGTTCTCGTGACCGCCCCGGTGGTGACGGCCGCGCTGGAGCCTCCGGCAGCCAGCAAGAACAGCGCCACGGTCGACGCGCTCAGCACGGCGAGGTGCCGCCTGCCGATGATCCGCTTCATGTTCCACTCCTCTCTCGTGGGTCTGCCACGAGTTGTCTTGTTATGCCGGGGCGCAGCCTATTAGGCGAGCTGCACACCGCGAGCCATCATTTTCAGCACGATGATATGGCGGCGCGTGGTGCATTCGCGGGGCGGGGTTGCCGAGATCGCTGAGCGCTCACGCGCTCGCGGACTTGCACGCGCTGATCGCGGACAGCCGGCGCGCTCAGGCGCCGCCCGGTGGTGGGAGCTTCGCTGCGATCAGAGCGAACCGGGGGACGCCGAGGCCGCTGGCCAGGTCGTAGCCGCGTGTGGCCCGATGGGCGCGGACGTCAGGAAGGTAGCCGTTGTTGCCGCTGATCACGTCCCACATCGTGGCGGGCGCGCATCTGGCGAGGTCGTAGAAGAGGCCGTTCGCCGGACCCACCGGGGGAAGATGCAGGCGCTGCTGGGAGGCGCTCAGGATCGCCATCGCCGACGCGACGAGGGGCGCCGATCCGCTCGTGCCCGAATCCGTGACCCAGTTGCCCGCGAGCACGACCGGCCAGCCGGGGAACTGAGACGCCACGGCGGAAACGTCTGGGGTTGTGCGTGTCCGACCGGGCAGTCCCAGCCCTTGCTGGAATGGCGGTCGGGGCGACGCGACCGAGAAGCCGCCGCCGCCGGCACCGGCGCCGTCGAAGGCGGATTCGAATTTCAGGTCGTTCCAGACGACCTCGTTCTGTCGCTCGTTGGTGCGAGACAGCGTCAGCTGCGTACCGCCGACGGCGGTCACGAACGGCGATGACGCGGGCCACGCGATCCCGGGGTAGGGCCGGCCGTCGCAGCTCGAGCCGTAGTCCCCGGCCGAGGCGTATGTGCCGACGCCCACCAGACCCAATCGCAGGAGGATCGAGTCCATCAGGTTCGCGCCGGCTCGGGTCGTCGGCGTCGACCCGGCGCCACGAACATCGCGCTCGCATTCTCCGTAGGAGATCGAGAAGCTGTCGGGGAGGTGAGAGGCGTCCAGAAGGTGCGAGGCGCCCAGGAACCAGAGCTCCGGCGACAACCAGGCCTGCGTGAACGTGAGCGAGCTGAGGCCGGGCGCGATACCCCTGACGACCGCCAGATCCTCCTCGGGCTCGAACGTGCCGTAGCCAAAGGGTTGCGTCTGACCGTCGCTGAGCAGGGTCCGCGAACGCAGCGTCGGATAGCCAAAGCAACGGGCATTGTCGGTGATGTCGGCGCGCGAGACGCCTTCGCCCAGGTTGAAGATCGCCACTGTCGCGCCGGCTCCGGCTCCGAGCTGGTCGATCCCGTACGCGTGCCTTACCTGACCGAAGCTGAACGCGCCGGTGGCTTTGGCCTGCGCGCAACCGCGAGCCCAGGTGCCGGTGCGTTGCGGCGGCCTGGCGCGCGCGATGCTCGCGCGTGCCGTCGGCTGCCCCGTAGCGGTCGCGGAGTGAGCAAAGGTGGGAACGACATCCTGCACGAGCGATCGCAGACCCGCGGGCAGGTTCAGCCGGCCGTTGCCACTCAGGGCATAGGTGTTGACGTTCGGAAAATTGCCGAAGGTGCGCTGGATGCGCACCTTGAATGCGCGGTCGAGCTGGCTCACGGTTCCGCTCACCCGGGCGAACACGCCGGATGGATCGATCTGCGCCGAGAGGCCGAGCCGTGCGATCGCACGCTCGAACGCGCTCCTGGTCGCCCGGCTGGCGCCGTAGCGGGCGGCCACCTGGTTGAGGCTAAGGAAACGTCGATAGCTCGGCGAGCCCGGCTGCGACACGGCGAAGAATGCGGCTGCCGCACTCGCCTCGGGACGCTTGAGGCCGAAGTAGAACGTGATCCTGGGCGCCGGACCAGCGCTCGCCATGGCCGCCCCTCCGCCGAGCGACAACAGCAACGTCAACACGAACGCGCGGCACGCGATCCGCATTCCGGCAACATAGCGACGTCACCGGCATGACGCGTCAATGCAGCCGATGCAGGCCCGTCCGTCCTGACCCATCTGACGGCGAGCGGTTTTTGAAAGCAGGTGCACTCCGCGGACGACACGACAGCGCTCAGGCGACGCGAGCCTCCAGCCCTGGCCGGTCGGAGCACGTCTTGATTTCTCGGCGCCGCGCCTGCAGGCGGTTGGGGTCAGCGGGCGCGGCGGTGGCTGTAGAGGCGTCTGGCCCAGAGGTAGGAGGCCAGCCCGATGCCGATGCTCCAGGCGACCGCGGCAATGGCGTTGCCGGCGATCGGCGTGCCGGTGAGCAGCCCGCGGAGGGTTTCGGTGACCGGAGTGAAGGGCTGGTAGGTGGCGAACTGCCGCATGCCGGCCGGCATGGTGGCCGTCGGAACGAAGGCGCTGCTCAGGAAGGGCAACAGGGTCAGGAACATCGGTGTGTTGCTGGCTGTCTCGACGCTCTTCGCGGCCAACCCGAGCGCGGTGGCGAGCCAGATCAGCGCCACCGCGAACAGCGTCAGAATGCCGGCGGCGGCCAGCCAGTTGGCCGCGTCGGCGGTGGGGCGAAAGCCGAGGGCGATGGCGAGACCGAGCACGACGGCGAGGCTGATCAGGGTCTGGATGAGGCTGGCGAGCACGTGCCCGGTGAGCACGCAGGCGCGCGCGATAGCCATCGTGCGGAACCGGTCGATGATGCCTCCGGTCATGTCCATCGCGACCACGATCGCGGTGCCCTGGACGGCCGCAGCCACCGTCATGAGCAGGATGCCCGGTGTGAGGTAGTTGAGGTAGCCCGCGCGGCCGGCGTGACCACCGTCGAGCCCGCGCCCAAGCCCGGCTCCTAGTTGGCCGCCGAAGACGTAGACGAACAGCAGCAGGAACACGATCGGCATTCCGACCAGCAGCACCGTCATCGACGGGTATCGGAGCAGGCGCCGCAGGTTGCGTCGCAGCATCGTGGCCGAATCGGTGACGGTGTAGGCGAGAGCGCTCATTGCGCGGCAGCGCTCTCTGCGTTGGGATGGCCGGTGACTGCGAAGAACACGTCATCGAGATCGGGGCTGTGGATGGACAGCTGCGCGATCTCGACGCCGGCCTCGTCGAGTTGGTCAAGCACGCGGCGCAGCGCGGCGACCTTGCCATCGTTGGGCACGCGCAGGATGAGGTCGTCCTCGTCGCCCGGGGCGGTCGCGAGCGCGCGCTCAGCCGCGTGCAAAGCCTCCGGATCGCTGAACTGCACCTGGATGTGGCCGCCCGGGATCCGTCGCTTGAGCTCACCTGGCGTGCCCTCTGCAACGATCCGGCCACGGTCGAGGACCGCGATCCGGTCGGCGAGATGGTCGGCCTCGTCCAGGTACTGGGTGGTGAGGAAGATCGTGACACGGTCGGCGGCCAGGCGGCGGATCGCGTCCCACATGGTCCGCCGGCCGCGCGGGTCCAAGCCGGTCGTGGGCTCATCGAGGAAGATCACCCGCGGTGAGCCGACCAACGTCATGGCCAGGTCGAGCCGGCGCCGCATCCCGCCGGAGTAGGTCGAGACCGGCTTGCGCGCCGCGTCGAGCAGTTCGAACCTGTTCAGCAGCTCGGCCACCCGGCGCCGGCCCGCGGTCCGCCCGAGATGGTTGAGATCAGCCATCAGCCGAAGGTTCTCCACCCCGGTGAACAGATCGTCCACGGCCGCGAACTGGCCCGTCACGCCGATCGCTGACCGCACCCCGTCCGGATCGCTGTGCAGATCATGACCGGCGACCCGGATCTTCCCGGAGTCAGCTGGGATCAAGGTGGACAGGATCCGCACGATCGTGGTCTTGCCCGCACCGTTGGGGCCCAGCAGGCCAAAGATCGTGCCCTCAGCGACCGTCAGGTCGACGCTGTCGAGCACGACCGTCCGATCGAACGACTTGCACACGTCGGTCGCCACGATCGCCGGTTCAGCCCTGCCGGTCACGCTCGACCCCGTCCTTGGCGGCGAGGCGTGCAGGGTAGACGGCCGGCCGCGACCAACTCGTCGCGGCGTGCGGCCCACTCCTGCGCCAGCACCGGCAGCCGCTCCACCAGGAAATCGGCGAACGCCGACATCTCCAACAGCACCGCCTGCCGCTCCCGCGGCGCCTCGCGCAGCACCTGGAGGCCCTCCTGCGTCAACGCGCTCAGCTCTTCGTACTCGGTGATATCCATCCCCATCGACTGCGGCGAGCTGAGATCGACTTGCACGCGATCCATCCGCTCGCCGGCCACCCGCGAGCGCCGAATCGCGCGCATCGTCTCCAGAACCTTGACTGCGCCTGCGATCGCGCTCCGGCTCGCCAGCAACGCCTCGGCCAGCTCGCCGATGCTCTGCTCCGGCGGATCGCAGACCGTGAGATAGCCGAGCAGCCGGCCCACCATCGGCGGGAACGCGTAGCGGCGAGCGTAGAAGCGGCCCACGTGATCGGCGAAGGTGATCTCGGCATCGGTCGGCACGGGCGCAATCATACACAGATGGCTGAGATCACACAAATTTGTGCGATCTCAGCCATCCCGTGTCCTCGTGAGGAGGAGTTCTCTCGAGTGGCCCCAAAGAAGCTCGCGACCGGTTCGGCGCCCGCGACGGGGTCTAGAGCAATCTGACGGGCTGGAGACCGCTGTGATGTCGCCGAACCTCGCCCGCGTAATGCATCCGCGTCGTCACGCGTTACGGCGCAGCATCTCGACGACGAGGAAGGCGAGTTCGAGCGCTTGTTGGGTGTTGAGCCGCGGGTCGCACGCCGTCTCGTAGCGGGAGGAGAGCTCGCTGTGGGTGATCATCTGGGCACCCCCGAGGCACTCGGTGACGTCCTCGCCGGTGTGCTCGACGTGGATCCCGCCGGGATGGGTACCGAGCTGCTGGTGGACCTCGAAGAAGCCCTCCACCTCGTCCATGATGCGGTCGAATTGCCGTGTCTTGTGACCGCTGGGTGACTCCTCGCTGTTGCCGTGCATCGGATCGCACTGCCACACGACGCGATGCCCCGAACGGGTGACGGCCTCGACGATCGGCGGCAAGAGCTCGCGGACGGCGTCGTTGCCCATCCGTGAAACAAGCGTTACGCGGCCATCGACACGGTGCGGGTCGAGCCGCTCGACGAGCTCGACCGCCTCCGCGGGCATGACCGTTGGGCCGAGCTTGACCCCGATCGGGTTGGCGATCAGCGCGCCAAGCGCGACATGAGCGCCGTCGCGCTGGCGCGTACGGTCGCCGATCCAGAGCTGGTGCGCCGACAGGAGGTACAGGCGATCGCCCTCGGGCCGCAGCAGCGAGCGCTCGTAGTCGAGCACGAGCATCTCGTGGCTTGCGTACAGATCGACCGTGCGCAGTGAGCTGTCCTCCACTCCGCACGCCGATATGAAGCGCAAGCTGCGGTCGATCTCGCCGGCGATCCGCTCGTAGCGCTGGCCGGCGCTCGCGCGGCGTACAAAGTCCATGTTCCACTCGTGTAGGTGGTGCAGATCGGCCAGGCCGGCCCCCGTGATCGCGCGGCTAAGGTTCATGGCCGCCGCCGCGTTGGCGTACGCGCGGATCAGCCGGCTGGGGTCGGGCCGCCGTGCCTCCAGCGTCGCCTCCAGCGCGTTGACCATGTCGCCACGGTACGACGGCAGGCCATCCGAGTCGATCGCCGAGCTCCGCGGCTTGGCGTACTGGCCCGCGATTCGCCCGACCTTCACGACAGGCATGGCAGTCCCGTAGGTCAGGACCACCGCCATCTGCAACAAGGTCCGGATCGTGCCGCGCAGATGCGCCTCGGTGTTATCGGCGAACGTCTCCGCACAATCTCCACCCTGCAGCAGAAAAGCCTCGCCGCGCGCGACCATCCCCAGCCGGGACAGAAGCCTGTCGACCTCCGCCGGTACCGCGATCGGCGGAACGCACTCCAACACCCCGCGCACCCGAGCGACCTCCTCGAGATCCGTCCACGCCGGCTGCTGCGCGGCCGGCCGTGCCAGCGCCTCATCCACCGCTACGGCCAGAACGCGCGACAGCCGTGCCGCGGCGGCAGGCGGGGCGATCACATCGACAGTCCAACTCATATGACGAAGGCTATGGGATGCTCCCCGCCGCGCTGGCAGAAACGTGATTGATCGGGCGCGAAAGAGCGTGCTGTACTCGAGCCCTCCTCAACGCCGGCCCCAGCGCGCTCATCACAGGACGATTCCTCGAGCAGGCCCCGTGACCGGGCCAGAAACGTGGCGCGAGTTGCAAAGCGGCACTCCACCCGCGGCCTATGCGAAGGTTGTGGTCGCTTCCGGCTGGCGCAGTGTGCAGCGATGCCGGCTCTGCTCGCGTTACGCTGAGGGCATCCCCGAGCTGCGAGCAGATGGCTGAGGCGGTCGAGCTGTCCGTCGGCAAGCGGACGGTGCGGATCTCGAACCCCGACCGCGTCTATTTCTCGACGCGCGGTGAGACCAAGCTCGACCTTGCCAAGTACTACGTGAGCGTCGGGGACGGGATCGTGCGCGCGCTGCGAGAGCGCCCGTGCATGCTGCACCGATTCCCGAGCGGCGTCGATGGCGAGAAGGTGCACCAGAAGCGGATTCCGGCGGGCGCGCCCGAGTGGGTGGAGACGGTGCGGATCCACTTTCCGAGGTTCGATCGAACCGCAGACGAGCTCTGCGTGACGGAGCTGGCCAGCGTGATTTGGGCCGTGCAGATGTCGACGGTCGAGTTCCATCCGTGGAACTCGCGCCGCGCCGATGTCGAGAAGCCAGACGAATGGCGGATCGACATCGACCCGATGCCGAACTGCGAGTTTGCCCGGGTGCGACGCGTGGCCCACGTCGTTCACGAGGTGCTTGACGAGCTCGGCGCGGTTGGCTGGCCGAAGACCTCGGGCGGCCACGGCCTCCACGTATATGTCCGGATCTCGCCCCGCCGCGACTTCGGCGAAGTTCGCCGGGCGGCGCTGGCCTTCGCAAAAGAGGTCGAGCGCCGGACTCCACAGGATGCCACCACGACGTGGTGGCGCAAGGACCGCGCACCTGAGAAGGCGTTCGTCGATTACAACCAGAACGCGCGTGATCACACGATCGCGAGCGCTTATTCGGTGCGTGGAGTTCGCGACGGAATCGTGTCGACTCCGATCGCCTGGGACGAGCTCGACGATGTCGAGCCGGCGGCGCTGACGATCGCGACCGTGCCGGGACGCTTCGCGCGGCTGGGGGACCTGCACGCCGGCATCGACGAGGCGGTCTTCGATATCGAACCGCTGCTGGAGTGGGCGGACCGGGACCGACTTGGAGACACCGAAGACATCAACGAGCAGCCTGAGCGCCCGCCGCCGCGCAAATCGCGGTCCTGACACGCGCGGGGCCGCCCACCGTTCCCCGCCTCGGCCGGGTCCACCCTCGCCGCCGCGTGCGGAAGCCCCGCGACGAGCAGCCAGGGCACAGGGCTGCTGAGCCTCCAGGCGCAGCTCTGCCGGCAGATCGTCAAGGCGCAGATTCCCGCGGCGGCGCAGCAGCAGGCGCTCGCAGCCTGCCCCAAGCCGTAGCTGGAGAGGCGGGAAGGTCGATCACCTTCCGCCTTGCGCGCCTCACGCGCGAGCGCCTGTGTCCGAACGCAGCAGCGGTGAGGACGTCGAACCAGAGCGCCCGAGTCACATGCGCTTCCACCGCTCGCCCGCAGAGCACGACGCCTGCGGCGAGGACCATCGTGCCCTGCCCCAAGGGTAGGCGACAGCGTTGGTTGGAGAGCGCTCAACGGGTTGATGGTGGCGAACGACGTCGCCAGGAGATCGCCGAGCGTGTCCGTCGGTGTCAGCCGAGCTAAGCGTGGTACTCGTGGACCTGCTGGTAGAGCCTGATGATGATGTTCATCGTTTCGTCCAGGTGGTCAAGCGTTTCACGGACGAACGGAAGTCGCTCGAGAAGCTGGCGATCCTCAACGGTTCGCATCTCCAGGACGACGGCGATTGAGCGACCGTTGGCGCTCTGAAGCACTCTTGCGGATACGAAGCCGGGTTCGGTCACCACCGCGCTCAGCATCTTGTCGAGGCGTTCAAGAACCACGCTCTCGTGCCCTGTATCCAATACCTCCCAGACATGGATGAGAACGGGGCCTTCGTGGGCGCCTCGCGCCACCTGGCGTTCACTGCCCACGTCCATGCTGCTCATCTTGACCTCCGCGGGTTGGTTTCCCCCAGGATCGCAGCTTGGACCCCCGATCGCGCCCGCGAAGCGCTTCCGGCGGTCGCCGCCGGCTCGGATTGGGCGCTCGGGATCCTTGACCGCTCGCGGGCGCTGACGAGCGAGGGTGAGGTTGCGGACACGAGGGTGTGCGGACAGCTTGGTGAAGTCGTGTATCACAGCGCGCAGACGCGACTCATAACAGGTGAGCCCAGATTTCTCAGCCGCGGACCGGAAGGCTCGCGGCAGCGAACGCAAAGGGTACGTTATGACGTGGTCGGCGGTTGCAGCTCTTCATGTCGCGCGGTCGGGATTGGCTGTGGCGCCGGCTCCTGCCCCAGCTCCTAACGCTGGCGCCAGGCTCTATGCCGTCGGCGGTGTCGACGGGAACGGCAACTTGGTTGGGCAGGTCGAGACCTACGATCCGTCACTCAACACGTGGACGATCAGCGCGCAGCTACCAACGCCTCGGGTTAATCTGGACCGCCCAGCTGATCGTCCAAGGTCCGACGCTGATTGCCCAGCTGTACAACTTCCCGTCCCCGCCGCCGCCCGCCACGATGACCAGCCAGACGATCGGCGTGTCGAGACGGGCAGTTGGTCGGAGGTCGCCGCGGTCGTTCGCGGGCGAGCTCCCGGTGCTCGAACCAGCGGCCAGACCGCAAGTTCGCGTCCCCGGGCGCGGGCCGGACCTGAGACGGACGGCGCCGACCGAAGGCGGCACGCCGACGACTCCAAGGCTGCCCCCGAGTTCTCGTCAGCACACAACGGATGGCCGATGCGAGCACCCGCCGGTCGGGTGGCCGGCGGCATCGAGCGCACACCATCTGCCCCCACGCCCGGCCGCCACCGTCACACTAGTGTTGCCGGCGCGGCAGGGTGTCACGGCTTGACGCGGGTCGCAGTCCCGACCGTGAATGAGTGGGCACGTACCCGCCGGGCTGCAGCGGCAGCCCCGGTCCATTGCGAAGCGGATAATCCCGCGTGTGTCAAGCATCGAAAAGTGGTGGCTCGATGGCGTGCAGCTCGAGCTGGCCCTGAACGTCTCAGAGCGGCACATCTTCGTTCGGCGCTGGCGTAATGCAGCGCGACACATGACCCTCCTGCATGGCTTCCCGAGCAGCTCGCACGACTGGGCGAAGGCCGCGCCCGCGCTCGCTGAGCGCTTCGAGCTGCTTGCGCTGGACTTCCTCGGCTTCGGCGCGTCGGACAAGCCGCGCGACTACGCGTACTCGCTTGGCGAGCAGGCCGACCTGGTTGAGGGCGTGTGGGAAACGGAGGGCGTCGCCGCGACGACAGTCGTCGCCCATGACTACGCCGTCTCGGTGACCCAGGAGCTGCTCGCGCGCCGCGCCGAGGGGACGCTCAGCACGGAGATCGAGCGCGTCCATTTCCTCAACGGCGGCCTGTACCCGGACGTTCATCGCCCGCAGCCGATCCAGAGCGCTCTGCTCGATCCCGGGCAGGGCCCCCAGATCAGCGCCAACCTCAACGAGGAGCTGTTCGTAACCGGCCTGGCGCCGACGTTCGCCCCCGGTTACGACTCGACCGCAGACGCGGTTCAGATCTGGCACTCGTTACTGCGCGAGGACGGCTACAAGAACCTGCACCTGCTGATCAGCTACATGACCGACCGCAAGCGCAACGAGACGCGCTGGGTCAGCGCGCTCGAGACAACCGACATCCCACTGGCGTTCGTCTGGGGGATGCTCGACCCAGTCTCGGGCGCACACATGGCGGCACGCATCCGCGAGCGCCTGCCGCCGGCACCGTTCACCGCGTTCCAGGATGTCGGTCACTGGCCGATGCTCGAGGCTCCCGCGGGAGTGGCGGCCGCAATCCTGAACGCGTAGGATCCCGGCCATCGAACACCCCCTCGCGCAGCTCAACATAGGCCTCGCGAAGGGGCCGATCGACGGTCCGGTGATGGCGGGCTTCAAAGCGGCGCTCGAACCGATCAACGCGCTCGCCGACGAAGCCCCCGGGTTCGTCTGGCGGCTGCAGACCGAGGACGGCGACGCGACCGCGATCCGACCTTACGAGGACGAGCGGATGATTGTCAACATGTCGCTGTGGGAATCGATCGAAGCGCTGCGCGCGTTCGTATACACGAGCGGCCACATGTCGGTGATGCGCAACCGCAGGCGGTGGTTCGAGAAGCTCGAGACGTATCTCGTGCTCTGGTGGGTGCCGGCCGGCCACGAGCCGACGATCGAGGAGGCCAAGGAGCGCCTCGAACACCTCAAGCGCCGCGGCCCTACGCCCTACGCATTCACGTTCAAAGCGAGCTTCCCAGCGCCCGACGCCGATCCCAGCGCGGCGCTGATCGACGACAACACCGGCTGCCCCGCGTAAGCGGCGCACGCCGTGAGGATCAGAGACGGCGAGTTCGTCCTCGTCGAGCATTCCGAGTGAACCTCCGCCCGGCCGAGAGCCCGACCACAGTCGAAGGCTCACGCAGGCTACTGCCATGGACGACAAAGAGCAGTGGCGACGGACGCAGATCGCCGTCGGGCTCGACCAGTCATTGGACTCAGATGAGATCTGAATCGGCCAGGAACCTAAGGTCGGATCGGCCGATCCCGGCTGTCCGGCCGCTTAGCGCAGCAGCCACCGCCCCGGCGATCTCGCGCTCGTGCGCAGCGAACGTCTCCTTCGCGGCGGCGGCCGCGCACGTGTTCCCAAGCGCGATGATCCGCGCGTGAGACCAGTTCTTGCCGCGTAGCAAGGCGAGGAGATCTATGACGTCACCGTCACTGTCGGCATGTTCGCCACCGAGCATTTGTCTCTCATATCGGACGGCAGGCGGCGGCGTCGTTGGATCGTCGGGCTTGGAGGACTGCTCCTCGTCGTCCGAGCAGTCGCTGACCTTCCGCTCGCCGCGTTGTTACGGTTCGCTCGGTGATCGCCTCTGAACGTCGGCCGGAGCGGCTGGTGGGTCCCGATCGCCTGCTCCTTCGTCGCTGGATCGCGGCCGATACCGAGGTCCTCGCGGTTGCGGTCGCGGGGAGCCTGGAGCACCTTCGACCATGGATGCCCTGGGTGGCGCAGGAGCCGCTGTCGCTGCAGCGCAGGAGAGCGATGATCGAGGAGTGGGAGCAGGACTGGCTGCGGGGCGGCGACGTCGTCATGGGGGCGTTCGTGGGAGCGCGCGTTGCGGGTGGCTGCGGCTTGCACCGCCGGATCGGCTGTAGCGGCCTTGAGATCGGGTATTGGACCCATCCTGCATTCCTGCGCACGGGGATCGCGAAGAAGGCCGTCGCAATGCTGACTGACGCGTCGTTCGCATTGCCGGGGATCACCCGCGTTGAGATCCACCACGCCAGAGCCAACGAGGCAAGTGCTGGCATCCCCCGGACGCTCGGCTACCGCCTGATCGCTCAGGTAGCAGACGAGCCACAGGCGCCCGGCGAGATCGGCGTTGAGTGTCGCTGGAGAATAACCCGGGAGCAGTGGGCTTCGTCCGGGCCCTGAGGGGGCCGTAGTCGCTCGGGGCACCCCGCTTGTGAGCGGCTGGACCGCGCGTGCACAGTTCAAGCGTGAGGCAAGCGCGCGTCAGCATGACAATCTCCGCGACGTGGAGACGGACCTTCGACACCGCTTAAAGCAGGTCGGAGTTCACGCTCAACGCCACGTCGCTGCGATGGGATGACTTGACGCTGTCCAGGCGAGATTCTCCTTTCAGTGCAACTGGCAGCTGGGTTCGGCCAGAGCCAGACTCCGGGTCGCCGGGCTCGGTCCCAGTCCGGACCATCGCTTTTGGTTCGCGGCCGGCGGCTTCGGCGACGATCCGCTCGTCCGGCTCGCGACCGCGGCAGGCCTCGTCACGGGACCGCGAGCCGAGCAACCACTTTCCCGGCTCATGGAGGCGGTCCCGTGCAATCGCAACGTCGCCGATCCGATCACGCACCGCAGTGCCGGCCCGGAGACGAATGCGATCGCCTGCGCCGCGGGACCCGGCCGCCCGACGGAGAAGTCCGGCGCGCGCCGAGCTCGCGCTTGTGAAGCAGCCCGAAAGAAGCCGATCTGTTGCCTTCTCGGGCCGCGGCCGGGGATGCTAAAGGCACGCGACTTTCCCTCGCCAAGCGCGAGCGCTCATTCGATCGGGCCTGGGCGGGGAAGCGCCGCTCGGGCGGCTGCGACAGACGCGTGAACGTCGCAGCCGGCGAGGTGGTCGTTGACGAGGCCCATCGCCTGCATGAACGCGTAGACGGTGGTCGGCCCGACGAATCGCCATCCGCGGCGCTTGAGGTCCTTTGCCATCGCCTTCGACTCGGGCGTGCTGGCGAGCGCCGCGAGCTCGACACGGTCGAGCCCCGCGGCGGTGCGGTTCGGCGGCTCGAACCGCCAGACGTATCCGCCGAGCGACCCCTCCGCCTCGATCAGTTCGATCGCTCGTTGCGCGTTGTTGATCACCGCCTCGATCTTGCCCCGGTGGCGGATGATGCCCGCGTCGCCGAGCAAGCGGATTACATCAGCGTCGCCGAAGCGCGCGACCCGCTCGAACTCGAAGCCGGCGAAGGCGGCGCGGAAAGCTTCGCGCTTGCGCAGGATCGTGAGCCACGAGAGCCCGGCCTGGAACCCCTCGAGGCAGAGCTTCTCGAACAGCCGAACGTCGTCGACGACCGGGAAACCCCACTCGGTGTCGTGATAGGCGCGGTACTCCGGCGCCGACCCCGCCCACCAGCAGCGAGCGACACCGTCCTCGCCGACGACGATCCCGTCGGGCTCCTGGAGTTCAACCATCCGACGATGGTGCCACGACGGGCTCATGCCCAGCGGTAGCAGAGCCCTCTGGTGCGCAGCGAACGGCCCTGGTGAAGGCTGTCGAGAGTCGCCGGTGAGCGACGTCGCCCAGCACAGTCGCGCAGTGGTACAGATTCCACCGCGTCCTCCCCTAAAGCGATCGACCCCAATTACCGTCTCGACCTGGACGTCGCGGTCGGGATAAGGCCAGACGGCTGGCCATCTGATGCGAAGCCCAGCAGCTCGATCGTCAAGATCTTGTCCTCAGACCGATCGTGCGCAGCGCCGGGCACTCACGAGCCGTTACGTGGACAGCTGCGCATCGCCTGCACAACGGCGTCAGCAAAGACGAAATCGTCGAGCTCTTCATCCACTTCGAGGCATACGCCGGCGCCGGCCGAGATGCGAAACGACAATCGTCGGGGCGACGACGTAGCAGCGTGGAAAGCCATTTGGGTCGCCGGCGAGTCCGCCGCTCGATCGCCTCCCTCTCGCGCCAGACGACTTGTAACCGGTCATGGAGTGTCACGGCGCCGAACCCGACTCAGGCGGGGACGACACCTCGGGAGCCGCGCGTGTGGATATGCTCGCTCGAGACGGGGTGGCCGGAGGAGTCAAGGAACCCGATGGCCACAGGCTGGTCCTGGCTGTCCCAAGGCGATCGACTTCATCCTCGGCTGATGGCGGTGCTGCTGGTCTGCTGGACCAGCAGCACCGTCGGCGTCGCCGATAGGGCGGGGCTCACGGGTAGATGTGACCGCCGAGGTGGCCGGCATATCCGAGCCCGCGGGCCGATTACCCGAAGTAGTGGCCCGTCTGGACGTCCTCGACCCAGCCGGGGTGGGTCGGCTCCCAACCCAGCAGTTCGCGGGTCTTGTCGTTGGAGGTCGGGTTGTCAAAGCCGGCAAAGGCGGCGAGGAAGCCGAGGTACTGTGGCGCCTCCTCATCCGTGATGCTCTTGGTCTCGACGCCGAGCTTGCCCGCGATCGTCTCGGCGATCACCTTGCGCGGAAGGCCCGTGTCCCCGACGCCGTGGAGCGTCGAGCCGGCGGGGGCCTTCTCCACCGCCAGACGGTAGAGCACGCCGATGTCGTACGTGTTGGCTGCAGGCCAGCGGTTGGAGCCGTCACCGGTGTACGCCGCCACTCCGTTCTCTCGGGCGAAGCCGATCAGGGCATGGGTGAAGCCGTGGTGGTCGAGGTCGCTGTGGACCATCGGCGCGAGCCGGACGACGGACGCGCGCACGCCCTGTTGAGCGAGACCGATCGTGTAGTTCGCCGCGTCGACCCGGAGGCCGCCCTCGGATTGGTCGTCCTCGGTGCCGGGGCGTCCGGTGATTCCGGCCATGGCGAGCATGAGGGTGCCGCCGGTCGTAACGAAGGGCTTGTCCGTGGCGATCAGGGTGTCGCCCATCGCCTGGATGGCGGCCAGGTCTGAGTCGACGGCGCCGAGGAAATCGCCGATGCGCATCGCCTCGTGCTTGAAGGCGAGGTGAATCACCCCGTCGGCCTCAGAGGCGGCCTGTCTCAGACCGTCGAGGTCGTCGAGATCGCCGCGGCGGACCACGGCACCGAGGGCCGCGATGGCCTCAGCCGAGGCGTCAGAGCGGGCGAGACCGACGACCTGGTGGCCATTGTTGAGAAGTTCGGGGATGACGGCGGAGGCGATGTGGCCTGACGCGCCGGTGACAAATACGCGCATGAAAGACTCCAGTTGAGGTGGATGTCACTTGGTGCCATCACTATAGCACCTTCACGACACCTGGTGTCATCAACTACGCTCACAGCATATGTCGCGCTGGAAACCGGACGCCGAAGGCCGCCTGATCAAGGCCGCGATCACACTGTTCGACGAGCAGGGCTACGACGAGACGACCGTTGCGCAGATCGCGGAGGCGGCAGGGCTGACAAAGCGAACCTTCTTCCGCTACTTCTCAGACAAGCGCGAGGTGCTCTTCAGCGGCAGCGAGGAGCTCGAACACCGCTGGCTGGGAGCAGTGGCCGCCGCGCCGTTGGACGCGAGTCCGCTCGCGGTCGTCGTCGCGGGCCTTGACCCCGTCGCCGAGATGTTCGTCGAGCGCCACCCCTTCGCACGAATGCGGGCCGGCATCATCGACGCCAACCGGGAGCTACAGGAGCGCGAGCTGATCAAGCTGCAGAATCTCGCACGGGCCATCAAGGCCGCGCTGATTGATCGGGGCGTCTCTCGCAACGCCGCAATTCTCGCCGCGCAAGCGGGCGTGACCGTCTTCCACGTGGCCTTCGCCCGCTGGGTGGAGCAGGACGACCCCGCCGCCTTCAGGCGAATGATGGACGAGTCGCTGGAAGAGCTGCGGTCGGTGACCGCCGCGTAGTTGAGTGCGGCCGGCAGCGGCGCGGCGATCGGCCGCAAGTGACTTATAGGGCTCAACGAGTCCTTCGGCGACCGGCCGCGGTCCTGGCCAAGGTCACACCTCGACCTAGCGGGCCACCAGCACGTCACCTCCTACGTGACGACGCGGTCAGGCGGGCTGCCACAGCTCGACCCGGTTGCCCTCAGGATCGGTGACCCAGCCGAATCGACCGACACCCTCCATGTCCTGAGTCTCTTTGGCCACGTCCGCTCCCTTGGCGCGCAACTGCGCGAGCATCGCATCCAGGTCGCGGACCCGGAAGTTGAGCATCGTTTGCTGGCCCCGGGACCCGAAGTAGTCGGTCTCGGACTCGAACGTCGCAAAGACCGTCAGCCCGGCTCCCTGACGCCACAGGCCGTTCTCATCCGCGTCAAGGCCTAGGCAATCGCGATACCACGCGCCCAGGGCAGCCGGGTCGGCGGCCCGCATGAAGTATCCACCGATTCCAAGCACACGTTCCATGCCGCTATCTTGCCAGGACGGCGATCGGGCGGGCTGGCACCACACCGTCGCCCGCTTCGCCCCCGTCTCGATCGCGGGGAAACTCGCTAGGAACAAATCCTGTTCAAATCCTACCCGGACCCTCACCGAACGAGCCCGGCGCGAAACGCCCGGTCTTCCCAGGTGCACCGGCCTACGTTGTCAGCCTGCCGGCCAGTCTCCGAGTGGTCGCCCGATCTCCCATTCGTGCCCGAACGGGTCGACGATCCGACCCAACCGCCAGCCATGCTCGTCACTCACCGCCGCAATTTCCCGGGCGCCGGCACCCACGGCCTGCTCGACCATCGCGCGGGGGTCATCGACGATCAGAAGCGCACGACCGGTAGCACCAGCGATCGATTCGGGGCTGAAGCGCCCGATCTCCGGCGACGCGGCCGTCAACCAGAACGCGGCGTCGCCGACTGCAAGCTGCACGACGATGTCGTCGCCCACTCCGACGCGATGCAGGACAACCGCACCGAACGCGGCCTTATAGAACTCGACCGCGGCGCTCGCTCTCTTGACCCACAGCTCAGGCTGGATCCCGGTCACGACCCTGCATCCTACGGCCCTCCGCCAACGCATGGTCTCCCCGCTTCTCGCCAAACGCAGGGCGCGCCAGGGGTTGGATCCCCGGCGCACACGTAGTGGCGCGGCGGTGGCGGCAGGGCACGCACCCTGTCGGGGCGCGGTGTTCGTATAAGCCGGTGGCTGCGAAATGTGCGAACACGCTATGTGCGACGCGGGCCGGCGAGTGGGCGCTGATGATCGGAGCCGGGTCGCTTGCCGGCACCCGCGTCCGGTGGTGAATCTCCCTGTTGAGACGCCGATCGACGCCGATCGACGTCGATATCGACCGCGGATGTGTGGTGGATCGATCGTTCATGGGCCCGCGCCGGCGCCGTCGAAACAGGCTCGGTAGCGGTTCTTGACATCGTTCCGCGCAAGGCAATAGTCTGGCAGCGGGGAAGCGAGCCGAAAGGGGTCGACAGATGTGACGTATGAAGGGCGCGGGGCCAATGAGTCCTCTGCGTGCCTGCGGGGTTTGGCTTGCCGTGACGGTGGTGCTCGCCGTCAGCGTCGGCGTCTCGGCGGGTGCGACGACAACGGCAGTCGCTCAGTCTAACCACGAAGGCCGCTGCGACTGGCTCGCTCAGGTCATGCTCGTCGGTTTTGACTTCGCGACCGTGGGGACGGCAGATGCTCACGGACAGCTGGAGAGCATCAGCTCCAACAATCGGCTCTACAGCCTGCTGGGCAACAGGTTCGGGGGCAGCCCGGCGACGAACAACTTTGGCTTGCCCAATCTGCGTGGCCGGGCGCCCGACCGCCTCCATTACTACGTGTGCACCGCCGGAACGTATCCGAGCCTAGCGACCGAGGGCGGGCGCTGTAGCTGGCTTGGGCAGGTCGTGCTGACGTCCTTTGCTGGCGAGTTCAACGGCGCGGTGGCCGCGCACGGTGAACTCCTCGGCTCGGGCAGCTACCCGAATCTCTTCAGCCTGTACGGCTATACGTACGGCGGTAGCGCTGCGACCAAGATGTTCGGAGTGCCCAACCTGCGGGGACAGGCACCGCCGGGACTGAGCTACCGCGTCTGCACCTCGGGCCCCTACCCGGCGCAGAACTCCGGCACCGTGGGGCGCTGCAACTGGATCGGACAGGTGATGCTCTTCGGCTTCGGCTCCCTCCCCTACGGAACCATTTCGGCCAACGGCGAGCAGCTTCCCGTCAAGCAAAACGAGGCGCTGTTCTCCTTGTACCAGTACACGTTCGGCGGTAACGGGAGCTCGCAGTTCGCCGTCCCGAATCTTCACGGCAAGGCGCCAGCCGAACTGCACTACAGAATCTGCACTCGAGGCGCGTTCCCCTCACGCTCCTGACGCCGCATACGCGCATACTGACACCCAGACTGTGGGTTAGTCTTTCGGGTTAGCTGCGCGCGACGGGGATCAGTGAGGACACTGTGCGGCGTGGGTTCGCGGAGTTGCGGGGGGAGGCGGCTTGATCGGGTCGGGTTCGCCGTCGGAGTGCGGGGCGTCCGCGGTTGACGGAGTGTGATCCGGGGCTGGTTGGGGCGCTTGAGGCGTTGGTGGATCAGGATACGCGTGGGGATCCGCGCTCGCCGTTGCGGTGGTCCTCAAGAGCTTGGCGAAGCTCGCTGGCGCGTTGGTCGCGGCTGGGCATCAGATCTCTGATCGAAGCAACGGGAAGCTGTTGCGGGGGCCCGGTTTCGGTTGCACGCGAACCAGAGGTTCCGGGCAGGTGCGTCTGATCGTGATCGTGACGCGCAGTTTGGCATATCACCGAGACCGCTCGGGCGGTGCCGGCGGCGCATGAGCCCGCGATCTCGGTGGATACCAGGAAGCGCGAGCTGGTCGGGGATTTCAAGGCGGTCGGGCGGGAGTAGGAGGCCCAGCGGCCGGCCGTCGAGGTGCGCTGCCACGATTTCAAGGACGCGGATCTCGGGCACGCGATACCTACGGCGTCTAGGACCTCGAGGCGAACGAGGGGATGCTCAGCTTAGGGGTCAACCATGGACACGAGCGCGTTCGCGGTCAACTCGATCTCCGCGTGGTGGACGAACCTCGGCCGGCGGCGCTACCCAACGCCACGATCCTGACGATCACCGCTGACGGCGGCGGCAGCAACTCCAGCCGTACGCGCCTGAGGAAGACCGAGCTGCAAAAGCTCGCCAACCAGCTCCAGATCGCGATCTGCGTCTGCTTCTTCCCGCCCGGAACCTCGAATGGAACAAATCAAGCATCGCATGTTCAGCTACGTCAGTCTCAACTGGCGCGGGAAGCCGCTGGAGAGCCTACAGGTCATCATCGACCTGATCGGATCGACGAGGACCAGCACCGGCCTGAAGGTCTACGCACGCCTTGACCCCGGCGACTACGAGATACGGATCAAGGTCACCGACCAACAGCTCGTCGCCGTGACCATCGAACGCGACCAGTTTCATCCAGACTGGAACTACACGATCCAACCCACCGCATCGAGCGCACTAATACTAATTGGGTGCGGCTCGTCTGGAGGGACGTTATGCCTCGCGTGGGATGACGCTGTTGGCGTAGCGTAGGTCGTGGTTGCGGTGTCGTTCTTGGGCGAGGTGATATTCCCAGTAGGCGTTGAAGTCGTC
>JBKQIR010000120.1:0-5297 GCA_052148275.1 Solirubrobacteraceae bacterium
TCAGCCCGGCCTCCTGCGGCAACGCCGCGTGCCAAAAGCCGTACCGCGCGACCCACTGATCGATCTGCCACTGATCGGTCAATGACGCGCCGTCCGGCTCGGTCTCGAGCACCACCGTCAGCTGCCCAACCCACGGATGCGCCAGCACCGCAAACCGCCGGCCGAACGCATCCTCTGCCTCCGAGAGCATCGAAGCGCCCAGTAGCCCGGGCAGCCGGTGCGATCCGCGAGGATCGAGCGACGTCGGCCCCGACCGGTAGCTCCCGCGCCGCCTGGCGCGCACCCCGCCGACCGCCTCGCCCAGCCGCGCCGCGCCGTTACGGCCGTGAACATCCGGGCGCAACAACAACACGACGGCCGGCATCGTCAACACGATCGCCGCAACCCCCGCGATCGGGCCGAGGACGAACATCACGGTGATGTCGACGAGCAGCAGCACCAGCGTCAACCCGGTGCTCAAGAACCCCAGCTTCCATAGCCCCGCTGAGCGCGGCTTCAGGATGTTCCCGTAGCTCCGCAGCCTACTCTCAACCTCATGCACGCTCGACAACTCAAGCCTCCCCTTACGCTGCTCCGCTGGCGTCGCCGGCCGGCCCGTCAGAACCACTAGGACCACCCGCGTCGCCGTCCTCGCCACCTGCCCCGGACACCCCGCTCGCTCCCTGAGTACCCCCGGCGCCTGCGCCACTGGCGCTCGCCCCGGCGGGTCCGCCCGCCGCTGCGGGTCCGCCGGCGTCACCAACCGGCATCTGCGAATAGGAGCCACCGCCAAAACCATTCCCGGAGGCCCCGCTGCTGCCGCTGCTTCCGCTGCTTCCGCTGGCGGTGTTGCCGTCATCCAGACCGCTGGACGCTGATTCCCCAACCCCACGCGCGACCTGCATCCCGTACTGCACGCCAGCCACCGCACCAGCCCCACCACCACCAGCCCCCGCACCGGCACCCGCGCCGGCGCCCGCACCACCAGCACCCGCACCGGCACCGGCTCCGGCTCCATTACTGCCCGCACCGCCGCCATTGCTGCTCGCACCGAGGCCAGCCTCGCTTGAGCCTCCCTCGCTAGCCGTCGGGCCGCCCGTGTCCGACCCGCCCGGCGGTCCGCTGCCGCCATCCACCGCCGCGGCCGCGCCCGGCGGCGTTCCAGTGGGCGTGCTGGCGCTTTCCTCCGGCGCGGAGTCCTGGCTCACCTGCGCAGCGCCCCGTGGCAGCCCGCGCGCGAGCGTCGCCGCCGCCGCGCCCTCCATCGCGATCGACCCGACGCCACCGCCACCAGAGACCGCCGCGGTCATCGGCACCAAGAACCGGATCAACACCGGCAACGCAACGATCGCGGCCAGCAGCAGCATCAGCCCGGACAACAGCGCATCGATCCCGCCCTGCCCCGGCAGCAGGAACGCGGCCGAATAGATCACCGCCGCCGCCAGCGGATACGCCGCCCACGCCAGCACCCAGGCGCACTGCTTCCTGAACCACTGCATCCCCGCCTCAGTGTTCGACGCGGCGGCCGCCGCGGGCAGCGTGCCCACCAAGGCGATCAGCATCCCGCCCCGCAGCAACATGATCATCACCTGCACCACCATCGCGAAGAACGCGAGAACCCCGAGCACGACCGTCGCGAACGCGACCGTCGCGGTCGCCGCGAACCCGACCGGCGCCGCCACCTGCGTCGTCACCCCCAGCAGCGTGCCGATCTTGGCCGCGAACGTCTCGTCGCCGATCGCTTTGCTGATCAGCGAGCCAGCCATGCTGTCGCACCCGTAGATCAACGCGCCCACAAACGCCGCCGAGCTCGACGACACCAACGCGAACGTGAACAGGTACTTGATCAACTGCCGCAAATGCGCCGCCGGGTGCTCCTCAACCGCGATCTTGAACGCCCCCACCAACATCGAGACCATCGCCAACCCCGCCGTCAACACCGCAAGGTTGCTCCACAACCACTGCACCGTCCCCGACGCGTTCCCGCTCGCGTCCGTCATCGCCGGAGGCGTGATCCCAACCCAAATCGTCGACATCCACTGCAGCCCATTCACCACAGCCGTCATCACATCCTGCGCCAACTGCGTCACTGCGTCCGACGCAACAGCCCCAACCACCGCACCCGCTCCTTTCCCGGCAAGGCACAACGGCGTCGAAAGACTGAGGCCACAGCCCAAAATCGCTTGTGCGTCACCAACAACGACGTAGGAGAGGAGCACGACAAGAACGAACGCTGCAGCCGGCACCATCCACCTTCTCCACAGGGGACGCAAAGCTGTCACGGCCATCAGAACGCGCTCCAGACCACGTAGGGCGCCGGCAGCGTTCGCGCTTGCAGCACCTCCATGCTCGGGTCGTTGTCGGCCGGCCAGCTGTAGCGCCAGTCCTGACCGGTCCAAATCATCGTGGTGGTGATGGATGTGAGCGCACCCTTCGGCCCTTGGATGACGATGTCGTATGTCGCTTGCGATGGGCTATAGGAATCGAACTTGTAGCCAGCTATCTGCACCGGGCCGCCTGCGGCCTGCTCCAGCTCACCCGATGCGCCATTTCCTGACTGAGCGAGTAGAGCCTTGGGCACATTCACCGAGAGCTGCTCAGCCAACTGCCGCGCCGTGACCGTGGTCGAGGTGCCCTCTGCGTAGTAGTTCATGGCGGCCAGAAGCGCACCAGTTGGGTTATGCGCAAAACAGACGTTCAAGCCGTCCGCCGTGTGCTGGGGCCCCAAGGCAGCAGATTGGGGGACGCTCATGGAACCCACCACCTCCCAGCTCACCCCCGCAGGCGGCGAGCCTGACGGCACCTGCTTGCTGCCGGCGGGGAGCGAGCATGGTCCCGTGGTACTGGTGGTTGACGTCCCGGTCGACGAGTTGGCGGATACGATGACCTGCTTCTGCTTGCGTTTGGCGGTGCCGTTTCCGCCGTGGAAAATCGCGATCGCGATCCCAGCGACGACCAGCACAAGCAGGAACAGCGCCGAGAGCTGAAAGCCTGTTGAGGAGAACGGGCTGGCGGGAGTTTCGTCGTCTTGATGTGCCATCTCAGACCCTGCTTGCGGTTATGGTGATCAGCGAAGCGGCGACCGCGGTCGCCGCGGCGAGGCGAGCGAGCCGTATCTCTGTGCAGCTCTGCTGGTGGCGCAGACGTCGGATGCCTGCGCGCGTGAGCAGGATCAGCGCCGCGAGCCAGCAAACCCCGATGATGCTCCCTACGAGACCTAGCACCCTATTATCCTATCGATCTAGTTGCCTATGAACAGCGGGGCTGCGTTACGTTGTTGCGTGTGCGGCGAGATCGAGTGTGAGCAGCACGATCCCGGCCATTTTGATGGCGACGGCGCGCCGGAACAGCTCGCGCTGCCGTTCGCTGAGCCGGCTGCCGCGGCTCTGGAGCACCAGCGCGCCGGAGCAGTACACCGCGCCTGCCATCGAGACGGCAAGCGCGGCGTAGGAGACGATCCGGATCGCCTGATCGATGGTCATTTGTTATGCGAGCGCGCCGACGATCGCGGCGGCCGACCCGGCGACGATGCAGGCGCCAAGCGTCCATAGGAGCTTGGTGTGTGCCTGGCCGCCGCCCATCGTTTGGCGTTCGAACGCGAGCTGCACGGCACTGCTCAGGACCCCCACCAGGCAAGCAGCGAAGGTCAGCCATGCGATCCAGCTGATGATCAGGTCGACATCGGTGCCAGCGTTGCCGGGAGGCGCGGCGCCCGTGCCAGGGTCGTACACCGCCGCTGCCGGGACCGCATAGGTCAAGAAGGCCACTGCCGCCAGCGACGGGATTCTCACGAGCATACTTTTGACGTTCATTTGTGTCCCTGCTCCTTTCGGTGCGCCTTCGGCGCTTCGAACAGCTGTTCGTGTACGTCTCGCAACGTGTTCTCTGATGGCATCGTGGCCTCCCCGGTCAGCCACGCCCGCTGCCATCCCAGCCGCCAGACCGCGCTGTTGGCCTGCGAGCGGACGAGCTCGCTGAGCTCGCGCAGCTGTTTCGGCGTCCCGCCCGGCTGTGCTGCGATCAGGAGCAGCCCTTCGAGCTGCACCGGCACGCGGCCGCCGACCCACTCGGTCAGCGCGCGCCTGGCGGCGCTCAAGCCCGTGTACGACTCGCGGGCGACGAGTAGCACCCGCGCTTGCTCGCCGTCGGGCGCGATCGGCCACGCGACGCCGCCGTCGCCGACGGGCGCCATCAACCCCGCGATCGTCGAGCACCCTGCGCCTCCGTGCGCACCGACCGCCCAGACCGCCACGAGCCGCTGCTCGCGGGTCAGCTCACGACGCGGCAGCCGATCGGCGAGCTCCGGGATCCCCGCCAGCCGCCGCGGCCGTGGACGCACCACGACCGCTGGCTCCACCGCGACCTCTGTCCGCGGGTCGTTGCGCGCGGCATCGATCCACGGGTTGGCTAGGTCTAGGCTTGCGGATGCTCGCCTGGACAAATCCATAAAGTCCTGCCAGTAGTGCAGACGCCGAACATCACTCGGCAGGATATCTTAGGCAGATGATGTTATGAGACGATGGCGCCGATCAGTTCGGTTGCGGCGGTTTAGATTGGCATGACGCTGGGACGGCTGCTACAGAGCGTGCGCGAGGAGCTTGGCTATTCGCGTACCCGGGCTGCGGCGCTGAGTGGCGTGAACGCGAGCACGATTGAGGCTTGGGAGGTTGGGCGGGTGCTTAAGCCGCCGATTCACGACGTCGTCCGGCTAGCGCGGGTGCTGTCGATCTCGATGTCGGACCTCGAGCGTTGCGTGATGGACGAGGACGACAGCGAGGAATCGGAAGGGCAGCCCGCGAGGACCCGCGCTCCGGCCACGTCCCGTGCCGCCACCGACCTTGGCCTTCCGCTTCTGGCCCGAGCGATCGAGCTGCTTGGTTGGGATGAGGCGATGGCAGCCGAGGCGCTAAGTACCTCGCGGACGAGGATCGCTCGGCTGCGCGGAGGGGCGGATGAGCTGAGCGTGCTTGAGGTGATGACCCTGATTGCGATGCTGGCCGCTTTCCCGTCAGGCCGTGGCGGCGCGACCCGGGCCGAAGTGGATGATTTGCTAGCGCGACTCCACGGTCCCCGTGCCGGTTAGCCCGCGGGCTTCAGTCGCGGCTTCGGAGCGGCAGCCAGTCTGCCAGGTCATGCGCGGTCTCCTCGAGGTTTGAGCGCAATAGGCCATCGGTCCGCTGGTCGGCTAGGTCGAGCAGCGGTCCGAGCATCGTCTGAATAGCTGTGAGCTCGACATTGCGCTGTTCGAGCTCGGTGATGATGCGCTCGTGTTCGCTCAGCAGGCGATGATTGCGGTCTTGCACTTGCTCGAGCGCGAA
>JBKQIR010000121.1:0-3482 GCA_052148275.1 Solirubrobacteraceae bacterium
GGGCGTGGCTACTTCAGGACGGGTTGCCAGGAGTCCTTGCGGTATAGCCGTTGTTGGTCGAGCTTGATGTGGTGTTCCCAGTAGTCGGTGAGGTCGCCGGAGAGGTGGGCGGCTCGGAGTTTGAGGAGCGCTTCGGCGGTCGGGATCGTCCAGCGCATGCCTGAGCGTTCGAAGCGGTCGCGGATTAGGTTCTTGCAGGCGCCCTCGACGGTGCCTGATGCGATCGGCCAGCCGTTGCGTAGGTACTCGTCGTAGCGCATCCGTTCGCGGTTGCGGTAGAGGTAGTCGCAGACGCCGTGGATCGTCTGCGCCTTGACGCCGGTGAGGCGGCGTTTGGTGACGGTCTGGCGGAGTCCTTTGACGACTTGGCCGGTCATGCCGCAGAGGATCCGTTCGGTCCGCTGGCGGGCGAACGCTTCGGCTTCGGGGCTGCCTTCGGGGTGTAGGGCGTGCGCGACCTTCCAGAGCTTCTCGAGCACGTGCAGCAGGTCGAGCACGAGCGTGACGTTCTCGAAGCTCTTGATGACGCGGCGCTGGAGCGCGCGTTCGCCGTCGGTGACGATCACCCAGGTCCGTTCGTGTTGGGGGTCGCGGCGGGTCATCTCGGTCTTGACGTCAGCGATGAACGTGTCCTTTGAGGTGGTGAGGCTGGCCCATATGCGCTTGTGGGTCGGCTTCGGGCGCTTCGGGCGCTCGGCCGCAGCGTCGGTGGCGAACAGGCTGTCGATCACCTCCTTCGGGGTGCGTACGATCGGCGGTTGGCTGTGGACCGCGGCGACGGTCGCCATCCGTTTCTTGTTGGCCTTCTCGCCCTTGCCTCTGCGCACGACCCGCAGCGCGCGCTCGGGCTTGACCATCGGGATGCCCTTGCAGTCGATCGCGCCGACGAGGATCTCCCCGTCGGCCGGGGCGACCTGGGCGGCGGCACGAGCGGCGTAGAAGCTCTCGAAGTCGATGGCGGCTTCTCGGACGAGTTGCTCGGCCGAGCGTTTCGGGACTGTCGTGCCGGTGATCTCGGCGACGAGCGTGATCGCCTCGTCGAACGGGCCGCAGATCACCGCGCGGATCAGTCGGCGCTGGCACTCATAGCTCCACAGCCGTCCGGGCAGCATCAGCTCCGCGTCCAGCGGATGGATCGCCTCGCGGCCGGGAGCGCCATAGCCGATCCGCGTTACCTTGATCTCGCCGAACAGCGTCAGGAGCGGGCGAGCGTGAACGCGTTTGTAGGCCAGCCGGACCGGCCCGTCACCGCCCTCGAGCACGATCGCCTCACCCACATCGCCCTCGCCGCGCGCGTCGATGTGCGCCTGCAACGCGAGCCGCAGGATCTCCCGGCCGCGGCGCTCGGACTCGCGCTCGAGCTCCGAGAGCCCGGCTGCCTGCGCCGCCTGCCCTGACAGATAGCGCTCCAAGTCCTGGAACGCCTCGATCCCGCTGCTCGGACAAGCCCGATCCTCCACCCCGAGCTACCAGTATTATGCTGGTAGATGACGGAACCATCGCCCGACCTGGACCGCATCGCCGCCGACTACCAGGCCGCCAAAGCGAGGCTGGCCGAGATCGGCTTCACCTGCGAGGGATCGCTCGTCTGCCGCTACCGCTGCTGCAAGAACCCCAACTGCCGTTGCGCCGACCCCGAACAGCGCCACGGCCCCTACTGGCAGCTCTCCTGGAAGCACGCCGGCCGCACCATCTCCCGGCTACTGCCCGCAGACGACGCCGCCCTCTACCAAGAGTGGATCGCCAACCGCCGCGCGCTCGAGCAGATCCTCAACGAGATGCGCGACCTCTCACACGACGCCGCGCAGCAAACCCTCACCGGCCGCGGACGACCCCTCCACGGCCCCGACCGCCCCCGCCGCCAGGCCGCCTGAGCACGCTCAAACCCGAGACATCGGCCCGACCCGCCGATAACCCCGGGATGAGCGCACCCCAAGACCCACCATGGGACGCCAAAACCCGCCGATTACCAGGCTATTCCAACTCGTCCTGAAGTAGCCACACCCCTCCAAGATGGCCGAGCGCTCGGGGCTGTCGGAGTCGACGATCGGGCGGATCTGGCGGGCGTTCGGCCTCAAGCCACACCGCACCGATGGGTTCAAGCTTTCCAACGACCCGTTGTTTGTCGAGAAGGTCTACGACGTCGTCGGCCTGTACATCGATCCGCCCGAGTCGGCGGTGGTGTTGTGCGTGGATGAGAAGAGTCAGGTCCAAGCGTTGGCGCGTTCCCAGCCGGCGTTCCCGATGATGCCCGGGATGCCGGAGAAGCGCACCCATGACTACCTGCGCCACGGCACCACCAGCCTGTTCGCCGCGTTCAACACCGCCGATGGGACGGTGATCAGCGCGACTCACCGCCGCCACCGCACGATCGAGTTCAAGAAGTTCCTGGCCAAGATCGGCAGCGAGGTTCCCGAGGATCTCGACGTGCACCTCGTCTGCGACAACTACGGAACACACAAGAGCCCCGCGATCGTTCGCTGGCTGGAGCAGCACTCGCGGTTTCAGATGCACTACACGCCGACGTACTCCAGCTGGATCAACCAAGTCGAGCGGTGGTTCGCCTACCTCACCGACGATCTCCTGCGCCGCTCCGACCACCGCTCAGTCCAAGCACTGGAGAAGGACATCCGCAACTGGGTCGCTGCATGGAACGAGAACCCCAAGCCGTTCATCTGGACCAAGACCGCAGAGTAGATCCTGGAGTCACTCTCACGACTTCTCCAACGAATTAACGGCGGTGGACACTAGTTGTGCGAGTTCGTGGAGCCGTCGGGGTATCTCTTCGCCGTTGGGGAGTGCGGACTCTGTCAGCTCGAGCGTGAGTCGCTCGGGCGAGATGTTGTTGCGGGTTAGTGATGCGGCGACGGTTTGCACGTAGTCGGGCTCGAGCAGCTCCCGCGGGGCGACGTTGACGTTGATCCGGAGATTCGGTGAACGCGTGCTCCATTGGGAGAGGTCGGCAAGAGCGCGGTCGAGGATCCATCTCCCGAGCGCGACGATCTGTCCTGTTTGCTCGGCCAGCGGGATGAAGTGGTCGGGGGCGATGAGCCCGTCGCGGGGGTGGCGCCAGCGCAGGAGCGCCTCGACCGAAACGATGCTCCAGGCGTGCAGATCCACGAGCGGCTGGTATGCCGCGGTCAGCTCTCCGCGCTCGATCGCGTGGCCGAGGTCCTCGCGCAAGTTCAAACGCCGTCGGGCGGCCGTGAGCAGCTCGTCGCGGTACAGGGCCAATCCGCCTTTTCCTTCCGCCTTGGCCGAGTACATCGCTAGGTCGGCATTGCGGATGAGCTCATCGCCGTGGAGGATGGCATCGGTGCTGTGCGCCAAGCCGAGGCTCGCCTGTACGGAGATCGGGCGGCCGTCGATGATGACGGGTGGCGCTAGCGCGGCGAGTAGCCGGCGCGCGATCGGTAACGCGTCGCCTACGTCCGCGAGCTCCTCGAGGAGGCACGCGAACTCGTCACCGCCGATGCGCCCGG
>JBKQIR010000122.1:0-10936 GCA_052148275.1 Solirubrobacteraceae bacterium
GAGGTGACGATGTAGATCTCCTGAGCCTTACCCGCCCGGATCGGCATCGCGAACCCGCCGCAGACAACGTCGCCGAGAACGTCGTAGCACGCGTAGTCGAGATCCTCGTAGGCGCCGTTTTCCTCGAGATAGGTGATAGCAGTGATCACGCCTCGCCCAGCACAACCCACGCCGGGCTCGGGGCCACCGGATTCGACGCACTGGATCCCCGACTGGCTGGTGACGAGCACCTCCTCGAGCTCGACGTCGTCAACTGAGCCGCGCTCGGCCGCGACCGAGAGCACCGACGTCTGGGCCTTGGCGTGGAGGATCAGCCGGGTCGAGTCGGCCTTGGGATCACAGCCGATGATCATGATCTTGTGTCCCTGCTCGGCGAGCGCGACCATGGTGTTCTGCTGGGTCGTCGACTTACCGATGCCACCCTTGCCATAGAAAGCGATTTGCCTCATTGATGTAGCCCTTTCTCGTGTTGATTCATTGATGGCACGACATCTGTGTTGCAGCTCGTGACGCATGTGCGGCGGTGACCGACACCTCGGTGTACAGATCGACCACCTCCCGACGACTGAGGGGACGCTTGACGGCAGCGGCCCGCCCTCGCACACGGTCGAGGAGATGGGGCAGGGTCGCCTCGTCGGGCTCGATGCCCGACGCGTGCAACGCAAGCCGCAACGACGCCCGCCCAGCGTGCTTGCCCACCACGATCCGACGGCTTCCGCCGACCTCCGCCGGGTCGTAGGGCTCGTAGGTGGCCGGCTCCTTCAAGACGCCGGCCACGTGCAGGCCGGCCTCATGCGCGAACGCCCCCGACCCCACCACCGCCTTCCCCGGCACAAGAGGCCGACCAGCGGCCCCGGCGACGAGGGTGGCCAAGGCGATGAACCTGGTCGCGTCGAGACGGACAGGCCGGTGGTACAGGTGCCGCAGGGCCATCGCGACCTCCTCCAGGGGCGCGTTACCGGCCCGCTCCCCGAGACCGCCCACGGTAGTGCTGGCCCACCCGAACCCAGCTCGCAGCGCCGCCAGCGTGTTGGCGGTGGCCAGCCCAAAGTCGTTGTGGGCGTGGATCTCCCAATCGGCCGGGACCGCGGCGACGAGGCGAGCGAGTCGCTCGACGGCGCCGATCGGCTCGAGCCGAGACACGGTGTCGGCCCATCGAAAGCGAACCACGCCGGCACTCACGAGCTCACCAGCCAGGTCGATCACGAAGCTGTCATCGGCTCGGGAGGCGTCCTCGAATCCCACGCTCACCTCGAGGCCGCGGTCCAGCGCGGCAGCGACGGCCGCAGCGACACGCGACCGGGCCCAGGCCCGGTCGCGACCCAGCCGGGTCACGAGATGGCCCTCCGAAACAGGGACGCAGATATGAACCACCGCCGCACCAGTGGCGGCAGCGGCGAGAACATCAGCCGGGTCGGCACGGCACCACGCCGAAACACGAGCGGTCAAGCCAAGGCGGGCGATCCGGGCGATCGTCTCCTGCTCGGCCCGGCCCATAGCCGGCACCCCGGCTTCGATCAAGTCGACACCGGCGGCGTCGAGGGCCCGGGCGATCGCCACCTTCTCGGCGGCGCTGAACACAACACCGCTCGCTTGTTCGCCGTCGCGCAGGGTCGTGTCGCAGAACCGGACGGGGACACCCATGCGCTCGCCCTCCGGGCCTAGGATTGGAGCACCGTCACAGCGCGGGATGCTGCCCTCGGCAGCGAGCGCACCTGATATTGCGTCATTAACCCCATTTGCTATTGTGTCATTAAGCATTTGATGTTTGTGTCACATGCCGTTGGCGGAAAAGCAAACCCCAAGGTAGACGGGCCGGATGTCCACAGCGTGACCTGACTGTTGCGAGCACGTCACGAACATTGCGAGCAGAAGTCCGATTGATGAACAGCTGATGACCTGGCCCGCTTAGTTGGACCAGCGGCACACTCGCAACGGTTGATTCGGGCCACTTGGACAACTTGGGCCGGCGACCCACTTCATACGATTCTCAACACCGTGACGCTCCCCGCGACAGATCATCGGGACTACGTGTTGCGCTCCGCGATCGAGCGCGACGTCCGCTACGTGCGACTCTGGTTCGTCGACGTGCTCGGGCTGCTCAAGAGCGTCGCCATCCCCGTCTCCGAGCTCGAGAGCGCGCTCGATGACGGCATCGAGATCGATGGCTCCTCGCTGGAGGGCTCCGCCCGTCTCGCCGAACGCGACGTGATCGCCCACCCGGATCCCACCACGTTTCAGCTCCTGCCGTGGCGGCGGGGTGAAGGGACTGCGCGCATGTTCGGCGACGTGCGGTTCCCCGACGATCGCCCGTTCCCTGGAGACTCGCGGCACGCGCTGCGTCGCGTGCTCGCGCGGGCGGCCGAGCTAGGGTTCACGTTTCTGGTCGGCTGCGAGATCGAGTTCTTCCTGTTCGCCCAGCCGCAGGACGACGGCCCGCCGCGACCGCTGGACGAGGGCGCATACCTCGACCAGACGGCGCTCGACGTCGGCAGCGACTTCCGCTGGCTAACGATCGAGTACCTCGAGCAGATGGGGATCCCGATCAACAGCACGCATCACGAGGACGGGCCTTCGCAGCACGAGATCGATCTGCAGCACATGGACGCACTGTCGATGGCCGACGCGGTGACCACCTTCCGGGTAGCTGTCAAGCAAGCTGCGCGCGAGCTCGGCGCGCACGCGACGTTCATGCCCCAACCGCTCGAGAACCAGCCTGGGTCGGGCATGCACGTGCACATGTCGCTGTTCAACGCCGAGGGCAACGCGTTCCACTCGCCGGACCCGAACCTGCCGCTGTCGCCGCTGGGGCGCGCGTTCCTCGCCGGAGTGCTCGCCCACGGCCGGGAGATCACGGCGGTGACCAACCAGTGGGTCAACTCCTACAAGCGGCTCGCCGTCGGCTACGAAGCCCCGCAGCACGTCGGCTGGACGCGACACGCGCGCAACGGACTGGTCCGAGTCCCGTCCGGAAGGCCCGGCCGCACGTCGGCGACGCGAATCGAGCTGCGCTCGCCCGACCCCGGCTGCAACCCCTACCTGACATTCGCGATCGTGCTCGCAGCGGGCCTGCGAGGAATCGAACGCGGGTACGAGCTCGGTCCCGAAGACGAAGAGCCGCCCTACCGCGCCGGCTCGCTGCCAGAAGACCTACGGGAGGCGACCGATCTGTTCGAGTCCTCCGAGCTGGTGCGCGAGACGTTTGGCGAGCGCCTGTGCGAGTGGTACGTGCGCAACAAGCGCCGCGAGTGGGGAGAGTTTCGAAAGACCGTCAGCGCGTTCGAGCGCCGACGATACCTGGGCACCCTGTAGCGGCCCGACCGGATGATCGACGCTTGGATCGTTGCGCAGGATCCCGGCCTGGCCAGCGAAACGGCGGCGGCCCTCACCCAGCTCGGCTTGACGCCACGTCGCACATCGAGCGACGCTGACGGGCAGCCGAGAGCCGACGACGGCGGCGCGGAGCGGCTGCCCGCGGTCCTGATCGTCATCGCGGCTCCCGGCGAGCCCGTTCCCGCGCATATCTGTGCCCAGCTGCGGGAAGACGCGCGGTTGGCTGCGGTGCCGGTCGTGCTAGCGGTCGACGAGCAGCACCTGCTCGCCCGCTCCGATGTCTCGATCGCCGATGAGCTGATCGTGCGCCCCTACAGCACGGCCGAGCTCGGTGTCCGGATCCAGCGCGCCCGCGAGCAGAACGGGATCAGCCCAGACGACGTCATCCACGTCGGAACGCTCGAGGTCAACCTCGCCACATACCAGGTGGCGATCGCCGCTCGGCGTATCGACTTCACCTACATGGAGTACGAGCTGCTCAAGTTCCTGGTCACCCATCCCGGGCGCGCGTTCTCGCGGGAGGGGTTGCTGAGCGCCGTGTGGGATTTGGACTACTACGGAGGCGCGCGAACAGTCGACGTCCACATCCGCCGCCTACGGGCAAAGCTCGGCCCCGAGCACGCCGGGCGGATCAAGACAATCCGTGGCGTCGGCTACCGGTTCGAGCGCTAGAGGTCGATCAATGACGATGCGGGGCAACGCAGACGCAGCAACGGGTCGATCTAGTTTTGGAGCAGAAACGGCGGGTTTGGTAGTGGAAGCTCGCGTTGCGCGATCGAGCTCGCACTACGACAAGAGGCGAATGCCATCCCGTCGCAGTCGCTGATGTGCTGTCTCGCCTGGAGAGCGGAGATGGCCGCTTTCGGTCCCTTGAACTGGTCCCGCGTCCCCGCCGCGGTCAAGGCGGTACTGGGTTCGTTGCCCTGAGGGGCACGGAATCGGGGGCTGTGCGTGACTGGCGGCCGAAGCATGCGTCTGAGCGGTATCGCTCGGCGCCAGCGGTGCGCCCGATCAAGAGCGGCGCGGTCAGCGCGCCGCAGCCCCGCGCTTCAAGCAGCCTCGGCCGGTAGGCTTCCGATGAGCTCGAGCAGCTCCCGTTCGAGCTCCGTGGTTCGCAGCAGTTACGAGGAATGAAGGGGATTTGGGGTCAAGCGCTCGCGATAGGAGTACACTTGGTAGCACGGTGCTGGCCCTGCGGCCAGGATTCTCAGCTTCAGCTCGAATGCCGCCAACGGAGCGATTTGCTCCACGAGGCGCGAGGCGGGGGTTACTGGTTTTGGCTGCGGGGTTAGGTTAGGGGCGCCCCTTCTATCGGCGTTACCCAGTCGCTCGTTTCGTCTCGTAGACGCTCGCGCGGGTTCTGGCTCTCTTGCTTCCGTGGGATCACGATCGAGCGAATGAGCAGGGTGGAAGGTAACCATAGGGGAGCAATTACACCCAGCGAAATGAGTTTCTGATGCCGCAGGACAAACGCGTTGCCGGCGAGGCCAGCCTGAACGCTTCCGGGAAGCTCCGTCGAGCCGCGCGGCGATCTTTGCCGCGACTGGGGTTCGCTGCTGTGTCGGTCGGTGAGTTCGCTGAATTGGCTCGCCGACCGCCGCGTACCACCGACACGAAAGACCTGTCGGCAAGCCTGCGGTCGAGCGGGCGCTCCTTGGGCGTTGGCAGCGTCCTGGATCTTGGTGCGGGCGGCATGCTCGTCGAACTCAGCAGCGATCTCGAGGTCGGCGAGATCGTCGGCTTCGAGCTCGCGGGGCCCCGCTTCCGGTCCGACGGTCTCGCCGCGGTCGCGCACCGAGGGGCGAAGACGATCGGCCTGCGGTTCGACACCTGGGAGGGTTCCGTCGACCGCTCGATCTGTGCCCTGGTCGCCGCACGACTGCGCAGAGGGCAGCTTGGATCACCTGATTCTGGCGAGGCGGCGATCGGGCTGCCCGGACCTGATTCAGGAGGGCACGCTGGTTTGCTGCGTGCGGCGGAGAAGTCGTGACGCTCCGCGAGTTGGGTTGGAGATCAGGCGGCGATCTGATGCTCTGTGTGGGCCATGTCCACGCGACGGGCGGTCGAGAGCCACCCGGCGTACGGACCGGAGTACGTGCCGGAGACGGGCGCAACGTCGCGGTAGTCGCGGCCCACCGCGACGGTGAGGTAGCGGACGTCCGCCGGCCGGTCATGTGTCGGGTCCCATGCGAGGATCTCGACGGCCGGTCCTGGTGCGGGCTGTAGCACCTCGACCCACGCGTGCGTGCCGCCTTCGCCGACGAGATGGCCGGATACATAGCGAGCGGGGAGGCCGAGCAGCCGGCACAGCGCGAGCATCAGGTGCGCGTAGTCCTGGCAGACGCCGTGCCCCGCGGCGAGCGCCTGGCCTGCTGTTGTCTGCACACCGGTGCGGTCAAAGCCGTAGCTCATGCGCCGATACACCCAGCCGCCGACGGCGCGCGCGAGGTCGGCCGCGCTCTCGCCGCTGCCGGCAAGCGTGGCGGCCACGTCGTGCAACGCCGCGTCCGGTCGGGTGAGCGCTGACGGTCGCAGATAGCTGTTCAGCGTTTGGGTCGTGGTCGCCTCGAGGTGTGGCCCCTGTCCGGTCAATCGCTCCACGGTCAGCGACACGTCGAAGGCGATGACCTCCTGGACCTCGGGGATGTTGACCTCACAGATGACGTTGCCGAAGTCGTCGGCACGCATCGGTTCGCGCGAGTGGGGCTGGCTCACCTCCAGGCGGTATCTGAGCACCCGCTGGTCGCCGTGAACCAACCTCGGCACGACCACCAGCCGCTGCCTGAGGTCGCTGATCGGCGCTGCGTAGCAGTAGCGGAAGTGCTGCTGCACCTCGTAGACGGTTCGTCCGATGCGGCCGAAGTCGGTGGGGTGGCCACAAACGTCGGCTGGCGGGATCTCCGGCTCGGGTCGCTCGCCCGACTCATGCTGCGAGAGCAGGTCCACAGGCTGTCCCTTACCGCAGCCGATCGTCGCTGCTGGCGGTGGACGGAATGACCTCATCCGCCCAGACAGTCATCTGCTCGAGCCGCAGCTCGCCGTAGGACGTCACCATCGCCACGTCCATGGCATCGCGACCTCGCGCGATCACGAGACGCCCGGAACGGCTTTGGTTGTTGCGCGCGCGCCTCAAAGACATCGACTGAGGTCGCATTGGGGTTGCCGGCAGCGTAATCAAAGCGGACATTATTGTGAACCCAGTCGCAGACGGCCTGGACCCGCTCCCACCCCAGCGGGGTCTTTCCGAACAGGCTCACGGCCTGGTCGGACAGCATGTCGGAGAGGCAATAGCGGCTGGCGAGCGTGTAGCTGAGGATCTCGCCAGGCAGATCTTCGACCCGGTGCTGCACCGCTGCCGGGCTGAACTCATCCACCGCGGCCGACGTCGTGACCTCCGCGTCGTAACGCACGCTCGCCGCTCCCGCTCCGATCACGACCCGCCTGGCGTAATTGCCGTACATGTCGATGAGATCTGAGAATGATGCACTGGGCTGCCCATCCCATGTCTCGCGTTCAACGGTCACGCCGCCGTCCGAGCTGGCGCGCAAAAGCACAACCGCCGGCACCGCAAGCGCCGCGTCGAAGCGAAACTCGCACCCCACCCTTATCCGCACCAGTCTCCATTCGTGCGGGGGTCCTGGAGAACGAGCCGCAGCGGCCATCGCTACTCCTCCTCGCTCAGGGCGTGTGGCGCTCACGGCGTGTGCCGCGCGGGAATGGCGCGAAGGTCGCGGTCACATTTACGAGCTTCGACTTGCGAGCTGTCGGATTCCATGCGTCCATGCGTCGTCGCGTCCCTGAATCACCCGCGCCGCTGTAACCCAGTGCCCACCGCCAGCAACATAAACGGCTCGCCACGCCGTGACGTTGGCCCTCGGTCCAAGTCCACCGACCCATCCGTTGGCCACCCGGCACGAGGCCCGTAACTCCCCGGCGGCACAAATCTGAGATCTCGGCGGGGAGTCGGGCCGCTCAGGCTCGGCCGATCGGGAGAGCGTCATACGTTCACGGCGCTCGAGGGCGCCACCTCGGCGCCCGCCGACCGCGGCCGCCAGCAGGCGTCCTCCCGTTTAAAGTCGCCGCAGCGACATCGTGTGGTTCAGTGGGTGTGGGTTGGTGGCCAGGAGATCTGCTCGGCGAGCTGGGTAGGGCCGAGGTCGATCACGGTGCTTTGCTTGATTGGCTGGTACTCGCCCTCCTGGAGCGCGAGCCAGTCGACCGTTCGTTTGTGCGGGTCGATGATCAGCAGCTCGTCGACGTGGTGGGCGGCGTAGAACGGGAGCTTGTCCCAGGTCTCGTCGCCGGGGGAGACGATCTCGACGACGAGCGCGGCGGTGGCGCACCAGTCGCTGGCAGCCTCGGGGCGGTGCAGACCGCGGTCGGGGACGCGGTAGTCGTCTTGGTGGCCGAGGTTGAACTCGCCGCCGGCGATCAGCCCCGCGGCGCGCGCGGGCGCACCGAGCAGCTCGGCGAGCTGCTGGTCGAGCATCCAGTGGAGTTGGCCTGGCGCGGGAGTCACGTGCAGCACACCCTCCCACACCTCGTCGTGGCGGTCGGCTCCCCAGCAGCGGCGGCGCTCGAGCAGCGCCTGATAATCGTCGGGCGAGGGGTCGCAGATCACGGTGCGCATATCCCGAAGCGTATCGGCCCATCGGGAACACCGAAACGGGATCCGGCGCTAAGGAGCGGAGCTCGGGGCCGCGTTTGCTGTGCTGGTTTAGACCCAGACCCCCTTCACCGCCAGAAAGTTTACCTCAGGGGTAGACGTTGCCGACCTCGACCACGTGCCACACGCCCCGCACCGGGGCGAGCACCACGGTGACGCTCCGACCGACCTCGGCAACAGCGCTGACCTCGCCGGGCACCTTCAGCGGCCCGATTCCGCCCTCAAACCACAAGACCCCGGATTCGACCCGCTCGATCCTGAGGGAGTCCTCCACCCCGTCGCCCTCGGGGACGGCATCGAGGTCCTCGACGACCCGAGAAGGTCGCCGGGCGGCCACGTTGGAGAGAACGGGCTGGTGTGCGCCACGCAGCTGCTCTCGCAAGTCCTGTCTGACGCCCACGGACTGTCCGCCTGAGGGCAGGCTTCGCGCCCTCCGCGAGTGAGTGGTAGCCGTCGCCGACTATCGCGCTGTGGTGGACGAAGAGGTCCTTTCCGGGCTGATCAAATGTGATGAATCCGAAGCCCTTCTCGTCGCTGAACGACTTCACGGTCCCGGTGGCCATTGTTGTGCTCCTTGATCTTGTGTCGCGGACGACAGGAGCCTGTGGAAGCAACGATCTGCGAGCGCTAACACCGCTTCGCGGATCCAGATGGACCCGCCGGATCGGGCGAGCCTAGCACCGAGGACACCCGCTGTCGGCCGCAACGTGTCTCGGCAGCCCGCCGAGGCCTCGCGCGACATGTCACCAATGGCGTCGTCGTCGACGCGCGTTGGTGCCCGGACCGAGCCAATCACCGACGGTATGCGTTGCCGTCGAGCTAAGGGGCGCGCCGCTCAGGTGTTCCCTCTCCACCAAGGTCGGTGCCGCGTTATTGAAAGAAGCGCGCAGCAGAATTGGTAAGTTTTCCAGGTTATTAGCAGTCATAATAACTCATTATCGAGCGTAGATCGTAGGCTCGGTTGACGTTGTATGTCACGTTGGCGGGCCACGGTGTTGCGGGTGTCGGGGCCGGCTTCTCGTTGGTAACCATTCAGAGGGTCGTCGGGCTTTTCCGAAGGATTCCTCGTAGTTGCAGCGAATCTTGCGTGTGTGCGGCGTGATGAGATCGATTTGGTGTACCGCGCTGGCGCTGATGCGGTCGCGGCGGTGATCGAGGCGCAGGCGGCGAGGATTGATGAGTTGATCGCGCGCGTGGAGGGGTTGGAGCGGCAGATCGCTCGCAACTCGCGAAACAGCTCGTTGCCGCCCTCGCGCGATTCGCCGGATGCGCGCAAGACGCGGCCGCGGAAGAAGGGATCGGGGCGCTCTCAGGGCGGTCAGGGCGGCCATCCCGGCCAACAGCGGCCGATGGTCGCCGATCCGGATCGTGTCGATACGTACTGGCCGTCGGCGTGTGACGCTTGCGGCGAGCCCGTCGCGCACGCGGATCGGGTGGCTGACGGCGATCCGGTCGTGCATCAGGTGAGCGACATCAGGGTTGTGGTTGAGGTGTGTGAGCATCGCCGGATGCGGACGCGTTGCGGGTGCGGGCACCAGACGCTCGCGCCGCTGCCCGCCGGGGGTGCCGCAGGGCGCGTTCGGTGCGCTGTCGCGGCTGCCGCGGCGACGTTGGCCGCCGCGCGGGTGTCGCGTCGGGAGACCCGCAGGCTACTTGCGGATCTGTGCGGGATCGAGCTCAGCGTCGCTTCGGTCGAGGGTCTCGTCAAGCAGACCTCGATCGCGTTGGAGGATCCCTACGTGCGATCTTGGCGCATCTCGACGACGCGGCCGTGCGTTGCGCGGATGAAACGTCGTGGCGCCAAGCCGGCGATTCGCGGTGGCTGTCGGTCGCGGCGGCCGTTGACGCCGCGCTGTTTCAGATCGCCGCGCGTCGAGATCGCGACGCGACCCGCGCGCTGCTGAGCGACGAACCAGGCGGGGTGATCGTGTCGGACCGCTACGCCGTCTACCTGTATATCGACGCTTCCAAACGCCAGTTGTGCCTCGCGCATGTCCTGCGCGATTTCGTCGCGCTGAGCGAACGGGCCGGCGCACCCGGCCGGCTCGGCCGCAAGCTCCAACGTTGCCTCGCTGAGGCTTTCAAGATCCTCAACGCGCCCGGACGCGACACTTCTCCACGGTCTCTGCGGCTGCTGCTCAGCGCTCACTGCCCGGCGCAAAGCCCCCGTGTCACCTTTGGGCAGTATGCCGGCATCCAGGCTTGACCCTGGTAGGGGGTCAGGAACCCGCCCGCGAACGTTTGCTTGCCGTGGGCGTTTATGGCCTCCATATAGAAGTAGAGAAACGGGTGTATTCCAGGAGTCTGCAGTGGTGGAGCTGGATTGGTGGGCGTCACAGGTGCTGCGACGTAGCCAGGACCACACAGCAGTCCGGTGTCGCACTCCGAGACCTCGAAGACGCTTAGGGTCAGCGGGTCAGCTGCTGGGGTTTGTTGCCTTCGCCATCGTTGAAGAGCGTTCGGCCGAGCTGGTCCATGAGGCTAAAGCCGGAGTAGAAATCGGTGATCCCCGGCGGTCCGATCAGCGCGTCGTCGAAGTTGCCGTATGCGCCTGTGTAGAGCTGCGGCGCGATGGTGGCCCAATTCTTCGGATCGATCGGCGACCAGCTCGGGCCTCCGAGCCCCACGGTCGCCGGGAACGCTGGTTTGAAGTCCTCGTCGAAGATGTGCTTGACGGTGAAGTCTTCGGCGGTGCTGAGGGTCCCCGGTGGCGCCGCACCCGAGATGATTGTCCAACCGGCACTGGTCCCGACCTCTTGCCGGGCGATCTGCGCAAACGCGTTGACCCAGTACCCGGGTGCATCGAATTTGCGTTGCCGTTCACGGGGTGTCGCCGTGATGGCTGGGGTTCCTGCGTGACTTTATGTAGGGACGAGCGAGGGGATGGGGAGGCGGTGGTGGGCGGCAGTCGCGACGTTCTGCAGGTAGGTGAGAACG
>JBKQIR010000123.1:0-3677 GCA_052148275.1 Solirubrobacteraceae bacterium
GCTGGCGGCCCGTGACGGGGTTGAGGTCGCGGCGGTGTCGGCGTTCACTAGCGAGGCGTTCGTCGGCTATCTCGACGAGCTCGAGGAGCGCTGCTCCCCGGCGACGGTGAAGAAGGAGCGCGCGGCGCTGCGGAAGCTCGCCAGGTACCTGCACCGGCTGCAGCTGATCGACGCGACAGTGATCTTGATGGTCGAGATCCCGACCGTCAGCGACGCGGCCCCGACCCGTCACGGCCTCGACCGCGCGACGTGGGATGGTGTTTTGACCGTCGCGCGGGCGCGGCTGGCTGCGCCCGCCCGAGCCCGCGGCTCGCAGGCGGCGGCGATCCGGGACCTCGCGCTGCTCCAGGTGCTCGGCGGCGCGGGTCTGCGCTCCGGGGAAGCCCGGGCGCTGCCGGTCGATCCGTTCGACCGGGGTCGTTCGGATAACCAGGGCGGCAGCGTCTACCTGCGGGTGCATGGCAAGGGGAACAAGCTCAGGTCCGTGCCGCTCTACACCGACGTCGCGACCGCGCTGGACGGCTGGCGCGATGCGCGCGAGCAGATCCCCGAGCTCGTCGGCGCCGAGCGGCTGTTCTGCCAGCTCGGCCGCCAGCGCCGTGACGGCAGCTTCCCCGATGCCGGCGGGGAGCTGTCGACGACCGCGGTGATCAAGATCGTGCGCCCGATGATGCTCGCTGCCGGCGTCCCCCCCGCCCAGGCGCATCCGCATACCCTCCGCCACACTTTTGGTCGTCTGTACATGGCGGCCCCGCGTGCCGAGCTCTCCCGGCTTCAGCGGATCATGGGGCACGCGTCGCCGGAGACGACCAGCCGCTACGTCCATCACGCCGATCACGAGCTCGCCGCCGAGCACCGTCGGATCGAGAGGTTACGTCACGATCCTCTCTCCCGCCAAGGGGAGCGCCGCCGCGGCCGCGCGGCGCAACGTCCGGGGTAACCGGAAGGCAAGCCGTGCTAATCGGCCGGCGCGCGATCGCCGTGCTGGTGGCCCGCTGAACCCATTGCGGTGGGTCAGGATCCCTCGCGTGCCGGTCTGCTCACGCGGGGCGAGTGCGCTACGGGCCTGGGCATGGTTGGGTCAGGGCTTCGCCGTCGGTGACCGGCGGGATGGTGGTGTCAACGTAGATGCGAGCATCGCATCGCGAACACACGGCGACGCTCTCATCGCCGCTGCGAAGCCACGGCCCGGGGGCATGCCCGAGCTCGCGTGCTGCCGCCGAGATTCTTCGGAGCGTTTCGCCACGCGTGAGCTCGGCCAGCATTTCTTCGTCCGTGACGGATCGCTGGCGGGCGGCGAACGCGCCGTTGCCGTGGCGCGTAGTCGTGACGCGGATCTTGTCTTTGCGTGCCTGGGCGCGGATCTCGGCGCGCCACTGCTCGGGATCGACTCCTTCTGGTGAGCTGACGTGCCCGCGACGGAGAAGTTCGGCGTAGTCGCCGCCGGGTCGCTCCAGATAATCGCTGACGATCCGGTTGAACCGCTGTTCGTGGTCGGGCCGCATCGGGTGAGTGTGACGCGACGGTCTGGATCGGCGCCTTGAGCCGCGCGGCGTTCTGAGCGAGGTCTGGCCCCCGGGTCAGCGACGCAGCCCCGCGGCCAGTTCGCTGCGGATCGCGGTAAGGCCCCGGTCGGTCGTGGCGGTCGGCTGACCCGCTGGCTGTTCGGGATCGCTGATGGGAGCTGGTGGTCCGGGGGTGGGGTTGGTGCGGATGTAGCCGTGGTCGGCTTTGAGGACCTGCCCGGCTGCGAGGAGGTTGGACAGGGTGGTGGAGACGCTGCCGCGTCCGATGCCGGTCGCGGTCGCGATGTCGCCCGCGGTCCTCGCGGGCCCGTCGGCGAGGGCGTCGAGCACGGTCCGTCGGGTAGCTCCTCGTTTGGCGACCGCGGCTGTCGTGCTCTTTGGCTCCTTGGGCTTCCGTCGCGTCGGTTTCGGCGCCTGACCGTTTGTCGCGCGACTTGGCCGGGGCGCCTTCGGAGAACGTGTCCGTGTGGTTGGGGTGGCGCTGGCGTTGAGCGCTGCGAGGGCCGGCCTGGAGCCGCCAGTCCTCGTCGGCGAGCTCCGCGAGTCGCCGCTCGATCCTCTCACGCAGCTTGTCGAGGGTCACGACCTCGGCAGCGTAGCGCCGGCCGGTGTCGGCCCGCTGCCGGCCATGAGCGGTTGCCGGAACGCTCGGTGGCCGCCGGTTCGCTTTCGGCACCGCCTATTTGGGCTGGCGCATCGCTCGCAAGTATTGAAGCTGGCGGGGCCGACGTGCCCTGCGCCTGCGCGACACCGATCATCCAGCCGCCGCGCACCGCCGTCCGCCCGGCTTTCAGTCCCAGATTTCGTTGCGGTCGAGCTCCGTGGCGGTCAGCTGCGCCATGGCGGCCGCGGCGGGACGTTGCCGTGAGCGGAGGTGGATGTCCACGCGGACGTCGGGGAAGTCGCGCAGCTGCGCGAGTTCGGCCATGACGATCGCGCCGTAGGAGTCGTGGACCGATCGGCCGTTGAGATGCAGGTACAGGCTGGTGCCGCGGCTGACGTTGAGCTCGATGGTCGAGTTGGCTGGGGAGTTCATCGCGTCAGATTCTCCGGGGTCGCGATCTCGGCACCCTACCGACCGTCGGCGCGGCCGTGAGGCGTCCGCCGATGTTCGTCGACGGGTCCGCCGGGACGGTTTTCAGTGCATTCCGGACGGCCAGGTGCCGTGTTGGCGGTGGTGGGCGATGTCGTAGACGCTGGGGCGCCGTGAGGGGTGGCGTTCTCCGAACGCGATCGCGAGCAGATGCAGCCCGGTGGCGTCGGTGGCGCCTTGAAGGACGAGCCCCCACGGTCCGTAGGGCACTGGGAGGTAAAGCTTGACCATGCGAGGGAGGTCGGTGCCGTCGCGGTGCTCGGCGCCGCAGCTGGTGAGGAGCTGCTGTGGAGCTCCGTTGCGTTCGAGCTCGATGCGGGCCTGCCGGCCGATCTGCCGACCTTCGGCGCGGCACCGGGCGAGGTCCTCGGCGAACAAGACGTCGTTGAACCTCACCCGGAAGGTGACCGACCGTCGTGGGGTGGGCGTTGGCGGGTCAGCCTTCGCCGTCGGGCGGGTGCACGTGCGGGGCGATCAGTTCGTCGAATTCCTGCTGGGTGAGCGGTCGGCTGCCGTGCTCCTGGTGCATCTGCTCGACCTCGGTTTGCGGGCGTAGCACTACGCGCCCGTCCTCGAGTTGCTGCTCGACGACGTAGCGGGTGGTTTCCGATCCGCCGATCGCCAGCTCGAACGTCTGCTCCATGACGACCATTGTCGCATCACTCCTCGCCATCCTCGAGCTCGAGGAGCGGGCGGGCCATTGGGATCTGACCGAGCCGCGCGGCGACGTGCAGGTATTCGACGGCGAAGGCTCCTATGTCAAGCCCCTGCCCGTGAGACGATCACGCGTGGCGTTTTCGGGGGCTGGAGATTGGGCAGCGAAAGGGGGCAAGGCGGGGGGTTGAGGTTCGTCGTGTGCGCGTTCGCGCACGGAGAACGATCGGGTGGACCTCGCGTCCGTGCTCGGTGACGGTTCCGCGCGCGCCTAAGCCCGGCCCCGGGGGGGCCGGGGGTTTGGGGTGGTGCTCACGTTAGTGTCGTCTGGCCCGAAGCGTGACCGCGGCTGGGGGCCTGGCGCGCGGTTATGCAGCCAGGAGCTGCTCGGTGGTGTGTGCGGC
>JBKQIR010000124.1:0-4491 GCA_052148275.1 Solirubrobacteraceae bacterium
TGGTCGCTCTGCTGCGACTGGATCGAAGCGGCCACGGTCCCGAGGCCGCCGCCGCCGCTCAACGCTGCTGCTACCGGACAGCCGGAGCGACGAACGGACACGACGGGCGGGCTGCCGCTTTCCATGCGCTCGGGCAGCGACGAGGGATCCTCTCCGGCGGCGCGGTACGGTGGAGGCACGTGGCTCCGCCGGGGTGGACGCGTACAGCTATCGAAGCCCGGCGCTGGCTGGCAGCACTGGTGCAGGGCGGTGATGGACGGCGTTGATGATCTCGCTGCTGTCGATCCCTTCCAGGTAGATGCTGGTGATACCCAGATTGGCGTGCCCCAGCTGGCGCTGGATGACCACCAGCGGGACGCCCTCGCGGGCCATCTCGACGGCGTGGGCGTGCCGCAGTTGGTGGGGCGCGAACCGGCGCCGGATGCCGGCGCGCACGGCCAGGGTACGCAACGTCGCGCGCGCCGCGGTGGCAGACCACGGCCGGCCCGCCGTCGGCCCGTCGATGACGCACAGCAGCGCTCCCACGGGCATGTCGACCCGCACCTGCAGCCAAGTGGTCAAGTGCTCCCATGCCCATGCGTCCATGCCGACCTCGCGGCGTCGACCGCCCTTCCCGCGGCGCACGACGATCCGGCCGCGGACCGCGTCGAGATCGGTCTCGGCCAATGCCAGGGCTTCACTGATCCGCAGGCCAGCACGCCAGAGCAGGACGATGAGCGCCCGAGCGCGCAGCCCAGACGCCTGCTCACCAGCGCACCGCATCACCGCAACGATCTCTTCCACCAACGGTGGGTCGGCCGGGTAGCTTCGCCCCTTGTTCCGCGGCGGGCACCCACGCCGAAAGCCGGGCATTGTCGCCGGCGAACGACGACGACCCGCAGCATCAAGAAGAACAGAACCAGTCATCGACCCAGCATCCCGCGCGCGACCGGCGTCAGCCACTCCGCATGGGCACGAGCAGCATCCAAGGCCATCGACTGCGGACGCTGGTCGCGGCAGCGAGCAGTACAGGATGGATGCGACACGCGTTGCGGCGAGCGTGACTGCGTGCCCCGTCGCACAGAGTGGGGATCTCCGCAATTCGATCGAGTGCGAGATGGCCGTCCCTCCGTGAAACCCGAAGCGAGCCGCGCGATCAGCGAAGCGCGCCGTCCACTGAAAGCGCGTTCAAGGGCTCGCGGTCCGATGCAGCTTCTCTTCGACCGATCGCACCTTGTCTGCAAGCGTCTGGTTGGGTCTGTCGACGCGCTCGTCGATCTTCACGACCGTGTAGACGCGCGGCAGACCGGCCTCGAGCGGGACCTTGTGCAGCTCGCGGATCACGTCGAGGATATCGTCGAGCGTCCCCTCGAGCTCGGTGCCCATGGCATGCAGCTGAAACCGGACTTTGTCCTGGCGCTCGAGACGCCGGTGCATCTCGGCGATGTACTCACTTGCGCTGGCCGACGGACGCCCAAGACCGATGATCGACACCTCGGCGGTTGCCATCGCTCAGCCCCCTCGACTCCAGGCGGCCTCTGCGGAGGCGGCGACATTCACGCACGGATCGTACATCCCTCCGCCGGCCATTTGGCTAGCCATCCACGGGCGCGAAACGGATACGCTGCGCTTCGCCAGACTCGCGTGGGACGGTACTTCAAAGCATGGAAAGCGACAGCGCGACGACAAGTTCTCAGACGGCGACCGACATGTCCTCTGGCTGTCCTCGTGCTCCACCCGTGACCCCAAGGCTTCGCGATTCGGTCGAACCGGAAGTGCCCCCACCTGCCGCCGAACCCTTCTCAACTGTCCGCGATGCTATCGAGATGGTCACGACCGAGGAAAGTCGGATCACCAATCGATTGGCTGCCGGCTCTCCGGCACGCCGAGGCTAGATCGGTTAGGGGTCGCGGATTCACGGGCGATCGGCGTTCCATTGGTAAGCTACGTCGCCAGCAATCCGCGCAGAGAGCCGGGCACGTCGGCGGGGACGACATGCGTGCCTTCGAATCTACCTGCGAATGAACCGAACACTGCGCGAGCGAAGACTGTGGCGGAGCAGCTCAGTTACACGGTGCGCAAGGGAAGCCGCTAGGACCGCGTGGGCCGCGAGGCCCCCGCGGCCCTGCGGGGCCCCGTGGGCCGATCACCCTAGTGGTGGTCGTGACGGTCGTTGTGTGCGTCGCGCTCGATGCGGTCGTGTCGTTTGCCAACGAGCCGAGCCCGACGGTGGCTGCGGCGATTGCCGCAAACGCGATTGCCGCGATCAGAAATCTCCCCGCAGGATTGAGTTTCTCAATCCCGGCAGCGAGTTGCGCGATACCTGCGAAGTCCGGCGCAGCCTGAGGCAGGGCAGGGTTCTCGCCGGGACCTCTTCCAACGCTCGGTCGAGAAGCTGCGGCTCGCGCCGCGGCCCTGATTTGGGCAGCCGCCTGTCGGTGGTCAATGATCGCGAAGATCACAGCAAGGGCTAAGCAAAGTGACGCGCCGGCCAGCGAAGTGTAGACAACTACATTAACGGTGTCTGTTAGAGCCACTGACGCAGGGATGACTACCGCGATGTCGGCGCCGCGCATCACCGCAACGTCGCCGCGACTGCAGCGAGCTGATAGGTGATGTCTTGCATCACGCTGTAAACACCCGGATATCCCGCGACAATATGTCCAACCAGTGCCCCGTGGTGGTTGTAGACCTGCGCCCCCGAGTCGCCCGCTGTCGAGATTGGATACATCGTGATGGCTGCCTCGCCGTAATCACCAGTCGTGAGGGTCGGCCCAGCGAACGTCGCCAGAGCGACGCTTACTGCAGACGACAGACCCGTAGTCTTCGCGCCGTAGGCAGTGACGGTATCCCAAACCCTCAACGTCCCAGGTCCGGTCGGGACGGGAGCATGCCCCGGGCTGTCCTGGACGCCACGGCCCAGCTCGATTGCCGCAATGTCAGCGGTAGCAATTCGTGCTCCTACCGCGTTACAATCAACCGTATCCGAAACGGTGCCAATCTGGCTCAGGGATGCGTCATAAACGCCCGCGCTCAGCGTTGGCGCGACGTGGCCCGCAGTGGATATTCCCCGCGCGCCGCTCTTTGTCCAAATCCGCGCGCCGAAAGTACCCTGGCCGCCGGTTGAGTGGGCAGCATCGCCAGGTGTGATCTGCGGGAGCGGCGCCGGCAGCGCGATCAGTGCCAACTCATCGGGTGACCACTCCAAATACCCGGCGAGCTGACTCCGAACGCGCGCCAGAGCCTCGACCTCATCGCGAGTTGCAGTTCGCGCGCCGGTGTACGAGATTTGATCACCAGGCAGCACACGCACTACAAGCGGCGCGGAAAACTGAACGAGAATCGCTGGACCGAGCCTGCTTGCCGAGAACGGCACGCTTAGCTGTGTGACGCCAACGCCGAGGATTCGTTCTGCCGCGAGCGCTGGATGCCCTTCTGCGGCGAGGAAGGCTGACCGCTGAAGGTCTGGATCTGCTAGTCGGTCGCGCCAACTGTTCGCGATCCCTGAGTCGTCGGGGTACTCCTGTGCAAGCAATTCAGAGAGCGTCGGCATTGGGCTCCTCGCGTGGGGTCATGGCGACTTTACCCAGGGCGCGTCGGCTCAGGGATTTGTTTGGCCGACGCGTGTCCGCTGGCCGACAAGCGACAAGCGCTCGCTGGCTCGCCTTTTTGCTGATGGCTGCTGCTTTCCATGCAACGGAGCAGCGACCGCGCGAGGCACTCACGGCGAAAGCGAGGGCGCGAGATGCTCACAACGCCTGCCGGCAGCCGACGGCAGGCAGGTCGCAATGCATAGGCACCGCGGCGATTCGGCACGCCCATCGCGCGCCCTGCATCCGGCGACGAGGAGGGCTGTGCTGCCCGGCTTCGCGCCGTGCCGTTCTCCGCTCGCGTGGTCTTCACGCGGGCGAAATCGCTAACTGCGATGCCGTCCGGCTGCAAGCGCGAGGCGGAAAGCGACGACACCAAGCCCGCAGCCGACGTCGTCGCAAGTGGCGCCAAGTACGAGGCGGGATCGGGCGATACACCGCGTCGCGGTGTGACGGAAAGCGCCGACACCGCTTGCTGGCGGCGGCGCTCTCTGCAAGCGCGTCGCGATGAAAGGAATCGCGGGCGCACGACAGCCCGGACTATAGGAATCGCGCGAATCCGATCACGAGGTCCCGCGGACCACGGCGAGGATCCGGTTCGGTGTGCGACGAAGGCTCCTATGTCAAGCCCCTGCCCGTGAGACGATCACGCGTGGCGTTTTCGGGGGCTGGAGATTGGGGCAGCGAAAGGGGGCAAGGCGGGGGGTTGAGGTTCGTCGTGTGCGCGTTCGCGCACGGAGAACGATCGGGTGGACCTCGCGTCCGTGCTCGGTGACGGTTCCGCGCGCGCCAAGTCCGGCCCCGGGGGGGCCGGGGGTTTGGGGTGGTGCTCACGTTAGTGTCGTCTGGCCCGAAGCGTGACCGCGGCTGGGGGCCTGGCGCGCGGTTATGCAGCCAGGAGCTGCTCGGTGGTGTGTGCGGC
>JBKQIR010000125.1:0-5919 GCA_052148275.1 Solirubrobacteraceae bacterium
CTCTGGGCTCTCACGCAGCGTGATGTGCCACCAGCCGGCATCGTCGGGTGCCCGGTGCGGCTCTCGCACCCGATGCCCGTCTGAGTAGCGAGACAGGCCGACCTGATTTAGATGGAGACCCCCCTTACCGGAATACGCCGCCTTGGGCGCCTCGGGCTGCTTCACGAGACGCGCATACCGCGGGGCGAAATGCGCGAATTCGGGTTTGAGAAGCGCTCTCGGGCTCGTCAAGTCCTCTTCGCATCGTCCTCAAGCGATCGAAGCTTCTCGCGAATCGACTGCGGCCAAGCATCGTCGGCGGTCAGGACGGTCTCCGCGATCGCCCGCTGGTCGCGGTAGAAGCGCTCGGCCTGCGCGCCGTCACCGAGCTGGAGCATCAAGTCACCCAGCCGCTCGTAGGAGATCGAGAGGTCGCGCTGCGCCTGCGCGTTGCCCGGGTCAGCCTGCGCCAACCGCTCCCGGATCGCGAGGCTGTCGCGGTAGCAGCGCTCGGCCTGCGCGCCGTCACCGAGCTGGAGCATCAAGTCACCCAGCCGCTCGTAGCAGACGGAGAGGTCGCGCTGCGCCTGCGCGTTGCCCGGGTCAGCCTGCGCCAACCGCTCCGCGATCGCCAGATCGTCGCGGTAGAAGCGCTCGGCCTGCGCGCCGTCACCGAGCTGGAGCATCAGGTCCCCCAGCCGCTCGTAGGAGATCGAGAGGTCGCGCTGCGCCTGCGCGTTGCCCGGTTCAGCCTGCGCCAACCGTTCCGCGATCGCCAGATCGTCGCGGTAGAAGCGCTCGGCCTGCGCGCCGTCACCGAGCTGGCGCATCAGGTCCCCCAGCCGCTCGTAGGAGATCGAGAGGTCGCGCTGCGCCTGCGCGTTGCCCAGGTCAGCCTGCGCCAACCGCTCCCGGATCGCGAGGCTGTCGCGATAGAAGCGCTCGGCCTGCGCGCCGTCACCGAGCTGGAGCATCAAGTCACCCAGCCGCTCGTAGCAGACGGAGAGGTCGCGCTGCGCCTGCGCGTTGCCCGGGTCGGCCTCAGCGCGTTGGCGGGTGGTGTTGAGGATCGTCTGTGTTCGTCGCAGCGCGGCACTCGGGCTGCCGGTGTTGAGCAGCGCTTGGCTCTCGCGGTCAGCGAGGGGCAGAAAGCCGTCGGTGTCGGCCGGGATCATCGGTACGACCTCGCCGAGGAATGCGGCCACCGATTGCTGACCAAGTTGTTGCGCGAGCGCGGCGACGGCCTGGAACGCGAACGCAACGACCTCTTTGAACCTCGCGGTGGCGCCCCTGTGGCGACAGATCTCGACCAGATCGCTAAATCCGCCTCGACCGGTTTGGAGCCGATACAGTCGCATCTCGGCGGCGCGGTCGTTCCGCAACGCGAGGTGCTCGTCCTGGTGGGTCGAGACGGACTCGGCGATCCACGGGTGCATCACGATCTCGTCGTTGTCAGCAACCGACAGCAGTGTGAGATCGAGCAGACGTTCCGCTGTGGCGATAGCCGCTGCCTGCTCGGCGGGCGTTGCGGTCGTGCCCCACCGCGCAACGGCGAGATCGGCGATCGACTTCGGGACGGTTGAGACGGCCGCCTGCAGGAGCAGCTCGCGCTCCTCGCTGCTGAGGCCTTGCATGAGCGTGTCGAGCAGGATGTCGCGGCTCCCGAGCAGGATCGCCTCACCGATCGCCTGATCGAGGTCGCGGCGGCCTGATGGGGCGATCACGCCCATCGAGAGAGCGCGGAGTTTGATCGTGATGTCCTTCATCGAGCCGCGGCCGCCGCGCACGAGCGCGTCAACGAACTCGATCAGCCGCGGGTGGCCGCCGATCATCTCCACCAACGCCCGCCGGTCCGGTGCGTCCAGGTCACGTAGCGCAGGCAGCCGCAGCAGCAGACGTCGCAGCTCGGCGCGACTGAGCGGCGGCACTGGAACCGCCAGCACGAACGGGCCGGCGTCGGGGATTGGGTAGCGGCTAGTGATCAGCAGCCGTCCCCGATCGGCCGCGTCGCACAGCCCGGCGAACACCTCGCCGAACCCGGGATCGCTGAAGGAGATCGTCGTTCCGGTCACGTCGAGGTTCTGCTCGAAATCATCGAACACCAGCAACATCCGCGCGTGCTCGAGCAGCGCGAACACCCGCTCCACCTTGGCGGTGTCCGGCACCTCCGGGCTGCTCAACACCGCCAGTGCGTCAGCAAGCCACCCGTCGTCGCGGCACTTTGGAGCCGCCAGCGCCGCGACGATCGCCGAAATGAACGCGGCCGGGTTCCAGCGCCCGACGTGCACCGCCGCCAGCCACCCCTCACCAGCCAGCCGCGCCTCGATCCGCCCCGCCAAAGCCGTCTTGCCGATCCCGCCGACCCCGATCAACGCCACCCCCGAAACCGCCCCATACCGGTCAATCGCGGCCTGCCCGCCACGCACCGCCGCGATCGCCGTGCGCAGCTGCGCGCGGCGGCCGATCAGGTACCCGATCGGCAGCCGACGCACCCCGCCCCGGTTGGCAGCTCCGTCGCGCGCGACAACGGCTCAAGCGCAGCCACGGGATCGACCAACGGCCCGTCCGCGCCGGCGACCAGCAGTGTCGCGACCGCGTGCTCCGGCAAGACCGGAAGACCGCCCGCGCTCGCCCCTGCCCGAGCAGCGACCTCAAGCTCACGTCGCGCTTCCGCCAGCGCCGCCGACGGGATCGCCGCGCCCGCCAGCCGCTCATACAACGCGCGCGCCAACTTCGTCGCATAGCCATCGCTGACCGCGGCCTGCATGGCGAGAACCCGCTCGCCGCCGTGATGCACCAACGCGCCAGCCAGTCCCCCCGTCCCCGCAGCAGCACCCGCACAGGACGACAGCACGATCAGCGGCACAGGCCGCCCGCCGGCACGCAGCAACTCAACAAGCTCGGCCACCGTCACCGCAACCGGATCACCGTCCTCATCCTCGAGCTCCACCCCCGCCGGCGAACCATGCGCAGACAGATGCAACACGTGGTACTGCTCACGCCTCAGAGCCTCGCCGATCTGCTCCGGACCGCCGACCTCGAGGATCGTGACCTGCGCCCGATCCGCGCCCGCAACGCTCCCCACAGCATCCAAGATGGCCTGCATCTCCGCCTCGATATCAAGCGGCGCGCTCGCCGTCCGCGTCTCCTCCGGCGCACCAACCGCAACCAAGATCTTCAACGGCCCAGGCAAAGGCGGCGTCCCCGCACGCTCGACCCCGCCGACACGCCGACGCATCCGCACCCCCGGCACCGTCGCGAGCAGCCGACCATCCGGAAGGCGCAACAGCTCGTAAGGCAAAACCAGCGCGTCCCCCTCGGCTTCGAACACGAGATCGATCACCGTGCCCAACGGCGATCGATCAAGCAACTCGATCAAACTCGACGTCGTCACGGGATCCAGAAGCGCCTCCCGCAGCCGCTGGCCCGCCTCCGCCAACCGCACCTCGGCCTCCAGCGGCCGAGTCGACAACGCCTCCCACACACCATCCATCCCGAACGGGACCCGCGCCTCGCGCTCACCCAACACCCGTCCCCGCCAACGCCGTCCGACACTGCACCCGCCCGCGCTCGCACACAACCGCCAGCACGAGCTCATGCGCCAGCGCCGCACGAGGACCCGGCGATCCCGCTAACGCGGTCGACCGCGCAGGCAGTACGGGGACCTGCCCCACTGGCGGCTCGACCTCGAACGGCTGCGCGGTCAGCAACCGCAACAGCCGCTCCACCCCAGCCGGCGTGAGCTCCTCAACCGCATAGCTCGTCGCTGTCGTCGGGCCGAGAAACACCGGAATGTCCCCACGCGAGCTCCCGGGCAACAGCACAGGGACAAACTTCGCCACCCCCGCCTCGCGATCCCGGTAGAACTCCTCTCGGATCAACGCCGCCTCAAACCGGACCCCACGACCCTCATCCGCCGGCGCGTCGCCCTCCGCCCGCCGCCGATACTCCCGCGAGGCCACCACCAACACGAACTCGGCCGCCCGCACCTCCCGCAGCATCCACACCGGCCAATCCTGCCGACGCTCCCCTGCCGGCAAATCCAGACGCGCATCAACACCCAAGCTGCGCAGCAAAATCCACAACGACCGCACAGCCTCGACATGCTCCAGCGACTCATGCGCGTAGGAAACAAACACCCAGCAAGGCTGCCCGCCCCCGACCGCACTCACCGACGCCTACCTCCTCCCCTGAATCGATCCGATCTCCGTCCTCAACACCCACCTCCAAGACCCGATCTGCCACAGAAGCGGAAATCCCCAACCGATCCGCAGTCTGACAGATCCGCCCCAACCAGATCGATCAGCACGCCGCGAGATCCGACTTGACTGACCAGCGCATCCGCGCCGTCGCCGCTGGTGACTGCCTCAATGCGCCAGCTGGCATGACCGTCCTGTGACTGCATCTCGCGATCACGACGGCGAACCCGATATGACGTCTCCCGGCACCCCAATTTACAGCTAACTTGTACGGCGCTAGCCGATTTGTTGTTGCGTCGCGACTTGCAAACGGACGGCCGCGTCCGAGTTGAGCGAACCGGCGCAGGACGACCGGGCTTTCGACGCGATCGCGCTGTGCACAGAAGCAAACGTCCGAGCGCAGCATCCGGGCTATAGCAGCCGTGTTTCCGCCGGAGCAAATCCGACTACTGCTCCGCCACGTAGTCGGTAACGGCGCTTGGCTATCGCTTCGTCAGGAAGCAGTAGTACGTCATCGGGAGCGCGACTCTGGCGCTGCGACCGAGAGCCGGCGAGGGCGCCACGATCGCTTCGCTCGGAAGCAGAAGCCAGCCGCCACAACCGCAGGTGTGGCGGAGCTATCGTGCCGCTGGCGGCGCGTCCGCCGCAATAGCGATCACGGGGCCGCGACGGACGGCGTAATCGGGATCTCGGCGAGGCGATCGCGAGCTCGCTCGTGTGGAGGGGAGCGAGGCACTCGGCAGCAGCGGCCTCCCGGCTGCCGGCTGGCCGCCGGCCCCAGTTTGCGAGGCGCACACCGGGGCCGGGCGGGCCGGTCCGGTCATCCTCGTGGGAGTCGGCCTTCCAGCTGGCGAGAAGCGAGAAGGACGTCGTCTATGGGCTGAGACCTGCGTTCATGCCGGCGCGAGTATGCGCTGTCACTCACGGCCGTCGTGACCCCTCTGTCCGAGCGCGCTCGCGTCGCGGCGCTTGAGCAGTTGCCCTCGGCTTCCGCATCGTCCTGAGGCTATTTCGTGAAGGCGGCGACGGCCTGGTGCATTTGAGAGGACGAAGACCGAGATGTAGGCGGCGGTGCCAGCCGGCCTCGCCGGTCAGGCGGGCTGGAGTTGGTGCAAGTTGAGCTTGAGCAGGTTGTGAGTAGCCATTACCAGCCGCCATTTGGCTCGGCAGGTGGCTAACCCACGCCGGGTGAACCGGTCGATGCAGCGGTTGTGCTTGACCTGTCCGAACACCGGCTCGATCATCGATTTGCGCTTCTTGTAGAGCGCGCGACCTGCGTCGGTGTCCAGCACCGCGCGCATCTCGATGTAGTGCTGCTGCCTGACCCGGGTCTTGCCTGACGTCTTTCGTCGGCGGTTGTCCGGCGCGACCAACGTCCGGATCCAGCGACCGATCAGGGTCTGGATCTGCTCGGTGTTCCAGAACCCCGTATCGGCCAACGTGACCGTCACCGGGTCCTTGGCGCCGGCCTGAGCGAGCTCGCGCTCGGTCATCTCGACTAGGCCCTGCAGCCGCAGATGGGTCAGTTTTGGTCTTGATAATCCAAAATGAGGCCGCGACTGTTAGTGCTCACGATTGAATTACTGGGCTTGTGGCAGGATGTTGGGTTGTGGTGCGTATCGCGTGGGCATGATCGATGAGTCGAAGATTGCCGAGCGGTATCGAGCGTTGGGTCCGGAGTTGAACGAGCGTCAGCGGCGGTTGTGGGCGGCGTCGGAGGCACGTTCGCATGGGCGTGGTG
>JBKQIR010000126.1:0-3765 GCA_052148275.1 Solirubrobacteraceae bacterium
CGTTCTCACCTACCTGCAGAACGTCGCGACTGCCGCCCACCACCGCCTCCCCATCCCCTCGCTCGTCCCTACATAAAGTCACGCAGGAACCCCAGCCATCACGGCGACACCCCGTGAACGGCAACCCTTGCTCTCTATGCGAAGGCCCGACCCCATTTCACGACACTCGTTGTAATACACACGATTACGCCGGCGCCCAGTCGCGAGCGCCACTACCGCGGTGGTGCTTGCAGGCGGGCGGGTTGCGACTAGCGAGTTTTCCGCGGCAAGTAGCCTAGCCTGGTTCCCCCTAACGCATCGGCGTGGGCATTCTCAATCGAGAATGCCCACCTGGATGCGTTAGTAGGACGGTTTCCGCCCCGATTTCAATGGAGCAGTCGCGCATCTTCGTGGGCGTTCTGAGGCGAAGATGCCCACGTAGATGCGTTAGGGCCCCCCTTAGGTCTAGAACAAGGTCCAGTTGTAAGGCTGGCGCTCAGCCTCAACAATCGGGCGATGTCGGACCCAGCATCACGCTCGGTGAGCGGCATCGCTTCTGTCGACTGGCGCTACGTGGTCACGCGGAGCCTGATCATCGTCGTGATCGGAGCAGCCGTGTTCGCCGCGGTCTGGATCGACGTGGTCCGTATCGGGCACAAATGGGGGTACGACTTCCACGGTGGGCTGTGGCCGGCGGCGGGTGCGATGCTTCGAGGCTCGTCTCCTTACCCACCGGCGTCGCCGCAGGTGCTGCTGAGGACCGTGAGCTCGTTCGTCACCCCCCCGCTGCTTGCCGTAGCGGCGATCCCGCTGGCGCACATTCCCTTCGGGCTCGCGATCGGAGCCTGGAACGCGATCAACGCGCTCGCGCTGTTGGGCGCGCTCTGGCTGCTCGGGGTTCGGGACTTGCGGATGTTCGCGCTGGCGCTGTGCTCGTATCCGTTCGCCGACACCCTCTACACGGGGCAATCCGAAGGCCTGTTCCTGTTGGCGCTGGCGTTGGCTTGGCAGTACCGCGACTCCTGGGCCGGCGGCGTTGCGGTCGGAGCCTTGATCGCGGCCAAGCTCGTGGCGTGGCCCCTGGTGCTGTGGCTCGTGTTCACGCGACGGTGGCGTGCGAGCGCGATCTCCGTGCTTGCAGCGGTCGGGCTGCTCGCGGCGAGCTGGGCGCCGATCGATTTCAACGGGCTGCTCCAATACACACACCTTCTGTCGACGGACGCGCATACGTTTGAGGACTGGTCGAACTCGTTCTCTCTTGTGTGGCTCGGCATGCATCTCGGTGCGTCTAGGAGCGCGGCCACCGCGATCGCCGTGATCGTCGGGTCCGGCAGTGGTCTGCTTATGGCTTTGTGGGCGCGCGGCAGTGACGAAGGTTGGTTCTCGGCGGCTGTCATGGTCGGGCTGCTGATCTCTCCACTGCTGTGGACGCACTACCTCGTCGTCCTGTTCGCACCGCTCGCTGTGGGACACCGCCGATCGATCGTGCCCTGGCTGTGGACCGTCAGCTTCTGGATCGTGCTGCTCTCTCCCACTCACCTACTCGCCTGGCTGGTGATGGTCGCCGGTTCGGCCGTTCTGGCAGGTTGGGCGACGTCTGCGGCGCCCGGCCAATTGACTGTGCCTGAGGGAGCGGCTCGCCTGTGCCGGAGAGAGCGCCCTCGCTGCCGTGTTGAACGACCTGCAGCTTGAGGACGCGCCTGGGTTGCGTCAATGCAAATCGGTTGAATCTCGGCGCCTTGGCCGAGGAGCAGCTTGGAGGCCGGCGGGTCAGAATCCTCACGCCCAAGGAGCAAGATCATGATCGCCGAAAACTGGCTCACCTCGTCGACCGACGGCGTGATGGCACGTCTGGCGCTCTCCGTGCCCACGCAGGAGGGCTGCGGCTCGGCCCTGCTGGCGTGGCTGGACGGTCGCGTGATCAGCGGCTGCCTGGTGGCCCTGCCCGGTCGACGTGGTCGCCGGTCAAGCCGGGTCCCGTCACGCCGGCGCCAGAGCCTGCGCCGGCGGGAGATCTGGCGGGGGAGGCCGCTGTGGGTGCTTCCCAGGTGACCAGTGAGGTGGTGACACCCCCAGAAGGCCGCAGTTGCAGTTCTAACTAACGCTCGATAATGAATCCTATGTCTAGCTGTATGTGGAGCGTCAGCCACGTAAGCGACGGAGCTGATTTTCCGTGCTGGCGGACGGTCTATGCTCACCGCGACACAAGGACGCTGGCGGATCTCGTTCGAAGAAGCTCATACCACTGCCCGGTCGCCCACATGCCCGCCTCCTCGCAACGCGACCTCGGAGTCTCCCCGAACGGAACCTGACCGCTTCCCCGGTGTCGACCGGCTCGGTTCAAAGACCCGAGCCGCCACCCCGCGGCGGTTCAGCTCAAGCACGAGCTCGATTGGTGGCCGTGGCTGCGAGCGAGCCGGTCAAGCTTCCACACGACCAGCGTGTCGCTTGCGCGCAGGCGGTCGAGTCAACGAGTCGAGCTATGCGCGCCGCTTGAGCGACCCGGAACCGACGTCCTTGAGGATCCGCTCGACGCCGGCGCCGCGCAGCACGTCTAGCTGCAGCGCGACGAGCTCATTAGCGCGATGTCCCGATCGGACGTCGAGACGCCCGTGCGTAAAAACAGTATCGCAGAAGGCGCGCGTTCATCGGGGTTCGGACACGGACCCGGCCTCCTGGCCCATCGTGAAAGCGACGACCTCGCTACTCCAACACGTCGTTGGACCTGGCGCTAACCACCGACGCCGGCGTAGCCAGCCGCCGGTCGAGCTTGAGGTCGTCCCTTTGCGCCAATTGCGACGGCCGCGCTAGCCTCGCTGAGGTCGTCGCTTCGCGCTGTCGCCAGCGCTGTCGCTTCCAGCCCAAAGGAGAGGACGAACACACGCTGATCTAGCGACTGGGCGGGCATCAGCAGACGACGTCATAGACCCAGTTGATGCGTTCCAGCCGCGTGTTGAGGCCGACGAGCACATCCCGAGCGGCAGGCGAATTGCACTCGGGCCCAGAGATACCCAGTGGGCCCTTGCCCGGCTCGCCCAACCTGATTCTGAAGGCCCGAAACCCCTCCGCATCCGAAAGACTGAGAGTCAAAGCGAACGGCGTGACCGCTTGGTCGCCGATGAGGATGCAGGTTCCTGCTAGCTCGGCGGACCTCTCAGCGGTCTTGACGGCGGACGAGAAGAAGAACCCGTCGATGCTCTCGCGGGCCCACTCGGGGTGCTTCCGTCGGAGGACCTCCGGGATGAGCAGCTCGAGTGTGAAGCAGAGCTCAGAAGAGGAGTCGACCTGAAGCGGAGACCCGCCGGACACCGCGTGCAGGCAGGCCGCGATCTGCTCGGCGGCGAGTTGCCCTAGATCGGGAGCCTCGTTAGCGCTGGTCATCGGCTGAATATGGCAGGGTCGCTGGCTGTCGGAATGATCGAACAACGACACTCCGCGCGGCTGAGGCCGCAGCGACGACTCGACTGCTGGATCTCGATAAAACCGACAGCCGATGATCCAGTTCGGCAACGACTATCGTTGAGGCATGGCGGAGCCGAATAAAGAAGCTCCTGCATCAACCGTGGGTGGTGTCACCGGCCGGGTAGTGGTGGGCAGAGTCCGCCGAGGGCGAGCATCGCGAGTGCGATCGCGGCGTGTGGGAGTGGAATCCGTATGCTCGTCGGGTGATCAGCCGGATCTGGGTGTTCACTTGCTCGACCCTGGCGTTGCTGAGCCCGTTTTGGATCGCGGCCTCGATCCCGGATCGCTGTTCGGTGATCGTGCGCGCGAGTTTGACGAATGGCT
>JBKQIR010000127.1:0-2532 GCA_052148275.1 Solirubrobacteraceae bacterium
ACGCGCATCACCCCGAGCTTGCCCCCGACACCGAGCTGCGCCACCTGCAATACCGAGTGGATGATCGCGAAGGTGTCGGCAAGCGATCCCGGGTGCGATTGGCGCCCGAGTACGTACGGCGATACACCGAGGAGATCCTCGATCTGATCCCCTTGGATCCGCTGGTCCATCAGTTGCCGGTCCGCGGCATCGCCGCGCTGATGTGCGTAGAGGCCACCGCCCCGGCTTGTCACCGGTCGCTGGTAGCCGCCCGCCTCGCAGAGCGCTACGGCTTTGAGATCGTGCATCTCGAGCCTCCAGATCCAGGCCCGGATCGGCCACGCAAACGCGGAGGACGTTGATGATCTTCCTTGGGCGGATGAGAGCCCTGCACCCGAACGCTGACGAATGCTTTCCGTTGAAAAAGGAAGCCGGCCTCGGGGCCCGAAACGATGGAACCGAAAGCGCGGCAACAACTCGTACCGGGCTTCTGCTCGTGGGCGATAGCGCAAGTCCGAGGGCCAAGCCGGCCAGCCGCGGCGGACTACTGCTTCCGGCGCTGGTGCTTGCAGCCCAACAGGGTCGCAGTTAGCGATTCGCCCCGCGCTTGGCGAGGAGGAGGGGCGCGACCCAACTTCAGCCGGAAACCTGCTCTGCCCATCGCGCGGTACTTCCGCTACGCCCCGGAGGAGTAGTCCGGCGATCAGCGGAGCGGAGTGCTGCCACTCGTCCGGAGCGGTCACGCTTGCACCGTCCCCGAGGACGGCTAGAAACCGGCCTAGCGGGGTTTCGCCAGGCCGGTTCAGGAACTAGAAACTGACGCTGCCCTTGCCGTAGACAGTCCCCATCTGGGCGACCGTGGTGGCGCTGTTGCTCATATTGCACTGCCCCTTCTTGGAGCCGCTCTTGTAGGTCGAGCCGATGAAACCAAAAGATTCCGTGAGCTGGATGGTCCCGTGAATACCGGCGTAGAGACCGGTGCCGCTTACGACCGGCGCTGCAGCTGTCTCGGTGAGAGAGCCGGAGCACGTCGCGGCGTTGACGGTCGGGTTGGCGTTATCGACCTTCGCCGTGATGGCCGTGAGATCGATCAGGATCGTGCCCTTCTTGAGGGTCGCCGACCCGAACTTCTTGCCACCGCTGCTGGTGACAGGCGAGCTTGACCCGTAGTCGCCGACCGCGCCCGTGAAGAGGATCTTGCCGTTGCCTTGGCTTTGCCCGGGCTGAACGAATATCTGGATCGGACCGCCGGCCGGCGTTTTCGACGAGCCCGCCCCCAACGCGACCGAAGCACCAGCGACTACACAGGCGAGCGTCCCGGCGACTCCAATCATGGTTCTCGCTACTCGCATCACAACCTCCACACTTGTCTGGACACGGACCGCACCGGATGGCCCCATCGCGAAGCACGGTTCCCCCCTTGGGGACGGCGCGAGCATAAACCAACGCGGTCCCGGAAGCCACCGGTAGCCATGAATCGCTGGCAGCAAGCCGGGGCCTGACCAAAAACGTGCATCAGCAAGAGCAGTGTCGACGCTCCCGCATGAACGCCGGGTGGTCACGCTCGCACCGCGTCGAAGGCGGGATCATGTGTCGCCACCGGCGTCTGCGGCGCAGCGGACGACAAGCGAGAGCGCTGCACGTCGACTGGCGGCTTCCGGATTCTGATGGCGTTGCCGAACCGGCGTGCGCTCTTCCTGCGCGTCAGCAGCCGGGCTGGCAGAGAGACCTGCGTTCGTCACGCGACCGGCCTCGGCCGCAGTCCCGACCGCGCCCCTGGTCCGCGCGGCAGCAGGGACGGCAAGATCGCTAGCTGCGACCTGTTCGGCTGCAAGCACCAGCGCCGGAAGCAGTAGTCCGCCGCGGCTGGCCGGCTTGGCCCTCGGACTTGCGCTATCGCCCACAAGAAGGCGTGGGAGAACGGGCGAGGAGGAAAGCACGGACTTCTGCATCCGCGATCCGGTCGCTGTCGGCGGCGCGCCTCCTATGCGACGAACTCGAGCGTCCGATCAGGAGGACTCTCGTTCGAGCACCGGCAACCAGAGGGCGGGTCGGACTGCTCCGTTTCGTCCGACCGAGGAGCACACGTCGGGCACAACGGCGCATAAACGTGAGCGGGGAGGCGAGGTCGCAGAAACCCGCCGACCAGATTGGGTCCGGCTGCATAGCGCCCAGGGAGGCGCCGTGCCTGCAAGACTTGTCTTCTGCCGAACGCGTCGTCTGCGCCGCCCCAACCAGCCCCGAGAACGCCTGAGGAGCCGATGTCGACCTCCCCCGCAGATTTCAACGCCAAGATCATCGAGGAGTTCCGCGCCAATGGTGGGCGGGTCGGCGGGATGTTCGAGTCGATGCCGCTGCTCCTGCTTCACCACACTGGAGCGAAGTCGGGGAAGCAGCGCGTCAATCCGCTCGCCTACCAGCGCGATGGAGACCGCTACGTGATCTTCGCCTCGAAGGCCGGCGCGCCGACCAACCCGGACTGGTATCACAACCTCAAGGCCCATCCGGAGGTGGCCATTGAGGTCGGGACCGAGACGATCAACGTGGTGGCCA
>JBKQIR010000128.1:0-4059 GCA_052148275.1 Solirubrobacteraceae bacterium
AGCGTCACAAGGGGCTCCCTGGAGTCGTGATTCCCGGAACCCAGCTACCTCGCCGACTGCGACGTGCCCTCCTCAATCAATCCTGGCAACGAGACGCCCACGGCTCTCACTGCCGCCGCACAAGCCACCGTCAGCGACCCGCCGGCGGGTCCTCGTGGGCCAACCAGAGTCAATGCAAGCCACCGGCTCATCACCCCGCAAACGACCTCAACCGCGCCCCCGACAAACATCACCATCCTGGTGTCGGTGCTGTTCTGCGATCTCGTGGACTTCACTACGTTCAGCGAATCGCGCGACCCCGAGGATGTCCGGGACGTGCTCGACGAGTACTTCGTCGAGGTGCGGCGGATCGTCGGCGATTACGGTGGAATGATCGAGAAGTTCATCGGTGACGCGGTGATGGCAGTGTGGGGGGCGCCGCTGGCGCACGAGGATGACGCCGAACGCTCGGTCAGGACCGGTCTCGAGATCGTTCAGGCGGTCGCAGCGCTCGCGCGGCGCCTCGCGGTCCCCGAGCTGCGCGTACGCGTCGGCGTGCTCACGGGTGAGGCAGCCGTCACGGTCGGGAGCCTGCACGAGGGCATGGTCACCGGCGATGCGGTCAACACGGCCGCGCGGATCCAGTCGATCGCGAACCCGGGCACGGTACTCGTGGACGAGATCACCCGGCTCGCGTGCAAGCGGTGGATAGGGTTCGCGGACGCCGGCGAGCACACGCTAAAGGGCAGGAGCGCGCCGGTTCGCGTGTGGCGCGCGCTGCGCGTCCTTGATGAGCTCGACGACGCCGGTCGATCGACGACCTTCGAGCCGCCGTTCGTCGGGCGCGAGGGACAGCTGCGCAGGATCGCGGCGGCGTTGGAGACGTTGCGGTGCACCGGCGGAAGCGTCCGGATCGTGAGCGTGATCGGCGACGCCGGAATCGGCAAGTCACGCCTCGGCTGGGAGCTCGAGCAGCGCGCCGGCCGTGGCGCGCCGATTCGCCGGCACCGAGGCCGCTCGGTCAGCTTCGGTGAGGGGACAGGCTTGAGCGCGCTGGCCGACGTTGTGCGGATGGCGCTCGGGATCCGGCGAGATGACGGCGTGGACCGCCAGCGAGAGCTGGTCGAGCAGCTCGTCCAAGAGCGGTTCACAGACGACACGCAGGAGCGCCGGCGCCTCGTGCGTGCGCTCAACCGCCTGCTCGACCTTGACGACGGCCGCGAGCCGATCGAGCAGGGCGAGCTGTTCTCGGCGTGGCGCGCGCTGTTCGAGCGCCTGGCCGCAGAGGGTCCCGTCGTGCTGGCGTTCGAGGAGCTGCAGCTCGCCGACCAGGCGTTGCTCGACTTCATCGCGCACCTGCGCGATTGGTCACAGGCAGCGCCGATCCTGATCCTGGCTTTCAGCCGCCCCGACCTGCGTCTACATCCGCTCGTCGCCGCGGCCGACGCGGTCGAGCTCGGACCGCTCAGCGACGCGGACATGGACCAGCTTGTCGCCGGCGCCGTGGCCGGGGCGCCGGCGGTGCTTCTCGCGGCGATTCGCGCCGAAGGCGGCGGCATCCCGCTGTATGCGGTGGAGACGCTGCGGACGCTCGCCGACCGCGGCGTGCTAGCCGTCGAGGACCAGCGTTACGTCTTCCGCGGCGAGCTCGGTGAGCTCACCGTACCTCCGACGATCAGCGCGCTCGTCGGCTCGCGGCTCGATCGCCTGGGCCAGCTCGAGCGGCGCGTGCTGACCGCCGGCGCGGTCCTCGGCGAGAGCTTTTCCACCTCCGCTGCCGCGGCGATCGCTGGGGTTGAGCCCGCTGACGCGCGTGTGCTGCTCGACGGTCTCGTCTCGATCGCTCTGCTCGGCTTCGATCGCGACCCGCGCTCGCCGCTGCGCGGCCGCTACTTGTTTCTCCAGGGGGTCGTTAGGCGCGTCGCGCTATCTCGGTTATCGCGCCGCGAGCGCAAGCGCTGCCACCTCGCGGCGGTCGACTATCTGTCGCAACCCGGCGGAACCGAGCCGGAATTGACGGCTGTGCTCGCCGGCCACCTGCTTGCCGCCGAGGAGGCTGACCCGAAGGCCGACGACGTCGCCTCGATCAGGGAGCGCGCACGGGCGATGCTGGGCGCCGCGGCCGAGCGCGCCGCCGCTGTCGGGGCGCTGACCGAGGCGCTGTCGCTGTTCGACCGCGCCGCCGAGCTTGCGGTCGACGAGCTTGACCGGGCGACGATCCTCGAGCGCGCCGGGACCGTCGCGTTCAGGGTTGGGGACGCCGATGCGGCGCATCAGCGTTACATCGCGGCGCAGGAGATCCACGCCGCGGCGGGCCGGGAGCGCGCACAACTACGTGTAAGTGCACACGACCTGCATGCGCTCTCTTACGTCCGCGCCCCGTCCGAGCTGCTGCCGGCGCTGCGCGAGCTAGACGCCGCGCTCGGTGAGGAGCACGATGCGGTCAGCGCGCTCGCGCGCAGCGTGTTCGCGTTCGCGCTCTATCAGTGCGGTGATCACGAACAGGCGCTGTCGGTGGCAACGCGCGCCGTCCAGATCGCCGAGGAGTGCGGCGACCACGGCGAGGCGCGCACTCAGCGCGCGTGGGAGCGCGCTCAGCGAGCTCGAGCGCCCGCAGGAAGCGATCGCGGTCTAGCGGCGCGCGGTCGCGCTCGCCGGCGAGCATGACCCGCGACAGGTCGCGTTGCTGGCCGGCAACCTCGCCGTGGCACTCGCGTCGGTCGGGCGCTACACCGAGGCGGCCGACCGAGCGCGTGAGGCGATCGCCGCTGCCGAGCCCTCGGGGGAGCGCTTCTTCGAACGCTGGATCCGGCTTGTCCTCGGCCGCGCACTCTGCTCGCTCGGCGAGTGGGACCGGGCGGTCGCCGAGATCGAGTCGGTCAAGGCGCACGTGCCGACGTTCTATGTCGGGATGGCGATCGCGCCGCTGGTCGTGATCGCTCTGGGACGCGGGCAGGACGACCGCGCGCGGGCGCTCGTCGCCGAGCACGACCGCAGCTGCGGTGACGCTGGGTCAAGCGTGTTCGAGAGCGACTTCCGCGTGCTGCGGGTCGCAGTGCTCGCCGGCGAGCACGCGGGAGGTGCGACGGAACTCGGGCGGCTGATCTCGAACGCCGATACCGCCGACTACGCCGAATGGACGGGGTGGCTCGCCCCGATCGTCGACCGGCTGGTCGCTGATTCGGCGAGCGCGCCGCTCGCGGCGGCGCTCGCCGCGCTACGCGGACCCGGCGCGATGAAGCGGACTCCGCCGGTGCTCGCGCAAGCGCTGCGGATCGAGGCTCACCTCGCAGTCCGTGCGGGCGAGCGTGCGCGCGCGGCCGAGTGTTGGGCGCACGCGCACCGGCAGACGAGCGAGTGCGGTCTCCAATTTGAGAGCGCGGTGATCGCGGTCGAGCGCAGTGAGCACCAGGCCGCAGGTGCCATTGAGGTGGACCGAGCCACGCTTGCTATAGCCCGGGCCACGTTCGAGCGGCTCGGGGCGACGCCCTGGACCGCGCGGGCACGGGAGCTGCGTGCCATCTGACCGGGGCTGACCGCCGTGCGTCGCCAGACGCAAGAAAGGCGGTCTTCCGGCTTAGATGCGGTCCGCCCCGAAGCTCTCTCCACAAGCGGCCACTATCTCCGGCTGTCGAGCGTCCAAGCAGAGCGCGGCGGCGTTGATTCCGATCGCCTCTGCGTATACAGGTCGCGAATTCTGCACGCCGTCGCGCCCGCCTCGCTCCCGGCACCGAGCGAGGCTCTCGGCCAGTCGCCGGCGGCAAACTGCGATCGTCCGCTGGACCGGCGGCATCGGATCCGGCGGAAAGCACTTCAGCAGGGCGTGCCTATGCAGAGCGAGGATTCTGCACGCCCCTTCGCGGGCCCTGCTATCGGCGACAAGCAGGACTGTGCTTCGTGGCTTCGGCCGCACCGCTCTGCGTCGCACGGCGCACCCGCGGGAAGTAGCTAGTCCTAAAACAAGCGATCGGGCCGTGTGAGACCGGGTTCGCCGGCCGGGATGGCCCCGGCGGGGTGTGAGCGTGGTTGTGGGGGTGGTTGAGGAGCGGTCTGGGTGGTGTCGGGGGTGGTTGGTGTGGG
>JBKQIR010000129.1:0-9092 GCA_052148275.1 Solirubrobacteraceae bacterium
CTCAATCCGCCCGATCCGGCCGGCAGTCCGCGGCGCCATAACGGGGGTGCGCAGAGCCCGTGACGCGATCGGTCGCTACGGGGTTGACGGGACGGGGGTCACCGCCGTGGCTGACCCCCCTCGCAGCACGAGCGGCGCGGGCAGTAACCGCTGATGACCGCTGTTTCCTGGCGATGCGAGCGCTGAGGTCCGAGCCGAGGGATGCCCAAGGTCAGATTTCCGCTCAGCGTCAAGTTCGCAGGAGCGACTGGCACTCTCAACGCCGCTCGCGCCTGAGCAAAGGAGGCAGCTCAGCTCAGGGCGCCGTTCCAGACTGTTGGCTTGGGCCAAACCCGACAGCGGCGGGACATCGACATCGACGCCCGCTCTACCGCCATCGCGCGGAGCCGGGCAGACATTTTCGTGTAGGCGTTCAGGACAGTTTCCCATTTGACACGCAGTTGGACCCTTGAGGTTTGGGGACGGCCTTTGAGGGGCTTGGTTGCGGACGCATAATGGGGCGAGTGTTCGACCGTGACGATCTTGAGCGCGCTGGCGTCCGCGGTGATCGAGAACTCTGACGGCACGATCACCGTCACCAAGGAAGAGGTCTTCCGGGAAGCTGCCTTGAACAGGCAGCTGTCTGACCTCGCGATCAGGGCCAGGGCGATCCGTGCGGACCCGAGATGCACCTCACGCATCGAGGAAGTCGAATGGGGTGATCTCTACACGCGAATCCGCACAGGCGCTGAACTCGCTCCAGATCACGATCGAGCGCGTTCGCGGCCGTGTCCTGCAGCTGGCCGCGCCGAACCGGGACCTGCCGTCTCCCCAGACCCCCGGCGGGGAGCCGTTCACGCCGCGGGGAATGCGCGTGCTCGAGCGTGCGGCCAGCGAGGCGACGACCCTCGGATCCGACCGAGTCGAGACGGAAGACGTCTTGCTCGCGCTGATGCGCGAGCGAGACGGAGTAGCGGCCAGCATTCTGCGAGAACACGGCGTCGACCCGGAGAGGATCCAGAACGAGCTCATCCGCCTTTCGCGTCCCGAGGAGCCGCGAGCCGCGCCGCCCGAACGCCGACGTCATTCACGCGGCTAGGTGCAATACCGTTGACTCGAGCAGCGACGATGATGGTGATGATCTCGTCCGCGGGCTTGGCTGGCTGCGGCCAGTCGCGGTGCTCGGTGCGTTTGACCTCCGCCTTGTCGAGGCGGATCGACCCGGACAGCGAACGCCAGCTCACGCTCTGGTAAGCCCCGTACGCAAAGGGGATTCGGCCGATTGGCTGTTTGCGTCCGTGTAGCTCCTGAGCGGCGGTTTGCGGGTGAGGCGTGCGCAAATTGTGCGCACCGGTCGCGCCGCGCTGCATTGGGAGGGTGGACAGAATGCTTTTGCTAGTGAAAGGATTCTGTCATGGCTGGTGATCCTCAACTGATGAGTGTCCGTGAAGCTGCTGGGCGGACTCGCCCCAATGACCAGCCGGGAGGCTCGAATGGACGCCGGCAAGCAGCTGAGGACTGCTGTCCTTCTCGCGCGCAAGGCGCGTGGCCGAACTGCTGGGCGGGGATCCACCGGTAACCGTCGTCCCGGGCGTCGGTACCTTCGGGCTCGGCCGAGTCTTCCCGGACGTGTTGCGGTTCGCTGTCGGTCACTAACCGACCAGACCCGCATCTCGCCAGAAGCGCGCACGCGGCGCACCGCGGATCGATCGGTGTCGGGCCGAAGCTCCGAACATCGGGGCGCTAGCCGTTGATCCCGAAGCTGCAAGCACCGGAGCGGTCACGTCGGCCTCGAGGCCAGCGCGACCGCGATAGGCGTACACGAGCGGTCTGGGCGAGCGGGCTGACTTCGTCGCCGCCGCTGCTCTTGAGCGCGGGCGCAATGCTCCGTTGGCGCGGCCGCGGACGCTCGGCCCGGTCGGCGTTCGGTCTACGGGTCCTCGCGATCGTGCCGACGCGGTCGGCCGGTCTCCCACCAGTCCGGCTCGTCGTCGCCCTGCTCGCGGAGCGACTCGATTGTGATTGCCGCATGCTCCCAATCGGACCCGCCCGAACCGCAGAAGCTCCACAGCTTCTGGGCCGAGCGCTTGTAGCGGTGGATCAGGTCGTCGAGGTCGAACGGGTCGATCTCGCCGGCGTCGAGCTGGACGAATCCCTGACGCACGTGATCCTGAAGCTTTCGAAGCTCGATCTCGTGGTACCTGGGCCAGTGCATCGCGAGCCCTTTGGTGCATCCATGCGGAGGCACTTCCGGGCACGCGCGACGCGGAGCGCCGATCAGCTTCCTCGCGGCCCGCCGACGCTCGCGCTGGTTCTCTATGTCGCGTATTCGCTCACCGCTGGCCATCACGAGCAACCTACTCGATGGTCCGACCCGTCGCCATGACGCCGGCCGCGCCTGTTGCCGCTCAGCGAAGTTGTGTATCTGACACGCATCTCAACCGTGGGCCCGCCTCGTCTCCGAGTTGCGCTTGCCGCGCGTTGCGGGGCAGTCAACATCACGCTCGACATGCCCGCCGCGGAATCAGAGCAGGGCTCGCGTCCGATGCGGTTGCGGGTTCGAGAGCAGCGGTCACTGTCGGATCACGCCTGGAGCGGTTACCGTTGTGTCGCAGCCGCTTTGCTCCAGGAGGAGCACTGCGCGGCGATCTGCGACAGGACTGCTCGCCCGCAAACGGAGACGTCCGCCGATGTCGGCGCAGTGCTAGCGCTGCTCGGCCAACCTGGCCAGGGGTTTGTCGCAACGCGGGCTGTCGCTCGCGCGGGCTCGACGTCGCGTAGCGGCGGGCGCCGCTCAGTCGATCAGCCGCAGGCGGGTCCGCCAGACCGCTAGCCGCCACGCCAGCAGCGCGAACAGGCTCAGCGCGGCAACGTGTCCAAGGTCGGCCAGGGGGTGCAGGCCGAAGGCGCAGTCGCGCACCAGCTGCACGCAGTGGTACAGCGGGTTGAACTGAGCTGCGGTGCGCAGCCACCGCGGCATCCCCGTGAGCGGGAAGAACGTCCCCGCGACGAGGAACAGCGGCGTGACGACGCCGCTGATCACATAGCTGAGGTTGTCGAAGGTCGTCGCGAATGCGGCGAACAGCATCCCCAACGCGGCAAAGCCGATCCCGGTGAGGATCCCGATCAGCGGCACCAGCAGCATCGCCGGCTCGGGAGCCAGCCCGAAGCAGAACGCGACCAGCAGCGGCGCAACTCCGTAGATGCCGGCGCGGACGCCGAGGAACAGCATCTCGCCGGTTACGATCTCGTCGACGTCCACCGGCGCGGCCAGCATCGCGTCGTAGACGCGCTGGTAGCGGCGCTTGTAGAGCGCGTCGAACATGCCCGAGAAGATGGCGCTGAACAGCACCGCAGTCGCGACCACGCCGGTGCCGATGAACTGGATGTAGGGGATCCCGTCGACGTGCGAGACGAGCTTGCCGAACCCGAACCCGAACGCGAGCAGCATGATCACCGGCTCGACCACCGCCGCGAACGTGCGGTAGCGCCAGAGGTACAGGAACACGGTCCACTCGCGCAGCCACACGGCCGCCAGCGCGGGCAGCTCAATGCGACCCGCGCGGACGGCTGGCGCGGGGCGCATTGCCACCGACGCTTGCACGGTCATTCGACGTACTCCCCGGTGAGCAGCACGAACACGTCCTCGAGGGTCGCCGTGCGGCGGTGGCCCGACGGGATCCGGCCGCCGAACTCCTCGGCCCGCAGGTAGCTGAGTGCCGGGCCGGAGGCACGCGTCGGCACGCCGTCGGCAGCGGCGCGCTCGCGCAGCGCCCGCAGCTCCGCCGGCGTGCCGCTCACTTCAACTGCCTCGCGGCCCGCGTGCACGCGGATCAGCTCGGCCGGCGTGCCCTCGGCGACGACCCGGCCGGCGGACATGATCGCGACCCGATCTGCCAGGCGCTCTGCCTCCTCGATGTAGTGGGTCGACATCACCACGGTCGCGCCGCGCTCGCGCAGCGCCAAGATCAGCGACCAGATCTCCTGGCGCACCTGCGGGTCCAACCCGACCGTCGGCTCATCGAGCAACACCAGCTCAGGCTCGTGGATCAGCGCCCGCGCGATCAACAGCCGCCGCTGCATCCCACCCGACAGCGTCACCGCAAGATCGCCGGCGCGGGCGGCGAGGCCCGCAAGCGACAGCGCGTCGTCGATCGCACCCTCGCGTCGCGCGGCCGGGACCCGGTAGAGGCGTGCGAACACCGCCAGCACTTCGCACACGCTGAGGTCGATGTCCAGGTTGCTCTCCTGCGGGCAGACGCCCATCCGCGCGCGGGCCAGCTTCGACTCGGCGGGGAGCGGATGGCCGAGGACCTCGATCGTGCCCGCATCTGCAATCGCCTGGCCGGTCAGCATCCGCATCGTCGTCGACTTGCCGGCGCCGTTGGGGCCGAGCAGGCCGAAGCAATGACCCGACGGGACCTCGAGGTCGAGCCCATCGACGGCCGTCACCTCGCCAAAGCGCTTGACCACGCCCGCGATCTCGACCGCAGCCGGCGCCCGGCGATCGGGCGGCGCAGTGGATGATGTGGTTGGGACCGGCACATGACCTCCAGGGGTTGAGCAGGGAATTGGTCCTACCAGCGGCAGGACAGACGCGGACGCGCTACGCGGCGCAGGCTCAGCCCATGAGGAGCATGACTGGAATGTAGCTAAGCTGGCGCGCGCTGGCTAGACGCAGCGCCGTTCAATTAAGACTGGCGTTCGCTTCGTCAGCGTGAGGAACAAGCAGCCACCCGGAGTCGCGGAGGTGGTGCTGCGTGTCGCTCACACCGGCACCGAACCTCAGTGCCGCCTTGGACCAGCAGCGACAGCTCTGCTCTGCTCTGCTCTGCTCTGCTCTGCTCTGACGTCGACGGACGCCTCGCCGGCGAGAAGTCGTCTCGCGGATCGCCCGCGCAGTGCTACTCAGGAGCAGTGCAGCCACCGCGATCGACACCGAGCTGCCCTCTGCGCTGCCCCCTCCACGGCGGCCACGCGCCGCCCGCCGCGATAGGTCGTCGCGACGCAAAGGCAGGGCGAGCCGCGCCAGACGCGAGAGACCCCCCTTTCGCCAAATTCGAGACCACGGGGTTCAACTACGTTTCACAAACACGACTATGGGGTTCAACTGGCTTTCACATACACAACTTCGCTGAGCGGCGACAGCGCCGCTGTTGCCGCTCACGCTACTTTCCCATTTGACACGTAGTTGGACCCGTGGGTCGCTCGCCAGAGGCCGTATGCCGGCCTTCTGAGAGCGGGCGCCGCGGCCTGGCGGCCCGAATGCGACCGCGTTGGTGTTGAGCAGTGGGTACCGGAGGTGCTAGGTTCTGCGAGGTGATGGACTCGATATTGGGGGGCGGTTGGCGGTGGCGACGGAGTGTTGCACTCGTTGCGGCGCTCGCGGCTGCGCTGGCGGTCGCTGCCGCGGCCCGCGCGGCACCGCAAACCGGGAGCTTCAAGGCAACCGGCGCGATCAGGTTCGCATTCACGATCACCAAGGGCCGGTGCGACGGTGCGCCTAAGAATCTCTCCAACCCCAACGCTGGGCCAGGCAAGGCTGCGAAGGGCTTCTGCTTCAGCTCCACCTCGACTCCGACGGTCCACCTCAGCTGCATCACTGGCGAGGTGGCCTCAATCGACACCCTAAGCGGTCTGCGGTTGTCGAGCAGCGGCACGCTGCATGTGCGTGCCTACAGCTACTACGGGGGGAACATCCCTGCTGGGTTCACCGAGCTCGACCTCAAGGTTCGCGGCGCCACCGCGAGTGGGTTTGTGCGCGTCAGCTGGGTGGATGCCGCGGGGTCGCCATCCTGCGAGACGGGCGAGCTCGCCTTCACGGCCAAGCGCAGCTGAGGGCCGGCGGACAGCCGGGCTGGCTCCTCATCATGACCGGCAGGAGCACCGTCGCATCAGGGATCTGCAGCTTCCCTTGACGTCGGCAAACCGGCCGACCGGTACGACGAGACGCCTCCCTGTTGCCGCTCAGGCCAGTTTCCAATTCACGTCGAGTTTCCAGTAGCGCTGCCCCTCGGTGGTCGCGCTTTCCGCGCGATGCGAGACCCGCTCGGCTGCCCGAGAGGATCCCGTCCGCGCGCAAGAGCAGGTGTCCCGAGATGGCGAGCGTTGCTCTCTCTGCCTCATGCCAACGCGACCGTCGCGCAGCCGCATGGGGCGGGAGTCCACCAGATGCCCCAGAAGCGCGTGGAACCGCCGAACCCGGAGGCGCTATCTGACGGTGAGCCGGTTGGCGGCGTCAATGACACAGACGACGAATTCGGCGGCGTCACGGCAACGGCGGACGGGGCGCCGCCGGTACTGCGCTGACGGCGGCTTGCCGCGTCTGAAGGCGAGGGCGTCCTCGACCAGCCCGTGCCACCGTGGTTCGAACACCTCGAGGGCGTAGTGCGCGGCGGCTTCCTTGGTCGCGATCTCGCCGGTGGCGATTGTGTAGTGCAGCCTTGGCGCGCCGAGTACGCCGGACGCGGCGAGGCGCCGCGGGGGGACGCCTCGCGTGTTCAAGCCCGCGTGGCGAACGCGCTCGACCCAGCGGCGCCAGTAGCCATTGAGGTTGGCGAGCGTCCACGTACGTAGCTCGCCTTCGTCGGTGCGGATCGACAATCGCTTACGGTCAGGGCCACGGATCGCAATGCCGTGGCGCGCGAGCACGTGCCAGGTCACCGGGTTCACGTCGAAGCCCTCGCGAGTCGCAACCCTGAATCGCCCCGCCACATGGCCGGCGAGCGGGATAACGTCGAGCGGCGCGCTCAAGAGATCGCCAGCCTGGATGTAGATCCCGTTACATACCAGCGGCCACCGCTGTCGCAAAGCCACGTCGTGAGCTAGAGCTGCGGTCCACCGACCCACGTGCGCGGCTCGGAGCCTTGCAAGCTCGCGACGCCCGAGCGCGCCGTTGACGATCGCCACAAAGTCGACGTCACTGCGGCCCGCGCGAAACGCTCCCATGCTCGCCGAGCCGACGACGTAGAAGCCCTCGATGCGACCGGGAACGACGCGGTCCAGTCGACCAAGGAGATCGTCAACGGCACCCCGGGCAGGCTCGGGCAGCACGGCACCAGTGTGCCCAAACTTTGCCGACCGCCTCGCGAGATGACCCCAACATGTGCCATCGGCGCCGGGCGGCGCGACAGAGCAAGCCCCCATCCCGCGCTTAGGAGGGCGGAGGTCGAACCGGCGGCCGTCGTCGGGTCAGGAGCGAAGCGGGACCCTTGAGGTGCTTCTATCAGCCTTGATGTATCATTCTTGATGTGAATGCGGTTGAGGTGTACCTGCTGGGTCGGAAGCTTATGAAGATCGCCGAGTCGGCATTCGCAGCCGACCAGCCGGGCGGTGGGTTGCCGACGAGCGTGCGGATGGTTCTGGTCGATATCTCCGCGCATCCCGGGAGCTCGATCGGCGAGATCACGGCTCGTACCGGTTTCCCCCAGAGTCACGTGTCTGCGTCGGTGGCGCGGCTCCGGGAGCAGGGGGTGCTTGAGACCTCCGTCGACGCGGTTGACGGGCGTCGGACCTTGGTGAGGCTGGGCGAGAGCTTTCGCGAGCGGCTCGCGACGCGCGCACCGGTACCAGTCGATGCGGCGCTCGCCGCGGAGCTTGCCAGCCCCGATCGGGCGGACCTGGCGCGGGTGATCGACGCGCTTGAAGCGGTGGCCGAACGGCTTATCCCGCAAGCGCTGCGTCGTACGCGGATGACGTCGGCCGATGTAACCGAGGCGGGCTGATCGCGGTGCTGCCTCCAGTTCCGGCTGACCGCCGTACGCGGATGCGAAGGCTGATGCTCGTGCGGTTGGCGTTCCTGGTGCCGCTGCTGGTGGCGGTGTTCCTGTTGCACGTCAGCGGCACGGCGCTGGTGGTGATACGGATCGCGCGGATCGTCGTGATCGGCCTGGCCGTCCTGATCGCCACAGGGCTACGATCCCGCCGCGCCCGTGCCCCGCGCGGTCCAGACGGTTGAACTGGACGCGATCAGCCCGCTCCCTGACGCGAACGAAGCAGGAGCATGCCCCGCGGGAGGTCGCGTCCTGGTCTTCGCCAGCACCGAGTTCGGCGTCGGCGCGATGACGTCGATCGCGATTGATTGACGCGGCTGGTCCCTGCTGTCCGCGCATTGCCGGGCTGACGGGACAGTGGAGAGGAGGCTCGTGACGAAATGAAAGCGGGACCACACGGACGATCCTTCTGCGCGTGGCATTCCCCTTGCCCGGCTCAAGCGTGTCTGTCAGCCCGGGCAAAGCTCGTCAGGTCGTCGTCCGCGCAGGCTGGAGTACGGGCGCGCCCGGGCGACGCGCTTCTGGCGGTGTCAGGTGGCCCGAGGAATCGCACCCCCCGACATTGATCCAAGCACCAGCGTGAGCGCGTTACGTGCGCGTAACCAGGCGTCCGCTACAACTGAGGCGATGGTCAACCTGAAGGGCTTCAGGGTGCTGATCACGCTCGCTGCCGTAACCTGTGCGGTCGCGATCGCCGCGTGTGGATCAGGGAGCAGCCCGAGTGTCTCGGCCGCCAGCGGGAACTCCAACAGCTCCGGACAACTCGCGTTCGCCAAGTGCATGCGCTCGCACGGCGTCCCGAGCTTCCCAGACCCGGGTGGCGTAGCACCATCCGGTCCGGCCAGCACGGTCTTCGGGATCGTCCTCCCGTCAACGATCGACGTGAGCTCGCCCGCGTTCAGGTCGGCGATGAGCACGTGCCTGAAACTAGTCATGGGCGCGGCCCCAAAGGCCGGGGTCAGCGAGGCTCGGAGGCTGGCTACGCTCAAGTACTCGCAATGCATGCGCAGACACGGGGTGACCAACTACCCCGATCCGACGTTCATCGGCGCCGCGGAAGCGGAGAAGCCGCTGTCCGTCTACGGAATCGACGCCCAGTCTCCGGCGGTCATTCGCGCTGAAAAGGCCTGCAACGGATCGTGACCCCGGACTCTGGCCGTCCGCCGAGCGGGACGCTTCCAGATTGGGCTGCTTGCAGCAAGCCCGACTGACCCGATCGGGCTATCGAACGCTGCTCCTCTGGGAACGATCTCGGATGCCTCGTGACCGTCGGCTTGATTACCGCAGCGACAGCGCAGCAGGTGTCTCGACTCAAGGACTCGAGCCACCTGCTGCTCGCCA
>JBKQIR010000130.1:0-71067 GCA_052148275.1 Solirubrobacteraceae bacterium
AACGGCGACTTCGAGCAGTACTGGCAATACCACCTCGCCCAAGAACAACAACGCGTCCACCAATCACGCTACGCCAACGGTGCCATCCCCCGAGCAGCATAAGTCCCTCCAGGAGATCTGCACCCATCTCATTACGACACGCTTAGAGGCTAGAGCCGGAACCGGCGATCCCACGACGGACACCGCGACCGGGTCCGCAGCAGAGCCCAGCAACGCTCTGAGCGCCGCCCAGTGCCGCAGCGCAACCGGCAGCTGGGCCTCGCCGCGAGCGAGATCGACGGGCGATGAGCACGTCCGTAGAACAACGATCACCGAACGTCGGCCTCGGCGATGCGGGCGAGCAACGATCCCGTGGTTCGAAGCCTGGATTCGAGGCTGGGTTGGCGGACCGTAGTCGCCAGTAGCCTTGAACTACAAACCCGGCCGCCAGCCGCCCGCCGGTCGTGCGCCGGCGCGGATCTCCGGTGAACCCAAGCGGCGGTGCCCCGGCTGAGAATCGGAGTCGACGTGAAGAAAGTCTTGGAACTTCTGCTGTGCATCCTGCATCCGATCGCGGTCGTCCTGATCTGGATCAATCTCGTGCTCCGCCACGACCTCGGCTTAATCGCGAAGCTCACCTGGGCGATCGCCGCGATCGTTCCATTCGTCCCCTTCGTCTACGTCCTCACAGGCAACGACTTCATCTAACCTCCAGACCAAGAAGCGCTGCGTCACGACTTCCGTGGACGACGGACTCCGACGCCAATCGATTGCGTAAGCGATACGACTGACGGACGCGGCCGAACGCCCGGTGTGAGCGTTCGGCGCCGCCTGCGAGCCTCTGTTCCCAACGCTCAACGAACGCGGTCAAGGCCTCCCGGAACCGAGCAGACACTCGTGCTGCCACGCGACAGGCATCGCCGGCGCCTGGCCGGCCCGGACGGCGACCCGTGCCGGTGCCGTGTCCGGTTGTGCGCGGCGGCACGGTAGTGTCGGAGGTTCAGGTCGGGGTGTACGCCTGCCGGGCCGTCTCGGCGATCCTGTCGGCCAGGCGGTGGGCGTCCTCGATCCGGGCCACGGCATCAGCGAGCGCACGTCGCCCGGCCCACAATGACCAGCATTCGAGCGTGAGCGGGCGGAGGTGGATCGCGCTTGAGAGGCGGGCGAGTTCGTCGGGCTCGAGCGTGATCTGCCGGGCGTATCGGGAGACCACGACGTCGATGAGCTTGGGACTGCGCGCCCCGGCCGCCCACAGCAGGAACCCCAGTGAAGGTAGGCGCGGACCGCGGCCCGCGCCGGCCCAGTCGACGATCACGAGCCGGTCATCGGGCGTCGGGATCGCGTTGGCGGGCGCGAAGTCCGGGTGCACGAACGCGTGCGGAAGGTCGTCGCAGTCGTCGGCTTCCTCGATCATGTCGCGCAAGCGGTGGTACAGAGGGAGCTCGCGGACGCCGACGCGAGGGAGCGCGTCCTCGACCCTTGCGCGCGCCGCGGCGAGCTCGTCGCGCGGGGTGCCGCCAGGTGCGAGGTGATGCCAGCCGCCGCCGGCCCGGAGGTTGGCGCCTGGATGGTTGTGGAGTCGGCCGAGCAGCGCTCCGAGGATGGCGGCCGGTCGCCCCGGCTTCATCGGCGGACCGGGCGTAACGTACTCGGTGACGAGGACCGGCTGCCCGTCAAGGGTGGAGACGGGGTCGGTCGACGCGCACCGCTCGGCGGGGAATTCGGCGCGCTCGAGCGCGCGGAGGATCGCGGCGTCGCCCTGTAGGACGGTGAGGGGATAGGCGCCCGGGAAGGCACGCGCGACCCAGCTTGGGCCGTCACGTCGCTCGACGCGCCAGACGGCCAGATCCAGGGCGGTGATCGCGCTGACATCGATGCCGTAGCGATCCTGGAGGTGGCGCTCCAACACCGGCGGGGTCACGGTGACGTCGAACACGGACATCAGCAGTGCGGAAATCATACTGAATATGATTTCTGTGTGAGCGAGCCCGACGGTGCCCCGGGGACGTCCGACGGCGGCCCGCATGGCCGCCGTCCACGCCAGCGCCGCGCTGAGGAGACGCGCCGGCGGATCTACGAGGCCGCGCTGTCCGAGTACGAGCGAGTCGGGATCGAGGCGGCACGGGTGGAGGACATCATCGCCGCAGCCGGTGTCTCGTGGTCGACGTTCTTCGACTACTTCCCGCGCAAGGAGGACGTGCTGCAGGAGGCGGGCGCCGGCCGTGCCGCGGCATTCGCCCGAGCGATCGAAGACGGGCTGACCGATCGTGACCGCCCGATCCCCGAGGTATTGAAAGGTGCACTTCACGCGGCGCGCGACGCAGCACCATCCTCACCTGCGGTTCAGGCAGCGCTGACGCGCGACATCGTCAACCATCCCGGACGGATGACCGCGTTCCTCGCCGATCGCGGGATCCCTCCATGGATGGAGTCCGCGACCCGCCTGCTGGCAGCGGGCCAGCAACGCGGCGAGATCCGCGCCGACTACCCAGCCCGGGCAATGGCCGTGGTGCTGATGCAGGCGTGGGCGATGAGCGCAAACCGGGAGAACGCCCTCGGCCGACCACCCGGCGAGTGGAACGGCCCCGCCAGCTCGCTCGCGGGACTCGCGATCGAGATCTGCCTCGCCGGAATGCGACCACCCCACGCCGACTGCTGACAGGTTCGACGGCCCAACGCGCCAGCAACCACGAACCCGCACCTCGCGAAAGGGGTGACACCTCTCGCGAACTCAACGCGTCCTATTGGCCAACTGAGTCTCGGCCTCAAGCTCCTCTTTCGATCGGATTCGACACTCCGCGAACAGCGGAGATCGGCTTGTCAGGTGGCCGCTGGGATATTGATCTCGGTCAGTTTGCGGTCGAGTTCCACAATCCGTTGCGTGTCGGTGTAGAAGTCGTCTTGCTCGACAATCTTGCCCCACCGGGCGCGCAGGACGAGGACGGTCCGGTTTTCATAGATGCGGGTGCCGTCCGGTGCGTCGGCATGATCGTCGAACCGCACCCAGAGCGTGAGCGCCCACGGCGGACCGCTGATCGCGATCGTTCGAACCTCACCCTGGATGCGAGCGGCGGTGAAGCTCTGCAGGAAGCGTTCCATGCCCGCGCTGCCTTTCCAGTCCCCGGACCAGCGGTGCTCGCCCTCGTTGAAGTGCAGCACGAAGTCGTCGCTGTAGGCGGCCAGCAGGCTGGCGTAGTCGCCGCGATTGAGCCGCCCGACGTCCCGAGCGAATTTGAGGCGCAGCAGCACTGGGACGAGGGCCCGGCCGGCGATCGCAACGCTGAATCCAACGATGAAGCCTTTCACCCGCATCATTGCCTCCACTCTGCTAGGTAGATCGCTCTAGCGCATCAGTCTACGCTTCCAGCGTGAACACTCGTCCACCCACGCGCGAGCGGATCCTCTACGCCGCAGCCGAACTGTTCCGCCGTCAGGGCTACGCCGGCACCGGCCTCAACCAGATCGTCGCCCAGGCCCAAGCGCCGTTCGGCTCGCTGTACCACCACTTCCCGCGCGGCAAGCAACAACTCGCCGAAGAGGTCATAGAGGCCGGCGGCGCGTTCTTCCAAGCCCTCGTCACAGCCGTCTACGACGCCGAGGCGACACCCGAGGCGGCCGTGCGCGCGGTCTTCTCCGGCGCCGCAGACACCCTCGAGGCGACCGACTACCAGGACGCCTGCCCGATCGCCACCATCGCCCTCGACGTCGCCAGCACGAACGACTCGCTGCGCCACGCGACCAGCCGGGTATTTGACCGGTGGACCACCGCGCTGACCGACCGCCTCGGCAACCACGACCACGCGCTCGCCGTCCTCGCAGCACTCGAGGGCGCCTTCATCCTCTGCCGCGCACAACGCACAACCACGCCCCTGCTCGCGGCCGGCGAGATGGCAGCCTCACTCGTTACGCGCCATGAGCGGCACTGACCACGGCGGCCTCCTGCAGACCGGCGCGTCGTCGCCGAACCGGCAAGCCGCAGGGATCGCCACGTGCGGACCTCGCGACTAGGACGGGGCTTTGCCCGCGCGCCTGGCTGACCGGAAGCCCGCCGCGGCTACCCCCGCGGCGCCTCGCTCTTCAGGCTCGGCTTCGTTACGGCAGCCGCTATGCCAGGAGAGACGCCTCTCCGGCACCTTCATTAGCCCGGAAGCCCGTTCTGTGTCCGCGCCTCACCCGGACGCGTTCAACACTGAGGTTTAACGGCACTCCGCGACCGAATCAATCACGCATTTGCATCAGCCCGCCGAGGCGTGCGACTTTCATTAGTCCGAAGTTCCCCCGGGGGAACTTCGGACTAGTCTCGCCCCGCGCGAGAGTGCAGGGACGGCGGGGGCGGCCAGCTGCTCGAGCGACGCCACAACTGGCTAAGGGCCCGCGGCGAAATTGGTGTGGTGATCCGGCAGAAGTCCTCGCACCAGGACAGCGCAGGAACCGGCCGAGGTCCTCGACCATGACCGCATTGCACGCCAAGCCGTTCGCGGCAAGCAACTGTCACCACACAACGCCAGCGCCCGACCCCCGCGCCTGGGCTTCATTCCTGGCGGGCGACCCGGATCGCGCCTGGCAGGAACCAGCTGATGCTTCGATCAGCAGACGCCTGGTTCACCGTTCGCTCGAAAGCCGGAATCGTCCTCAGCGGCGGCTGCGCAAGAGTGGTTGCAGGCGATCCGGCCGTCGGCCGCGCGAGACAGCAGCGCGTGGAGGGCCGTGCGTTCATCCTCGTTGAGGCCGGAGAGGACTTCGTCCTGGACCGATGCGAGCGCGTGCTCCGCCTGAGTGAGAGCGGTGCGGCCGGCGTTGGAGATCTCGACGATATGCCGCCGCCGATCGTCGGGGTCGCGCCTACGCTCGAGCAGTCCCTGCTGCTCGAGCTCGTTGAGGAGACCGACGAGGTTGGTCGGGTCCAGGCGAAGGGCCTCGCCGAGCACCGTCTGCGTCATCGCGCCGTGATCGCGTAGGATCGTGAGCGCTACCAGGTGCCGGGGACGCAGGCCCGTCGGCTCGAGCGCGGCCTCGGAGCTGCGCCGAGCAATCCGCGCGAGGTGATTGATCAGCACGAGCGACTGGCGCGAGGTGTCCGATGGGCTGGCTTCACTCGTCACGCACCGGATCCTACCGCGCCGATGCCATGCGCTTTGCTAATGTATCGTGTAAGGCTAAGCATCTATATCACGCTAGGCATCTATCCGACGACGGAACCACCGACAGAGGGAGATCAGGAATGCCCAAGCTGCAGATCATCGTCGGCAGCACTCGTCAAACGCGCGCCGCCGAGCGCGTCTTCCCGTGGCTTGCCGATCAGGCGATCCGTCACGGCAGCTTCGACGTCGAGGTCCTCGATCTGCGCGACTGGAAGCTCCCCTTCTTCCAGGAGCACATGGGCACGATCGGCGACTTCACCTCACCGACCTACTCAGACCCAATTGTCAGGGCGTGGAACGCTAAGGTCGCCGAGGGTGACGCATATCTGATCGTCACAGCCGAATACAACCACAGCGTCCCGGGCGAGCTGAAGAACGCGATCGACAGCGTGTTCCTCAGCTTCGCGCTGCGCAACAAGCCAGTCGCATTCGTCGGCTACAGTGCGGGCATCGCCGCCGGGACACGTGCAGTCGAACACCTCGCTCTGATCGCTGTCGAAGCAGAGGCGGTACCCCTGCGCAACGCGGTGCTGATCCCGTTCGTCGCGAACGCATTCGGCGAGGACGGCCAGCCCGTCAATGCTGCCACCAGCGCGGCGCTGTCGATCGCGCTCGACGACCTCGGCTGGTGGGCGAAGGCCCTCTCGCGCGCACGCGCCGAAGGCCAGCTGCCTCCGGCCGCATTCCGGACACCGGCAGCTGCCGCTGCCGCAGCCAACTGAAACCGGTGCGCTGCCTCTCAGCGCCCGGGGTCACCATGAACACGGCGATATCGGTCAACCGGAAATGACGGTGGAGGGGTCACGAGACAACACGACGTGCGCACATCAGCGGGGTATGCCTTTCAAGGCTGTGATCTTCGATATCGGTGGCGTCCTCGAGGTCAATCCCAGAACCGGGTGGCAGCAACATTGGGCGACGCGGCTTGGCCTGGACCGCGACACCTTCGACGCTCGGCTGCAACCGATCTGGAGGCTGGGGGATATCGGCGCTCTGAGCCTTGCGGAGGTCGAGCGACAGACATCGGAAGCGCTGTGCCTCGATGGCCCGACCCTGCGGGCATTGATGGACGACCAGTGGACCGAGTATCTCGGCACATTGAACGAGATCCTCGCGCGCTACTTCGCACGGCTGCGCCCGCGCTACCGAACCGGCATCGTGAGCAACAGCTTCGTCGGCGCCCGGGAGCGCGAGCAGGCGGCGTATGGCTTCGAGGGAATGTGCGATGCCGTCGTGTACTCCCATGAAGAGGGCGTCAAGAAGCCCGACGGCCGCATCTACGAGATCGTCTGCCGGCGCCTCGGCGTGGCACCGGCCGAATCGATCTTCCTGGACGATGTCCAAGCATGTGTCGAAGGAGCGCGACACATCGGCATGGCAGCGATCGCCTTCCTCGACAACGACCAGGCCGTTGCCGAGCTGGAGCATCGGCTCGGCAGCGGTTGACTTGCGTCGGTCGCGCTGCGAAAGTGCAGCGAAGGACGGATCTTGAGCCAGGCAAGCCCAGGCCGGACGGGCGAGGACCAGAACGGGGAATCCATGACTGTGGCGCTTCGTTCAGTGCGGAGATGCAGGTGCCGTGGCATGACGCTGGCCGGGGTGCTGTATGACGACATGGGCGCTTGATGCACGAATCGCCAGGCGACCTGGTCAGGATGCAGGAGCTCCTCGAGCTGAGCTACGCGAACGCCGGGGCGCACCTTCTCAGCATCCACACACCGGATCGTCGGCTGGATGCCGAGCAACTTGCGCGGCGGCTGACCGGGGTGCGCCTGATCGCGCTGGCGACAGTCACGGCGGACGCCCGGCCGATCGTCGGCCCGGTCGACGGGATCTTCTTCCAGGGCGCATTCCACTTCGGCACGGCGCCGAGCTCTGTTCGCGTCCGGCACATGCACGCCCGGCCGTACGTCAGTGCCACACACCTGCCAGGCGAGGAGCTCGCTGTGACCGTGCACGGAACGGTGGCGCCGGTCGACCATCGCGCCGGCGAAAGCCGGCTGTTCAGGCAGACGCTCCTGGACGTCTACGTGCCCCGTTACGGGGCGGAGTTTGAGGACTTCCTGGATTCTGGCCCTGTCTACTGGCGCATCGACGCGAACCGCATGTTCGCCTTCACAACGGAACCAGGCTGACTCTCGAACGAGACCTCGGTCTGCGCATGGTCTGACGACGTCCGCGGGCGCGATAGGCTTGCGGCGTGATCAACGGCGTTCACGCGATCATCTTCGGCTCGGATGCCGACGCGGTGCGCACGTTCTTCCGCGACGTGCTACAGCTCGAGTCGGTCGACGCCGGCGGCGGTTGGCTCATCTTCGCTCTTCCACCGGCCGAGGTTGCAGCCCATCCGACCGACGGGCCCCCACACCATGAGCTGTACCTCCTGTGCGACGACGTGCACGCGACCGTCGAGGAGCTGAGCGCCCGAGGCGTCGCGTTCACGAAGCCGATCACGGAAGAGTCGTGGGGGCTCGTGACGGCGCTCGAGCTTCCCGGCGGCGGACAGCTGGCGTTGTATGAGCCGAAGCATCCACGCCCGACCCGTCTGTAGGGTACTGCGCGGTCGACCCCGTCTAACGTCTAAGGGCCCACGAGAAAATTATTGTGGTGACCACACTAATTTCCTCGCGGACCCTAACGCCGAGCAATGACCTCCACCCGGTGTGGATCAACCGTTTCGGGGTCAGGGAGCGACCACGAGCGGTGTATCGGGCGCCAGGCGCAGCCCGGCGGTCGTGATGATCGCAAGCGTGTGATTCTCCACCTGCTCGGCGACCTCCGGCAGATCGTTGGTGGCGCAGATCAGCACACGAGCCGCGGCGTCGGAGCGATTGACGATCTGATGGGTGCCGTCCGGCCCGACCGGGAACGCGACGACGTCTCCCGGCGCGAGCACCTGCTCTGTGTCTGGACGTAGCCGCAGCGTCGGGGTGCCCGAGATCACGAGCAACAGCTCTTCGTTGGCGTGATGGAAATGCAGCGGCGAGACCGTCGCGCCAGGCGCGAGCTCATACAGATTCGCCGCGAGGCGTCGAGCGCCGGCGTGCTGCGCCAGACGCACCGCCCGCAGCACCGATCCTCGGTCGGCGACCTCGGCGTCCCATGTCGGTTCGTACAGGTTCATATATTCCATGATATCACGTGATATCCTCGCGGTATGGACGATCACATGACTCCGCTCTACGTTCGCCTCTCCGCCGATCCGAATCGCCGCCTGGCGAAGGCCGCTGCCGCCTCCGGCCTCAGCAAGCGCCGGCTCGTCGAGGACGCGGTGCGCGAGCACATCAGCGACGAAGGGCTCGTCGTGGGCCATGCTTCCCCGCTCTCGGATGGGCCGATGCCTGAGCCGCCACGAGCGCAGACGCCAGAGGTCCTGACGCTCGGCGAGGCTGCGTCGCTGCTCAGAGTGGAGGAGCACGACCTCGAGCAAGCCACGCAGCGCGGGGACGTGCCGGGGCGTCGGATCGGAAGCCAATGGCGGTTCTCGGCGACCGCGCTGCGGTCCTGGCTGGCTCGCGATCAAGGCGACTGACACGTTGGGTTGACACGCCGCGAACGCAACCCGGCGAAGCTGCGCGTGAGCTCGGTGCTTGCATGTTGCTGGCGACACAGTGCAGGAGCGCCATCGTCGAGCGCCATCGTCGAGCGCCATCCGCAATTCTGTGAATGGAAAGCGCCCTTGACGGAAAATCGATAAAGTGACTCCGTGACGCACTCGGGACCGTGTCGGGAGATGCGCAGTCGAAACCGGGCGTGGACCCGGATCAGGAGATTGCCCGACCGCCGGCGAGGACAGCTTTCGCCTCGGCGGTCGGATCGTGACTGACGGCGACCGGCACTGGACGCAGGACGAACGGGACGTTCTGCTGGAGGAGCTTGTGCACGGTCAGGAGATCGCGAGCATCGGCTCCTGGCTGTGGAATCCAGCCGACGCAACGCCGGTGTGGTCGGCCGGCATGTACGCCGTTTACGGCCGCGATCCGGCGGATGGTCCGATGCGTGGTGAGGAGGTCCTGCGCCTCGTCGCCCCCTGCGACAGGGACAAGGTCCGCACCGCGTTCTCGACCTTCGACGAAGGCCGCGAGTACATCGACATCGACTACCGGATCGTGACGGCGGCCGGCACCACACGGGCGGTGCAGCTGATCGGGCGGCCGATCCCGGGCAGGCCGGGCTGTTACCGCGGCACCGCTCAGGACGTGACGCGCGCGTGGGCGGCGGAGCGCGCGCAGCGTGAGACGGCGCGGCAGCTGGCAGCGATGATTGCGCGTGCGCCGATCGGGATCGTCGTCCTGCTCGATGACTGGACCTTCTCGCACGTGAACCCCGCGTTCTGCGAGATGCTCGGATATTCCGAGGAGGAGCTGCTCGCGAGGTCCTTCCTGGACGTCACACCCGAGGAGGAACGCGTCGAGAGCGCCGAACGGCTCCCCCTGAGGTTCGCCGAAATCGGTTCGGGTGGGACGGTCCACAGGCGTTGCGTGCACCGCAGCGGCGCGACGGTGTGGGTGCGTCTATCGGCGGCCTACGTCGCGGACGAGAACGGCGGACGGGGATCGGCGGTTGCCCTCGTCGAGGACATCACGGCCGAGCGCGAGGCGGAGCGGACCTTGGGGCTGTTCGCGGCGATGGTCGAGTCCTCGAACGACGCGATCATCACGACCACGCTCGACGGAACGATCAATACGTGGAACCCGGCAGCCGAGCGCATGTACGGGTACGGCCCCAACGACGCGATCGGGAAGCGCGCGACGCTGCTGGCGCCGGGACAGCCCGAGATCGCATTGGTCAACGAGCGATTTGCCCGGCTCGCCGGAGGCGAGCGGATCGAACCGTTCGAGACGACCGCGCTGCGGAGCGATGGGTCGGTGATCGAGGTGTCGGTCACCCTCTCGCCGATCCGCGACGTCGACGGGGCGGTGGTCGGCGCCGCGAGCGCGACGCGGGACATCACCGCGCGCCGGCGTGCCGAACGTGCGCTCGTCCGCAGCCGTGAGCGGTTGGAGCAGGCAGAGCTGGTCGCCCACATCGGCAGCTGGGAATGGGACCTTGTGACCGGGGAGGTCTCCTGGTCCGCCGGCCTCTACGGCATCTTCAAGCTCGATCCGGAGAGCGTGGACGAGAGCATCGACATGTGCCTGCAGACGCGCGCCCATCCTGACGACCGCGAGCTCGTTCAGCAGGCGCTTGAGCGAGCCTCGCAGGAACTGACCAGCGCCGAGGTTCAGTACCGTGCCCTGCGCGCCGATGGGCGCGTGCGCATTCTCGACGGGCGCTTCGATCCGATCGTCGATGAGACCGGCAGAACGGTTCGGGTGATCGCAGTGCTCCACGACCTCACCGAGACCAAGCGCACCCACGACGCGCTCCACACGGCATCTTCGAATCTCGCCCGCTATGCACGCGAGCTGGAGCTGCTCGCGCTCCAGGATGCCGCGGATGCCGGAGCCAGGGCCCCCAGTCCGCTCAGTCCGCGGCAGCTCGAGATCCTCCGGCTCGTTGCCAAGGGCCTGACCAACGCAGACATCGCCAAACGCGTCTACGTCACGGAGGGCACCGTCAAGTGGCATGTGAAGCAGATCCTCGCCAAGACCGGCGCGGCCAACCGCACCGAGGCGGTCGTGCGCGTATTCGGGCCGGGCGGCCTCAGGGCCGAGACGGGCGCGTTCGGTCCGGCGAACGTGGACAAGCCCGAGCCTGCGTCGTGATCTGACCCTGACCACGGCGGCCCCCGAACGGACCGGCACAGAGGGCTCGGTAATTTGGGCGTTCGCAAAACGGTACGCTCAAGGCATGCACGGCGTGCACCAAGAGCCCCACGGGCACCGAATCTCGCCCGGCGGCGTAGGGCACGCCGCTCGCGCAGGGCAGCCGTGAGCGCAGGTAACCGAGCGACCAGAGCGGCGGGCCATGAGACCGCGGGCCGCCTGCCGCCGGATGAGCGGATGATGCTCAACGAGCTGTGGCAGATCAGTCATTTCGGCTGGATCACGGAGGCCGCCGTGCGCCGTAGCGTGATCATCGCGAGCGGACGCGACGTGTCGCCGGCGTTCGTCGCCGACGGGCTTCGTCAGCTGCTCGAGCGAGGGTGGGTCGAGCCGCGGCCGAGCGCAGCGAACGCCGATGAGTTCGAATGGCGGCTTACAGGCGGTGGCCGCAGTGTCGTCACGCGGCGCTGAGCCGGGAGGCGCACGGGCCGAGCGCCGCCACCGGATCCCTGCCGGGAGCGCCCTTCCTGGGTGCACCCTTACGGGGGTGCACCCAGGGCAAGAACCGCTGGCGCCGTCCGCCGCGCCCCGGCGAGCAACCGCTCAGCGCGCCGTGCCCTCCGAGGCGAGGCCCCTTGGGCGCGCCGGCTCCGAGCGCGAGCAGGTCCGCATGGCCGAGCGGCCGCTCCCAGACGGCGCCCTCACCTCGCACCTCCCACGACGCGAGCCCTGTGTGACGCTCACGCTCGGCCGTCTCCGGTAACGCCAGCGCCATGCGGCGGACATCCTCCCAGGACGCCATCGTCGCAGCGAAGACGATCCTCTGGGCTACCTGGCGGTCTTCGCGGCGACCTCGCTCGTCCGGCGCATGCGCGTGGCCGCCTGAGTCCGCTCCGCGGGCATCAGCCGTGCCGCCGTCGCCTGCGCGGTAGCGTGTGCCCAGGCGGTCGTCGTCACGATGCCGAGGGCGAGCACGCCCGCGCCGAGCGCGACGAGGATCCACCATGCCGGATGCGTTCCCGCGGCGAAGCCGGGACCAAAGCCCGCGGCGGCGCTCGCCCCGGCCACGGCGCCGATCACGGCGACGCCGAGCGTTTGTCCCACCTGACGGCTGGTCGACGCGATCGCGGCGGCCACACCCGCCTGCTCCGGCGGCATCCCCGATATCGCGGTGTCGGTGATCGGCGGGTTCACGAAGCCGAACCCGAGCCCGAACAGCAGGTAGGAGAGCAGCAGGAGCCACAGCGGCGTGGTCGGGTCGAGCCCGGTGAGCAGCAGCGGGCTGATGATCAGCGCGAGTCCGGCGGCGATCAGCGGCGCTCGCGAGCCTCGCCGGCCGACGATCCGTCCCGACAGCGGCGCGATGATCAGCATCATCGCCGCCGTCGGGAGCGTGCACAGCCCCGCGTGCAGCGGCGACAGGTGCCGGACGAGCTGCAGGTAGAGCGTGTTGATGAACAGGAAGCCGCCGAGCGCGGCGAACGCCAGGACCGCGATCGCGCTCGCGCCGGAGAACGGTGCGCTGCGGAAGAAGCGGACCTCCAGCAGCGGCTCCTCGCGGCGCAGCTCGTAGGCGATGAGCGCCGTGAACGCAAGGACGCTGAAGCTGAACAGCCCGATGATCGTGGCGGACATCCAGCCGGCGGACGGCCCCTCGATGATCGCGTAGGTGAGCGACGCGAGCGCGGCGATCACGAGCGTCTGGCCGACCGGATCCAGGCGCCGCGCACGCGCGGCGCGCGACTCGGGCACAAACATCGTGGTCAGCGCGAGCGCGAGCGCCCCGACCGGCAGGTTGATCACGAACACCCACCGCCAGCCCGCGCCGTCGACGAGCGCTCCACCGACGAGCGGGCCCAGCGACATGCTGATCCCGACCATCGCGCCCCAGATGCCGACCGCCTGCGCGCGCTCGCGCGGGTCCTCGAACACGTTGCGGATGATCGACATCGCGACCGGGTTGAGCATTGAGCCGCCGATCGCCTGCAGCACGCGCGCGGCAATCAGCAGCTCGATGCTGGGAGCCAGCGCGCACAGGACCGAGCCGAGCGTGAACACGATCAGGCCGGTTTGGAACACCCGCTTGCGGCCGATCCTGTCAGCGGTCGAGCCGGACAGCATCAGGAGGCTCGCGATCGTCAGCGTGTAGGCGTCGATCGTCCACTGCAGCTCCGACACCGAGGCGTGCAGCGACCGATGGATCGATGGCAGGGCGACGTTGACGATCGTCGTGTCGAGCCCGACGATCAGCAGGCTCATCGAGCAGATGACGAGCACGAGCAGCCGGTGGCGGCGGTCGAGCGTCGGCGTTCCGTTGGATGGCGGCGGGCGCATCGAGTTGATCGTAGAGTTCCGGCGACGTGCGCAGACCGGGCAGGCACCGCGGCAGCAGCCACGAGCTGAACGTGCTCGGAGGGCTCGCGGCACTCAGCCTCGACGCCCTCTCGAGCGTCGCCTACGGACCCGAGGCGATGATCACCGTGCTGATCCTCGCCGGCACCGGCGGTCTGCGCTACGCGGTGCCGCTGACGCTCGTGATCACAGCGATGCTGGCGTTGCTGGTCATCTCCTACACCCAGGTGATCTCAGCCTACCCGGACGGAGGCGGCGCCTACGCGGTCGCCAAGGGCGAGCTCGGGCGCAGGTGGGCGCTGCTCGCGGCTGCATCGCTGGTCGTCGACTACGTGCTGACGGTCGCCGTCAGCCTCGCCGCCGGTGCCGCCAGCCTCGGCAGCGTGTTCCCGTCGCTCTCGCACCATCTGCTGATCGTCTGCCTCGTCGGGCTGGTGATCCTCACGGTCGTCAACCTGTTCGGGATCAGCGAGTCGGCGAAGCTGCTGATGGGGCCGACGATCCTGTTCATCGTGAGCATCTTCGCGGTCATCATCGCCGGTCCGTTGCACCCGCAGCCGGTCGCCGTGATCGGGACACCGATCAAGCTCGGACCGCCCCAGGCGATCACGGTCCTGCTCATTCTCAAGGCGTTCGCGTCCGGCTGCTCGGCGGTGACCGGCGTGGAGGCGATCGCCAACGGGGTACCGAGCTTCCGCAAGCCGCGCGAACGCAACGCGCAGACCACCGAGATCTTGCTCGGAGTCCTGCTCGGAACGATGCTCGTCGGCCTCGCTGTGCTCATCCACCACCACGGGCTCGTGCCGCGCAACAACGTGACGATCCTCGCGCAGGCGACCGCCGGCGCGTTCGGTACGGGTTGGATCTTCTACGTGTGCAACATCGCGGTGACCGCGGTGCTCGCGTTCGCGGCGAACACGAGCTTCGGCGGACTGCCGGTGCTGATGAGCCTGCTCGCGAAGGACCACCGGCTCCCGCATCTCTTCTACCTGCGCGCCGAGAAGCCGGTGTTCCGGCACGGGATCGTCGCGCTCGCGCTGGCCGCAGCGGTGCTGCTGATCGCCGTCGACGGCGACACCGAGCGCCTCATCCCGCTGTTCACGATCGGCGTGTTCGTCGGCTTGACGATCAGTCAGGTCGGGCTCGTGCGTCACTGGCGCAAGCTGCGACCGCCGCGCTGGCAGATACGCGCGACCCTCAACGGCACCGGCGCGTCGATGACCGCGGTCGCGGTCATCATCTTCCTGTTCACCAAGTTCTTCGCCGGCGCCTGGGTGGTGTGCGTCGCGGTCCCCTTGCTGATCTGGCTCTTCTCGCACACGGAGTCCTACTACGCGGAGGTCGCGCAGGAGCTGCAGCTCGGCGAGATTCCGAAGCAGCCGCGCCGCTGCGAGAGCGTCGTGATCGTGCCGACGACGACCGTCAACCTGCTCACCGAGCAGGCGCTCACCGCTGGACTCTCCCTCGGTGAGACCGTCGTCGCGGTTGCCGTCGCCGGCGACGAGGACGAGCGCAAGAAGATCCTGCACGACTGGGGGAGATGGTCGTGCGTAGTGCCGATCGAGGTGCTGATCGACCCGCAGCGCTCGCTCGTGCGCACGGTTCTCCGCTACATCGAGTCGATCGAGGCCGACCGCAACGTGACGATCACTGTGCTCATCCCGGAGATCGTGCCGCGCAAGCGGCGGCACGAGATCCTCCACAACCAGCGCGGGCGCCTACTCGAGGTCGCCTTGAAGGCGCGCACCGGGATCGTCGTCGCGACGCTCCCGTTCCACCTGCACGAGAAGTAACGGAAAGCGGACCTGTGGTAGGGGTTCTGGGTAGGACGTCCTCAGGGGAGCGGCGGGAACGTGTAGAAGCGGTGCGGTGGCACGTACGGTCCGACCTCGAGCACGATCTCGGCGTGCTCGGTGAACGGCACGGAGGCGGGCGCGCCATTCCAGGCGCGCCCGTCGATGAACACCGCGACATGGGTGCCGGGCGCCACCCTGAACGACGCGAGCCGCGTGCGCGAGAGCGGCTGGCCCCACGAGTCGAACAGACCGCCGAGGGTTGCCTGCGGACCTGGCCGGGCGAGCACCACTCCGGTCGGGTCGAGCGTGACGATCGCGCCGTAGCAGCGCGCCGTGACGATCCGGCCGGCCGAGCGCGTGCGCGGCGGCCGTGTGCCGATCCCGGCGCCGACGAGCACCACCTGGTTGGCCGCGAACAGCTCCACGTGCGCGGCGATGCGTGGCCCGATCGCGGCGCGGCACGGCCCCAGCAGCGGGCCGGTCGCCGGCGGATGGAAGCGCTCGCCGCGACCGATCGTCCGCGCCTGCGCCACCAGCCAGCTTGGGATCGCGACCCTCGGGGTCTGGGGCGACGCGGAGCCGCAACCGGCCGGTGCGAGCCCCAGGACCGCGGCCGTCGCGAGCGCGGCCATACACTTGGGGCCGGTCCGGCTGCTCACCGCCAACCGCCGGCGTGTCGTCCTCGGTCTCATCGCACTTGGCTACTGACTCCGTGCATATTCTCGGCTCCTGCCCGCGCCCACGCCGTCTCGGCCGGCCGGTCGTGCTGATCGCCGCGCTCGTGCTCGCGCTCGGCTGGTGCGCTCAGATCGCCCGCGCGGACGGTGACCCCGCGAGCGACGTGCTGCCCAACCTCACCTACTTCCTTCCGACCGATGCGGGCTCCGCGGCCGCCGCCAGGCAGACGCAGCTCGCGGGCGTCCTGAACGCCGCGGCGCGGAGCGGCTTCCCAATGCGCGTCGCGATCATCGCCCATCCCGACGACCTCGGATCGGTGACGCCGCTATGGGATGAGCCGGTGTCATACGCCCGGTTCCTCGGCGTGGAGCTCTCGTTCGTCTACCACGGGCAGCTGCTGGTGGCGATGCCGGACGGGCTCGGCCTGTACACCCCGGGAGAGCTGCCGCAGGCGGAGCGCTCGGCGATCGGCTCGATGCCGGCTCCGGGCACGGGGGTGCACCTCGTGAGCGGCGCGATCGCGGCTGTTCAGGGACTCGCGGAGGCCGCCGGCCATCCGCTGTCCGGCAGCCTCGTCGCCGCCTCGGCGCCGCCGCCGCCCTCGTCCTCGAGTCACGTCGTGTCGCTGATCGCGTTCGGTGGCGGCCTCGTCCTGATCTTGCTCTCGTGGACGGCGAGCCTGCGCGCCCGGCCGTTGCGCCGCCGGCCGACGATCCCGAGCGCCTCATGAGGCGTCGCCTCGGGCTTCTGCCGGCGCTCGCGTTGTATGCATGCGCAGCGGCACTGTCGGTCGCGTGCCTGGCGCCCACCGCCGCGCGCGCCGACGGGGATCCCGGTAGCGACGTACTCGTCAACCAGAACCTCTTCTTCGGCTCTGACGCCGGCATCACGGTACCCCAGCAGGTGCAGCTCGAGCACCTGCTGAACGTGGCGGCTGCGGCGAAGTTCCCGGTCCGGGTGGCGATCATCGCGCATCCCGACGATCTCGGCGCGATCACGCCGCTGTGGCGCGAGCCGGCCCGCTACGCGAGCTTCCTCGGCTACGAGCTGTCGCTCGCCTACACGCATCTGCTGCTCGTCGTGATGCCGGACGGCTTCGGCGTCTACTGGCCGGGCCACGACACCGCGGCTGCGTACCGGTTGCTCGACGGCCTCTCCGTGGGGTCGAGCGCCACTGGCCTCACGGACGCCACGCTCGCGGCCGTGCGGCGGCTCGCGGCGGGCTCTCGCGTGAAGCTGGGGCCTGCCGCCGTCTCCGTCGCCGGGAGTGGGTCGGCGGGCGCGGCGGGTGGGTCGGCGGGCGCAGTCGCGGCTGGTGGTTCGGCTAGCTCGCCCTCGACGGGACCGAGCGCAAGCTCCAGCCCGGCCGGCGCCGCCACATCGAGCGCCGCCGGCGGTGGATCGAGCCGCGAGAGGACCGTGGTCATCGTCGTCGCCGTGGCCGTGCTCGCGGCCGTGCTGCTGACCGCGTGGGTGCTGCTGCGCCTGCAGCGGCGCCCCGAGATCACGACGCCGCGGTGGGGGTTCCCGGCGCTCGCCGGCGTTGCCGCGGTGCTGCTCGCCGGCGTCGTCGTCGTGAGCCTCACGTCCACCTCCTGGTCCCCCCCGGCGAGCGACGCGCTCGCGAGCAACCCACGGCTCGATCCCGGCACGGTGCTGCCCGGCACGCCGGCTCCCGACTTCACCCTCTACAGCGCGAGCGGTGAGTCGGTGTCGCTGGACTCGTTTCGCGGCAAGGTCGTGATCCTCGCGTTCAACGACGCCGAGTGCACGACGATCTGCCCGCTGACGACGACGGCGATGCTCGACGCCAAGCGGATGCTGGGATCGGCGGGCGCAGACGTGCAGCTGCTCGGGGTCGACGCGGACCCGAAGGCGACCTCGATCGAGGATCTCGCGAGCTACACGCAGCTGCACGGGATGGTCGGTCAATGGGTCTACCTGACCGGGTCGCTGTCGCAGCTGCGGCACGTCTGGAAGGAGTACGGGATCGAGGCCGACATCACCCGCGGACTCATCTCGCACACGCCGGCGCTGTACCTGATCGATGCCAGGGGGCGGCTGCGCAAGGTATACCTCACGTTCCAGTCCTACTCGGCGATCGGCCAGTTCGGCCAGGTGATCGCTCGCGACGCGGCGAGCCTGCTGCCCCGTGACCCGCGCGTCGACTCGCGCCTCTCCTATGTCGAGATTCCGGCGATCAGCCCGAGCACTCGGGTGTCGGTCCCGCGGTCCGGCGGCGGGACGATCGCGCTCGGTCCGGCTGCCGCTCCGCGCCTGTACCTGTTCTTCGCGACGTGGGACCGCGAGGTGACGAGTCTCGCCGGCGAGCTCGACCTTCTCAACCGCTACCAGTCGGCGGCTGCGTCGGGGGCGTTGCCATCGCTGACCGCGATCGACGAGGGCAGCGTCGAGCCGTCGCCTGGCTCGCTACCGGCTTTCCTGCGGACGCTGCCGCGCCCGCTCTCGTATCCGGTCGGGATCGATGCGAACGGGCGCGTGGCCGACGGCTACGACGTCACGGGCCAGCCGTACTTCGTGCTCACCTCGCCGACCGGCCGGATCCTCTGGTACTCGGCCGTCTACGCGCCGAACTGGCCGACCGTCCCGGCGCTCGAGAGGGCGGTGCGCGACGCGCTCGCCAGAGCTCCGACGGCCCCGTCCGGGGTGCTCGCGACAGAGCGGCTGCTGGCGAGCTCACCCCCGCCGCTGGCAGCGCTGCACAGCCAGGCGAGCCGGCTGCTCGGCTGGGCGCCGGCGCTGGAGACGAGGGTCCGGGCGCTGCGCGGCTACCCGATCGTCGTCGACGCGTGGGCGACGTGGTGCACCGCATGCGAGGCCGAGTTCAACCTCATGGCCAGCGCCTCGGCGCGTTACGGGACCCGCGTCGCGTTCATCGGCGTCGACTATGCCGACTACGGAAACGGGCGCTCCTACCTCGCCTCGCACTATTTGAGCTACCCGAGCTACCAGGCCGATCCCGGCGGCCTGACGGCGTTTCTTCCCGGTGGCGTCGACGCGTTGCCGACCACGTTCTTCGTCAACCGGGACGGCAAGGTCGTCAACATCCACACCGGCGAGTACGCCTCCCAGGGGTCGCTGGACGCCGACATCCAGCAGTTCGCCCTCGCCGGCTGATCTCGCGATGGGGATCGACGGCACCGCGCCGGCCACGACCTCCGCGCTCACAGGAGGCGCACGATCGCGATCACGCCGACCACGACGATCAGGCCGCGCAGCATCGGTGGTGGCAGCCGCCGACCCCAGCGTGCCCCGATCAGTCCGCCGAGGACCGCGCCGGCGGCGATCAGCCCCGCCGCGGCCCACGCCACCTCTGCGGCGAACACGAAGATCACCCCGGCGACGAGGTTCACGAGGCCGGCAAGCACATTCTTGAGCGCGTTGATCCGCTGCAGCCCCTCATCGAGCGCGAGCCCGAGGATCGCGAGCAGCAGGATCCCCTGCGCGGCGCCGAAGTAACCGCCGTACACACCGCTCAGCAGGACCGCGAGCATCGACCACCATCCAGGACGGTCCTGTGCCGCCCGCTTTCTGGTGCCGAGCGCCCGCACGAGCCGCGGCTGCAGCACGATCGCGATCAGCGCCACGACGATGAACGCCGGCACGATCGCCTTGAAGGCCGACGGTGGCAGCGTCAGCAGAAGCGTCGCGCCGATCGCCGCGCCGCACAGCGAGACCGCGCCGAAGCGGATCGCGAGGCCACGCTGACCCGCGAGCTCGGCCCTGTAGCCGATCGCCCCCGTCACCGAGCCCGGCACCAGCCCGATCGTGTTCGAGACGTTCGCCACCACGGGGGCGTAGCCGAACGCCAGCAGGGTCGGGAACGTGACGAGCGTGCCGCTGCCGACGACGGTGTTGATCGTGCCGGCGGCGATTCCCGCGGCGAAGATCGCGAGTGCGTGCAGCGGCGTCATCGTGGGTTGCGCCCCGGGCATCCCTCGTAACCCTACGCGGCCGCGGCCCGTAGATACGCGGGCGGCGTGCAGGATGCAGGCCGCCCGTTCTCAGGAGGAGCGCGATGTGGCGAGGTTGAGCGGACGCGGGTCGCTGGTCGCTCCGACGACGGCCGATAGTGTGCGCGACTCGAGGGGCCGATTGGGGTCGGGGCGGAGCACGACGATCTCGCCGGGCGCCTCCTCGATCAGCCAGGCGACGTCCTCTGGATCAAAGCCGGGCTGGTTGTGGGCGCTGGCGGCGATCACGATCTGCTCGAAGCGCTCGTGCTCGATCATCTGGCGCAGCGCGTGGCGGTGGGAGCGTCCGCGCTCGATCCGAGTGTCGACCGGAACCCCGAACTTGCCGGCGCGGTGCTCGATCGCCTCCTGCAGCGGGAGCGCGATCTTCGATTGGCGCGGCAGCGCACAGTCGAGCGGCAGTTGCATTGAGACGCGTGCGAGGAACACCGGCACGAGCGTCGCCTCCTCGGATCGGGCCAGTCGCAGCGCGGCGTCCAGCGCGCGTGGCGAGAGCCCCTGCGCGACGAACGGGAACAGGATGCGCGTCGTTCCGCTCGCGGGCGCGCGCACCTGCTGGCGGCGCCGCGCCGGGCTCAGGAACATCCATCCCAGCACCGCCACGATGATCAGCAGCACCACGATCACGATCAACAGAACGATCATCTCGCTTCACGCTCCTTCAGCTGGCTGCGGTCAGCGACGATCCGCAGGTCGAGGCCGGGCAGGGCGCGCAGCAGCCGGGTCGGCAGCGAGTTGCCCCGTAGCCGGGCCAGCGCGCTGCGCTGGCTCGGAGCTCCCATCAGCACGTACGTCGTGCCGCGCTCCTGCGCCACCCGCTGGGCTGCGTTGACGACATCGTCATCGTACTCCACGATCAGGTGTGCGCCGAGCACCGCGGCGAGCCGGCGCAGCGCGTCGAGCTGCTCCTGCTCCTCGGACCGCGGTTCATGGTTGGCGACCCACAGCACGTCGAGCTCGGCGCCGAGCCGCTGCGCGGAGCGCCACGCACGCCGCACGATCCGCTGTGACTCCGGACGTGGCTTGATGAGCGCGAGCAGGCGCTCGCCGACCACCTGCGGCGCCGCGGTGTCGACGAGGCGGTCATCGTGCGGACGCCCGTTGTGGTCCGAGGGAACGATCCGCTTGGCCTCGACTTCCTGGGCCACCTGACGCAGTGCCACCTCTCGCAGGGCCGACAGGTTCTCGACCTTGAAGAAGTTGTTGAGCGCCGCCTGCACGCGCTCGCCGGGATAGACCTTGCCTGCGATCAGGCGCTCGATCAGCGATTGCGGCGTGATGTCGATCAGCACGACGTCATCGGCGGTGCCGATGATCGCGTCGGGAACGGTCTCGCGCACGCGGATCCCGGTGAGGTCCGCGACCTGGTCATTGAGGCTCTCGAGGTGCTGTACATTGACGGTCGAGTACACGTCGATGCCCGCGGCCAGAACGTCCTCGATGTCCTCATAGCGCTTCTCGTGCTCCAGTCCCGGCACGTTCGTGTGCGCGAGCTCGTCGATCAGGCAGAGCTCGGGCGCCCGTCGCAGGATCGCCGGCAGGTCCATCTCGACGAGCGTGTTGCCTCGGTAGATCACCGCGCGCCTTGGCACCGTCTCGAGGCCCTCGGCCTGGGCCGTGGTCTCTGCACGACCGTGTGGCTCGAGGTAGCCGATCGCGACGTCGCGACCGGCTTCCGCCTCGGCCTGCCCCTCCTGCAGCATGCGGTAGGTCTTCCCGACCCCCGCGGCCATGCCGAGGAAGATCTTGTAGTTGCCGCGCGCCATCACGCTCCCAGCATCACGCTCCGAGGAGGTTGTGAATCACGAGGTCGATCAGCTTGATGCCGATGAATGGGGCGATCAGCCCGCCGAGCCCGTAGATCCAGAGGTTGCGGCGCAGCAGCGCGCTGGCGCCGATCGCGCGGTACTTGACGCCCTTGAGCGAGATCGGGATGAGCGCCGGGATCACGAGCGCATTGAAGATGATCGCCGAGATCACCGCCGAGCGCGGCGTGCCGAGGTTCATGATGTTGAGCACGTGCAGCGGACCGGTGCTGTGCCCAGTGTACGCCCAGGTGGTGACGAAGATGGCAGGCAGGATCGCGAAGTACTTGGCGACGTCGTTGGCGATCGAGAACGTGGTCAGCGCGCCACGTGTGATCAGCAGCTGCTTGCCGACTTCGACGATCTCGATCAGCTTCGTCGGATTGGAGTCGAGGTCGACCATGTTGCCCGCCTCGCGCGCCGCCTGCGTGCCCGAGTTCATCGCCACGCCGACGTCGGCCTGTGCAAGCGCGGGCGCGTCGTTGGTGCCGTCGCCGGTCATCGCGACCATCCGCCCCCCGGCCTGCTGCTCTTTGATCAGCGCGAGCTTCGCCTCTGGCGTTGCCTCGGCGAGGAAGTCGTCGACGCCTGATTCCTCGGCGATCTTGGCGGCCGTGAGCTTGTTGTCGCCGGTGATCATGATCGTGCGGATGCCCATCGCGCGCAGCTGGTCGAAGCGTTGTCGCATGCCCTCCTTGATCGTGTCCTTGAGGTAGATCACGCCCATCACCTGCGCGTCGCGCGCGACCGCCAGCGGCGTGCCGCCCTCGCGGGAGATCCGCTCGAGCACCGGTGGGAGGTCGGCGGGCGGGCGCCCGCCGGCCTCGTTGACGAATGCCATGACCGAGTCGCCGGCGCCCTTGCGCAGACGGTGACCGTCGATGTCGACGCCGCTCATGCGCGTCTGCGCGGTGAACGGGACGAACGCGGCGTGCAGCGTCGACATGTCGTGCTCGCGCAGACCGTACTGCTTGGCCAGCACGACGATCGAGCGACCCTCCGGGGTCTCATCGGCGAGGGAGGACAGCTGTGCGACCTCTGCCAGTTCGGCCTCGGTGACGCCCGGCATCGGAATGAACTCCGATGCGAGCCGGTTGCCGATCGTGATCGTCCCGGTCTTGTCGAGCAGCAGCACGTCGACGTCGCCGGACGCCTCGACCGCGCGGCCCGACAGCGCAAGCACGTTGCGGCGCACGAGCCGGTCCATGCCGGCGATCCCGATCGCCGACAGCAGCGCCCCGATTGTCGTTGGGATCAAGGCGACCAGCAGAGAGATCAGGGTCGTCTCGGAGATCGGCGTGTGCGCGAACAGGCCGAACGGGCGCAGCGTCGCGACGACGATCATGAAGATCAGCGTCAATCCCGCGAGCAGGATGTTGAGCGCGATCTCGTTCGGAGTCTTGCGGCGGGAGGCGCCCTCGACGAGCGCGATCATGCGCTCGAGGAAAGACTGCCCGGGCTCCTGCGTGATCTCGATCACCAGCTGATCGGAGGTCACGCGGGTGCCACCGGTGACCGCGCTGCGATCGCCGCCGGACTCGCGGATCACGGGCGCGGACTCGCCGGTGATCGCAGACTCGTCGACCGAGGCGATGCCCTCGATCACGGTGCCGTCGCCGGGGATCAGCTCGCCCGCCGCGACGACCACGACGTCACCGCGCGTGAGCTCCGAGGCATGAACGGTCGAACCGTCCTGCAACGTGGCAATCGTCTCCTGGCGCATCGTGCGCAGGGTGTCGGCCTGCGCCCGCCCGCGGCCCTCGGCGAACGCCTCGGCCATGTTCGCGAACACGACCGTCAGCCACAGCCAGAACGCGATCGTGACCGTGTACCAGGCCGGGTCATACCCGCCCAGCGCTTTGCCGCCGAACACCTGGATGAACCACGTAACGGTCGTGATCACAGCGCCGATCTCGACGACGAACATCACCGGATTGCGGATCTGGACGCGAGGGTCGAGCTTCTTGAGGCTGTCGATCAGCGCGCGGAAGACGATGTCACGCCTGAACAGCGAGACCGCCTGGCGCTCGCGCGGTGCGGCCGGGGGGGTCACGGAAGGGGTAGTGGTGCTCATCAGTCCTCTAACGGAGTCGGTCGAGGGCGAGGTTGAGCTCGAGCACGTCCACTCCGGGTTCGCCGGAGAATCCGAGCCCACGCTCAAGGGTGTACTGGGAGATCAGCGCGTCCACCTTGGCCCGAGTCAGGTGTCGCACAGCCGCGATCCGGTACGCCTGGATGTCGGCGTTGGCGATCGAGATCTCGGGGTCGACGCCCGAGGCCGACGTGTCGGCGGCGTCGACGGGGACCTGCGCTGCGCTCCTCACCGCCGGGTCATACGGGTCCGGGCAGGGCTTCGAGCCCGTCACCGTGCTCGCGCAGTTGAGCGCGAGGTAGGTGGCGACGTTCGACTCGATCGCGGCCAGCGTGATCTTGCTGTTGGGACCGTAGTTGGCGAACATCGTCGAGGCGGCGTTGTCGGGCGGGGTCGTCCCCGACGGCCGGGTCTGGAAGTACCTCGGGTCGGGGGCGGTGACGGGCACGCCGTTGCTCATCACCGGCTTGCCGTTCTTAAAGACCTGATCGCCGAAGTTCTGGCCGATGATCTTCGAGCCGACGAGCTTGCCGTGCACGAAGACCTGCTGGCCGTTGGCGTTACCGGGGAATGCAACCTGGCTGACGCCGGTGATGAACAGCGGGTAGATGATCCCGCACAGCAGCGTCAGGACGAGGATCCCGATCGCGGAGGTGATGACGTCGTGCTTGATCGAGGTTCGCGTGACGTCGTGCTGCTTGATTGAGGTTCCCATGTCAGTAGAGGTGTCCGGTCAGGCCCTGCACGATCGGACCGAGCAGCAGGGCGGGGAAGAACGTGAGCGCGCCGACGAGGATGATCACCCCGATCAGCAGCACCACGAACGTCGGGTTGTCTGTGCGCATCGTCCCGAGGCCGACCGGGCTGACGCGCTTGCCGGCCAGCGTGCCGGCGACCGCGAGCGCGAACAGAATCGGCGCGTAACGGGCGAACAGCATGTCGAAGCCGCCGAGCAGGTTCGCGAACGTGATCCCGTGCGAGCCGACGTTGCCGGCATTGGGTTGGACGAAGCCGGTGTAGCCGGCGAACGCAGAGCCATTGTTGTTCGCTTGCGAGAGGTAGGCATAGAACGTCTCACTGAAGCCCTGGGGGACGTGCGCGACGCCCGTCACCGACGTGTCGATCGACGCTCGCCCGGCGCTGGTCGCAGTTGCCATCGCCGTGCAGAACAGGGCGGTCAGCGGCGTGATCAGGATCCCGAGCGAGACCAGCTTGATCTCGCGGGCCTCGATCTTCTTGCCCAGATACTCGGGCGTGCGGCCGACCATCAGCCCGCCGATGAACACCGCCAGCAGGACATACAGGAGGATCGAGTAGAGGCCCGTGCCGACGCCCCCGAAGATCACCTCGCTGGCGCTCAGGTTCGCGAACGGAACCGCTCCACCGATGCCGGTGAAGGACTCGATCGCGCTGTTGACAGCGCCGCAGGAGGTAACCGTGGTGACGACGTCGAACAGCGCCGAGCCCGCGATCCCGAAGCGCTGCTCCTTGCCCTCCATGTTGCCGCCGGAGGAGTTGGCGATCACCCCGGTGTGCAGACCGGCCGCGTGCTGGGCAGGCGAACCGTGCGCTTCGGCGACGTAGCAGACGATCGCTGCGCCCAGGAACATCACCATCATCGTCCCGTAGATCGCATAACCCTGACGGCGGTTGCCGGTCATCTTGCCGTACATGAACACCAGCGCCGCGGGGATGCTGAGCACAACCAGCATCTCGTAGAAGTTCGTGAACGCGGTCGGGTTCTCGAACGGGTGCGCGGAGTTGGTGTTGAAGAAGCCGCCGCCGTTGGTGCCGAGCAACTTGATCGCCTCCTGTGAGGCGACCGGGCCCATCGCGATCTGGTTCGCGAGGTGCGTGATGCCGTTGAAGCTCAGGTAGCTCGAGAAGTTCTGGATCGAGCCCTGAAAGACGAGGATCAGCGCGCTCACGATCGAGATCGGCATCAGCACCCACAGGATCGTGCGCACCACGTCATGCCAGAAGTTGCCGAGGCTTCTGCCACTACGGCCGATGACCCCGCGGATCAACGCGACCGCGACGACGATCCCCACCGCGGCCGAGAGGAAGTTCTGGACGGTGAGCCCAGCCATCTGGCTGAAGTAGCTCATCGTCGTCTCACCGCCGTAGTACTGCCAGTTGGTGTTCGTCAGGAACGACGAGGCGGTGTTGAACGTGACGTTCCAGGGCGCCGAGTGGAAGCCCATCGGGTTCAGCCCCGTGAAGCTCCAGAGGTTCTGCGTGCGCAGGATGAAATAGAGCATCAGCCAACCGGCGAGCGAGAAGATGATCAGGCTCTTGGCGTATGCCTTCCAGTCCTGGCCGCTGTTGGGGTCGACCCGCATGACCCGATAGAGGAAGCGCTCGACCGGTCGTAGGAACGGGTCAAGGAGCGTGCTCTCGCCCTTGTAGACCGCCGCCATGTAGCTGCCGAAGGGGTACGCGACGACGGTGAGGATCCCTACGAACAGAAAGATCGTGAGCCAGCCGGAGACGGTCATCTAGAACTTCTCTCCGCGGAGCAGGGCGTATAGGAGGTAGGCGCAGATCAGGAGCGAGACGATCAGGCCGAATATGTCGGCCGCGCCCATCGAGGCGATGAGCGTCATATCTGGTCGATCGCCCAGATCAGCCCGAGCAGCACGGCGAACATCAGGATCCCGAGTGCGATTGAAAGGAGGTCGTCCATAGCAAGAGATGATCTGCCCACGCCGTCAAGGCGGCGTACAGAAAACCGCCGCGGACATACAGATCCTGTGAAGAGGAGCAGAACGGCAGTTGGGAGGTTCTGTCGTGCGGCGGAGCGATCGCGTCGCTGGAACGTTGACCTCGAACGCCTCAGCGTCAAGGAGACCTCCCTTCCGGCGGCGCTCTCCGGCGGTGGCCGCTGGTCAGGCGCGCTCGGGCAGCCGCACGTACGGGCGGGCGGGGGCGCCGACGTAGATCTGACGCGGACGCACGGCCTTCTGCTCGGGGTCCTGCACCATCTCGCGCCACTGCGCGATCCACCCGGCGCTGCGGGCGAGCGCGAACATCACGCCGAACATCTGCGGGTGGATGCCGATCCCCTGGTAGATCAACCCGGAGTACAGGTCGACGTTCGGCGAGATGTTGCGCGAGGTGAAGTACTCGTCCTGCGCCATCTGGCGGGTCAGCTCGTCCGCGATCGCGATCATCGGGTCCGGTGGCCTGTCGGCGTAGAGGACGTCGAGCTGCCTGCGGAGGATCGCCGCCCGCGGGTCGGTCGTGTTGTAGACGGCGTGGCCGAAGCCCTGCACGCGCTCGCTGCTGTGCTTGACGTGCTCGAGGAACGCGCCGACGTTCTCGACGCTGCCGATCCGTCGCAGCATCCTGAGGACCGCCTCATCGGCGGCGCCGCGCATCGGCCCGGACAACGCCTGGATGCCGGCGGAGACGGCCGAGTAGGGGTCGACGTGGGTCGAGCCGACGGCGCGCACGGCTGTGGCCGCGGCGCTCTGCTCGTGGTCGGCATGCGCCATCAGCAGCACATCGAGCGCGCGCTCATGACGCGGATCCGGTGCGTAGCGCATCTCGCTCATGCGGAACATCATCGACAGCAGGTTCCCGGCGTAGCTGAGCTCGCCGGTGGTCAGCTCGCCGGACGGGAGCACGTATGGCCGGCCGGTGCCGTGGCGGAACGAGTAGGCGACCAGCGTCGGCAGCTTCGCCAGCAGACGCAGCACCTGCAGCTCACGGGCCGCCTCGTCCTCGACGTCGCCGGCGTCTGCGTAGAAGCTCGAGAGGGCGCCCACGGACGCCGCCAGGATCGCCATCGGGTGGGCGTCGTAGCGGAAGCCCTCGAGGAAGCTCTTGACGTTCTCGTGCACGAACGTCCGCACCGCGATCTCGTGCCTCCAGCGCTCGAACTGGGCGGCGCTCGGCAGCTCGCCCTCGATCAGCAGGTAGGCGAGCTCGAGGTACGTCGAATGCTCGCACAGCTCCTCGATCCCGTAGCCGCGATGCAGCAGCACGCCGCGGTCGGGCTCGATGCTGGTGATCGCGCTCACGCAGGTGGCAGTGTTGGCGAAGCCCGGGTCGTAGATCGCCAGCCTGCGCCCGTTGACGGCGGCGAACGGCGCGATCAGGTCGCGGGCTCGGATCGCGCCGTTCTCGATCGCGATCTCGTAGCGCTCTCCGGTGCGGTTGTCGATGACCGTCAGGCTGTCCCGGCTCACGGACTCCAATGGTGGCAAAAGCAGCGCCTCGCTGTGGCGATAATGGTTTCTCGCTCAATGCTCCTGCTTCCATCAGCCTGGCGGCGCGACGCGCTGCGCACGAACCTGTGGTTCGTGCCGATGCTCGAGGTGCTCGGCGCGATCGTCCTGTTCCTGGTGACCCATGCGGTCGACGCGGCGGCATGGCGCGGAACCGTGAAGCTGCCCTCGTGGGTGATCTTCGGCTCGGCGGACGCCGCGCGCACGGTCCTGACGGCGCTCGCCGCGTCGGTGATCACCGTGGTCGGGATCGTCTTCTCGATCACGATCGTGACGCTCACACTCGCTTCCACCCAGTTCGGCCCGAGGATGCTGCGCAACTTCATCCGCGACCGCGGGACCCAGTTCACGCTCGGCACGTTCGTGGCCACGTTCGTGTACGCGACGCTCGTGCTGATCTCGATCGGACCCGGCAACCACGTTCCGCACCTGTCGATCACGGTCTCGGTGGTGCTGGTGATGGTCTCGATGGGGGTGCTGATCTACTTCATCCATCACATTGCGGCGTCGATCCAGCTGCCGAACGTGATCGCCAGCATCGCGGGCGACCTGAGCCGCGCGATCGACGCCGAGTCCGTCGGCTCGGATGGCCGCCACGAGGCCGGACCGTCCGTCGCGGAGCTGCTTTTGCGGATGGGCGAGCGCGGGGGGGAGGTGCAGGCGCCGGCGAGCGGTTACCTGCAGTTCATCCGCCACGACCTGCTCGTCGGCCTGGCCGCCGAGCGGGGGGCCGTGATCCGGCTGCTGCACCGTCCGGGGCACTTCATCGTTCGCGGGCACCCGATCGCGTCCGTGTGGCCGCCCGAGGCGGCGCCATCGGTCTCGCGCGCGCTGCGGCGCGCGCACATCACCGGCACGACGCGTACCCTCGTCCAAGATCTCGCGTTCGCAGTCGACCAGCTCGTCGAGATCGCGATCCGCGCGCTGTCGCCGGCAGTCAACGACACGTTCACGGCAATGACCTGCATCGATTGGCTCGGCGAGAGCCTGGTCCGCGTGACGACGAGCTGGCGGCCGCTGCGCGTCCAGCGTGACTCGCACGGCTTCGTGCGCGTGATCACCGCCGAGGTGAGCTACACGCGGCTCGTCGAGCGCGCGTTCGAGAAGATCAGACAGGCCGCGGCAGGGATGCCGGCGGTCCTCATCCGCCAGCTCGAAGCGCTCGAGAAGATCATGTACGCGACGACCACGGCCGAGCAGCGCGAGCTGCTGCTTGCGCAGGCACGGATGATCCGCCGGCTCAGCGACGAGACGATCGGCGAGGCGATGGACCGGGCGGACGTCGAGCGGGAGTATTCGGTGCTGCAGGATCTCGCCGCACGCGTGGAGTTGCAGGGCGCGCAGGAGATGCGGCGCAGTCAGGCCGCGAACCTGTAGCCGACTCCCGACTCGGTGCGGATGATCTGCGGCCCGCCGGGCGGCTCGATCTTGCGGCGCAGGTTGGCGATGTGCGCTCGCAGGACCTGCGTATCGTCGCCGTAGCCGGCTCCCCAGACGGACACCAGCAGCTCGCGATGGGTCATCAGCCGCCCGCGGTTGCGAGCGAGACTTCGCAGAAGGTCGAACTCGGTCGGCGTGAGGTGCACCTCGTGGCCCCCGACGCACACGATGCGGCGAGCTAGATCGAGATGCATTCCGTGCGTCTCGATCACCGCCTCCTCGTGATCGTGGGCGATCCGGCGCAGGTTCGCCTGCAGCCGCGCGATCAGCTCCCGCGGTCCGAACGGCTTGGTCACGTAGTCGTCGGCGCCATTGGCGAGCGCGCGCACCTTCGCCTCCTCGTCACCGACGGCGGACAGGACGATCACCGGCATGTCGCTCCACTCCCGCAGCCGCCGGCACAGCGCGATCCCGTCGACGTCGGGGAGCACCATGTCGATGATCGCGGCATCCGGCCTGGCGACAGCCGCGACGTCGAGGGCCTCCTCGGCCGTGCTCGCAGGAAGCGCCTCGTAGCCGGCGTCGCGGAGGATCACGCGCAGCGCGCGGAGGATCTGCTGCTCGTCGTCGCAGACGAGCACGCGCAGCTTGGGGGTCTGGTTCACGCACGCGCCCCTGGGACTGGTCCGAGCACGGGATCCGCGTCCGTGGCCGAGAGCGATTGCACGGGCAGCGTGACCGCGAAGCTAGTGCCCTGCCCCGGCAGCGACTGGACCACGATCGTGCCGCCGTTGCCCTCGACGAACCCCTTCGCGATCGCGAGCCCGAGGCCCGATCCCGTCCAGCGGTCCTCGCCCGCCATGCGGCCGCGGTAGAACGGCTCGAAGATCCGATCACGCTCCGCCGGGGCGATCCCGGGCCCGTGATCGACGACGCTGACGACAATCCTCTGGCCGATGAGCGAGGCGTTGACCGACACCGGGGCCTTCCCCGAGTAGCGGCTCGCGTTCTCCAGCAGGTTGGCGAACGCCCGCTCGAGCTGCGCCGCGTCAGCGTTGACCTCCGGCAGGTCGGCGTCGACGTTCACGAGGATCGGGACGGCGGCGTCCCCGCCTGGTCCCAGGCTGGCCCGCGCTGCGAGCACGACCTCCTCGATCGACACCCATTCGCGCCGCGGTGCCGCCCCGCCACCTTGCAGCTTGGAGAGGTCGAGCAGCTTGTCGACGAGCGCCGCCAGGCGCTGGCCCTCGGTCACGACCGCGCTCGAGAGCTCCTCGCGGTCCTCCGCTGCCAGCGACGCCGAGGCGAGCGCAGCGCCCGCCGCCACGATCGTCGTCAGCGGTGAGCGCAGGTCGTGGGAGACGGCGCGCAACAGCGCCGTCTTGACATCGTTGGAGCGGCGCAGCGCCGCCGTCTCGACGGCCTCGGATTGAATCGCGTCGCGGCGCAGCGCGATCGCGACCATCGCCGCGAGCGGTGGCGCGATCTGCACGCGGAGTCGCTGATCGAGCTCCGCCGGGAGCGTGCGGGGCACGAGCAGCGTCGCGACCTGATGCTCGTCGGCGTCGAGTAGCGCGATCGCGCGGCGCCGTTCATCGCCGTCGAGCGGCCGCAGCTCGATCGCCGCCGAGGAGAGCCCCAGCGCGAGCGCGAGACGGTGTGCCGTCGTCCCGAGCGCCCGCCGCGTGTCGGCGCCCGCGAGCAGCTCGCGCGCAAGCATGGCGACGAGGTCCGCCTCGGCGCGGCGGCGCTCGGCCTCGAGCGTCCGCGTCCGCGCCAGCTCGGACATCCAGCTCGCGACGGCGGCGACCGTCGTGAACGCCGCGAGCGCCACCCAGTTGCGCGGATCGGAGATCGTGAACTCTCCGACGGGCGGCAGGTGGAAGAAGTTGAACGCAGCGGCGCTCAGCAGCGAGCTGAGCAGCCCGAGCGACAGCCCCCAGACGGTCGACACGAGCAGCACGACCGGCAGGTAGACGACGCTGAGCGACACCGTCGGCGCGATCGTCGAGAGTGGGTAGATCGCGAGCGTCGCCGCCGCGACGCCGGCGCTCGCGGTGAGCAGGCCGAGCGGCCACGAAGGCTTTCCGCGGACGATCAGCGATGGTGCGCCTGTCCCGGTCGATACGTCGGCCATCATCAGCCAGCGTAGTCCCTGGCGACAGTCCGGACCGCCCGGGACGGCTACATGGCGCGCAGCCCGCGTGATCGCGCCTGCGATCGAGCTCCCGCGGGAAGGAGTCCGCGCCGCGGGGGCGAAACGCACGGGCATGGGAATCCGACACCGCGCCACCGCCATCGACCGGCTGCCCGCCGGCGCCACCGACGGCCTGGCGCACCTCCCGGCCGGCTCCGGAGTCGTTCTCCGGTGGCTGGCCGTCAACCGCGTTGAGTTCGTGCTCGTCGGCGCCGTTGCTCGCGCCGTCCGCGGCGAGCGCCAGGCCTCAGGCGCCGTCGCGATCGTGCCGGCTCCGTACCGCCGCAACGTCGAGCGTCTCGTCCGTGCGTGTGCCGCGGCACACGCACGTGCACGTACCGGCTCGGGTCCGCTCGAGAGCCCCGGCGGCGAGACCCTGCCGGTGAGGCTGACAACCGCCAAGCTGCTCGACGCCGGTCGCTGGAGGCTGCGCGTCGGCACCCACGATCTCGACGTCGAGGGACGGCCTCGGGGCGCGCCGCTCTACCAGGAGCTGCTCTACGAGGCGGAGCGGGTCGCGCTCGCGCCCGACCTCGAGATCGAGGTGGCCTCGATCGAGGGCGTCGAGGTCTACGACCACATCGCCCGGACGGGCGTGCCGCCGGAGATCCGCGTGATCCGCCGGATCCGTGAGCTGGACGCGATGCTCGGGGAGGATCCCGAGATCGCGTTCGGGATGGGTCCCGACACCGCGTCGGCGCCGGGTCCTGACCCGACGTCGGCGCCGGGTCCTGACCCGACGTCAGTGCCGGGCTCCGACCCGACGTCCGCGCCGGTTCCCGACCCGACGTCCGGGTCGGGTTCCGACACCACGTCCGCGGGCAGCGCATCTGAGGCGGGTCGAGACGGCACGTCCGCGATCGACGTCGGCAGCGCATCTGAGGCGGGTCGCGACGGCACGTCGCTTGTCGATGCCGACAGCGCGTCCCGGCAGAATCCAGACGCCGGCGCGTGACGTCGGTTGCGGCGGCGCTCAGCCGGCGTCGTCGACGATCTCAGAGCGGCGTCCCGCGGTCACGTGCCACTGCTCACGCGCGATCGTCGAGCTCGGCGGGCGGCGCACCGTCGAGCCCAGCCGGCGGCAGGTCTTTCACCTCTCGCCTGCTGAGGCTGACACGGACGCCGTCGTCGACGCGAGCCACCGAGCCGATCGGGATCGTCACCCGCCGGTGGGCCCAGAGGTGACCCTCGTCGAGCAGGACGTGCGTGACGTGATGGTCGTCGGGATCGACCACGAGCCCCTTGACGTGCCCGATCGCTCCGTCGGTCGCGAGCACGTGGTCGCCGCGCCGCACCTCGACCTCGCCGGGTGGCAGGCTGTCGCACTTGATCGTGCGGGCGCTCGTCTTCGAGCTGCTGGCGGTGCTCCGGCCGGCGATCGCGAGCGCCCCCGCGTCGAGGCCCATGTACGGCCACGAGGACATCTCCAGCGCCTCGTAGCGAAGCGGCGCCTGCGAGAAGCTCAGCAGATGCGACTCCTGCGCCTCGTCGAGCTCCTCCAGTTCGTCGATCGTGCCCTCCAGCACGATCATCCGCTCACCGGCGGACAGCACACGGTCGACCGGCACCAGACGGCCCGGGCTGCGCCGCAGCCGGGGTGCGACGACGAGGTGGGTGACCGCGCGTGCCACGGGGTCGAGGACCACGCGTCTCAGCTCGCCGTACTCGCCGTCGCTGCACGTGACCGCACATCCGAGGTCGAACTCCGTCACTGCTTTCATCTGGATCGCCTACCTGTATCGCTGTGTACGTGGCGTGTCGAGGCAAGCGCAAGCGCGGTACGGCCTCGACGGGCCACATATAGATATACGGCCGGCGACGGCGGTGGTTACGGTCCGGCGGCGTGCGACCGCCGACTACCGGTAATGGCCGGGCTGCCAGAGTGGCTCGTCTTCACCGTTGGCGCTGCGGCTGAGGATGAAGAGGAGATCGGAGAGGCGGTTCAGATAGCGAACGACCTCGGCGTTGATCTGCTCGCCGCAGGCGACCGCAAGCCGCTCGGCCCGACGGCAGACGGTCCGCGCCACGTGGAGATGAGCGGCCGCGGCCGTTCCGCCGGGGAGCACGAAGGACTTGAGCGGCTTGAGCGTCGCGTTGACCTCGTCGCAGCACGCCTCGAGCCACTGCGTCTGGGAGGGAAGCACACGCAGGCGCTCGCGCCCGTCCTCCTCGGGGACGGAGATGTCGGCCCCGACGTCGAACAGATCGTTCTGGATCCGCCCCAGCCAGTCGCGATGCATCGGGTCGAGCTCTCGGAGCGTGAGCACGACGCCGATCTGGGCGTTGAGCTCGTCGACCGTTCCATAGGCATCGATGCGGGGGTGGGTCTTGGAGACACGGCTCATGTCGCCGAGATGCGTCTCGCCGCCGTCGCCAAGGCGGGTGTAGATGCGCGTGAGGTTCACCGTCATGGTGGCTCAGTGTACGGTCCGGCTGAGTGGCGCACCATGCCATCAGGCTGACTGCGAAGGTGCGGCGCGGGCTCGCTGACCGGCGAGCCCTGTGCGCCGGCGCCGTCGTGCTCATGCTCGCGCTCGCCGGCTGCGGCCTCGAGCATGGCGCCGCGAGCCCTGGCGCCAGCATCACGGTCACGCGTAGCTTCGGCTCGCAGTCCGTCGGCACTTTGTTGCAGCCGAGCGTTCCCCGGGGGGAGACCGTGTCGCGGATGCTCGAGCGTTCGTTCTCCGTCTCCACCGCCTCGAACGGATCCGGCGCTTCCGACGGCGGCCCGATCGTGTCGGTCGGCGGCTTCGCCTCCGATTCTCCCGACTGGTCCTGGTCCTACTACGTGAACGGCATCCAGGGCTCCGGTCCTCCCGGGCGAGCCGCGGTCCACGCGGGGGATCATGTCTGGTGGGACCTGCACGACGACAGCGCGACGGGGTCGATTCCGGCGGTCGTCGGCTCGTTCCCCGAGCCATTCCGAGACGGCATCGGCGGCAAGCGCTATCCGACGATCCTCGACTGCGCGCAGGACGTGAGCAGCGCCTGCGCGACCGTCGCAAAGCTGCTCACGCGTGAAGGCGTGCCGGTCGCCAGCCAGGCGCTCGGCGGCGGCTCGAGCACCGAGTCGCTGCCGATCGCCATTGGCACGTGGAGCGACCTGCAGGGGGTCGTGGCGGCCTATCTACTCCAGAGCGGGCCGGCATCGAGCGGCGTCTACGCCCGCTTCGTGGGCGTCCGCAACCCCGCCCTGGAACTGCTGGACCCCGACGGTCACGTTCTTGGCACGTTGCATGGCTCGGCCGGCCTGATCGCCGCCACCGAGCAGGCCTCGGAGGATCAGCCCACGTGGCTCGTCACCGGCACGGACGTCGCCGGCGTCGACGCCGCCGCGGCGGCGTTGACGCCCGCCCGCCTGCACGACCGTTTTGCCCTGGCGATCGCCAACGGGCGTGGCTACCCGCTGCCGCTGATGCCGAACCGATGAGTGCTGTTGCCAGCAAGCACGGGGCTTCAGAAATGAATTTGACGTTGATCCGCAATTCCCGATACCTTTCTGCGCCGAATGAAGATCGGAGTCCCACAAGAGACCGCTGACGGCGAGACCCGCGTGGCCCTCGTCCCGAGCGTGGTAAAGAAACTGACCGCGGCCGGGCACGAAGTGCTCGTCGCCCGCGGCGCCGGCGACGGCGCGCTGATCCCCGACTCGCAGTTCGAGTCAGCGGGTGCAAAGATGGTCGACACGCCAGCGGACGTGTTTGCGGCGGATGTCGTCGTCAAGGTCTCCCCGCCGAGCGCGGCTGAGACGAAGCTGCTCAACAAGGACGGGATCCTGATCGGATTCCTTGCACCGCTCACCAACGGCGCCGGGATCAGCGCGATCGCGAAGACGGGCGTCACGAGCTTTGCGATGGAGTCGATCCCCCGCATCAGCCGGGCGCAGGTGATGGACGCGCTCTCCAGCCAGGCGAACATCGCCGGCTACCGCGCGGCGCTGATCGGCGCGCAGGAGCTCGGGCGCTACTACCCGATGCTGATGACGGCCGCCGGCACGATCCGCCCCGCCACCGTGCTCGTGCTCGGCGTCGGTGTGGCGGGACTGCAGGCGATCGCCACCGCACGCCGGCTCGGTGCCGTCGTGCAGGGCTTTGACGTGCGCTCCGCGGTCAAGGATCAGGTCCAGTCGCTCGGCGCCAAGTTCCTCGAGTTCGACCTCGGGGGCGACCTCGAGGGGTCCGGCGGCTACGCCAAGGAGCTCACGCCCGAGCAGCAGGCGCGCCAGCAGGAGCTGATGGCGGACGCGATCGGCAAGGCGGATGTCGTCATCACGACGGCCCAAGTGCCAGGTCGCCGCGCGCCGATTCTCGTGACCGAAGCCGCTGTCGAGAAGATGAAGCCCGGTTCGGTGATCGTCGATCTCGCCGGCGAGTCGGGCGGAAACTGCGAGATCACCGAGCCCGGTCGGACGGTCATCAAGCACGACGTCAAGATCGTCGCGCCCACGAACGTGCCCGCGACGCTCGCCCAGGACGCTTCGCAGATGTACTCGAAGAACATCGAGGCGCTGGTCGAGCTGATGATCACCAAGGAGGGCGAGCTGAAGCTCGACTTCGAGGATGAGATCATCGTGGGCGCCTGCATCACTCGCGGAGGCGAGATCGTCAACGAGGGAGCGAAAGCTGCGGCCGCTGCAGCGGCCGCTTAGCGAGAAGAGGATTGACACATGAATAGCCTGGTAATCGATATCGCGGTCCTTGTGCTGGCCGCGTTCGTGGGCTTCGCGGTCATCTCGAAGGTCCCGAACACGCTGCACACACCGCTGATGTCCGGCACGAACGCGATCCACGGGATCGTCGTCCTGGGCGGGCTGCTGCTCATGCACGAAGCGAGCGGCGTCGGTCAGAAGGCGATCTGCCTGATCGCGATCGTTTTCGGCACGATCAACGTGATCGGCGGTTTCTTCGTCACCGACCGGATGCTCAGCATGTTCAAGCGCAAGCCCGAGCCGAAGGTTGACGCCGCTGCCGCTTCGAAGGACGGCTCCAAGTGATCGACGCCACGATTTTCCTGCAGACCAAGAGCTTCATCGACGCCTGCTACATCGTCGCGTTCGCGCTGTTCATCTACGGGATGAGCGGCCTGACCGGACCGCAGACGGCGGTCCGGGGCAACAAGATCGCGGCCGTCGGCATGGCGATCGCCGTGATCGCGACACTGCTGACACCGGGTGTCTGGCACGGTTCCGGCACCGTCATCCTGATCATCGTCGGACTCGCGATCGGAACAGCCATCGGCGTTCCGGCGGCGCTGAAGGTGAAGATGACCGCGATGCCAGAGATGGTCGCGCTGTTCAACGGCGTGGGCGGTGGCGCCGTCGCGCTGATCGCGTGGATCGAGTTCCTACACCATTACGGCTTCCCGCCCGATCAGCTGCGGGTGATGATCCCCTCGCTGTTCGGCGCGATCGTCGGCTCGATCTCCTTCTGGGGCTCGGGCATCGCGTACGGCAAGCTGCGCGAGATCATCTCCGGCAAGCCGGTCAAGCTTCCCGGACAGGGTCAGACGCTCTTGAACCTGCTGTTGCTGGTGGTCGCGGTCGCCAGCGCCGTCGCGATCGCGTCCGGAACGCACAACGACGCGCTCTTCATCGTCGGCATCCTGGTCGTGTCGGCCGTCCTCGGCGTCATGGTCGTGATGCCGATCGGCGGCGCCGACATGCCGGTCGTGATCTCGCTGCTGAACGCGTTCACGGGTCTGTCGGCGGCGGCCACAGGTCTGGCGCTCGACAACCCGGCGATGATCGTCGCGGGCATGATCGTGGGTGCGTCCGGCACGATCCTCACGAACCTGATGGCGAAGGCGATGAACCGGTCGGTGCCGGCGATCGTCGCCGGCGGCTTCGGCGGCGAGGTCGCCGCCCCGGTCGGTGCCTCGAGCGCCGAAGGCAAGACGGCGCGGGCCACCAGCGCTCAGGACGTCGCGATCCAGCTCTCGTATGCGCGTCTGGTCGTGGTCGCGCCCGGCTACGGCATGGCCGTCGCCCAGGCGCAGCACGCCGTGCGCGAGCTCGAACGGGCGCTCGAGAAGAAGGGCGTCGAGGTGAAGTTCGCGATCCACCCGGTCGCGGGACGGATGCCGGGTCACATGAACGTGCTGCTCGCCGAGGCCGACGTGCCGTACGACCAGCTCAAGGAGATGGACGAGATCAACCCGGACTTCTCGCGCACCGACGTGACGCTCGTGATCGGCGCCAACGACGTCGTCAACCCGGCTGCCGAGGACGACCCGAGCTCGCCGATCTATGGGATGCCGATCCTCGAGGTCAACAAGTCGGCGTCGATCATCATCCTCAAGCGCTCGATGGCGTCCGGATTCGCGGGCATCGACAACCCGCTGTTCTACGACTCGAAGACGTCAATGCTGTTCGGCGACGCGAAGAAGTCGGTCAGCGAGCTCGTCACCGAGGTCGAGGCGCTCTGACTCGCAGATCCGAGCTCCGACGGGCTGCGGTGGCCGGCTGAGGATGGACCCTCACCGGCTCACCGCCGTCCCCGTCTTCTCGGATCTGTCCGAAGCGGAGGCGCACGAGCTCGCCGCGTTCGCAGTGGAGGTCAGCGTTCCGACAGGGGAGACGCTGATTCATCAGGGGGACTTCTCGACTGAGCTGTACGCGATCGAGGAGGGCACCGCAGACGTCCTGTACGGTGACCACAAGCTGTGGTCGCTCGGTCCGGGCGACATCATCGGGGAGATCGGTCTTCTCTCACACGATCAGAGGCGCGCCGACGTGATCGCCACCACGCCGATGCTCCTTCTGAAGCTCACGCACTGGGAGCTGCGCCGCATGCCCGAGCCGACGATCGCGCGCATCGAGCACGTGATGGAGCAGCGGCTGGCGCAAGCCGCCGCGTACGCCGCGCGCGATTCAGCCGATTAGCGCCCGCCCCGCGGGAGGGCATCGATCCCGATGACTCCCTAGCCTGAGGTCATGCTGACGCGCGAGGACGCAGTCACGGCGTTGCGCGGCGAGACATTCGACGTCGTCGTGATCGGCGGTGGCATCACCGGCGCCGGTGTGGCGCTCGACGCGGCATCGCGCGGCTACAGCGTGGGGCTGCTCGAGCAGGCAGACTATGCGTCGGGGACGAGCAGCCGCTCCTCGAAGCTCGTCCACGGCGGCCTGCGCTACCTGCAGAGCTTCGACCTCGGGCTCGTGCGCGAGGCTCTGCTGGAGCGTCAGCTGATGGTCAAGCTCGCTCCGCATCTCGTGCGGCCGTTGAAGATGGTCGTTCCCGCCTTCGACGGTTCACGCCCGGATCGCCTGGTCGGCATCGGCCTGAACATGTACGACGTCATGTCGACGCAGCGCCGTCGGGTGCGGCGCGCCTCGCGGCGGGCGGTCGCAGCCGGTCTCGAGGAGGCGGATTGGAGTCCCGAGCGGCACCGGACGATCTCCGGCGAGGAGGTGATCGAGCTGTTGCCGGCGCTCGGCGATCGCGGCGCAACGGGCGGCTACCTCTTCTATGACTGCCAGACCGACGACGCGCGCCTGGTGCTGACCGTGCTGGCGGAGGCCGAGCGCTTCGGCGCTGTGTGCGCGAACAGGATGAACGTGCGTGGCGTCACCCACCAGCAGGGTCAGGTTGCGGGCGTGAGGGTCCTCGACGTGATGTCGAGCGAGGAGCTCGTCGTGCGCTGCGACAGCGTGATCAACGCCACCGGCGTGTGGGCTGACCGCATTGCCCCCGAGGAGCTGCACGCCGAGGCCGAGGTCCCCCGGATCACGCCGAGCCGCGGGACCCACCTGCTCGTCGCCAGGGAGGACCTGGCGCTGAATGCGGGCGCGATCATCCCCGCCGGCGAAGGGCGCTCGATCTTCGCGCTGCCGTGGCTCTCACGCACCCTGATCGGGACCACCGACGACACATACGAGGGGGATATCGACCACGTGCGCCCGGATCCGGGCGACGTCGCCTACCTGCTCGACGCCGTCAATGCGTTCTTCCAGACGAGCGTGGCGCCCGAGGACTGCGTCGGCGCGTTCGCCGGCGTACGACCGCTCATCTCCAGCGGCGACACGCGCAAGTCCGTCGACATCTCGCGCAAGGCCGAGATGTACGAGACCTCCAGCGGGATGATCACGATCACCGGCGGCAAGCTCACAACCTGGCGGCGGATGGCGCGAATGGCCGTGGACGCGCTCGTCGAGCGCGACGGGCGCTTCGCGCCGTGCCGCACGCATGAGATCCCGTTGGGACAGATGATCGAGCCCGACCGGCTGCATCGCGTCACGGGAGTGCCGCCGGAGAGCTATGCGTCGCTGGCGGCCCGCTACGGCCACGACGCGGAGCGCGTGCTGGCGATCGCCGGCGAGCGCTCGGAGCTCGCGGAGCCGGTCATCGACGGCCTCCCGGACCTGCTCGCCGAGATCGTCTACGCCGTGCGCTCCGGGCAGGCGCTCACCACCGCCGATGCGCTTCTGCGGCGCACGCGGCTGGGACTTCTGGCAGGCCGGCAGCTGTGCTCGCCCGGATGTGACACGCCGCTGCGAGTCGCGCGCGTGATCGGCGCAGACCTCGGCTGGGACGCCGCCAGGGTCGTGTCCGAGGTGGAGGCGTTCGGCGTGGAGGCGGCAGCAGAGGGCATCGCGCTGGCGCTCGAATCGGGGGGGTCGTGAGCGCCCCGGCCTGCGTCCTCTCGACCGCCCGCGGGAAGCTGGCGCTCGGCGGCCGGATCCGGCTGATGGGAATCGTCAACGCGACCCCCGACTCGTTCTCGGACCTCGGCGAGCGCACGCTCGAGCAACGCGTCGAGCTGGCGCGCGGGCTGCTCGCGGCGGGTGCCGAGGTGATCGACGTCGGCGGGGAATCCGGCGTGACGGACCGCCCGGCGGTCGCGGAGAGCGAGGAGATCGCCCGCGTCGTGCCGCTCGTCGAGCGGGTCGCCGGGGAGCTCGGCGCGATCGTCTCCATCGACACGTACAAGCCGGCAGTCGCGGCTGCTGCGATCGGAGCCGGCGCGGCGATCGTCAACGACGTGAGCGCACTTGTCGACCCCGAGCTCGCCGACGTGTGCGCAGCCACCGGGGCGGCGCTGATCCTCATGCACACGAGGGCCGCGCCGAAGCAGAAGCTGCTCGATCCCTCCCTCGACGGGCGCATCGTGGCGGACGTGCAGCAACTGCTCGCCGAGCGGATCGAGCTCGCCCTGACGCGTGGCGTGCGCTTCGAGCAGCTGATGCTCGATCCGGGTCCGGACTTCGGCAAGACGCCGTGGCAGACGATCGAGGTGATGCGCGCACTGCCTGAGCTGCATCGCTTCAAACGGCCGCTACTCCTGGCGATCTCCCGCAAGGACTTCGTAGGCGCGCTGACGGGTCGGGCGCCGCGTGCACGCCTCGCCGGCACCCTGGCGGCGCTCGAGCACGGCATCCGTGCGGGCGCGCACATGGCGCGCCTGCACGACATCGCGGCGGCGGCCGACTTCCTGGCCGTGCGAGAGGCGCTCAGCGGCGAGCGTGCCATCGACCCGAGGCTGCGGCTCCAGGATTCCCTGCGGCGCGAGCCGCGTGGGTGAGCGCCGCCACCTGCCCTGAGCAGCCACCGACTCTCAGCGCCGGTGTCGCCGCGTGAGGCGCTAGATTGGTGTTCACGAATCGCCGGACGCTGTCCCAACGCGTCCGGAGCCCACCGATCCACCGCAAAGGGGAATCACCATGCCCGTGCTCGAACGAGCCGCTCTGCAAGCAAGCCCGCTTGCCGACCTTCACGCCATCGCGTCTGAGATGAGGATCGACGGCTACCGCCGTCTCCGAAAAGCCGCACTGGTCGACGCGCTTCTGGAGCGAGCCGGTGTCGACGCCGAGTCCGTCGAGACCGTCGACGCCGAGGCCCTGGAGGAGCCGGAGGAGGTGACGGCGCCGGCCGACAGCGGAGGGCGTGACGGCGAACCAGCCGAGGCCTTCGGCGCAGCCGGGTCCGACGACACCGGAGCGGGCGCCGATGCCGACGCGGAGGCCGCTGCCGACGAGGCGGCCGCTGCCGCCGGGGCCGCCGGGGCCGCCGGGGCCGCCGGGGGCGCCGGGGGCGCCGACGGCACCGAAGCCCCGGACGGCAATGACGCGGGTGGTGCACTCTCTGCGGGAGAGGTGACGCGCCGGCGCCGCGGACGTCGCGGCGGTCGAGGACGCGGCGCCGCTCGCGAGGATGGGGCCAGTGCCGGCGCCGAGACGACGCCCGCGCCGGAGCCCGAGGTCGCGGAGTGGTCCCGACCGCGCACCGGCGCCGAAGCCGAGGCGGAGGCCGAACCGGAGGTTGAGCCGACGGTCGAGGCCCAGGACGTGCTCGTCGAAGGCGTCGTCGAGCTGCTGGCGAACGGCTCCGGGTTCGTCCGCAGCACGCCAGGCGAGACCTCCGACGAGGACGTCTACATCTCGGCCACGCAGGTGAAGCGATGTGAGCTCGTCAACGGCGACAGGATCGCTGGACCCAAGCGGGCGCCGCGCCGGTCCGAGCGGTTCGCCTCGCTTGTCAGGGTGGACACGATCAATGGACGGCCGGCCGCCGAGATCGCGGACAGCGCGCGCTACGACGAGCTTCCACTGGCGTTCCCGTCGGAGCGGATCGTGTTCGACTCGGAGGACCCCACCCTGCGGGCGATCGATATGCTGACCCCGATCGGTCGCGGATCCCGCGTGACGATCACGGGCGGAGCGCGCTCGGGCAAGACGGAGCTGCTGCGCCGGATCGTCCATGCGCTCGCCGAGCGGGACGACACGCAGCTGCTCGTCGCGCTCGCCGGCGTCCGGCCCGAGGAGATCTCAGAGTGGAGCGCCGGTCCGGCCAAGCCGGCGGCAGCCGTCAGCTTCGCCGTCTCCGCCGACACCCAGGAGCAGGCGGTCGAGATCGTCGTCGACCAGGCTCGGCGGATCGCCGCGCGCGGGGGCAACGCGATCATTGCAATCGACTCGCTCGACGGACTGCACGCGGCGAACGCTCGCAAGCTGCTCGCCGCCGCGCGGAAGATCGTCGACGGCGGCTCCCTGACGCTGATCGCGACCGCCTCGGCGCCGCTTGGCGGTGAGACGACCGTGATCGCACTCAACGCCGCGCTGACGAGCGCCGGGCGCTTCCCGGCCCTGGACGTCGCCCGCAGCGGCACGATCCGCGCCGAGCTGCTCGTCGGCGAGGATGGCGCGCGAGCCATCGCGGAGGCGCACGCAGAGGCATAAAGCGTTGGGCTTAAGTGTTCACTATGAACACCAACGTCCAAGGCTCCGGCGTCAATAGGCGGTGCAGCGAGAGCGGTGGCGCGGCGAGGCCTTGTAGAACGGCTGCCCGCCTCGATTCCACAGCAGCTGATCGACTCCGGCGGCTGTGAGGCCGGGAGCCGCGCGGACGATCAGCTCGACCGCGTGCACCGCGCAGGCGCGGATCTCCACCTCCTCCGGGGATCCGTGCTCGATCAGTTCCCCGCGCTCGATCCGCTTGACGAGATCGGCGTCGAAGCGGAGGATCCCGTCGAGGCGCAGCACGTGCGGGACGAGGTTGTCGGCGAACATCGTGAGCCGGTCGAGGTCGGCGAAGGCGACGACGCCGGCGCGCGCGAGGTCCGCTGCTGTGATCTGCGCGCGCTTCAGGAACGGCACGCTCGCGCCTTCGTAGACGGAGACGTCCGCAAAGCAGTCCCAGCGCCCGAGCGTGTCCACGAGCGCCACCGCGGATTGGCCGGCGCTCCGGATGAGCGCCGCGAACGAGCCGTCGTAGTCCCGCCGCAGGTGGCCGCCCAGGTCCTGCAGCGAGGCCGCGAACAGCGCCATCAGCTCATGCTCCCGATCCTGCCCGAGGACGGCGGCGAGCTCCCCCGCCTCGATCGTCTCGAGCTGCGCAGCCGTCCACGGCCCGCCTCGCTCGAAGCTCTCGCGCACGCCCTCGGCGATCGTGAAGTAGCCTGAGCGACCGGGGGGCTTGCGCAACGTCGGAAACCAACCGGAGCCGAAGTTGATCGCATCGAGCGTCAGCCAGTAGGCAGCGCCCGTGTCGCGGTCGGCGAACCGCGGCGCAGCCGCCGGCTCGGACGCGGGCGCACGCAACGACCGAGCGTACGCGGGGATTCTCGCCTCGTCGATCCGCACGTGTGCGGATCGCTGTGCGACGCGTGCGCACCCCGACCTGATCATGTACACGATGTCGATGATCTTTTGTCGAAAAGGTGATCGGTTAGTTTTCAACCAACCACGAGGATCGGCGTGCCGGCGAGGAGGCTGTTCAGATGATGGCGCAAGCAAACCTCGCCGGCGTCCACGCGGGGTAGGGGATCAACCATCATCTGGGCGAAACGACCACTGGGGCCGCTACCGTTGGATCGCCGATGGTTCAGACCGCAGATGAGATCGAGACGCTGCTCGGCGGCTTGAACGGGCCCCAGCGCGAGGCCGTGACCCACGGGGAGGGCCCGCTGCTCATCCTGGCGGGCGCCGGCTCGGGCAAGACGCGTGTGCTGACGCATCGCATCGCACATCTGCTCGCGACCGATGCGGCGAAACCGAGCGAGATCCTGGCGATCACGTTCACCAACAAGGCCGCGAGCGAGATGCGTGAGCGGGTCGAGCTGCTCGTCGGCGCGCGCGTCCGCGCGATGTGGGTGATGACGTTCCACTCAGCCTGCGCGCGGATGCTCCGCGCTCACGCGGACAAGCTCGGCTACACGCGCCAGTTCACGATCTACGATCAGGCCGACTCGCGGCGCCTGATCAAACGCTGCCTGGAGGACAACAACGTCGATCCGAAGCGGTTCACGCCCGGCTCGGTGCACACGCAGATCTCCGACGCCAAGAACCGCCTGCGCGACGCCGACGCCTACGCGCAGATGGTCGGCTCCTACTTCGAGCAGACCGTCGCCGACGTGTACCGCAGCTATGAACGCGAGCTTCATCGGATGAACGCGATGGACTTCGACGATCTGCTCGTGCGGGCGGTCAACGTGCTCGAGCTGTTCCCGGAGGTGCGCGGCGCCTACCAGGACAGCTTCCGCGACGTCCTCGTCGACGAGTACCAGGACACCAACCACGTCCAGTACCGGTGGCTCGAGCTGCTCGCCGGCGAGCGTCGCAACCTCGCCGTCGTCGGCGATCCGGACCAGTCGATCTACAGCTTCCGGGGGGCGGAGATCCGCAACATCCTCGAGTTCGAGAGCGACTTCTCGGATGCGCGCGTGATCAAGCTCGAGCAGAACTACCGCTCAACGCAGAACATCCTCGATGCCGCCAACGCGGTGATCGCCAACAATCGCGGCAGGCGCTCGAAGCGGCTGTGGAGCGACATCGGCACAGGCGATCCGGTCCACCTGCGCGAGCTCGACGACGAGCACGCGGAGGCGAGGTTCGTGACCGGCGAGATCCAGCGGCTGATCGACGGCGGTACGTCGCGCAGCGAGATCGCCGTGCTGTATCGCACCAATGCGCAGTCACGCGTGCTCGAGGACACGCTCGTCCGCGAGGAGATCGCCTACCAGGTGATCGGCGGCACGAAGTTCTACGAGCGCGCGGAGATCAAGGACGCGGTCGCCTACCTCACGGTGCTCGTCAACCCGCTGGACGCGGGCGCGTTCGCGCGGATCGTCAACTCGCCGCGGCGGGGCATCGGCGCGACATCGCTCGCCCGCGTGCTGTCGTTCGCCAACACGATGGGGACCTCGATCTGGGAGGCGGCCTCCTCGCCCGATCAGATCCCCGGACTCGGGGCGGCCGCGATCAAGTCGCTGTCGCGGTTCATGGGGACGATGGGCATCCTGCGTGAGCGTGCGGAGTCCGGTGCGCCGATCGCCGTGCTGCTCGGCGAGTTGCTCGGAGAGACGGGCTACCTCGACGCGCTGCAGGCCGAGCGTACGATTGAGGCTCAGGGGCGGATCGAGAACCTGCAGGAGCTCGTCAACGTCGCCGCCGAGTACGACAGCAGCGACGCGGCGGAGCCGTCGCTGGCGGAGTTCCTGCAACAGGTCGCGCTCGTCGCCGACGCCGACGAGCGCACCGACGGCGATGGGCTCGTGACGCTGATGACGCTGCACAACGCCAAGGGCCTCGAATACCCGGTCGTGTTCATGATCGGCTGCGAAGAAGGCGTCTTCCCGCACTCGCGCGCGCTGGAGGAAGGCGGCGTCGAGGAGGAGCGCCGACTCTGCTACGTCGGCATCACGCGCGCCCAGACCGACCTGTACCTGACTTATGCCCGTGCGCGCACCGTCTTCGGCGCACGCTCCTACGGCGTTCCCAGCCGGTTCCTCGCCGAGATTCCGGGAAAGCTCATCGATCGAGGCGAGCAGGCGCTGCGTGCGGCGGGCGGCATTCGCGACATGAGCTGGCGCTCCCGCATCACCACGTGGGACGCGGACGATGCCCGCGGCGCCGGGCGGCGTTCAGGCGGTGACGCGGCCCGTTCGGCTTCAGGGGCCTCGCCCCGCAGGGCGAGGCCGGACTCGGGCTCGGTCCCCGGCGCTTTCCACGATCGCACGCGGGGCGAGACCGGTACACAGGCTGAGCCCTCCGTCAGCTTTCGCATGGGAGAGGATGTCGCGCATCCGACCTTCGGAGAGGGCGTCGTGACCGGGATCGAGCCGGGCGGGATCGTCGTGATCCGCTTTGCGAAGGATCGATCCGAGCGAAAGCTGGTGGCCGACCTCGCACCGATCACGAGACGGTCGTGACAGCGAGCCCCTACTTCAGCGTCCTCATAAGCTCGTACAACCGTGCCGAGCAGGTGAAGCGGTGCGTGCTCAGCGTGAGCGCGCAGACCTTCACGGACTTCGAGATCGTCGTCGTCGACGACGCCTCCGGCGATGAAACCGAAGCGGTGCTCGCCTCCCTCGGCGAGGAGCGGTTGCGCGTCGTGCGCCACGATCGCAACCTGGGAATCTCGCCGGCGCGGGCCACGGGAGTCGACAACGCGCGCGGCGAGTGGTTCGTGATCCTCGACTCCGACTGGGAGCTGTTCCCGCACGCCCTCGCGAGGCTGCGCACCGCAATCGACACGGAATTGCCGTCCGGCGTGCGGATCATCCGGAGCCGAATCCAATGGGAGGACGGGCGCGCGGATCCCACGGTCATCCCCGACGGAGTCAGCGACTACGAGGGCCGCCTCCGATGGCTCGAGATAATCGCGACCCAGCCGATTAACTCGGACGCAGGACATTGCATGCACCGCGCGGTTTTCGAGAGCACCAACTACTACCGCAACCGCCGCGGCGGCATCGAGACCCTGTGGGAGCTCGACCTCGCGATGCGCGAGCGCAGCCTCTGGCTTGCGGATGCGCTCGCCCGGCAGTACGACGCGCCGTACAGCGAATCGCGTGACGCGACCATCAAGCGCGTCGTGCCGCGGTTGCTGCGCGACGCCCCCGACCGCCTCTGGATGGCTGACGAGATGCTCGCCCGCCACGGCGCGGCACTCGCCACGTTCGCGCCCCATTACCGCCGCTTCATCATCGAGACTGCCGTCACCGAGGCGTTTCTCTCCGGCGACCGGCGCGCCGGATTGAAGTACGCTCGGGCCGCGATGCGAGCCGGTGGCGATCCCGTGAAGATGCCCGCGACGGTTGCGCTGGGGCTCATCAGCCCGAGGCTTCTCGCGTACGGGAAGGCGGCCGGCCGCCGGTCGCGCGCGTGGCGCAGCTCCGACGACTGAGAGGATCCGCGCGTCGATGACGGGTAGCGTCGAGAACGAGGACCGCGCGACGGGGCCAGGGCTGACGGCCGGGCCCGGCTTGCTCGAGGCCGACGAGGGCACCAGCACCGCGGTGCGCGATCCCGGCGTCGTGAGCAACACGGTGATGCAGTTGCTCAGTCAGGGCGCGGGGTTCGTATTCACCGCGGTACTGACGCTGTACCTCGTCCACGCACTCGGGGCATCTCGCTACGGCATCTACACGCTCGCGGTGAGCATCAGCAGCCTGCTCCTGTACCCGGCGGGGCTGGGCCTGCCGATGGCGGTCGGCAGGTTCATCGCCGACCACAGGCAGTCGGTGCGCGAGATGCGCGCGATCCTCGCGCTTGCCTTGAGGGTTCAGGTGCCGGTCGCCCTCTTGTGCAGCTTCGCGTTGCTCGTCGCCGCCGAGCCGGTGGCAAAGGCCTACGGACATCCCGACCTCGTGTGGCCGCTGCGGATCGCGGCGCTGGGCGTGTTCGGGCAGACGCTGTTCGGCTTCCTGACCTCGATCGCCCAATCGTTCCGTCGCAGCTCGGTCACGCTCTGGATGTCGATCATCGAGAGCGCGACCGAGACGTCAACGGCCGTCGCGCTCGTGATCGGCGGCGCGGGCGCCGCCGGGGCGGTCGCCGGCAAGGCGATCGGCTACACGGTCGCGACCGCCGCGGGCCTGTTCCTGACGCTCCGCCTGCTCGGAGGGATGCGCCGCCGCGACGGCGCTCGCTCGAAGGTAGGCCTGCGACGGATGATGAGCTACGCCAGCGCGATGTTCGTCGTCGACGTGACCTGGACCGCGATCTCGGCGATCGACATCCTGTTCATCGGTGCGATGCTCAACGCCGTTGCGGTCGGGAGCTTCGGTGCCGTCACCCGGATCATGACCGTCCTGGGCTATCTCGGGGTGGCGGTCGCGAGCGGCGTCGCCCCGCGATTGTCTCTCGCCGGGGGCGCGCCCGACACGCGGGCCTTCGCGGAGGGCGCGCGGTATCTCATCATCGTGCAGGGCCTGATCATCGCGCCGTTCATCGTCTGGGCGACGCCGATCGTCAACCTGTTGCTCGGCCCCGGGTACAAAGGGGCTGCCGAGGTCATGCGGGTGCTGACCCTCATGTACTTCGTGGGCGCCCCCGCCGCGTTGGTCTCCGTCACGGTCACCTATCTCGGCGAGGGACGCCGCCGCGTGGCGATCATGCTTTGGATCCTGGGAGTCGGCCTGCTCTCCACCTATCTCCTGATTCGGGCGGTTGGTCTCGTCGGCGCGGCGATCGCCGACGACATCGTAAGGGTCCTGTACGTCGCAGCCCATTTCTGGCTCTGCAGCCGCCTGATCTCGATCGATCTGCGGCGGTTGGCTTGGTGCTGCGTGCGGACGGTGCTGGCTGCCGGTGCGATGGCGCTGCCGATGCTCGCGATCGGCACTCAGCATCTGACCGCGGTCCAATGGTGCATCGGGCTGGGCGCGGGAACGGCTGCGTACGGCGCGGTGCTGATCCTCACCCGCGAGATCTCGATCGAGCAGATGAGAGCGATCGCCGGCAAGCTGCGGCGGCCCTCCCGCGGGGCGACCGGGTGAGGCCGCGCGCCGTGTATCGTGTCGCCGGGGCGGCCCGCGTCGAGCATGCTCGGCGGCTGCCCGCCGGCTGACCATCGGATGAGGCGCATATGAGATTGCAGCCCTCGAGGCTTAGATCGGCAGAGTGGGTGATCGGCATCGCGTCTGCAGCGCTGCTCGTCGACGCCTTCCTTCTGCCCTGGTATGAGGTCGGTTTCCGGGTCGGTGACGTGTACGTGTACTACGCGCGGACCAGCCTCAACGCCTGGGATTCGCTGACGGTGCTGCGCTTCCTCGTCCTGTTGACCGCGCTGGGCGGCCTGGCCGTCTGGTTCGCTCAGGCGACGCGCGAGTCCCCGGCCCTGCCGGTGGTACTCACCACGATCGGCATGATCCCGTCGGCGCTGCTCGTGCTCACGCTCATCTGGCGGGTGCTGATTGACAATCCCGGCATCCATCGCGTGCCGTCGAGCTTCGTCGAGGCGAAGCTGGGCGCCTACATCGGGCTGATCCTGTCGGTGGCGATCTTCCTCTCGATCTATCGCTCGTTGCGCGAGGACGGCGTCTCCTCGGACATCGGGAGCCGCAGGGTCGAGATGCTGTCGCTGGAGCCGCAGTCCGGCGGCTCGCAGCCTTGACCGACGGCTCGCTCTCGATCGCGGCTTGGCAAATGTGTCGTCGTGGGCCACTTCGAGGACCCGAGCGGCGCGATGGTGAGACGCTCGCGTCCGCGGCGAAGCCAGGCTTACCGTGACGTCCCGTCCAGCACGCGTTGCACATTGACAGACCCTCGCGGGGCTGCGTAGAGTAAGCCCGGCTCCGGAGCGTCACCATGGCAACGCAATCGAGATCCTCGATCTCACAGGCATTCAAGGCGCCCTCGGTCTGGGGTCCGCCGATGATCCTCATATCGGCGCTGGTGTTCGTGATGACGCTCGTCTACCTCGGCTCGGTCGTCAATCCCGCCGGACACCTGAACGGTCTGCCGGTCGGGATCGTGAACGCGGACACCGGCGCGACCGTGGGTTCCCGCCACGTCGATCTCGGTGGGACGGTCGCCGCGGCATTGGAGCGCTCACCGGCGGTGAGCAGTCGCCTGGCGCTCACGGCCGGCAACCTGCACGCAATCGAGAATCGCATGGACCTGGGACAGGAGTACGCCGCCGTGCTGATCCCGGCTGGTTTCACGGCGTCTGCGCTGGCGCCCGGCAGCCACTCGGCGCCGGCGGATTCATCCTCGCGAACGACGATCGAGCTGCTCACCAATCCTCGTGCCGGGACGATCGGCGTCAGCCTCGCAACGGGCGTTCTGGAGCCCGCGCTGCAACGCGCATCGACCGAGATCGGCGAACGCCTGCGCGCAAGCAACGACAGCCGCTCGGGCGCCGGCGTCGAGGCTCCGTCCGCCGATCCCGTGACCGTTGCTCAGGTCACCTACCGGCCGCTGCCCAGCCACACGGCACTCGGGCTCAGCGCTTTCTACATCGCGCTCCTCACCACCTTCTGCGGATTCCTCGGCGGCACGATCGTGCATGTGTCCATCGACGCCGTCCTCGGCTATGCGAGCACGGAGATCGGGCCCCGCTGGCACCAGCGTCAGCCCGTCCCGATCAGCCGATGGCACACGCTGGTGGCAAAGTGGGCGATGATCGTCCCGCTGACACTGATTCTCACGGCACTCATGCTCCTTGCCGCCGTCGGGGTGCTCAACATGAACACGCCCCACTTCTGGGAGCTCTGGCTGCTCACGTGGTTTGCGGCCGGCGTCGTCGGCATCGGCACGCTCGTCCTGTTCGCCGCGTTGGGCACCCTGGGGCAGCTCATCGCCTTGCTCGTGTTCGTCTACCTGGCGCTCGCATCCTCCGGCGGCACGGTCCCACTCCAGGCGCTGTCGGGCTTTTTCCGATTCCTCGCCGAGTTCGAGCCGCTGCGTCAGATCATCGACGGTACGCGTTCGATTCTGTACTTCAACGCGCGTGGCGCCGCAGGACTCACACGCGCGTTCGTAGCCTCCGCGATCGGCCTCGTCTTCTGGATCTCGCTCGGAGCGGCGGTCACGAACTGGTATGACCGCAAGGGACTGCACCGGGTCGCGCCGGCCACGTTGGACTACATCGACCATGTCGTGCGCGGATACCATGAGCAGGCCGAGGGGTCAGCCGATCCCGGTCAGGCCCCCGCAGAGCCGTCCGCGGAACAGGCCTGACGCCGGAGATTCCAGGCCCTGGGTCAAAGACGGCGCGAGCACGCGAGCACGCGAATTGAGTACGAGGTGCGTGTAATCTGCCCCACGTGAACGCTCGCTGGATCGTCGGACGTGCCGTGGTCTGTGTTGCTGTCATCGCTGCGCTCGCGGCTTCGGCGGCGGCTCAGGCACCGACGACAGCGGCGCCGCCGCCGGCTGGGACGTGGGCAGTCCGCGCTGACACGACGACGACGGGGGGCCTGGCGCCGCTCCTCAACATCACAGGGTCGTTCACCGTGACCTCGGGCGGCGGTGCTGTCACCGCGTTTCACGGGACGACCGCCGGCAAGCTCAACAGCGGGTGCGTCCGCGGCGTACGGCTGGGGCTCGTGGGCGTGCCGATTCTCCACTTCAAAGGGCAGTCCCAGGGGGGCGCGCCCGGCACCTCCGATTACTACTGGGCCGGCGGGAACGGGAAGGTGGCGCCGTACGCGCCGGTGACATTGACCTTCCAGGGCCCCGGTCGCCACGCGAAGATCCACCGCGGGAGCGCGATGTTCCGGATCTACTTCCCCGGCGCGATCGGCCTCACGACCGGTGCCGATGAATGGGGGAACATCACCTACACGAACCCGGTCGGCGGGATCTGCAACCTGCAGTTCACGCCCTCGCACTGAGGTCGCCAAGATACCTGATCACTACACTCCGGCCGGTGCTGGAGCGCTCACAGGTCATTCACGTGGCTCGCCTCGCTCGGCTCGAGCTGACCGAGGCGGAGGTCGAGCGCATGGCCGCCGAGCTCTCCAAGGTGCTCGGGCACATCGAGAAGATCCGCGAGCTCGACCTCGAGGGTGTTGAGCCGACCTCGCACGTCGTCGACGTCGTCAACGCGCTGCGCGCCGATGAGCCCGAGCCCTCGCTGGCGGTGGAAGCGGCGCTGCGCTCGGCGCCGGACGCGGTCGCCGGTGGCTTCGGCGTTCCGAGCCCGGGAGCGTCGCCCGGATGAGTGAGCTTCTGGATCTGAGCGCCGCGCGCGCCGCGGCGCTCGTGCACGAGCGGGAGATCGACCCCGCGGCGCTGTTCGAGCTCTACCGCGCCCGCGCCCAGGGCGACTCGTTGAACGCGTTCACCTGGGTGGCGGACGGTCCGCCTCCGGCCAGGCCCGCAGGCCCGGCCACCGAGATGCCGCTCGGAGGAGTGCCGCTCGCGGTCAAGGACCTCTTCTGCACGGAGGGCGTTCCGAGCCAGTCCGGCTCCCGGATCCTCGAGGGCTACCGCCCCCCGTACACGGCCACCGTCGTGGCGAAGCTCGCCGCGGCCGGGGCGCCGCTGCTGGGCAAGACCAACCAGGACGAGTTCGCGATGGGCTCCTCCAACGAGAACTCCGCGTTCGGTCCGGTCCGCAACCCGTGGGACACGACGCGCGTCCCCGGTGGATCCTCCGGTGGCAGCGCGGCGGCGGTCGCGGCGGGACTGGCACCCTGGGCGATCGGCACCGACACGGGCGGCTCGATCCGGCAGCCTGCGGCGCTGTGCGGGATCGTCGGCCTGAAGCCGACGTACGGCTCCTGCTCGCGGTACGGGATGATCGCGTTCGCGTCCTCGCTGGATCAGGCGGGTCCGCTGACGCGCGACGTGACCGACTCCGCGCTGCTCGTCTCGCACATGATCGGCCGCGATCAGCGCGACTCGACGTCGCTCGAGTATCCAGGCGCGATCGCGCTGCCGAGCCGCGAGGACCTGAGGGGGATCCGTCTCGGCGTGCCGGAGGAGCTGATCGGCTCCGAGGGGGGCGTCGAGGCCGGCGTGCGCGCGTGCTTCGAGGAGACGCTCGCGGTCGCGCGCACGCTCGGAGCGGTCGTCGAAGTCTGCCGGTTGCCCCACGCCCCGCACGCCCTCGCCGCCTACTACCTGATCGCGCCCGCCGAGGCCTCGGCCAACCTCGCCCGCTACGACGGCGTCCGCTACGGGCTGCGGGTCGACGGCGACGGCGACCTGATCTCGATGTACAGCCGCACGCGCGCGGCCGGCTTCGGCCCCGAGGTCAAGCGGCGGATCATGCTCGGCACCTACGCGCTGTCGAGCGGCTACTACGACGCCTATTACGGCGTCGCGCAGAAGGTGCGCACGAAGATCGCCGAGGACTTCCGCTCCGCCTTCGAGCAGTTCGACTTCATCGTCACCCCGACGAGCCCGTGGACCGCGTTCGAGCTCGGGTCAAAAGCAGGGGATCCCCTTGCGATGTACCTCAACGACTTCTGCACCGTGCCGATGTCGCTCGCCGGGATCCCCGCGATCTCGATTCCCGCAGGGCTGAGCGGCGGGCTGCCAGTCGGCTTCCAACTGGCGGGCCCGGCGTTCAGCGAGAGCGATCTGCTCAACGCGGCGTTCGCGCTCGAGCAGGCGATCGGCTTCGATGCAAGCCCGGCGCGCGAGGGGACGCTCCGGTGAGCGCGATCGCGTACGAGCCGGTCATCGGCCTCGAGATCCACGTCCAGCTGAAGACGCGTACGAAGATGTTCTGCGGCTGCGAGCTGTCCTTCGGCGACGAGCCGAACACCCACACCTGCCCGGTCTGCCTGGGGCTGCCCGGTTCGCTGCCCGTGGTCAATGCGCGGGCGGTGCACTTCGGGATCATGATCGGGCTGGCGCTCGGGTCCCGGATCGCGCCGCGCTCGCTCTTTCATCGCAAGAACTACTTCTATCCGGACCTGCCGAAGGGCTACCAGATCTCCCAGTACGACGTGCCGTTGTGCAGCGGCGGCTCGCTCGGAGACGTGCGCATCCACCGGGTCCATCTCGAGGAGGACGCGGCGAAGCTCGTGCACGTGGGGGAGAGCGGGCGCATCCACGGCTCCGCCAGCAGCGTCGTGGACTTCAACCGCGGCGGCACGCCGCTCGTTGAGATCGTGACCGAGCCCGATCTGCGCTCGGCCGAACAGGCGCGCGAGTGGCTGACCGTGCTGCGCGCGACGCTGCGCGTGCTCGGCGTCTCGGACGTGAACATGGAGGAGGGGTCGCTGCGCTGCGATGCGAACGTGTCGGTGCGCCCCGTCGGCTCCGACCAGCTCGGCACCAAGACAGAGCTGAAGAACATGAACTCGTTCCGCTACCTCGCGCAGGGTGTCAACGCCGAGATCGACCGCCAGATCGGGGTGCTGCGCTCCGGTGAGCACGTCGTCCAGGAGACCCTGCATTTCGATACGACGTCGGGACGGATCACGCCGCTGCGCTCCAAGGAGGAGGCGCACGACTATCGCTACTTCCCGGAGCCTGATCTCGTGCCGCTGCTCGCCACGCCGGAGATGCTGCAGGAGGCCGGTGCGGCTCTGCCTGAGCTGCCGGCGCCGCGCGCGCAGCGGTTCGTGCGCGATCTCGGTCTGCCCGTAGACCGAGCCGGATACCTTGCGTTCAGGACCGAGCTGGCGGATTACTTCGAAAAGGCACTCAAATCCGGCGCAGGCGATGTCGATCCGCTGGCGCTGGCCAACTGGCTGCCGCCACTGGTGGAGCGGATCGGCGCTGATGCGGATCCCGCCCAGTCGCACGTCTCGCCCGCCGCATTCGCGACGCTCGTCGGCATGGTCAGCGCCGGGGAGGTCAGTCGTGACGCCGCGCGCGAGGTGCTCAGCACGCTCGTGGAGCGCGGGGGAGAACCGCGCGCGATCGTCGAGCGCGAGGGCCTCGGGGCGCTCAGTGCTCAGGACGACGGGCTCACGGGCATCGTCGCCGCGGCGATCGCCGCCGATCCGGCCGCGGCCGAGAAGGTACGCGGCGGCAACTTCAAGGCGATGGGGCCGCTCGTCGGCTACGTGATGCGCGAGACGAAGGGTCGCGCGGACGGCGGCGAGGTCAACCGGCTGATCCGTTCGCAGCTGGGCCTGAAATAGGCCAGGCCGCGCAGGCGCCCTATGACGGCGCCTGCGCGACCGGGCCTTCAGCCCGTGTGTGCGTGGATCAGTTGATCCGGCGCGAGATCCTGCGAACTACGAGGCCGGTGCCGAGCAGGCCCACGCCGCCGGCAAGCAGGAGCGCCACATCCAGCCCCGTGAACGGCAGCGTGCTCGTCGTGGAGCTGACCTCCGACGTGGTCGTCGCCGAGCAGTTGTTGTAGGCCTGGCACGTCGAGCTCTGCGCCATGGCGCTGCTGGCGACGCTCAACGCGAGCGCCAATCCTGTAATCAAAATTGCAAGTCGCTTCATCTCGCCTTTCCGCTTTTTCTCGGTCCCCCGCTCCCGGAGAGCCGGATCTCCTTTGGACAGAGTCTGAGCCGACCATACTCTCAAATCCGGCCACTCAGTTCTGATAGGTCGGGAGAATACCCGTAGCCCGGCGCTCTTGTCCATCCTCGCGCCACACCGCTAACAAAGTGTTCGTTTTACGACATGGCCAGGCGAATCCGGAAGACCGCCGCAGCTCTCCGGTGGGCGATCAGGGAGGCGTGATCATCGAGAGCGCCTGCACGGGCTGCAGTGGGTGTGTCGTATTGACGCGCGCCAGGGCGAGCTGGATCACGGGCTGCTGGCGGTTGATCGACGATGCCCGTCTGAGGGCTCTCGTGGCGGCGAGGTTCTGGCCGAGCGCCGAGTCCGCCAGGCCATCCCCGAACCAGCTCATCCAGGCTCCGGGATCCCGGTCGATCGCCTGCTGGTAGCGCTGCTGGGCCTGGATCCACAGGCCGTTGACGAGCGCGATCTCACCGCCCATCTGACCCGGCGTGGCACTCAGCGGGTCGAGGTCTGCGGCGAGCTTCAGGTCTGCAAGCGCCGCGCCCGGCGCGCTGGACTGGACGTTGCTGGCCTCCGAGACCTCGCGCACCGACAGGTACGGGAAACCGAGCGCGATCGTCGCCGCGATCAGCGCGATCGCGGCGACCCCGGCGGCCAGCGATCGGCGCGCTCGCGGCCCTCTCCGGCGCTTCTGGGGGGAGGGGCCCCTGTCCGCAGCACCCACCGGCGGCGTGTCCGGCGGTCGTTGACAGTCGAACGCCAGCGCCATCGCGAGGAATCCCAGCGCCGGTGCGCTCAACGCCGGCATCTCCCAGAACCAGTCCACGGACCCGTGCAGCAGCCAGACGACGAGCGGCATCAGCGCCGCCGCGCAGACCGCCGGTGCCAGCGTTCCTCGCGCCGGCGGCGAGCGCAGCGCCCGGACCGCGCCTCGGAGCGCGCACACCAGGAAGCCGACGAACAGCAGGAACCCGACGATGCCGGTGCACGCCAGCAGCCTCATCTCCAGGCTGTGAGGCCACGCCGGCTCCTCGTACGTGCGCCGCTGGACCACGTAGTAATTCTCGAAGTTGTCCTGGCCGAGCCCGCCGACCGGATGTGCCAGGAAGGCCTTGAACGCCACCCGCCAGAAGTCGTAGCGGCCGCTGCCAACGGTGGCGAAATGCGAGCCCGTTCCGCCGGAGTCCTCGTGCGTGAATCCATTCAGTTGGCGCTTGACGAACCGCAGCGGATGTCCGTGCGTGGCGGCGAGCGCGCCGCCGGCGCCTGCGGCCAGGGCGAGTACGGCCAGCGCCACTCCGACCGCGCGCGTCGCGCGGGGCGAGATTCGCTTCGCATGCACACGCGTCTCGCCCCACGCGAGTGCGCTGCCGAGCACGAACGCGACGGCGAAGGTCTCCAGACCGGCGTGCCCGGCGCGCTTGGCGGCATGGGCGAATGCAGCGGTGCCGGCGCTGTCATACACGTCCAGCAGGACATGAATCGGCACGAGCGTCGCTACCGCCGGGAGCAGCGCGGCGAGCACGAAGCGGATGCGCTCGCGCACGAGCAGCAGGGTGACCGCGAGCACGAGCGGCAGCGTGAACAGCCAGCCACGACTTTGGCCCATGAACGCCATCTGCATCTCGATGCAGGCGCAGGCGATCAGCAGTGCGCGGATCGGCACGGGCAGCTCGCGCCTGAGTGACAGCGCCGTTGCAACCAGTGCCCCCATCGTGAACAACGCAACGCTGGAGTTGAAGTATCCGGTTGTGGCGATCAGCCGTCCGCCGAGGAAGATCGCGCTCAGCTGATCGGCGCCCGTGAGCCTGAACATCGTCACCAGCGCGATCAGGCCGACTCCGGTTGCCCACGTCGTGAGCATCGTCAGCGCGCCCGCGGCCCTCCACGGGAGGATCGCGAACAGGCAGAAGATGATCAGGTAGAGCAGTGCCCGATTGCTCCCGTCAAGCGCGGTACCAGGCGCCTGCGCCCATGCAATCGACGCATAGGACCACAGCACGTAGAGCGCAAACAGCGCGATCGCCCACGTCGCGGCACGGCTCAGCCGCAGCGCTCTGCTCCGACACGGGAGGCGCACGACACATATGGCGAGCACGGCGAGCAGCACCAGCGCCCCCCAGTACCAGGTGTCCTGGTCATAGCCGCCGTCGTGCTCGGCCCAGATCAGCATCAGCCCGACCGCGACGACTCCGGGAAGCCCGGCTGTGAGATGCGCCGTCAGCCCGGAGCTCAGAAAGGTCGTCTGGCGCCGTCCGCTGATCACGGCCGAAGCTCTGCTCACCATTGTCGCCCCACAGTAGCCGCACGCGAACGACCGACTGCATGGGCACGACCGAAACTGGACGTGTGTCCGAACGCGACAACACTCTGGCCGGAGTTCAGGGCGGGCTCGTGGCATAGTACGTGCGATGCAGGATCTCGGCCAACGGCAAGGACGCGCTGACGCGAGGTCCGGCGACAGCCTGATGCGCTACGTACGTGTTCTCCGTGAACGCCTCTGGGTTATCGTCGCGTGCACGGTTCTGGTCCTCGGTGGGGCCGTCGCGTATGTCAAGCTGGCGCCGAAGACCTATACGGCGCAAGCCGAGTTGCTGGTCGCGCCCGCCTCGCCCAACGACACGGTTCTCTACTCGCTGCCCGTACTCAAGTCCTCGGGGGATCCGACCGAGGACGTGCTGACCGCAGCGAGCCTCGTGACGACGCCCACGGTGGCGCTGGCGGTGGTGCAGGCGGAGGGCCTGCACATGTCCTCAGACGACGCGCTCGGAGCGGTGCAGGCGAATCCGATCGGCCAGGCCGAGCTCGTTGCCGTGCAGGCCCAGGCATCCTCGCCGTTAGTGGCGCAGAAGCTCGCCAACGGGTTCGCTGTACAGACGATCGCCAGCCAGAGCGCTCAGATGCACGCCGCGATTGCGGCCCAGCTGCCGTCACTCAAGTATCAGCTCAGCCAGACGGCGCCCGCCGCCCGATACGGCACGGGGTCGATCGGCAGCCAGGTCGGCGAGCTCGAGCAGCTGCTCAACGCCACCGACCCGACGCTGTCCCTGATCGCGCCCGCAAGCCTGCCCACCAGCCCGTCGTCGCCGAAGACGAAGCTGACGCTCGTCGCAGGGGCGCTGGCGGGGCTCGTCCTCGGGATCTGCGCCGCCTTCGCATTCCACCTGCTCGATCCACGCATCCGCCGCGAGGAGCAGATCCGTGAGATCACGGGCCTGCCGATCCTCGCGAGGATCCGGCGCGAGAAGCGCCGCCGCGATGCGCCGATGCTCCCGAGCGACCTGTCGATCGCCTCTCAGGAGGGCTACCGGACGCTGCGCACGACGCTTACCGTGCGAGGCACGGCTTCCCGGTCGGCCGCGTTCCTCGTGACGGGATCGGGTCCCGGGGAGGGCAAGTCCACGACCGCGATCAACCTGGCGGTGGCGCTCGCTCAGAGCGGTGCGAGCGTGATCCTGATCGAGGCGGACATCCGCCGTCCGACGTTCGCGCGCGCGTTCGGGCTCGAGGTCGAATACGGCGTCGAGCAGGTGCTGATCGGCGCCGTGGAGCTGCACAAGGCGCTCGTGCCCGTGGTGTTCGGCGACAAGACCGTGCACGTGCTGGCCGCGCGCCGCTCCGGCACCGATCTCGCCGACCGGATGTCCTACGAGGTCACGAGCGCGCTGGTCGCGAGCGCGAGGGCGCTGGCCGACTACGTGGTCGTCGATTCGCCGCCGCTCACGGCCGTGATCGACGCGCTGCCGTTCGCGCAGCTCGCCGACGCGGTGGTGATCGTGACGCGGCTCGATCAGTCCAAGCGCAACAAGCTGATGGAGCTCGACGATCTGCTGCGCCGCCACGGCGCGCCCGCGCTCGGCGTGGTCCTCGTCGGGGACAGCCATCACGTGCGCGATTACTACCAGGGCTATCTGAACCCGGCGGACGGCTCGCCACCGGCCCCGGAGCCCGCCCCCCAGATGGCCGCGCCGGCGGTCGAGGAGATTCCCGCGCTGTACGAGGAGCAGATGTCCTCCCACGCGAAGCCGCCCGGCGCGTGGCAGCCGTCCGGTGGCCCCCCGGCGGCGGAAACGGACGACCCCGCAGCATCGTGACGGGCGTTGTCCAGCGGTTCGGTCGGGTCTACTTCCTGACGATCTGCTGCGTGGCGATCGCGTGCCTGGGCACCGGCGTCCTCGCAGGTGTGGACCCGCAGTACGCGCTGTTACTGGCGCTCGGCGTGCCGTTCACCGCGGTGGTCTTCACCAACCTGCCGCTCGGCTACGCGCTGTTCACGGCCGTCGCGTTCCTCGATCTGCTCAGCAGCAGTGGCTCGTTCAGCGGCACCAAGGTCGTCGGGCTGATCCTGTTCGCCTCGTGGCTGTCCTACCTGACGATGCGCCACCATCCTGACGATCGCTCGTTCGTGCGGGAGGTTCCGGGGCTGGTCATCGCGCTCGTCGCGATGCTCGCGTGGGCGGCGCTCAGCTTCGCCTGGGCCGAGAGCCCCGGCACCGCGCTGGGCGGAGCGAGCCGCTATCTGCTCGACATGCTGCTGATCCCGATCGGGTTCACCGCGATGCGCGAGCGCCGGCACGCGACCTGGGTGATCGCCGCCTTCGTCATCGGCGCGACCGTGTCGTGCGTCTACGGCCTCGCGACGACATCCGCCTCAGGTGGCTTCGGCGGCCGGCTCACCGGCTCGACAGGCGATCCCAACGCCGAGGCGGCGGTGTTCGTCGCCGCGATCCCGCTCGCGATCAGCCTGATCGGCAGTGACAGGCTCTCCGCGGCCTGGCGGACGGTCACGATCATCGCGGTCGTCCTTCTGTTCCTGGGCCTGCTGAGCACAGTCTCCCGCGAGGGGCTGATCGCGATGGCGGCGGTGATGATCGCGGCGGTGGTCGTCGGAGGGCGCTGGCGGCGCAAGGCGGTGGTGCTGCTCGTTGCCGGGATCGCCGCCGGTTGCGGCTACTTCTTCGTGGTCGCGCCGCTCTCCTCGCTGCAGCGGATCACCTCGAGCGACACCTCGGGACGCGCGACCATCTGGACGATCGCGTGGCGGGTGATCAAGGACCATCCGGTGCTCGGAGTCGGCACCGACAACTTCATCCTCGTGGAGGGCAAGTACGTCAATCAGCCCGGAGCCGTCATCGCCTTCTACATCGTCAACTCGCCGAAGGTGGCGCACGACATGTACCTCGAGGCGCTCGTCGATCTCGGGGTCCCCGGACTGCTCACGATGATCGCCGTGCTCGGGTACTGCCTGGGCGCCGCGATCCGCGCCGCCTGGATATTCGAGCGGCTCGGCGACCGTCAGATGGAGCTCATGTCGCGCGCGGTCGTGTGGAGCCTCGTCGGCGTCCTCACCGCCGACTTCTTCGTGTCCAACGAGTATGCGCGAACGCTATGGATCCTCCTGGCGATGTGTCCGGCGCTGCTGGCGCTCGCCCGCCGGGGGCTGGAACGCGCATTGGTGGATGCCCAGCCGGATGCGGGCCGCGGGGGAGCGCGTCCGGGGCACAGTCGGGCGAAACCGGGCCCGGTGCATGCTCCTGTTGCCCCCCAGCTCGTCAGCCGCTGAGAAACGCCGCCAGCCGCAGGCACTCCGCCTCGATCGTGTGCTCGCGGGCGACCTCCACGCCGCGTTCCACGAGCGCGGTGCGCAGGGCGCCGTCACCCGCCAGCCGCTCCAGAGCGGCCGCCACGCCAGCACTGTCATCGGGCGCCACCAGCAGGCTGCAATCGCCGGCCAGCGCGGCGACGCCCCCAACATCCGTCGCGACCACCGGGAGCCTGGCTGCGAACGCCTCGAGCAGCACCTGTGGCACGCCCTCCGTGTGCGAGACGTGGATCAGCATGTGGCTCTGTCTGTAGAGATCCCAGAGCCCGCCGTCGATTGGCACGTAGCCGTGGAGTCGTGCACGATCCAGCACCCCAAGCGCGCGCAGGCGCGTGGTCAGGGCGTCGAGCAGCGTACCGGTGCCGCACACGGCCAGACGCCAACGCGGATCCTTGGCGAGCGCAGCGGCGAGGATGTCGGCGAGCAGCAGAGGGTTCTTCTCGGGATCGAGCCGGCCGACGCTGAGCATCCACAGCTCTGGACCGTCATACGATCGCGCGAGGTCCCCGGCGCTCGCAATCTGATCGGCTGCCAGCAGCGAGACGTAGGCCACGTGCGTGGCGCGGGCGTGCCGGTAGCGCAGCGCGAGGTCAGGTCCCACCACCACCACCGGCGTCGTCAGCGCCGTGAGGCGGAACCCCCCCTCCAAGATCCAGGCCAGCAGCGGCAGCAGCCGGTTGCCCGGGTAGCGGTGGTGGATCAGCTTCGGTAGATCCTGGCGGACGCCGAGCACCAGCCGCCGGCGCCGGAGCTTGGCCAGCAGCGCGAACAGGAGCGCCTGCGGCGGATTCGGACCGAGGATCCAGAGGACGTCGAGATCGTCGAGCATGCGCCAGATCCGTCGGAGTCCCGGCGACACGGTTCGCAGCACGTCTGCGAGGTGAGCGCCGCTCGCATAGTGGGGGAGAGCGACGAAGTCCGCGCCGGTCATCCGGTAGGGGAACGGCTCCTGGCCCGGATCGAGGCGTCCTATGAGGACGAGGCGATCGCAGTGGCTGCCGAGCTGGCGCAGGAACAGGCCGAACGGCAGCTCGGCGGATAGCTCGTCTCCGACCTGGCGATACGCATAGTCGCAGTAGACGCCGAGTCGCAAGGCTCACTGCACCAGGCTGACGGCGAGCACTAGTGGCGGCCGTTCCACACCGGGGAGGCGCGTAGCTCGCGCAGCGACCGGCTGGCTTTCAGTCGGAAGCGCCACCACGAATCGGCGCGGTAGATACCCACCCTCGGGTGGCGGTAGGGGCCGAGACGGTCCAGTTGCGAGGAGAGCGCGGCGCCGGCGCGATAGCCGGCTTGGACGGCCCGAGAGGCGACGCGCAGATCGACGTCGCCGTACGGGTAGGCGATCGAAACCGGCGGACGGCCGATCCGCTCCGCGCAGTCGTCGCGCGAGCCCTCGAGCTCGAGCATCAGCTGCTCGTCGGCGAGCTGTGTGAGGTGCGGGTGCGTGCGCGTGTGCGAGCCGATCTCCCAGCCTCGATCGGCGAGCTCGCCGAGTTGCTGCCAGCTCATCGGCGTCAGCTCGGGCGCGTTCGACGTGTGGCTCCAGTGCTCGACCCCCGACCACGAGAGGCGGCCCGCGGTGATCGAGGAGGTCGGCGCGAACACGGTTGCGGGCACGCCCAAGCTGCACAGAATCGGCGCAGCGTGCGTCATGACCGACGCGTAGGCATCGTCGAAGGTGATCGCCAGGGTGCGCGACGACGGCGGCATCAGCGCCGCCTGCGAGAACGTCGTACCCTGCCATCCGCGCGAGACGAAATGGCCGATCTGTCGTTCGAATGCCTCCGGCGTGACCGCCAACGGGCTATCCCAGTGAGGGCTGACGGCGTGGTAGCAGAGAACGAGAACGTCACTCACTGGTTCATCTGCTCCATCATCTCAAAAAACCGGTGGGGCTCCCGGTCAGACCCGGGACGCACGCGTCGATGGCTTCGCTTTCGTCGGAGCGCGCTGGCGCCGATCGACGAGGTTCGAGATCCACGGACGCGGGCTCGCGCCGGCGTCTCTCTCAGTTCTCGTCGGGCAGCCGCGTCCACGGCAAGCTATGTGCGAGCAAACGGTTGCGGGGCACTACCAGCCTGAAGGCTGCCTTCCATGCGAACGCCTGCGAGCGGCAGACCCGCGAGCTCGCGTAGCCCTCCCATCGCCGACGGGTTTCGTCGAACTCGGGACGCGGCGCCAGCTGCGCCATGACCGCGAGTTGGTTGATGTGCAGCCCGTGGTAGAAGGAGCTCGCCCGGTTGTGCACCGGGTGCGGGTAGAGCGAGTAGTAGGACCAGTAGCCCGTGTCGTAGCGGTACAGGTTCGCGGCAACCGAATCGACGCCCTCCTCGAAATGTTGCCGCGCTTGCTGGACGTCGAGCCCGATCCCGACGTCGCGCATACCCCAGAGCGCGAACATCGCACCGTTGAGGACGTGCGACTGCAAGCGCGTCGGATACTCCTCGGGCCACGGCCTGCCGCCGAGCTCCCCCCGAAGTCCGCCGCTGCCCTGCGGTACGTAGAGGGGGCGGAGCGCGAGCTTCGCGCCATCGACGAACGCGGTCTCACCGGTCTCGTGGTACATCCGCACGAACAGGCTCGCTCCCTGACCCTGCGTGATCCCCGACGCCCACGGCGCAGGGAGCGGGAACGTGTGGGGGAAGGCAACGTTGTGGACCCACGATCCGTCGGGCTCCTGGATGGCCAGCAGGTGCCTGGCCGCGGCCAGGCACGCGTCGCGCCACACGGTTCCCTCACCGGCCAGCCAGCGCTCATAGCAGCCGAGCGCGTACTGCGTCGCACCCACGTGCAGCGAGCCGGTCTGCAGCAGTTGAGGCCGCGGCCAGTCCGGCGAGTCGGCCTTGATCCGCATGTCAATCGGGTAGCCGGCGACACCTGCCGCGTCGATCCGCGACCCGACCGGAAGGAAGAACGTCTTCGAGTTTGACCAGAAGCCGGCGTCCGCGCGTCGTGAGGTGGTTGTCTGGCTCATTGCGCTACGGCTTGCTCGCTGTGGTCGGCCTCCGCGGCCAATGACGGAGCGTACACGTGGTCGAGCGTCGGCGCGAAGCGCTCCGCTGGGCCGGCCAGGCCCGCCACCGATGCGAGCGCCGCCACCGGGACGCCGTGGCGCCGCATCCCGATCAGCAGCCCGGCTCCGTGTCCGAAGTGCATGATCGCCATCACGACCGGCACGAGCGCGGCATCTGCGGGCGACCGTGCCGAGGGCAGCGAGCGCACCGCAGCGGCGCCGAGCGCGGCCCCGTACAGAGCGAGCCCGCCGCGCGCGACCGTCCGCAGCCGCCGCGGGCCGCACGCCGCCAGGGCTGTGTTGAGCACCAGCGTCGGCGCCAGCAGATGCGAGCGGCGCAACGTGTGTGGATGGCGCCGCGCGGTCCGGGCGCGGTACTCACCGTAATCGAGGTACTGCCGCCAGAGGCCTTTGAAGGAGTCGCGCGGAACGTACCTGGCGCCCATCGCCGGGACGCAGACGAGCACCTCGCCGTTGGCCAGGAAGCGCCCCGCCATCTCGGAGTCGGAGTTGCGTGGCCAGCGCTCGTCCCAGCCGTGGTACTCCATCAGCGTCGAGCGCTCCCAGACGCCGGCGAAGACGCCGGAATCGAGCTCGTACTCGCCCCGGCCCGGATCGGCCTCGATGCCCCATTTGCGCGAGCCTCCGCGTCCGAGGGGAGACCCGAGGGCGAGTGAGACCGCGCGCGAGACCGGCCCGTGGCCCACCGGCACCTGCGGACCGCTCACCCACCGCGTTCCGTCACGCTGCAGGCGCTCGAGACCCAGCGCGATGTAGTCGTCGGGGTACTCGGTGTGAGCGTCCATTCGCACGATCCACCGGCCGCGCGCGTGCCGCAACGCCACGTTGAGGCCGCTCGACACGGTGCGCTTGGGGTTGTCGAAGACCCTGATACGCCGATCCTCGAGCGCGAGCCGCTCGAGGATCTCACGCGTGCGGTCCTCGGAGCGTCCGTCGGCGAAAACGAACTCGATCCTGCCGTCGAACCGCTGGCGGCGCATCGCCGCCACGCTCTGCTCGATGTAGCGCTCCTCGTTGAGCACGGGCACCAGGACCGTGCAATCGATCTGCTCGCCGGCGTCAGGCGCCTCGCTGCTCATAGCCGGAACGTAGCCTAGTGGAACGTTCGGCACCCATCTCCGTGTGGTCCTCCCGAAGCCTCCTGCGGCCCGCCGCGCGGTCTTCACCTGACTGCCGGGGTCGCCGGCCTGGGCGATCTCTAAGATCCGGCTCAATGACGACCCGCGGTCCGGCAGCAATCTGATGTGTGGCATCGCCGGCATCGCCGGCGCGGCGCCGGATCGCGCCGAGCTGCTCTCCGCCATGGCGCAGGCCATCCGGCACCGGGGGCCGGACGAGGGTGGCCGCTTTCTCGATGACCGCGTCGGGCTCACGATCAGGCGCCTGGCGATCATCGACGTCGCCGGAGGCCATCAGCCGTACACCAACGAGGCCGGCACGATCCACGTCGTCTTCAACGGCGAGATCTACGGATTCGCGGCGTTGCGTGAGCGCCTGCGGCACGCGGGTCATCGATTCGCCTCGGGCACCGACGGAGAGGTGATCGCGCACAGCTATGAGGAGTACGGCGATCGCTTCCTGGAGCACCTCGACGGCATGTTCGCGATCGCACTCTGGGACGCGGTCGCGCAGAAGCTGATCCTGGCGCGCGATCGTCTGGGGAAGAAGCCGCTGTTCGTCGCCGTCGCAGCCGACGGATCGCTCAGCTTCGCCTCCGAGATGGCGGCGCTGCTGCTCGACACGCGGGTCTCGCGCGAGGTTGACGAGATCGCGCTCGCGGAGTACCTGGCCTACGGCTACGTTCCCTCGCCGCGTACGATCCTGACCGCCGTCCGCAAGCTGGAGCCGGGAACCTCGCTGACGTGGACGCCCGGCGGGGGCGTCCGGACCGATCGTTACTGGACGCTGGACTTCGAGCCCAAGCAGCGGATCTCCTACGCGGACGCGCTCGACGAGTTCGATCGCCGCGCGCTGGAGGCGGTTCGCAGCCGGCTCGTATCCGACGTCCCGCTCGGGCTGTTCCTGAGCGGGGGTGTCGACTCGAGCTACATCCTCGCGCAGATGGTGGCCGCCGGCGCATCCTCAGTCGAGACCTTCTCGATCGGGTTCCCGGACAGCCGCTACGACGAGCGCGGGCACGCCCGCGCGATCGCGCAGCGGCTCGGAAGCGTGCACCACGAGGCGCTCGTCGAGGTCGGCGATCTGCTGGAGGTCCTGCCGATGCTCGTTCACCATTACGGTGAGCCGTTCGCGGACTCCTCGGCGGTGCCGACGTTCTACGTCTCGCGCTACGCCCGCCGGCACATTACCGTCGCGCTCACCGGCGAGGGCGGCGACGAGCTGTTTGGCGGCTACTACCGCCATCAGGCGGTGCGCGTGGCGGCGCAGGTCGATCGAGCCCCGAAGCCGGTGCGCGACGCCTTCCGCGCGGGGGCCGGCCGTGTCGCCTCCGCGCACGCGCACCCGATGTCGACCCGCCACAAGCTCCACCGGTTCCTCGGCGAGCTGGAGCTCGAGCCCGGTGAGCGATACGCGGAGTTCACCGCCGTCATGAGCCCCGAGGAGCGCGATGCGCTGTCGCCGCGCTTCCGGCGCCCCGCGGCGTTCGCCCCGCTCGGTGACGTCCGCAATCCGCTCGATCGCGCGCTTGCGGTCGATGTTGCGCGCTCGCTGCCGGATCAGCTTCTCTTCAAGATGGACATCGCCTCGATGGCGAACTCGCTCGAGGCGCGCGCTCCGCTCCTGGACTTCCGGCTCGTCGAGTGGGTCGCGCGGCTGCCGGTCAGCTTCAAGCAGCGCGGTGGGCAGCGCAAGCGCCTGATCGCCGACGCGCTCGCGCGTCACGTTCCCGCGGAGATGTTCAAGCGACCCAAGATGGGGTTCACAGCACCGATCCCGGGCTGGCTGCGCGGCGAGCTGGCCGAGATGCTGGCTGAAACGCTGCTCGGTGAGGCGAGTCGCCAGCGGGGGATCGTCGATCCGGCGTCCGTGCAGTCGCTGATCAGCAGGCACAACGGCGGCGAGGACCACACCCGTGGCCTCTGGACCCTGCTAATGCTCGAGCTGTGGTTTCAGGAGTTCGTCGACCGCGTACCGGTCGCGACCCGCTCAGCCGCTTGAGTCGAGCAGCACCGCGTCGTCGGCGCCGATCGTGGAGGTGCCGGGAGCGAACGAGGCCCCGTTCAGGCTGACCGTACCGCCGGACTGCACGTCGCCGCCGGTCATCGTGATCTCGTAGCCGTACGTCCTGCTGAGCCACGACCGCTGCACAGTGACGGGCTTGCCGGTCGTGTTGACGATCGCGGCGCAGGCTCCGAACCCGGTGCCACGGTTGTAGCAGTCCGCGAACTCGCGCCGGTAGACGCCCGGGGCGACCAGCAGGCTAGTGTGACCGCCGCTCGAGCAGACGACGCCCTGCCCGGCCAGGCAGCTCGGACCGCCCGGTGCCACCATCGTCTGGATCGGGTCGGTGGGGACGATGCCCTCTTCCGGCCAGACCGCAAGGTCGGGGCTCTGCTGCTCGAGGTCGGCCCAGCTCACGACGTGCCCGGGCTCGTAACCGAGCATCACGGTCGCGGATTGAACCCGCCGTGCGCGCAGCGAGCCGGACTGGTCGTAGGAGAGCAACACTACGAAGTCGTCGGCTGTCTGGTCCACATATGCCATCTCGTCGAGCAGGGTCGAGTAGTAGTGGGTCAGCGTTCCGTTGTACATCGGCGTCCCCTCGGCGACCAGGCCGACGACGTTCGAGGGGTTGTCCAGCAGTGACAGCGGCGTCGGGATGTTGTCGTTGTCGGTGAGGCCGTTGTCGATCTGGATGAACGGCGAGCCGTCGGTGTGCGTCAGCGCCGCGGCCATCTGCTCACGGCCGGCCAGCAGCTGTCCGTTCCCCGTGATCTCGTCGCTCGTCGTGAACGGCGTGCCGTAGAGGGCGTCCTGGAGGCTGCCGGTCGAGTCGTCCATCATCAGTGCAGGATAGGAGTTGAAGTTCGACTGCACGTAGTCGTGGAACCAGGCGCGGACGGAGGGGAGGGTCTGGTTGAGCAGGTTTCCGCCGCCGTAGGCCGACACCGAGATCCTGTGCGCCGAGTCGGTGTGGCCCGGCTCGTGCAGCCACCAGCTCTCCTGTGCCGCGTTCGCGATCGGCACACTGCCAGTGGCGTAGATCCAGCTGGCGTCGAGATACTCGACCGGTGTGCAATATGCGACGCTGCCCTGCGTGCAGTCGTTCAGCGCCTTGGTGTCGGTGCTCCCGCAGTGGCTTTCGCCGTATGACAGCCACTGGCGCACGAGCGGCGCGCCGGCGCCGGTGCCGCCGCTGCAGCCGTCGTCGTAGGCCCAGGTGGGAACGTGCGCGGGAGCCGGTCCGGAGTTGGCCGACGTTCCCGCAGGGGCGGCCGGCGCGCTCGACGCGGATCCCGGCCGTGTCGCCGTGCTGGAGGCCGATCCCGAGGCGCCGGAAGCCTTGGGCGCCGTGGCGGGCGTGGCGACGCGCGCCTTCGGTCGAGCCTGATGGTGGAGGGCACGCGATCGCGTCGTTGCACGCACGTGCCTGCCCGCGCGCCGGGGGTGCTCCGACCGGGGGTGCTGCTCCTGATGAGGACTCGCGAGCGCCGCTGCCGGAATGCCGAGCAGCGCGATCGCCAGCAGCGCGGCCAGCAGCATCGGCCGCCACGCACGAGTTGCGGCTGCGGCTGCCGGTGCGTGCTCGAGCATTTCGCCCTAGTCATCGACCACGCCACCGCCCGCCATAACTAGGCGAGTGCAACCCCGACGAACGTCCAGGTGCCACCACGACGCGCTCCCCTGTCGCTGAAGACACTCTGCTTGCGTGGTCGTCACCGCACAGTAGACAGGTCACTCTGCTGTGCTAGTGCGACAACGCACAAGTGTGAGTGAAGATGGTGAAGAGCCGCGGGCGCTTGTGCGCTAACGCACAAGCGCTATGTGTTGCCCTTGTGCCCGAGTCGCTTCGCGGTCCAGCGCGCGGCGTGGAACGGTCGCAGAAACTGCAGGTACGGCGTATACCGTCGCAGGCCGCCACGCGCCGGCGCCATCTCCCGTAGCTCCAGACATGCCTCTACCACCCGATGGAACGACACGGGCTCCGAGAACCAGTCGAGCCATGCCTGCCGAGCCGCCTCGCCCATGCCACGCGCCTCCGACGCTCGGCTCTGCAGGACGTCGGGAATCGTGTCGATCTCCGCCTCGCGGATGCGGATGCTGATGTTGTCCCAGTCTGGGCCCCACGGGGGCACCCACGCATCTGAGATGATGACCGGCACACGGCCCATCATCATCGTCTCGAACAGACGAAAGCTGGAGGTTCCGCCGCCACGCGGGCACAGGATGAAGGCGCTGTGCAGGACGCTGTCCAGGTAGCGGCGCTCGTAGGTCTCCTGCGGTACGTGCGCCACCTCTCCCGGGGCTGCGAGAGTGTCGATCAGCAGCGCGTCGGGATGCTGCACCGACATCAGCCGGCGCCTGACCGCATGCGACTGCGTGGAGCCGACGAACGAGTACAGATACTTACGCTCGTGCTCGCGCGGGTCGAAGTGGAGGCGATCGGTCTCGCCGATGTTCACGTAATGGCCGGAGCGCGTCCAGCTGGGCCAGTACCACGGCCGTTCGACCGAGGCGTAGACGCCGGGCAGCAGCGGGATGAACTTGTCGGTGGAGCAGAACAGGTAGCAGTCCTCGCGGCGCGAGCGAAACAGCGGGTGCCGGCGGACGTACTCGAAATAGTGCCCCGCGAACACGCCGGTCTCCACGAACAGGATGAGCTCGGCGTCCTGCGGATCGTCGACGATCGTGTGGGTCTTGAAGCGATCGGCACGCGCGCTCGCGAGCATGTAGGTGTACTCCAGCAGCGCGCGCTCTGGATGCGGCGGCGCGGTGCAGAGTGGGTATACGCGAGCCAAGGAAGTCGTTCGGCGGTCGCTGCCCTCAGCGGGCGATCTGCGGTTCTGGGCACGCTGAATGCGGCACGAACTCCAATCGTACCCACCGTCCGGATGGTCACGAGGCCAAGCGTCGGCATGACGGCCGCTGCGGTTCAGCCCGCCGGTCCGTCGGCCCCATCTAAGATGGCCGGCGATGACCGCACAGAACCCCGGCTCCTGCGCCGCCGCGAGCAGCACGGGCGCGGGAGCGACACCTGGCACCCGCAGGCTGCGGGTCATGACGCTGATCGATGCGCTGTCGCTGTACGGAGGTGCCGAGCGACTCGCGTTCGAGATCGCCGCTCGTCTGGACCCCGCCCGGTTCGAATCGATGATGTGCGTCACGTACTGGCCGCCGAGCGGCGAGATGCTGAATTCCGCCGACGATGCGTCGCGGATGCTGCGCGAGCGAGGGGTTCGGCTGTTCGGACTGCCTCGCCGGAGCTCACGCGACGTCTGGGCATGGCTGGTGCTGATCCGCATCCTGCGCCATGAGCGGATCGACGTGCTGCACGCCCACAAGTTCGGCTCCAATCTCTGGGGCGTTCTGACGGGGCGCGCCGCAGGTGTCCCGGTCGTCCTCGCACACGAGCACTCGTGGTCCTACCTGGGGGAGCCCCTGCGCCGCTTCCTCGATCGCGAGGTCATCGCTCGCGGGGCCGACCGCCTGATTGCCGTCTCACGCGCGGACCGGCGGCGGATGACGACCGTGGAGGGCATTCCCGCGGCGCGCACCTTGTTCGTCCCGAACGGGATCCCACCGGCCGCGCACTTGGGCGGCGGCGACGTGCGGACCGAGCTCGGGATCGCGCGCGACGCTCCGGTGATCGGCTCGGTCGGCTCGCTCTATCCGGTCAAGGCGTTCGACGTGCTCATGCAGGCCGTCGCCCTACTGAGGCGTAACCGGCCGGACGTTCAGCTTCTCATCGCGGGCACCGGTCCCGAGCGCGAGCACCTGGAGGCGGTCGGCCGCGAGCTCTCCCTGAATGGATCGCTGCACATGCTCGGTCGCCGGGAGGACGTGCCCGACGTGCTGGCGGCGCTTGACGTCGCCGTCTGCTGCTCGCTGTCGGAGGGAAGCCCGCTCTCGGTAATGGAGTACATGCGGGCCGGGCTGCCCGTCGTGGGGAGCTCTGTGGGCGGCGTGCCAGATCTGATCGAGCCTGGCGTGAACGGCATGCTTGTGCCGGTGCGAGACCCGGCCGCGCTGGCGGGTGCGCTGGACGAGATCCTCACCGAGCCCGGGCGCGCGCGGGAGATGGGAGCACGCGGCCGTGAGCGCCAGCGCGCCGAGTTCGACATCGACGTGTTCGTGCGTCGGCTCGAGGCGCTCTACACGGAGCGCTTAGAGGCTCACAGAGCCGGTTGATCTCCGAGCGGGTCGACCGCTTCCGGGAGCCCCACTGGCTGACGACGCCCGGCCCTCAACGTGGCTCGCGCGCCTCGGGTGGGGCGGGGCGCGCGGGGTGGGCGGGGGGGTTGTTGTGGTGTGTGGGGTATTGGGGGTGGAGGATCGCGTCGTT
>JBKQIR010000131.1:0-2828 GCA_052148275.1 Solirubrobacteraceae bacterium
CTCAGGCGGCCTGGCGGCGGGGGCGGTCGGGGCCGTGGAGGGGTCGTCCGCGGCCGGTGAGGGTTTGCTGCGCGGCGTCGTGTGAGAGGTCGCGCATCTCGTTGAGGATCTGCTCGAGCGCGCGGCAAACCCTCACCGGCCGCGGACGACCCCTCCACGGCCCCGACCGCCCCCGCCGCCAGGCCGCCTGAGCACGCTCAAACCCGAGATATCGGCCCGACCCGCCGATAACCCCGGGATGAGCGCACCCCAAGACCCACCATGGGACGCCAAAACCCGCCGATTACCAGGCTATTCCAACTCGTCCTGAAGTAGCCACACCCTAATGGAACAGGAACGTACGCTAACTTAACTAAGCGCGGGCACCGAGCCCGCGTAACTTGCGCGCCAGTGTCTCCCTCGAGTTCGTCGGGAGCGTGAACGGGAAGTGCCCGGCGTGGTCCCGGTAGCAGCGGCGTGGCTCCGTTCGGGACGGCAGCCCTGCTTGTGGCGAGGAGCGCGACTGTCAGCCCTGGGCCGATCTCCGAGCAGGCCGAGACCGCGTGACGCCTGCTCGTTGCCGACTGGCCCCGGTCGGTCGTCATCCGACGCCCGACCGAGCCGTGCCGTCCCACTTGATGGTGCCTTTCGCAGTTAATTGCGTGCCACGGCCACGGCGGGGTTGTGCGGTGCTGGGCTCTGGTCGACGAGCTGGCAGATCTCGTCGATGATCGCCGGCCAGAGGGGGCGGGCGAGGTCGTGGCCCATGCCGGGGTAGGTGACGAGTTTGGCGCCGGGGATCGCGGCGGCGGTGGCGTGCCCGCCCTGGAGGCGGATCACGGGATCGTGGTCTCCGTGGATGACGAGGGTGGGGATGTCGAGGTTTGCGAGCTGCTTGCGGCGGTCTCCGGAGGCGATCATGGCGGCGCGCTGGCGGGCGTCGTCGGATTCGTTGTCGGGGCTGCGTTCGTGAGAGCGGCGGGCGATGTCGGCCACCAGTTGCTCATCGATCGGATAGGACGGGCCGCCGATGGCGTGCTTGAACGCGATGGCGTTACGGGCGGCGTCCTCGGCGCTGTTGCCGGGTTGCCCGGCGATGCGGATCATCGCCCGGATCGTTGGGATCGTCGGGCGGGTCGCGATCCGGGAGGAGGGGGTGGACATGATCGAGGTGAGGGTGCGGACCCGATCGGGGTGCTCGATCGCCATGGTCTGGGCGACCATCCCGCCGAGCGACGCACCGACGATGTGCGCGGCCGCCCACTCGAGCGCGTCCATCACCGCGAGCGCATCGCCACCCATGTGGCTGAGGCGGTACGGGGCCACCGAGGGGCGCAGCATCGTCTTCAGCCAGCTCGGCGTCGGGGCATCGCGCAGGTGCGTGGAGAGACCGGTGTCGCGGTTGTCGAAGCGGGCGACGTGAAAGCCGCGATCGGCCAGGGCCTGGCAGAACTCATCGGGCCAGATCAGCATCTGGACCGCGGTTCCGCTGATCAACAGCAGCGGGGAGCCGTCGTGGCCTCCGAAGGTCTCGTAGGCGATCTGGACGGTGCCGTGGTGTGCGTAGTGCATGGTGTGCGTCCTTCGGGACGAGTAGTATCGATGAACGGACGTTCGCTGAATAATAATTCGATGAATAGATATTCACCTAAGTCGATGGCGCTGTCAAGGAACAGCCTGAACACGAGCGCACAGCCGCCTACCGGAGGCAGCCGCAAGGCGAAGGCCGCTCAGACCGAGCAGGCGCTCAAGGACGCTGCGCGGCGTGTGCTGGCTCGCGGCAGCTATCTAGACACGACGATCAGCGATATCACGACCGAGGCGGGACGCTCGGTCGGGTCGTTTTACCGACACTTCGCCAGCAAGGAGGAGCTATTGCAGGCACTGCTGGTCGACTGGCTCACCTCGGCGGGAGAGCAGCTGAGCGCCGGGGACGCCGGCGATGACCTTTCCGAGGAGGCTGCCCTGCGCGCCCGCGTCGCCGTCTACTGGCACACCTACCGCGAGCACGTGCCCGAGATCCGCGCGCTCGACCAGGCCGCGCTCGTGAACCCGCGGTTCGCCGAGCAGCTCACCCAGCTCAGAGACGCCCAGCTACAGACCATGCGCGAGCACCTCGAGCGCCTCCGCGACGCCGGATTTGACCTCCCCGGCGAGCCAGCGATCCTCGCCACGGCGTTCAACGCGCTGCTCGAAGGGTTCTGTCGCGTCTGGCTGGCCCAGGGGAATCCGCCGGGTGGTCGCACGCTCAGCGACGAAGAGGCCATCAACACGCTCACCGGGATGCTCCGCCACGGGCTCCTCGGGCCTCGCGGCCCCGGCGGGTCCAGCGCACCCATCCGCTGATGAGACCATTGCCCAGCGTCCAACCTCGGCCGAACAGCTCCGAACGGACGGCTCTGCCTTGCTTTCGTCTGGCAAGGAGGCGAGGAGTATCCCACTTCCTTGGAAGTGGAACGCCGTCTGGCTCGCTGACGCGATCGTCGAAAACGCAACGCAGTCACGTCCCAGAGGTTGGTCCCGAAAAGCTGTCCCGTTTTGCCCGTACAGCTGTGACATCCGGCATGCGGTCGTGAAGCCTCCGCGCTTAGCGTACGTTCCTGTTCCATTACTACCGGGAGGCCTAGCTACTAGCTACTTCCTGAGGAAAAAGTAGTGGCTTTCTGGGGGGCCGGTTCCGTCCGATCTGATTGACAAAATACCTGCTTGTGAGAGGTTTTGTGTAACCGTTCAGTCCGTGGGGCCGTTCAGGCGAGCAGGGGGAACGGGTCGTCGCGGTTGTGGGCGGCGATGAGCTGGCTGAGATAGATGAACAGTGAGCGGTGTTGCAGTCGACAGGTCGCGGCTGC
>JBKQIR010000132.1:0-9467 GCA_052148275.1 Solirubrobacteraceae bacterium
AACGGCGACTTCGACAGCTACTGGGACTATCACCTCGCCCACGAACGACACCGCAACCACGACCTACGCTACGCCAACGGCGTGATCCCGCGCGAGGCATAACGTCCCTCCAGCGGAGCCGCACCCAAATCCAACGACGTCGACTCCGGGCTCAAGATCGTCGCTTTTCGGCACGGCGCTTGCTGAAGTCCGCAAGCACGAACGTCCTCTCCGGCCGCGTCTCGACCGGGGCAGCCTCCTTCTCGACCGAGTGAAACTGAAACAGCCCGTGATCGGATTCACGCCTCGGTTTCGAGGACACCGTACCGCCCGCCCTCGAGTTCGCTTCTTTCCGCACCGCACGATGAGCGCCTCCGACCGCCCGAGTATGAAACCAGCGGGTGGTGTGCCATTCGCGCTCCGAATCGCCCTCAAGCATGAACCCGAGCGGCGCAGGTCGCGAAACCAATCCCGAGGGGGCCGTAGGCTTTGGGGGCGGCACGCTGAGCGTGCGGCCAACCTATCATGCCGCTGCTGAAGCGCGATGAGCGACCGATCCAAACACCAGGACGTTGAGATCCCCGCCAGAATGCGAGCCGCGCTCCATGAGGACGCGCATCTCGCGGGAACGACGCTAGCTCTGCTCGCGCAAATCTCGGCGCTCCTTTCGGATAACTCCACCCCCTTTTTTCCGGGCTACACAGATCACGGCTACTGCCATGTCAATGCTGTTTTAGAGGACATGGAGCGGCTTGTGCCAGAACAGGTCTGGAGAAGCGGGCATTGGAGAGCGCGAGATTCGGCCATAGCGGTTGTCGCATGCCTCCTTCACGATCTCGCGATGCACATGCAGGAGGAGGCGTTCTGCCTCCTCATTGAGCGCGACGGAGCGCCAGCGCCCATGCGTTGGTTTCATAAAGCTCAGGGAGCGCGACTGGCGGACATCCCGTGGGCTGACTCCTGGCAGGCTTTCCAGTCCGAAGTGCGCCGGTGGCCGCGGTCGAGGCTAATTGATCTTCTCGGCTCAGATCAGTATGGGGCTCCACAGGTGATCTACACCACCACGCTGGACCGTCGGGAGTGGACGATGTCTGACCGACTGGTCATCGGCGAGTTCATACGGCGTCATCATCCGCGCATCGCACACGAGATAGCCTTGTATGGCTTCCCTGGGCTCCACGGAACGGATCTCACCGTTCCCGCAGAATTGGCCGAGTTGGCCGGTACCGTCGCACGCTCGCATGGCGAGCCACTACGAGTGATGGTTGCCTACGTCCGCTACAGCTACGGCACCGACATCCAGCCGGGAGGAGCCCTAATTGTCTATCTCATGGCCTTACTTCGCATCGCGGATTACCTTCAGCTTGGCCCTGAGCGCGCACCAGCGATTTTACTCCGGCTGAAGACTCCGATGAGTCGTCGCAGCGTGGAGGAGTGGATGAATCACCGTGCCATATCGAACATATCGTGGTACGACCGTGATCCTCACGCGATACGCATCGAGCTGTCAACCGCGAACTCCCTGGTTACGCAACTCAACATCGAGCGACTCCTTGCGGGCCTCCAGTCAGAGATGGACGCCACTACCGCCGTTCTCAGCGAAGTCTATGGCGGCTCCGCGCTGGGCGACCTTCGGATGTCGCGGTATCGGGTGGTTTCGAACCTCGACTCAGAAGGTTTCCGGACAGCTCTGCCGTACGAGCCGGTGGACGCGCGGCTACGCATCGGTGAGGAGCTCTTTCCATCTCTCCTCGGACCTCTTTATGGTGATGAGGCAGTCATAGCAGGCCGCGAGCTGTTGCAAAACGCGGTGGACGCCGTGCGATTGAGGTGGGCGCTAAAAGGGCAGAACGAACAACCTCAGAGCCCACTGGGAGCGAGCGTCGACATTCTCGTCTCGCTAGAACGCATTGGAGAAGGGTATCGCTTGACCGTCGCCGATTGCGGCATCGGCATGACACCTGCTGTGGTGGTCCAGCACTTCCTCACCGCTGGCCTCTCCTACGGTCCCGCAGAGGCCCTCGCTGAGGGGCACAAGTTCGTGAATCGCCATGACGTGATCAAGGCTGGGCGCTTCGGCATTGGGATGTTTGCAGGCTTCATATTCGGATCTACCATTCAAGTGAACACGCGCCACATCGACGCCGACCGGGGACTTACCTTCGCTGTCAACCTCGATGGCGGCCTCATCGAACTGCGGCGCACCGACTGCCCCATCGGCACCACGATCATCATCGACCATGTCGACAGCGCTCAGCACGAGGCGCTCAACGCTGAGAACTTCATGCGCGAGCTGCGCGCCTATTACTGCCTAAGCGAACCTTCCGTCCGATTTATGTTGCACGGCAAGGTTCAGAGCGCCGGTCACGACTGCTGGGTTGTTCCGCCCGAGGCGGAAAGAGAGGCCCAAGGCTGGCGCGAAACATCAGGAACGGCCCTCGGAAAGGTGCACTGGGCGTACGCACCACAATTCGCCGGCTCTCTGGCCCACAATGGCATGGCCGTACAGCGGCCGCAGCATAGTCGGCAGCAAAGAGTACGAATCTGGGAGTGGCAGGATTCGATCGCAAAGGAGTTTCTTGACCAGCCGGTTATGGCTGTTGCTGATCCTGATCATGCGGCGCGCCTTTCGCTTGACCGTTACGCTCTTATTGATCGGGTGTTACCAATCGAGAAGGAACTAATTCTCGCTATCGGACGCGATCTTGTTGCTTGCGCGCTCACGACTCAAACGCTGACTGACTGGAAGGCGGCGAAGGAAATAGGCGGTTCTCCGCTCCTCTTGCCTATCACGAGCAAGATGGGGTGGTTTCCACTGTTGCCGACTCTCTCACGCGGCCTAGGCTGTGGCAGATTCTTGCTTGTCCGGTCGCGGTATTCCCTGGCAATTGACCGGTTTAGGAAGCTCATAGATTTCGAGTGGGTCGCTGAGGCTGAAAGCCACGGCCTAGGCGGACCAGGAGCGGGCCGACCCCCCACCGATGATGCCATGGCGCGGCTTGCCGGATTACAGCCAGTCGCGAGCTACATGACCAGCACATACATCGTGCCGAACAACGAAGACGCGAAAGCCAGAGGTCCAGATCTAGCGGAGATCGCTGGGCGACAGCGGATTGTGTCTGCTTGGTCTAGCTCGCGAGCGTGGCAGGCCGTCACCGAGGAGCTCCGGCATTCGACCCGTAGGTACCTCGAAGGAGAGCCGGATAACGACCTGGTTTTGGTAGCTTACGCTGGCGAAACTGGAGGCACACGTCGTGAGACGCACGAGCTCGCAGTGCCCTGGTTAGAGATTGTTGGAGGCGCGATGCCTTGGGCACGCGAGGAACGGGCAGCGATGCTCACTGAGTGTGCAGCCGAGGATTCGCCGCTGGCTTCGTCATTGCGATCGTGGGAGCATAGGCACCGGCGCAGACATGGCTAAGCGCTAAAGCGTCATACCGCGCGCGTTTGACTTATCGCGAGCGGCGATTGTCAGCTTGTGCTTCCGCTTGGATGCGAGCGGGAGCGCCAGCGGCGCATTCGGTTCGCCCAACAGCAGCCATGGGTCGGTCTCGGCGCCGACGGCTGCGTTGCTCCGTGCGGACGTCGCGAGCGGCCGATCGAGTTGGCGAGATCTGCATACGCGAACCGCCTCGGCATCGGCTATCCCTCGCCGAGAAGGACTCGTCAACGCTCGACCGGCCGGGTCACGGGTACCGGTGAACTTACGGTCGCGCCTGCCCGTCGATCACCCCCAGCGCTTCACACGTCGCCTGGCGACGGCTCGATTGCTTGCAACTTTCCGCAAGCACCCACCGCGAAAGCGGCGATGCGGCGCTCGAAATGGGCGTCGTCGCTCGTGGCGCCAAGCTACGACGCGGGATCGGGCGATACACCGCGCCGCGGTGTGAAGGAAAGCGACGACACCGATTGCTGGCGACGGCGCTCTCAGCAAGCGCGTCGCGATGAAAAAAATCGCGGGCGCCCGACCGCCTCGACTATAGGAGTCGCGTGAGAGGCATAGCGGGCCGGCGATTGCCGGCGCACCTCGCGGCCAGCGGCCGAGTCGCTATGGCTTGCACGCGAACCCGATCGTCCGGCCGGTTGAGCCCTGACGAGTGCGTTCGTGGCATTCCTATAGCACCCTCGGCGGCGCGCCCAACGTCCTGGGCGGCGCGAATGCGATCACGCACCGCGCCCCTGGTCGGGACGATCGGCGTTGTCCAGACGTCGCCGATGCGCTCGTACGGGCTGGGTCCGCTGGGTGATGAATGCAATCGTCGAGCTCGGCCTCGATCCGACGCATGCTGTGAACGGCGGCGCATCGGGGAGCGCGCTCGTTGCTCGCGTGAAACCGGAACCCAGCAAGAGTAGCTTCGACTCTCAGCATCGGGGGATTTGGACGGGGCCTTCATTGATCTGGATCTGGCACTCTGGCGAGTTGAATTCGAGCCGGCGTGTGACCCCCCGACGCGCGTCCGGTGACATCGGCCCTCGATTCGAGGTGGAGCGATGGGTGCACTGGGATGGGAAATCCTCATGGAGGAGAGGCGGCGCGGACTGGCCACGCGCGAGCGGGAGGTCGTGCGCGCCTTCGCCGCCGACCCTGAGGGTTCGCAGGTGGACGCGATATCCATCAGGCGCCTTCTTGTCGATGTGTTTGCCGAGCAGCGTTCGCTCATGCGGGAGGGAAATCTGTCGGGCATCGCGGAGCTGTTCGGCGGCAGCTACGCGTTCAGCCTGCAGCGATATTCAGACCCGACGACCCACAGCTACGGCTTCAGCTTCGGCCCGGAGGCATGGGTCGTGTGGGCCCATTCCGACAATGATCTGGAGGTCGTGGTCAGGGTTGACGCGATCCTGGAGGCGCACGCTCGCTCGTTCGCGGGCGCCATGCGCGAGCGCAAGCAGCACAACGCGGTGACGATCACCGAGTACCTGATCCTCGCCAGATGCGAAGACGACTGGGAGATCAGGGACCGCGTGTCCGAGACCGACGGCCGTCACTACCAGACCGATGAGCTCCCCGGGTCGGCGGCGGAATTCGCTCGCCTGCACGACGAGGCGACGATCGATCTCGCGACCGACGACGCGGGCCGGGAGATCCCGACCGTTCAACTGAGCCACATCGACGGCGGTGCCCGCGCGCGACTGCTTGACCTGTCCAACGTCGACGGCCGCTTTTCGCCCGATGTGATCGGCGCTTCCGTGGGCAACATCCTGCGGGCGTGGGAAATGGCGACGCGAACCGACCTTCCCGACGATCGCCTGGAACAGTATCGCGCCGCGTTGCGCGCGCTCACGACATCCGGTGCCTTTGACGATCTCACACATCCCACACCATTCGGACAACGCCACGTCATCGCGCTGGAGGTGCACGAGCTGCAGCTTCGCTCCGTGGTGCCCGACAGGGAGCCGCCGACGATCATCATCCGCATGACGCTCCATGGCATGAGCTGGATCAGGGGAATGTGGGACGTGACCCATGGCAACGATGCACACCCACACACGTTTCACGCGGAGTGGACGCTCGAACTCACGACCGACACTGAGATACCGTGGCACGTGAACGCCGTCGCTGATCCGCTCAAGGCGTGACCAGTGCGACGAACAGCCTCCGGTGTGATGCTCCACGCCGGTAGTCGTGCCGACCAAAGCCCGCCTGCTGCCCACCGTCTCTTACGCACTCCCTAGGTTGCGTTGCTACCTCCCACGGACATGAGCGCCCTAACTTGCTCAGACGACGAGCACCACGCGACGATCCGCCGCGCCCTCCTCATCTCGGGACCGCGCATCTCGGCGACTATCGCTTCCGCCCTCGCGCGAGGCTCGGACCCGCTAATCCCCTGGCGACCTTTCGATCACCCGTCGCGAGCGTGTCCGCACGCGAGGCGTGATCGCATTCGCGCCGCCCAGGCCGTGGGCGCGCCGCCGAGGGTGCTACCGGAATGCCACGAAGGCACTCGTCAGGGCTCGACCGGCCGGACGATCGCGTTCGCGTGAAGGCGATCGTTGGCTCGTTCGAGCCGAGGCGGTCCCAGTCGTCGTAGGAGTGGCTCAAGAGGACGCTCGTGCTTGCTGCGCTTCAGCAAGCACTGCCGAGAGAAGCGACGACCTCGAGACGGAAGTCGACGTCGTTGCAATTGGCGCAATCCGAAAGAGTTCAGCATGGGCGCCGACGGCGATGTTTTTGGTGTCGCGTTCGGCGGCGCAGCGCGGGACGCCGTGATCTCGGCCGCCACGGCGTTTGCTGTCGGCGACGCGCTCAGCAAACGCGACGCGGCGGGGGCGGCGGCCGGCGAGCCTGCGTGCGCTGCTGCTCGAGGTCCGCAGAGGTCGACGTCCGGCGTCTGGTGGCGGACGGCCGCACGAGTGCATCGCCCTCCCCGTCTGTCGTCACCGGCTGAATCCGCTCTGCTCAGGCGGCGAGCAGCGCGGCTGGGGCCTCTCCGTGGACGCTTTCGCGTGACGTCGGCTGAGGGCGAGCGGGATGGGTGGCATGCAGCGATGGCTCGGGGAAAACTCCACCGGGGCTCGATACGGTCCGGGTCATGTCTTCGGCGGCGTCTAGCTCTGCGGCCGGCCGGGTAAGTGAGCGGCGCCGGGCGGTCGCGTTGGCGAGGCACTACCGCGAATTCGAGGGCTTGTCGATCGCGCAGATCGCCGAGCGTCTCGGCCGCTCGCCGGCGACGGTGAAGGCGTATTTCTACGATCCGACCGGCGAGAAGACCCGCGCGGTCAAGGCCCGCTACGTCGGGCTGTGCCGCGGCTGCGGAGCGTACACCCAGCCACGCAACGGCAAGGGCGACGCCTACGCGTACTGCAAGCGCTGTCATCCGGGCGCGATCCAGCGGAAGTGGACGCGGGAGCTGGTGATCTCGGCGATGCTGGAGTGGTGCGAGCGCTACGGCCAGCTGCCGTCGTCCTACGATTGGTCGCGGACGCACGCGCGGCGGCGTGGGGTGGAGGCGATGCGACGGCTGGCCGCCGGCGAGTGGCCGTCGGCGAGTGCGGTCACCAGCGTCCTCGGGAGCTGGGCCGCTGCCCGGGCGGCCGCCCACGAGCCAGGAGATGCCTCAGTGCATGAGCGCGCTGCCATCAGCGCGTCCGGGCGTATAAAGGAGTGATGATCGAGGACGGATCAGCGGCGAGACCATCGGCAGGCGCCAAACGTCGGTACGGAACGGGCAGCATCTTCGAGAAGCGCAACGCCTGGTATGGCCAGTGGCGTGTCCGGAACCGGACGATCACGCGCAAGCTCGGTCCGATCCGCACTCCTGGCAGTCGTGACGGGCTGACCCGGAAGATGGCCGAGGCACGACTGCGCAAGCTGATGGCCGAGGTCACCCCCCCGCCGGTGTACGAGCGGATGACGGTCTCCGAGGCGGGGGAGAGGCTGATCAAGCAGCTCGTTACGCGGGGCCGCAAGGCGTCGACCACGATCGGCTACGAGAGCTACCTGCGTGTGCACGTCGGGCCCTTCTTCGGGGAGAAGCAGATCGCCGACATCACCAAGGACGACATCGAGCAGTTCGTCGCGGTCTGCCTCGAGAACGAGCAGTCGATCAAGAGCACCCGGAACTACCTCGGCTTCCTGCACAGCATCTTCGACTTCGCACTGCGCAACGGCTGGGTCGCCATCAACCCTTGCAAGGCCGTCGAGAAGCCCGAGGTTGCCGACGACGACCAGGACATCCGCTTCCTCGACCAGGCCGAGCTCGACGCGCTGCTGGCCGCGACCGCGGGGCCACGCAGTCGGCGCAAACCCGAGACGGCCGATCGCGTTCGGCGCGTCCGGCGCCTGCGCGACGGCGGGGGCATGCTGTGGAAGCGGATCGGCACCGAGCTCGGGATCGCCGAGTCGACGGCCATCTACCTCTACGGCCTCGACCTGGACGAGGTCGGGCTGCCGGACCCGCTGCGCGCTGTCGACCGTGTCCTCTACCTGACGGCGGCGATGACCGGCATGCGCCAGGGAGAGCTGCTTGCGCTTCGCTGGATGGACGTCGACTGGACGGCACACCGGATCCGGGTTCGGCGCAACCTCGTGCGTGGCAGGTTCGGGACGCCGAAGTCGAAGCGCTCGACGCGCAGCATCCCGCTCGCCGACGGAGTGGCCCGCGAGCTCGAGCTGCTGTTCAAGGCCTCGCTCTACCAGGCCGACGAGGACCTCGTCTTCGCGCACCCGCACACCGGCAAGCCACTCGATCGCTCGCAGCTGCTCAAGCGCTACAAGGCCGCGCTGAAGCGAGCCGGCGTGCGCGAGATCCGATTCCACGACTTGAGGCATACGTTCGGCACCCGGATGGCGGCCGCGGGCGTCCCGATGCGGACCCTGCAGGAATGGATGGGGCACCGCGACTTCAAGACGACGCTGATATATGCGGACTACGCGCCGGCCGCGAACGAGGCCGAGTTCGTCAACGCGGCATTCGCCCGCGGCGCGTCCATCAATTTGTCCATCAATTTGAGCGAAACCGACAGCAACTCAAAACAAGAAACCCCTGTAAATACCACTGACGCCGGGTAGGAAAAACCCCTGGAATTCGGTTGTGGTCCAGGCGGTCGTGGGTTCGAGTCCCATCGCTCACCTTCCCAAAGTCCCTGCTAATGAGCGCATTTCTGGTCTTGGCGGGGGGTTGACGGAACGGCATTTCTGTCAAGAGAATACGTTTTCGGCCGTTCTCTTGACAAAAATGGTGGGAAATCTCGGCGAGCCGATCCTCTTGCCGGCCGTGACCGCCCGTGGGCAGGGGCCGCACGGAGGCGGCTTGCTCGCGACGAGCGGGGTGGCCGGCGACGGTCATCGACGCGCTACATGCTGCACGACGCCCACGACGGAACCCTTCGGGGCGTCCGAGAGGCACCCGGGTTGGGGCATCATGATGAGGGATTGGGGACGCTCGCATCGAACGGTGGTGGGGTGAGCTCCAAGGCGGCGTCCGGGCCAAATCCGGCGCTGGCCGGGCTTGTGGTCTCGGACAGGGTGGCGGCCATGAACTCATCGAATGCCTTCCCGAGTTTGCGCCGATCTTGCGATTCGGAGACGCGGGTGTAGGCCTCGAGTGTGAGTTTGGCGCTTCTGTGACCGAGTTGGCGCTGGACGTATCGTGGTGGCGCGCCTGCTTCGGCCATGAAGGTGGCGTATGTGCGACGGAACACGTGTGCGGACAGGCGGGTCGGCAGCGCCGGCAGTCCTTGCTCGGCGCGTTGCTTGCGGGCAGCTCTTTGGACGGGACCGATGACGTTGCGGTTCAGGTTGTCCTTGTCGCGGAACGTGCCGGCGCGTGTGGGGAAGACTGGATCGGACGGGGCAGGGTCGTCGCCGACGCTGAGCTTGTATCTGAGCAGCTCGGCGCGGAGCCAGGGAGTCATGTCGATTTGGGTGCAGATCTCCTGGAGGGACTTATGCTGCTCGGGGGATGGCACCGTTGGCGTAGCGTGATTGGTGGACGCGTTGTTGTTCTTGGGCGAGGTGGTATTGCCAGTACTGCTCGAAGTCGCCGTTG
>JBKQIR010000133.1:0-9319 GCA_052148275.1 Solirubrobacteraceae bacterium
GAGAACGCGACGCACTGGTCGCGCGCGAAGATGGCGAAGCGCTCCGGGCTCTCGAAGTCGACGATCGGCAGGATCTGGCGGACGTTCGAGCTCAAGCCCCACCTCACGGACACGTTCAAGCTCTCGACCGATCCGTTGTTCGTGGAGAAGGTGTATGACGTGGTCGGCCTGTACCTGGACCCGCCCGAGGGCGCGGTCGTGTACTGCGTTGATGAGAAGAGCCAGGTGCAAGCCCTCGCCCGCTCCCAGCCGGCGTTCCCGATGATGCCCGGCATGTGCGAGAAGCGCACCCACGACTATCTCAGGCACGGGACGACCAGTCTGTTCGCCGCGTTCAACACCGACGACGGAACGGTCATCTCCAGCCTCCATCGTCGCCACCGGACTGTCGAGTTCAAGAAGTTCCTGACCAAGATCGACGGTCTCGTCCCAGAGCAGCTCGACGTGCACCTCGTGTGTGACAACTACGGCACTCACAAGACCCCCGCGATCCGCAAATGGCTCGATGCCCATCCCCGGTTCCACATGCACTACACCCCGACCTACTCCAGCTGGATCAACCAGGTCGAACGATGGTTCGCCTATCTGACCGACGATCTCCTCCGCCGCTCTGATCACCGCTCAGTCCAAGCGCTCGAGAAGGACATCCGCACTTGGGTCGCTGCGTGGAACGAGAACCCCAGGCCGTTCATCTGGACGAAGTCCGCCGAGGAGATCCTGGCGAAGCTCGCACGACTTCTACAACGAATTAACGGCGCGGGACACTAGAAGGCCCCTGAAGAAGTGAGTTTTGGGAACGCTAGTCGCGTAAGGAGCCGCTCCTGGTCGGGGGGCGTGGTGCTGGAGGGGCTGGCGGTAGGTACGCCGGCGGTGGCGATTCGCCGGGGTTGGTCGGCTGATCTGCGACGGTGAATCCGCCTCCCGGGGGGTCCGTAGCCGCCCCGGAGCCCGGCCCGGGGTCCCGGGGGCCCGGGGGCCGGTCAGCCGTTCGCGGCGAGTTGGCGGCCGATCGGGTTGAGGTTCACCAGCGCCGCGGCCCAGCTGGCCTGCAAGGTCGCTTTCTCGGTCCCGATGTATCGGCTCTGACGCGCGCCGTAGCGGCACGCGAGCAGCCCGAGTAACCGTTCGATCCTGGGGCGGGTATGCCGCAGATGCTTCGCGGTGTCCGGGTCGTTGAGCGCGGCGCGAGCGGCGATCAGCAGCTCTTCGTGCTCGCCCAGCGCGATCTGCCGGCTGGGACGTTTGGGACAGCAGCGCTCCTTCAAAGGACAGCTGCCGCACACCGCGCGTCCGATCCGCGCGCTCCGCACGCCCGTCTTGGAGGTGGTGATCTGCGCGGTGTGCCCGGCCGGGCAGATGACCATCCCGCCGCCCGGATCGATCGTGAACTCCCGCTTGCCGACCCGGTCCTCGAGCACCTTGCCTTCCGGGACCGGCGCGAGCACCTGCACCGCCCGTTCGGCCAACTCTGAGCGCACGACGCCGTTGCCATACGCGGTGTCGCCGAGGATCCGGCCGGGCCGCCGTTCGGCTGGCTGGGCGTCGATCAGGTGCTTGGCTTGCGGCCCGTCGCTCTCCCCGCCTGGCGCGACGTGCACCGCCATGATCAACGGCACCGTGCTGTTGCTCACCGCCGCGGACAGCTTGTACCCGTCAAAGCGCGACTGGGAGCTCTTGCGACCATGCTGCATCTCCGGATCGATCACCGAGATGACCCTGCCCGGCTTGGTCCCGCGATGCAACGTGGGAACGCCGTCCTGATCGACATCGAAGTCCTGCCCGATCAGCTCGCCCAACAGCTCCCACGCCTCCTTCACCGGCTCGACGTCCAACAGCCCGTCCGTCTGCTCGACCGCCAGCAGCGCCCGCTGCGCGTCGGTCGCAACGCGGGTCAGCATCCGTTGGCGCTCAGCCTTCAACCGCCACTGACACTCCGGCTTCACTCCCGGCTGCGCATAGTCGAACTCCAACCCCGCGGCCAGCGTCTCGCCCGCCTCCGGGTCGGCCGCGGTGACCGCATCGATCAGCTTACGCACCCCGAACCGCACCAGCCGCACGGTGTCCTGCGTCGCGGCAGCGCCGAGCATCGGAGTGGAATCCACGATCTGCTCCAACGGCCCGTCCAACATCCCCAACTCCGCCGCGAGCCGCAACGAGTTCTCCAACGCGACACCGTCCTTCTTGTGCAACAGCAGCCGGGCGCGGAACTTCGTCAACGACGTCGGATGCCATCCGTGATGATCGATCGGCAACCCCAACGCGACCTTCCACCGCAAATCCCACCCCACGCACTCCATCGCCTGCTCGTCCGACACCCCAGTGCGATGCTGCAACAACAGCACCTTCGCCAGCTGCGACGGCGGGATCGACGGCCTGCCCATCCGCTCCGAGTAGCACGCGGCGAAGTCCTCATCACGCACGATCCGATCGCCATGTTCCGCCAACAACGCGAAAAACGACCCCTCCGGCAACGGTCCCATCACCACCGCCGCGTCGAACAACCCCACCTGAGCCGACCTGGTCTTGAGCATGCTCGAATTCTCTTAAACCGGCCGGACGGACCTCCCGACTTTTTCAGGGGTCTTCTAGGCGCACGGCGTCGCGGATCTCGGCGAACCGGGCGCCGTCGAGCGCGCCGCCGAATGGCAGGAGCTTGGAGCGCTTGACCGCGACGAGCAAGAAGCGGTTCGCGAATCCGTTCGCCAGCTCGGTCGCGGTGAGGTAACGAAGCAGCTCATCGCGGGTGATGTGACCGACGATGCCGATGCTCGCGCCGGTCGCGCGTAGCGGGTCGTTGCGCACGATCGTCTGCAACGGCTCTCCGTCCCACGCCTGGCGGACGATCGCTGACAGCGTGTTGCCCTCGCGCGCGAGCACCTTCAGCGTCTGGGCGAACTCGGGCTCGACCACCAGCCGTCGCTTGTCCGCGGGCGCCTGGCCGTCGTCTTCGTCAGCGTGGTCGCGGACTTGGGCGATCAACCCTTCCCCGGACGAGAGACCGCCTGCCAGGCAGCCGGAGAACGCCGGGTCCGAGTCGCTGAGCAGTCGGCGGACGTGGCCCCAGGAGCTGCCTTTGCGTCCGGTGGCTGTCGGGCCGACCAGCACGACGAATTCGTTGGTGTAGTGACGGTCGGCCTCGACCTGGTAGTACGCGCCGCGGCCGCACGCGCACCCGAAAGCGACCAGGAACTGCGAGAGCAGTGCCATCGGGTGCGCTTCGGAGTGCGGCTCGGTGCGGAGCACAAACTCGCCGGCGGGACCGTGCAGCGCCTGCTCGCCGACGGGAGCGGGCCACTCACTCACCGCGTGCTCCGGTGGCGGCTTGCGAGCTTGAGTTCGCGGATCTCGCCGTGGGCGAGCGCGAGCTCGTTGCGTAGCTGCGTGTTCTCGGCACGGAGTTGCTTGTTCTCCTCGAGCGCGCTGCGCAGCCGTGCGCGGATCGATTCGTCGTTTGCGCGCGGGTGCCGGTGCGGCCGGGACGGGGTGTGGTGTTGCTCGTCGCGGAGCTGCTGGATCGTGGCGCGCAGCTGCGGGTGGGCGTAGAGATAGCGGGCGCTGACGCCCGCTTCGGCGGCGACGGCCAGGAACGTGATCGGCTGCCCGCGCCGGTCGAGCTCAGTGATCGCGTGACGGGCGCGCTGCTCGGCGGCGACCGACCGGGCAGCGGCGGCACTGCGCAGCGCTGTGGATCGTGGAGTACTCACGAGCGCTCGTCCGGCCGCTTCGCGTCGCGCCTGCTGGCCAGGTCGATCACATCGATACCGGAGGGCTCGGCGTCGATCGCGTCGAGGCCGTCGAGGATCCGGCGTAGCGATCGCTCGTCCTGCTCGAGCAGCTCCACGAGCCGCGCGTTCTCGTTCTGTCGCGCGCGCTCACGCAGCGCCTGGGTGTCGGCGAGTTCGCGCTCGTGGACGTGTCGGAACGAGCTGTCGGTGAGGAAGCTCGGGCAGCTCAGGCATGCGTTCGGGTGCGGGCAGGTCTGCACTAGCGGCAGTCCGCAGTACCCGTTCGGGAGCGCCTGCTTGGCACGCGCGATCCTGTCCTTCATCCACGCCGCCTCGCCGAGCGGCCCGTCGACCGGGAGCGCGATCCGCTCGCCGCGGACGTTGACACGGTCGTGAAAGCTGTCCATCTCGCGTTTGACGGTCTCGTCGTCAAGGTGCGCGTAGCGGGCGGTCATCCGAATCGAGCCGTGATCGAGCACCCGCTGGATCACCGACAGCGGCACGCCGTCGTTGACCAGGCTGGTGCCGAGGTGATGACGAAACCGGTGCGGATGCAGCCAGCTCGCCAGCCGCCCGCGGCTGTCGCGGATCTCCGCGATCAGCACGTAGCGCTTGAGCATGTGCCGGACCCCGCGGATCGACACGTGATGCCCGCCGCGGGCGGCACCTCGGCGACCGGCCGGCGGGGAAGGCAACAGGAAGCTGGTGCCGTCCACTCCGAGCGTGACGGTGAGGAGCTCCTCGTGGCGCTGCAGTTGCTCGTGCAGCACCGGGCCGATCGGGATCACCGCCTCGCGCCGCAGCTTGACGTTGAGATAGCGCAAGTACGGGTGCCCGTCGGTGCCGATCTCAAGCGCGTCCCGCGCGAGTGTCACGATGCTCGAGATCCGCAGCCCGGTGAACGCGAGCAGCAGGATGATCGTGCGGTGCTGCTCGGAGGGCAACAGCGCCAGATTGGCGGGATCGATCAGCTGATCGAACACAGGCGCCTCGATGCCGCGCGGGAGCTGCTGCTCCGCTGAGGGAACCTCGCCCGCGTGGATCGTCGCGCTGCGCGGCATCCGCGCCAGCCCGTCCTGCCACTGCTCCTCCAAGAACAGCCGGACCGCAGATACCCGCGAGGTCTTCGTGCCTGGCGCCAAACCGCTTGAACGGATCGACAAAAGCCAATCCTCGAGCACTGTCCGGGTGATCTGCGCCGGCGAGCTGACCTCGGGCACCCGGTCGGCCAGCCAGCCGCTGAACATCGCCACGTGATGCACGTAGCTGCTCATCGTGCTCGGCGCTCCGCCCGCGAGCAGACGGCTGCGTGCCCACCGCTTGGCGGCATCCTTCAACCACGGCTGCGCGATCCCGTCGAACAGGATCACCCCGCCGCGGCTGACGATCTGCAGATCGGCGTGCGGCAACTCCCGCAGCGGCCACCGATCAGACGCCCACAACTCTGCCCAGCCATCAGGCGCCTGCCCGCCATCGATCGCTGTCAACCCGTTGGCGGTCATGTGAGCAGATCCGCCACCCGGTCAAGCACCCCACGCTCGGCCAGCACGCTACGGAGATCCTCCGCGGTCAGGTGCGTATAGACCAACGTCGAGGACCGCGAACGATGTGTCAGAACCGCGCCGATCACCTCAAGCGCGACCCCGTCGCGGTACGCCAACGTCGCAAAGGTATGCCGAAGCTGATGAACGGTGAAGTGAAACCCGACGAGCTCCCGCGTGCGGCGCACCAGCTCGTTGACCGACGAGTAGCTCAACGGCCGGCCGATCTCGCCCTTCCACAAGTTCACGAACACGAAGTCGGACTCAAGCGCCCCGTACTCCTCGTGCATGTAATCCGACCACAAGCGGATCAACTCGCCCGGGACCGGCACCGACCCCCGCGCGCCGCGCTTGCTCCGCGAACGGCTGCCGGCACCCTCGCGCGGCACGATCTCGATCCGCCGCTCCCACGAGACGACATCCTCATGGCGCAACCCGAGCGCCTGCCCGACCCGCATCCCCGTCGAGGCCAACAACGCGAACAAGAACCGGTCACGCAGCCGCGCCTGGCAATCGATCACCGCCGCGACCTGCTCCAAACTCAACGTCCGCGGCAGCCGCTGACGCTCCGGCAACCGCACCGGCCGACCCCGCGGCATCTCACGAGCGATCCCGTGCAAAAACGGCTTGAACGCGCCGCGGCCACTGCGCGTACCGACCACCAGATCCCGCGCCAGCTCATTCCCCCGCCGACCGTGAAACTCGTAGAACGACACGATCGCCGCGAGCATCCGGTTCACCGTCGACGCCGAGCGCTTCGCCGCCTGCTCTGAGAGCACCAGCACGTTCTCCGCCGGCCGCCGCGCCCACGCCGCGAACTCGCCCAGCACCACCACCGACACCCGGTCCCACACCAGCCCGCGCCCGTCGAGAAACGACCAGAACAACCCCAGATCCCGCGCATACGCCTCGACCGTGTTCGGCGAGCGCTCGATCCCGGTCAACCAACCAAGGAACTCGTCGACCGCCTCGACCGCACGCCCGTCCGGCCCGACCACCGTCCACGACTCCACCCCGCTGGACGGCATCCGCACCCGCCGCGCGACGAACCCACGCCGCGTTTCATCCGATCGAACGTCATCCATGACGAACCCAAAATTAGAGCGTCGATCGGACAGATCCTTCTGCGCGGCAGGCCGATCACGCCCTTCACGTCGATAACACCCTCAGATAACGCTCGCGACAGGTGCCCAAAACGACCGTTCGTTCACGTCATTCACACCCCCGGAGCACCCTCACATAAACGCCTGGACCGGTCACGCGGGCGTCGGCTGCTGCTTCGCGCTGCGATCGACAACGCGGTTCACCGCGCGGACGATCGTGGGAAGCACTCGTCAACTCCAGGGTTCCCCAGCGGTCTGTTCGCACCAGGAGACTTCAGCTGACGTCATGCACTGTCGCCACCAGTTGCCCGATCTCGACACCGCGAACCGCGAAGTCATCAGAAGGCGCAGGGGCCGGAGACTGGGCCTGCATGAGCACGCTGGCGACCACCAGTGCGATGCCAAGCCAGCCGATCGCCGGGAGGTGTTGGTGGGCGATGAGGTCAGCCAGGACGGCGGCGACTGCTGGTTCGAGCAGGCTAAGGCCGGTCGCCGCGGTTGCCGTCGTGCGCCGGAGCCCATGCCCGAACAGGAGGTAGCCGATGCTCATCGGGATGAGAGCGAGGTAGCCTGCGACGATGATGCCTCGGGTGCCTGCGAGGAGCGCTGAACCGGTGATGGCGAGGACCGGTACCAGCACCAGTGAGGCGAGCCCGAACAGGGCACCGACGGTCGCGCGGGAGCTTGCGCCCTGATCAATGATCTCCGCAGCCGCGACGGAGTAGCCGGCGTAGCAGCAAGCCGCCGCGGTGGCGAGTATCACGCCGGTCATTGCGGGCAGGACGCCGCCGTGGCCAAGGTGCGCTCCCTGGGTCCCGAGCAGGATCGCGCCGATCAACGCAACCGCGACGGACGCCGCCCATCGTCGCGAGAGCGTACGGCCATGGCGGATCCGTTCGATCAGCGCCGCGACGATCGGGGCGCCACCGATCGACAGCGTGACGCCGATCGCGACCCCAGCGTCTGCCATCGACGTGTAGAACGCCAGCGGGTAGGCCACGACACAGCCAGCACCGACCCATAACGTGGGGCGGGCGGCACCGCTGGTGATCAGCCGGAGCGCGCTGCGGCCCGCGACGATGAAGAGAGCGATCCCGCCGATCCCCATCGCCGCGGCTCCGATCGCCAGTGAGCTGCTGCCCCGCGGCGCGAATGTCGCCGCGGTCCCGGTCGTGCCCCACAGCACGGCGGCGCCCAGCACCGACCACTGACCGATGCTCGCGGGCGCTGGAGCGCGCCCTCGGGCGCCCCAGCGCGCCGGGCTGGCAGTGTCGGACTGGCTCATCTGTCGCTCAGCATCAGCTCGGCAAGCTTGCGGGCGTGGATAAGGCGCTCGGGGTCGCCTTCCAACCCGGCGCTTACAACCCCTCCCTCGAGGAGGAAGAAGAGGTGCTCGCCGAGCTGCTCGGGGTCCTGCCGACCGGCGGCCGTGCACAGGTCAACGAGCATGTCGCGCACTTCGTGCTTGTGAACCCGAACGGTCTCTCGTCCCGGATGGCCAACCGGGAGCTCGGCGGCACCGTTCAGCAACCCGCAGCCACGAAACCCATGTTCGTAGGCGAGAGCGGCGTGATCGAGATACGCGTCGAACACGGCCAACACCCGCTCCACCACGCCCCCGGCCCGCTGTAACCGGTCCTCCAGCAGACCGAGCCATTCGGCGTGGCGGCGATCGAGATACGCCACGACGAGCTCGTCTTTGGATGAGAAGTTGTTGTAGAGGCTCATCTTCGCGACCCCTGCTTCCGCGGTGATCGCGTCAATGCCGGTCGCCGCGATCCCGTCCGTGTAGAACCGTCTACCGGCCGCCTCCAACAGCTTCTCTCTGGCAGCACCCACAAGCACAGCCTAACAGAATGGGTAGACCGACCTACCTAGTAGGCGCCATCGGCCGTTACCGCGCCCCTGGGTCATCACGATCACCGCAAGCCTGACCGGACTCGCGATCATCGGCCCCCGGCTCAAGCCCATCTTCGGACTGATCGAGCGCTCCTACTACGTGTCCTCCATTGCCTGGCGCAACAGAGCAGGACGGGCGTCGTGTCGCAGACCGCACGCTTTGCTTTGACGATCGACGCGGCCGGAATCGCGCGAGCGATCCGAAACGCCAGACTCGCGTTGTCGCTTGCGGACAGAGGCAGCCAGGCGAGTCCTGGCCGCGATGCCGCCCGACGACGAATGCAGGTCTCGACCGGGAGGACCTCGCCGGTCTCGAAAATCGCCATAACCAGGGAGGGGCGGGGTGGCCTGGCCTCAGCGCGTCTTGCGACCGGTGGCAAGCAGTTTCAGCCCGTCGGGTCGCAACTCGCCTGTCGGGGAGACGTGCCGGTAGAGCGTCTGGCGGCTGACTCCGAGCTCGGCGCAGAGCTCGCCGACGGCGGTGTCGGGCTTGCCCATCGAGGCGGTGGCGAGCCGGAGTTTCGCTGGGGTCATCTTGTAGGGGCGTCCGCCGTTGCGGCCTCGGGCGCGGGCGGACGCCAGTCCGGCGGTGGTGCGTTCGGAGATGAGCTCGCGTTCAATCTCGGCCAGCGCGGCGAAGATCGCGAAGACGAGCTTGCCAGCGGGGGTGGTGGTGTCGATCGCGGCGCCCTGGCCGGTAAGGACCTTCAGCCCGACGCCGCGGGCGGTGAGGTCGTGGACGGTGTTGACGAGATGGTGGAGGTTGCGGCCGAGCCGGTCGAGCTTCCAGACGACGAGCGTGTCGTCGGCGCGGAGCGCTTTGAGGCAGGCGGCGAGACCGGGGCGGTCGTCGCGGCGCCCGGAGGCGTGGTCGTCATAGAGTTGGACTGCGTCGACGCCGGCGGCGAGCAGCGCATCGCGTTGCAGGTCGACGGTCTGGGATCCGTCTGCTTTGGAGACTCGCATGTAGCCGACCAGCATCCGATACTCCTTGTCACGTATACGTCCGATTACGTGACAGCCCGGCCAGCTTGGCTGCCGACGCTCCAGC
>JBKQIR010000134.1:0-2920 GCA_052148275.1 Solirubrobacteraceae bacterium
TGCCATCCGGCACCACCAACAACAGCTCCAACCGGCCAGACCGGCGCATCCACCCGGTGAGCTCAAGCGAACGCCCCTCCAACGCATGGCTCGCCCGCACCACCCGGACCATCGCCGGGAAGCCATCGAGGTGGGTAGTGTGTCGTGTCTTCCCTCCAAGCTGTTGTTGCGTCACGACATCCGCTTCGACGATGGGCCGGCGTGGACCCAGCGCCACCGCGACTGGCTGGCGAGCATCGAGCTGGACTGGCCCGCCGCGCAGGCAACGATGCTCGACGCCCAGGGCGCGATCGACGCGCTCGCTCATCGCCGCGATCAACTCGAGCGTGAGATCGTCGCGCTGCTACCGACCTCGCCCTGGGTGACCCAGACCGGCCGGTTGCGGTGCCTACGCGGGATCGACACGCTGACCGCGGTCGGGTTGTGCGCCGAGGTCGGCGACTTCGAGCGGTTCGCCCGCGCTGAGCAGCTGATGAGTTACGTCGGGCTGGTCCCGAGCGAGTCCACGACCGGCCAGCAACGACGGCTCGGGTCGATCACGAAAACGGGGTCCGCGCACGCGCGACGGCTGCTGGTCGAGGCGAGCTGGCACTATCGCAAGCACCCACGGATCGGTAAGGCTCTGGCTGAGCGCCACGGCGATCAGCCCGGCGAGGCGATCGCGATCGCGTGGTCAGCCCAACAGCGGCTGTACCGCACCTGGAGCCGGCTGGAGAAACGCGCCAAGCGCCGCACGATCATCGCGGTCGCCGCCGCGCGCGAACTCGCGGGGTTCGCCTGGGCGATCACCCGGATCGAGTGACCACAGCCCGACATCGCCCTTATCCCGTCGGCTGGGTCGGTGGCGGCCCGGCACCGCGCGGGGAACCGCGAGCCTCCTATGAGCAACCCGCCCCTAGCCGGGCTGGCCACGCTCGATCCTAGACAGCGGCCTCCCCACGACGAACCATGGTCCTGCGGCACCAAACCCGCGTATATCAGTCTGACCGCGCGTCGCGCACAGCCTGCCGGACCGCCACCCACCCAGCCGACCACAACCACGAACACCAAGCGCAAACACGTGAAAATCATCGTTCCCCCCTTGACACACGGCTCTCCATATCAGGAGGCTGGTGTGGATCGGCGTTTGGTGGTGTGCGGGCGCGCGGCTGAGCGCCGCTGGGCGGGGCTGGCTGGTGCGGCGTCGGTGCGGCGCGTGTGACGCCGTCGGGGTTCGGGCGTGTTGTGTGGGCTCGGGAGCGCTTCCGGGCGGGTTACCTGGGCTTGTTGCCCGGTTTCCGTGACGCTCAGGTGGTGTTTGTCGCCCATCCGCCGGCTTGACGGGTGAGTCCGAGCGTGGCGAGGCGTGCCAGGTTGACGGCGGCAGCGAGCAGCGCGAAGTCGGCGTTGACTTTGGTTTGCCCGCGTACGCGAGCGCGTCGGCCGCCGTGTTTGCGTCGCATCAAGTGAGCGATCTTGCGTTCGACTTTGGGGCGAGTGGCGCTGTAGTCCAGCTTCCACGCCGGGTCGGATTGACGCTCGCGGGCGCGGGTGAGTTGCTGCTCGTGGGGACCGAGTCCGATCGTGCGCCCAGCGGTCGAGGTGGTGCAGTGTTGCGCCAGTGGGCAGCTCTGGCAGGCCTGGCCGAAGCGGGCGATCTGCCCGTCGCGCAGCGCTCGCAATGTGGCGATCTGGCCGGCCGGACAGGTAACCGTGCCCGCCTGCAGGTCGATCACGAACGCGTCCTTGGCGAACCGCCCGCCGGGCGCGACCGGTGGCTGGACCTTGCACATGATTTCCGCGTCGGCGCGCTCGAGCGTGGCCAGCACTTCGCCGGCGCCGTAGGCGCCATCTCCGTAGACCTGTAGGCGCTCGCGATCGGCAGCTACCGGCTCACGCTCGGTGTTTGCATCGACCGGGTGGGGCTCCATTTTTGCGTCGACCGGTTCAGGCTCGGCGGGCGGCTGGGGGTCGGTGGTGGGATCGCCGGCCTCGGCGAGCTCGTCGGCGAGCAGCTGGTTGACTGCTTGGGCGTCGCCGAGGTTGCCGGCGCTGACGGTCGTGGCGGCGATCAGCTCGCTGTCGGGATCAACCGCGACGTGGCCTTTGTAGCCGTCAAACCCGCGGGCTGAGGTCTTGTGGCCGTGGCGGGCGTCGCGGTCCACAGTCGAGATGACGCGGTCCTTGGCGACCCGCCTGGCGATCCTGAACACCCCGTCCTGTCCCTCGTCGAGGTCCTGCCCGACGACCGTTGCCAACAATGCGCCGGCCTGCGCCACCGCGTCCGAGAGCTCGCGGCCGTCGAGTGCCGCTAGCAGCGCGCGGGCGTCCTTGGCGAGCGCGTCGATCAGCTCCTCTCGCGCTTCGCGGTCCTCGTAGTCGCAGACCGGCTTGCCCGACTTGCGGTAGTCGTCATCGCGCGCCAACAGGCCGCGCAGCTCGCTCTCCAGATCGGCGTCACACGCGGCCAGTAGCCCCCGGATCGCTGAGCGGATCAGCGTCACGGTGTCCATCGTCGCGACCGCGTCATACAAGCAGGTTGAGTCCAGCACCCGTCGGCGCCCGACCAAACCGGCCGCCTTGGCGATCTCCAGCACGACCTCGAAGATCCGCTCCGGGCGCTCTGAGGCCCGCAGCCGGGCGCGCATATCGACCAGCACCGTGTGCACGAACCCGGGGTAGTCAAACCCCAACCCGCCGGCTGCGTACTTCCAGCGCACGTCATAAGTGAACCGGTCCACCGCCTCACGGTCAGAACACCCCTCGATCCGCTGCAGCACCATCACGACCGCGACGATCATCGGCGGCACGTAGCTAGTTGATCCGGAAAAACCTGGCCGGTTGTTGACGGTGTAGGCAGCAGCGGTCTGGGTGTGCGATGACGGGGGCTGGATTTGGTGTTTTGCCTTGTTTGTGGGTGTTTTTGAGCACGCCGCGACCG
>JBKQIR010000135.1:0-17260 GCA_052148275.1 Solirubrobacteraceae bacterium
AGCGTCACAAGGGGCTCCCTGGAGTCGTGATTCCCGGAACCCAGCTACCTCGCCGACTGCGACGTGCCCTCCTCAATCAATCCTGGCAACGAGACGCCCACGGCTCTCACTGCCGCCGCACAAGCCAACGTCAGCGACCCGCCGGCGGGTCCTCGTGGGCCAACCAGAGTCAATGCAAGCCACCGGCTCATCACCCCGCAAACGACCTCAACCGCGCCCCCGACAAACATCACCATCCTGCCGCCGCCGAGCGTAAAGTCCTCCGCAATGCCCGCTCGTTCTGTCAGGCCAAAGCGTCGCTGCCGACATCTCGCAGGCTCGCCCGCGACAGCATCGCCGCCGAGGGTTCCCTCCGCCCCGACGACACCAGCGAGACCGCCCACCACGACGCGAAAATGACCTCTCATTCCCTTTTTCGTTCCCCCGGCGACAAATCCCCTGTAACCACGGGCGTTTTCGCGATCGTGCGCCGGTCTCGAAAACCGGTTACAGGGTTCTCTCCATACGAGGGTTCGAATCCCTCCGTCTCGTTGGTTGGTCTGTGTTTGTAGATAGAACCCGTCCCGTGGCTGAACGGACCCGAGCAATCATCGGGGTTCCGTTCCGCCCGTCAGGTAGGCGTGCGGCGGTGCGCCATGCGAATTCCGGTTGTTTCAGAACCGCCGCAGAATTGGTTCAAAGTTGGAACACATATGTCTTGTTCTGTTGCAGGGTGCGGTGCCACCCTGAGCGCAACGCGTGGGCGTACCAGCACCGTCACGGACGCTCCATGTACCGCAAGGTTGATCTCGCAGATGGGCTGACCGAGGCATTCGCCGACTGGGATCGCCTCGCCTGTGGGCCGACCTCCGAGGAGCGTGCACGTTTTGGGAGCTTCGCGAGCTCGGCGAGTGCTACCTCGACTTCTACTGCTCCCCAACGCAAGCCGAGGGAACCATCTCCGAGCGCGTCGCCGCCGCCTTGGCGGAGCTGGGATGGCACGGCACTGGACCGGGAGCGAGCTGCGGCTCATCGACTTCCGCACCGGTTGGAGCAAGGTCTGGCGAGATGGCGAGTGGGTCGATCCGGACGACGACACGGGCTGACGTCACGCGCAGCTGACGCGGGAAGTCAGTCGCCAAACGTCTTGTCTGCAGCAGACGAGCCGATGGCCTCAACCTGGTCGCCGTCAGCGAGAGCGCGCTCGACTTCGCCCCAGCGCTCAATCGAGACGACGACCGCGCGCATGCGGTTGCGCTGGGTGAGCACCAGCTTGTCGACCTCGCCCGCCTCGAGTTCGGTGATCAGCGAGCCGAGGTCGCGCATCGCCTCGCGGACTGTGCGGAGTTCGTCGTTGCGGATCCGGATGGAGGACGGTTTGGGGGACACGATGCGACGGAAGGTAGACGCAGCCAAGGACGGAACGAATCGCATCGTCGACAGATCGACGACATTCCGTCCGACCCTGCTGTCACCGTGTGCGAGACGATGGCACTCGCACGACACGAGTCCGACCCCGAGCGGTTCAAGCCGTTCGCATATCTGACGGCGCCGAACGCCGCCCTCTACCGGCAGGTGATGCTCGCGTTCGTCGCCGCCAAGCGGCGGTTCGTCGTGCACCTGCGCAGCGAGGACGTGGTCGAAGCGCTGGCCAAGGCCGGCCCGGCCGACGACAAGGCGATCGCCGACGCGCTCGCCAAGCTCGAGGAGTGGGGCAACCTGCGCGCCGATCCCGACACGAGCCGGGTGACGGGCGTCGAGGACTTCTACCGCGCACGCTTCCTGTACCAGCTCACCCACGCTGGCGAGGCGGCCGAGCGATCGCTCGCGGTGTTCGACGAGCAGCTCGGGCGGCGCGGAGCCCTCCAGGGGGTTGCGCTCGAGGACATCGCGATCGGGCTGCGCTCGCTCCGCGAGCTCACTCTCCAATCCGAACCTGACGTCGGACGGGTCGCGCAGCTGCTGCGCGACCTCGTGGGTCGCTGCGCCGATCTCGCCGAGAACGCGCAGGCGTTCATGGGGTCGCTGCAGCGGACGATCGATCTCTACGAGCTCGACGCCGACGCGTTCCGCGCCTACAAGGACCGCCTGATCGAGTACCTCGAGCGGTTCATCAAGGACCTCACGGGGATCGGCAGCGAGATCTCCGAGCTGCTCGGGGGCCTCGATCCCGCCGGCATCGACCGGCTGCTCGAGCTCGTTGCCCGGCGCGACGCCGAGGATGCCGCACCCGACGTCGGTGAGACACCGTCGGCCGAGGACTTCCGCGCCCGCGCATTGAATGCCGAGCTGGCCTCCTGGCGGGAACGGTGGCTCGGGTTGCGACAGTGGTTCCTATCGGACCCCGGGCACCCGTGCCAGGCGAAGCTGCTGCGGATCCGCGCACGCAAGGCGATCCCGGATCTGCTCGCCGTCGTCGCGATGCTCAACGAGCGCCGCGCCGGCCGCTCGGACCGCACGGCCGACTTCCGTGAGCTGGCCGTTTGGTTCGCGCAAGCTCCCGACGACGCCGCCATGCACCAGCTCTGGCAGGCGACCTTCGGCCTGCACAGCACGCGGCATCTCACGCTCGACACCGACACGGAACAGGCGCGCGCGAAGAACCATCTCCCGGCGTCGACGCCGTGGGCGCAGGCCCCGCCGCTGATGATCAGCCCGCGCCTTCGGCGCACCGGCAGCTACGAGCGCCGCGGGAAACCGAACCGCGTGATCGATCGCCGCCAGGAGCGGCGACTTCTCGCCGAGCGCGCCGCGTCTGAGGCGGAGCAGACTGGCGCAGCCCGCGCCCGGCTCGTCACCGACCATCCGATTCGCCTGGGCGACCTCGGTCATCTCGACCCCGACGCGTTTTCGCTGTTCCTGACGCTGCTCGGCGAGGCCCTTTCCGTCCAGCGCCCCGACGAGCGCGAGATCCGGACCACGACCGGCGACGGATCGCTCGAGATCACGCTGACCCCGATCAGCGGCGCAACCGCGGTGGAGATCCGCACCGAGGCGGGCGTCTTTCGCGGACTCGACCACGTACTCCAGATCTCCGATCTCACAGCAGCCGAGGGGAGGCTCGTCGCGTGAGTACGACACTTGACACAGCGCTCCAGGAGGCGCACGAGCGCGCCCTGGAACGCGCGACCCGCGCGCTGCTCCGGCGACCGCTGTTGGGCCACACCGACGATCCGGACGCGCTCCGGCTCGTACGCCGCCACGCGACCGAGCTGCGCGGGTGGTTCGATCAGAACAGCGGCTGGCGCCTGCACGTCGACACCCAGGTCGCGCGCCTGTACAAGCTCACCGAGCCGGACCCGGCCGGCACCCACCCTGCGCGCGAGTCGAAATCGCACGTCCCGTTCGGCCGCCGGCGCTACGTGCTGCTCTGCCTGGCGCTGTCTGTGCTCGAGCGCGCCGACGCGCAGATCACGCTCGGCCGGCTCGCCGAGGGGATCATCGCCGGCACGAGCGACAGGCGGCTCGCCGCCGCGGGCGTCACCTTCGAGCTGAGCGGACGCGAGGAACGCGCCGACCTCGTCGCGGTCGTGCGACTACTGCTCGAGCTTGGTGCGCTCGGGCGCGTGGCCGGCGACGAGGATGCCTTCGTCCGCGATGCCGGCGACGTCCTCTACGACGTCGAGCGCCGAGTGCTCGCCGTCCTGATCAGCGCACCGAGAGGCCCGTCGACGATCAGTGCGTCCGACTTCGGAACACGCCTGCGCGAGCTGATCGCCGAGCCGGAGCCGCTGTCCGACGATCTCCGCACCCGCGCAATCCGCCACCGGCTCACTCGCCGGCTGCTCGACGACCCCGTCGTCTACTACGACGAGCTGTCCGAACCAGAACTCGCGTACCTCACCTCGCAGCGTGCCGCGCTGATGCGGCGGATCTCCGAGCGGACGGGCCTCGTGCCCGAGGTGCGCGCCGAGGGCATCGCGATGGTCGACCCGCGTGACGAGCTGACCGACATGCGGATGCCCGAGGTCGGCACCGACGGCCACGTCGCGCTCCTGATCACCGAGTACCTGGCGGCCCGCGACGACGCCGATGGGTCCGGCTGCCCGACGAGCGAACTGCACGGGCTCGTCCGCCAGCTGGCGGTCGAGCACCGGGCGTACTGGCGACGCAGCACCAGTGATCCCGGCGCCGAGACCGGACTCGTCGAGCACGCGCTCGAACGTCTCGAGGCGCTGCGCCTGATCCGTCGCGACGGCGATGCCGTTCACCCACTGTCCGCCCTCGGGCGGTTCGGGCTGGCGGCACCGACACTCCCACCCGACGTCGAGGAGCTCACATGACCACGCTTCCCAAGCCCGCCCTTGCGCGCTGGCAGCCGCTGCGCCTCGGGCTCGTCGACATCTTCTACTACGACCAGGAGGAGTTCGCCTTCGTCGACGGGCGGCTGCTCCTGCGCGGCAACAACGGAACCGGCAAGTCGAAGGTGCTCGCACTAACGCTGCCGTTCCTGCTCGACGGTGACCTCTCCGCTCATCGCGTCGAGCCGGATGCCGACCCGAACAAGCGGATGGATTGGAACCTGCTGCTCGGCGGCGAGCATCCCAATCCCGACCGCCTCGGCTACGCGTGGCTCGAGTTCGGCCGGATCAGCGACCAGGGCCCCGCCTTCTACACGATCGGCTGCGGCATGAAGGCGTCGGCAGGTCGCGGGATCACCGGGCACTGGTACTTCGTCACCGACCAGCGCGTCGGCGAGGAGCTCACGCTCGTCGACGCGACGCGGACCGCGCTACAGGCCGAGCGGCTCGAGGACGCGATCGGCTCGCGCGGCGCCATCTACCGGCGCGCGCGCGACTACCGCCGCGCGATCGACGAGCGACTGTTCGGGCTCGGCGACCAGCGCTACGGCGCGCTGATCGACCTTCTGATCAAGATCCGGGCGCCGCAGCTGTCCAAGCGCCCCGACGAGCGCGGCCTCTCCGCCGCGCTCACCGGCGCCCTGCCGCCGCTCGACCAGGCGCTGATCGCCGACGTCGCGGAGGCATTCCGCGCGCTGGAAGAGGACGGCGAGCAGTTGGCGGCGATGATCGAGGCGCGCGACGCCTCGCAGCGCTATCTGACGACCTATCGCGCTTATGCGCGGATGGCTACCCGCCGCCGTGCCACGCCGGTGCGGCAGGCGCAGACGGTCTACGAGCGGATGAGCCGCGACCTCACCGAGGCCGAGGAGCAACACGCATGCGCACAGGCCGAGCTGGCGCAGGCGCGCGAGACGCTCGACGCGTTCCGCCTCGAGCAGACGACCCTCGAGGCGCACCGTCAGGCGCTGGAGGATGATCCCGCGGCCCGCAGCGCCCGCGAACTGCGGCGGGCGGCTGACGATGCCGCGGCAGCGGGGCGACGGTTCGAGGAGGCGCAGCGTGCGGTGGACCGAATCGCGCAGCGAGTCGTCCAGCTTCGCACCCGTCTGGCCGAAGCCACCGTCGAGGCGCAGAGCGCGGCTTCCGATCTCGCATCGGTGCACATCGTCGCCACCGAGCACGCCGATGGCGCACGCATCGCGGCCGCCATCGCCGAGGCGCTCGGCGAAGCCCTCCCCGGACCGGATCCATCCGCACCGCGCGGGCGCTCCGAGACGCTCGTCGCCCGCCAACAGACCGCGATCGACCGTGTGCGCACGCTCGTGCGGCGCTGGGAGCAGTCGCGTGTTGCACTCGCGAGCGCACGCGCGAGCACCGAGCAGGTCGTTGCCGAGCACGCTGGGGTGACGGCACGTCGCGACGAGGCAAGTGAGGTGGTCCGTGCCTTGGGCGTCGAGTATGCGTGTGGCGTCCGGGCCCACCTCGACGACGCGACCGAGCTGGCGCTCCCCGACCCGGCGGCCACGTTCGCCGCACTGGATGTCTGGCTCGAGACGCTGAGCGGGGCGAACCCGCTCGACCAGGCGGTGTCGGTGGCCGGACGCGACGCGACGCGACGGATCGAGCGCGCGCAGGGTCAAGCGAGCACGAGCGCCGACGAGACCCGCACCGCGATCGTCGAGCTCGAACGCGAGGTCACCGAGCTTGAGTCCGGCGTCCACCCCACTCCACCCTCGCCGTACACGCGGGGCGCGGGCGCTCGCGATGACCGCGCCGGCGCGCCGTTCTGGCAGCTCGTCGACTTCCGCGACGATCTCTCCCCCGACGATCGCGCCGGGATCGAGGCGGCGCTCGAGGCCGCGGGGATCCTCGACGGTTGGGTCACCCCGTCCGGCCAGCTGATCAACCCTGACACCGAGGACGTGATCGTCGCGGCGGCGGGCGTCGCGGCGGCGGGGCAGCGCTTGGCGAACGCGCTCGTCCCGGCGATCGGCGACACCGCGGGCGTGTCCGAGGGCGATATCCACCGGCTACTCGACGCGATCGGCCTCGCCGATTCTGACGCGCCGGTGTGGGTGAGCGACAGCGGCCGCTTCCGCAACGGCGCCCTGCGCGGCGCGTGGCACAAGCCGGTCGCGACGTTCATCGGCCACGCCGCGCGCGAGGCCGCGCGGCAGGCCCGGCTCACCGAGCTGCGGATGCGCCTCGAGTCGGCGCGCTCCGAGCTCGCGGCGATCGAGCAGCAGCTCGCCGAGCTCGCCCGGCGCCACGGCGAGCTCGAACGCGAACTGGCCGAGCTGCCGTCCGACGCAGCGGTGCGCGACGCGGACAGCGCGCTGCGCGCAGTCGAGACGGCACTCGCGGGGGTCCTCCGGCGGCTTGGGAGCGCCCGAGCCAACGAGCAGCGCGCTCTTGCCACCGAACATGAGGCCCGCGAGACGCTCGACGCCGATGCCGCCGATCTCGACCTCCCGACCGGCGACGAGGAGCTGGCGCAGGTCGAAACGGCGCTCGCCCGCCTGCGCGTGACGCTCGCAGAGCTGTGGCACGCGCTGGCCCGGCGTGAGCGGGCGGAGCAGGCGCTTGCCCGCGCCGGCGAGGACCTCGGCGGCGCCCAGTCCGAGGGGGCCGAGGCGGCGGCGCTGAGGACGGAGGTCGAGCACCTGGTCGCCGCCGCGGTCGAGCGCCGCAACACGCTGCAGGCGACGGCCGGCGACGCGATCGCCGAGCTCGAGCGCAAGCGCAGCGAAGTGACGCGCGGCTTGGCGACCAACGCGACCGCGCAACGAGAGACCGAGGATCGGCTCGGGACTGCACAGCGCGCCGAGGGTGCCGCCGACGCGCGGCGCGGCGAGCTGACGCAGCAACTCGTGGCCGCGACCGATGCGCGCATGAGTGCCGTCGACGGGCTGCGCCGGTTCGCGACGACTGGCCTGATCGCCGTCGCGCTCCCCGAGCTCGAGGTGGCAGACCCAGGCGAGGAGTGGAACGTCACCCAGGCGCTGCGCCGCGCGCGTGAGATCGAGCAGGCACTGTCCGCTGATGCCGACGAGGACTCCCGCTGGCAGCGACTGCAGCGCCTGGTGAGCGACGAGCTCGGCGCGCTCGCCGACGCGCTGCGGCGTCACGGCAACAACGCCGCCTCCTACCCGAGCGAGGAGGGGATCGTCGTCGAGGTCACCTTCCGCGGCCATACGACGAGCCTTCCCGAGCTGAGCGCCGCACTCGCCGAGGAGGTGGAGGCACGCCAACAGCTGCTCGACTCCCGCGAGCGCGAGATCCTCGAGAACCACCTCGTCGGCGAGGTCGCGAGCACGCTCCAAGAGCTGATCACCGATGCCGAGACGCGGGTCGCGCAGACCAACCGCGAGCTCGCCGACCGGCCGACCAGCACCGGCATGCAGCTCCGCCTCCGCTGGACGGTGAACCCCGACGGGCCTGACGGACTCCCCGACGCGCGCGGCCGCCTGCTGCGCCAGACGTCCGACGCCTGGTCGGAGGGCGACCGCGCGGCCGTCGGCGGCTTCCTCCAGAACCAGATCAAGGCGGTGCGAGCGCAGGACGCGACGGGAACCTGGCTTGAGCATCTCACGCACGCGCTCGACTACCGGCAGTGGCATCGTTTCATCGTCGAGCGCCGCCAGGTCAACGCGTGGCACTCCGCCACCGGACCGTCCTCCGGCGGCGAGCGGGTCCTGGCCGCGAGCGTGCCGTTGTTCGCCGCTGCGTCGTCGTACTACAGCTCGGCCGGGAATCCTCATGCTCCGCGACTCGTGATGCTCGACGAGGCGTTTGCGGGCGTCGACGATCGCTCGCGGGCCAAGTGCCTCGGGCTGCTCGCCGCGTTCGATCTCGACGTGGTGATGACGAGCGAGCGCGAATGGGGTTGCTACGCCGAGGTTCCGGGGCTGGCAATCGCGCAGCTGTCGAGGATCGAGGGGGTCGCGGCGGTGCTGGTCACCCGATGGGAGTGGGACGGCGCGAGGCGTGTGCGCGTCGAGCCGCCGCCCGAGTCGCCGCTCGTCAGCGCCGCGCCGGCGCCCGCGCCCGAGGGCCCGCAGCTTTGGGACAAGTCGACCTCGGACGACTGAATCGGCTGCTCGGCGACCCCGAGCTGGCGTGGGTCCTTGACCGCGTCCGACGCAGGATGGAGCGCGGGCAGTCGCTGGAGGGGCCTGTCACCCGGAACACCGCCACCCCCGCCGAGCGCGATGCCGTCGCGCGGCTGTTCGGCCGGTCGCCCCGCGCGGCCCGTGGCGTCAGCGTCTCACTCGACGAGCTCGACGCGCTGCTGCGCCGCTCGGGGATTCACCACGGAGGACTCGGCGAGGCCGTCGTCGCGCTGACCGGACCGGTCGCCGTTCTCGCCGACATCACCGCGACCGAGACGCAGGCGTGGGCGGACGCGTTCGCGCGCGTTGAGTCTGCCTGTCAGGACCGCCCGGCGCTGTCGACATGGATCTCCCGCGTGCGCACGAGCGGTCGGGCGAAGCGCCTGGTCGGCGGCTCGCCCGAGACGGGCCGGGAGCTGCTCGACGGGGTTGCGGCCGTCGTGGCGGCGCTGCCGGTCTCGCCGGGTGAGTCGCTCAGCACGTTCGCCGCGCGTGTCTGCGGCCGTGCGCACGCACTCGACGAGGGCTCGCCGCTCGGAACGTTGGCGCTCGGCGCCGCCCGTGCGCTGGCCGGGCTCGAGCCGCCGGGACCCGACGAGTCCGCGGCCGAAGCGCGCCGTGAGGCGTGGGCCGCCGTCGGCGTGTTGTGTGACGAGCTCTCGAGCACGGTGCTGACCCTCGGATTACGCGGCGACGGGTCCGCCACCGGGCGGGTCCTCGCAGCCGCGTTCGAGTGCCGTGAGCCGGTGTGGCTGACGCTTCGTCAGCTCGTCCGCACCCCCGTGCACTGGCACGCCCGAGATGTTCGCTGTGTGCTCGTCGTCGAGAACCCATCAGTCGTCGCACTCGCCGCCGACACGCTGGGCACGCGAGCCGCGGCGCTTGTGTGCACGAACGGCCAACCGCGAGCCGCAACGATGGTGCTGCTTCGCGCCCTTGCCGCCGCTGGCGTGGAATTGCACCACCACGGCGACTTCGACTGGAGCGGCATCGCGATTGGCAACCTGCTGCAGCGCCGCCTGCCGATCGAGCCCTGGCAGTTCGACCGCGAGGCGTATCTGCACGCGGTTAGGAACCACCCGCATACCGCTCCATTGACGGGCGCGCCGGTGACTCCTAGCTGGGACCCGGAACTGTTGTGCGCGATGCGGACGGCCGGCCATCAGGTCGAAGAGGAATTGGTCGCGTACGAACTCTTGGAGCTACTCGCCGACGGTTAGCTAGTGGCCAGGCGCCGGGCGTAGCAACCCTCCTCTGGATCTGCACCAGATGGCGTGTTTAGCCCGAAGTTCCCCCTGGTCGGAGTGCCGTAATCCGGTGTGATTGCTGGGTTTGGGCGCCCGGCGGGGTGTCTTGATCGTGTCTACGTCGTGACGGGCAGACTGTCCACGAGCTCGTGTGCGTGGACCTGGAGGGGGCTGGGTTGGGTGAGCTTGTCGAAGGTCGGGAACCACCGATGTGGCGCCCGACGCCAGAGCATCGTCGGCGCATGCTGGCGGACATCGCGATGCGACCGTCGAGCCCAAGCGGCTTCTGGACTGTCGGATGGGCCCGGGAAGCTGGTCCGACCCGATCGGGTCGATCGTCAAGACCCGTGCGCGTCCGAAGCCGCGACGAGCCCGACGACGTAGTCCCGCCTACCAGCGGCAAGCCAATCCGCCGGCGACGTGCCGTCCGCCCCAGCCGTCGAGACCATCAGCAGATGCAATCCGAGCGGGGAGAGCGTCACCTGTGCCGAAGCGGCCACGATCTCTGAGACGCCGTCGAGCGGCTGCCCGGTCTCGCTGTCGAACTGCCACGCCGGGTAAACGAACTCCCGATGCATCGGTAGCCGAAGCGCAACGAGCGTCTCAGCGTCGCGAAGGTACTTGAGCCGCTGACGACAGACCCCGGGATCCTCCGCGCTCAACGACTCCTCGCCGGCCCGCCGCCACAGAGCGAACACCCGTCGCAGATTCCCGCCCCCCGCGATGAAGGTTCATCGACGAGCGCCGAGCCTCCGACCAGCCGCGCGCCATCCATCAGCGCCGAACGATCCTGGATCAGCACCGACGCAACCGCCGTGATCGCTTCCTCCGCATCGTGGCGATCGGATTCGGTTCAGCGCCATCCCGAAGCTCGCACAGTGCGCAATCTGGTCGATTCGCCGTCGGCGGCGGCGGTTATGGTTCGCGCCCGTGACGACCGATTGGGATCCGGATTACGACGAGGATGGGGACAGGGAGGCGGAGAATCGGTTCCGGTCGGCACTGAGCGCCGGCCGCTTCGGCGACGCCCGCGCACTGATCGACGAGCGCTTGGCGGACGCGAACGCGCCGCAATGGCCTGTGACGAGCATGCTCGAGAATCTTGGCCTCTCCCTCGCGCATGCCGGCCATCATGACGAGTCGATCGCCGCTTTCGAACGGGCGCTGGACCTGGGCTGGAATGTGGTGCCTGACGGGCGCTGCGAGATCGCCCGCGTGCTGCTACTGGCCGGCCGGAGCGCCGAGGCGGACGTCCTCTGGCGACGCCTACGTGACGCCGATCCGGACGGCGTCTGGACGTTGAACGCGGGCGGACTCGCCCACAGTCAGGTGGGCCGCGATGAGGAGGCTGTCGAGTGGCTGGCGGCGGGGCTGCGGGTGGCGATGGGTCGCGACGATCCCGAGCATGTCATCGATCAGATGTCCGACGCGCGACGCATGTCTCTGCGCCGTCTCGGGCGTAAGCTCGACGAGCTCGAACGGGACGTAGAGGCGTTCCGAGCGCGGGCCGCGGCGCGAGCGCACGAGCGACTGTCGGAGCTCCGGATGACAACGCAACGTCCCGGAATCTCGTTGCGGGGGCGCCCGGCCACGATCGTATGGCTGACCGAAGCCGATCTCACCGCCGCGCGCGAGCGCTGGCCGACCTGGGTCGATGGGCTCAACCCTGACGAGCCTTACGGCGGGAGGCGAGCACGGATGGAGCGGCGCCTACGCGAGCTTCGAGCCGATGGAGGCGGTCCGCTCGTGATCGTGACGATCGATCTCGACGGCTACGCCGCGTGGTGCGAGGAGCAGGGATATGAGCCGGCGGATCGCCGCTCGCGTGGCTCGTTCGTCGCGCACGCACGCGAGCAGGGCATCGGGCGCAGCTGGCCACCGGGTCGCAATGAGGCGTGCTGGTGCGGCAGTGAGCGAAAGTACAAGCGGTGTTGCGGCGCGCTGTCGGTGCACGTGGGCGCTCGGTCGGCGGCGTGAAACGGTGCCGGTCGAGCTGACAGAGCACGCGCTGCACGACGCGATCGCGGTGACGGGCGAGTAGAACCGCGACGGCGCCCAGGCGGCCGAGTCGGCGCTGAACTGGATGGGTTGGGAGGGCGAAGGTTCCCTCCTCCTGCGGCGCTACGACGTGCAGCTGTTCGCCTGGTACACGCTCACCCGCAAGTTCCTGATGTCGCTCGGCACTGGCAGAGTCAATGCATCCCAACCGTGATATGGCGGACGACTCCATGGGAGTTCCACCCCACACGAGGTCGACCGCCCGAGCATCGCCTCAACGTCTGCGATCACGTGATTGATCCGAGCGAGCACATCGCCTCGCTGGGCATGTGCAAGCGCTGGTGAAGTTGTCGGAGGCGAAGGGCTGTGACCGCCGGGCCGATGCGTTCGAGGCTCTTTGAACGTTGCGGCTCCTTCGCTCAATCACGCCGACCGCCGCTCGGCCCCGGAGCGGCTCGGTCAGCACGCGTGTCAACCATCGAGCGCCTGCTGACGCCACGTGCGGCGCTCACCGTCGCCGAGCATCTCGGCTTCGACGAGGGGACGCACGTGCTCGTGATCCTCACCGACGCGGGGGACCGTGCTGTCCCCGTGGTGGCAGGTCATCTCACGCCAACTGGAGGACACATTGACCGCCACCACCCTCCTAGCTCGCAGCCCGAGCACATCAACGACCTGCGCGGCGAGGCAGAGCGTCACCGCCGCGCCGCGGCCGTGGCGGCGCCCAAGCGCGTCCGTCTGACGATTCCGTGCCTGTTTGTGCGCCGCCGCGGGCGGGCCGTGACGGTTTGACGGCTGCTTGACGGCGCTTTAACGGCGGCCTGTGACGCTGGCCGCCATGACAACCAAGCAGGCTCGATGAGCACCTCAACCAGATTCGACCTTGAGCGCTTCACCTGGGCAGCGCGGAAGCCGCGACACCGTTGTCGATGTGCGGCCCAGATGCTACCGTCACGATCGTCGACAAGATCACCCAGCCCGGCTCACCACGCGAGCTCCGCAGCCGGAAGGAGATCAAGGAGTGGCTCGAGAACACCTACGGCCGCGACATGACGCACCGGTTGGGGCATAAGGTCAAAGACGACCGCGCTGCAGCCCACACCCAGACCTGCCGCTACCCCGACGACCCAAGTGTGCTGCGCGCAACCCTGATCGAGTTCGACGACGGGGCGATCGCTACGCAGACCGTCGTTCAGGTCTCGGACGAGCACTGATCGCGCCGCGCTCACCACCCCAATGGCGAACCCGATGTGGTCACCAACCGGACTATCGAGATCGCCTGCGCTCGCGCGTGTTCGCGCACGTGGCGCAACCAGACAACTCCAATTACACGAGGGCGAAGATGACATCACGATTGAGGTCGCCGGGAGCGGCGACAAAAGCACTTACGTCAAATCTTGGTGGCCGGCGCTGGCTGCCGCGGGCCGCGGTCGCTCTGGTGGCGACAGCCGGGATCTGCGGTGCGCTGGCGCTGAGCGCACCCGGCGCGCTGGCGTTCGAAGGCCAGCTCGACCCGACGTTCGGCAGCAACGGCCTGGAGCTTCGTCCGACCGACATCTCGAGCAGCGCCCCCGAGGTGTACGCGCCGGCGATCAGCAACGCGGCCGAGACCGCGGCGCTCAGCGGCGGCGGGTTTCCCGTCCTGCGTCTGACGATCTTCGCCGCGGACGGGCGCACGGTGGTCGCCGACAACCTCGGCGCAAGCTCAGCAACCGTGCAGAATGTGGCCCCGGTCGCGCTCGTGCCGATGCCCGACGGCCTGTACATGGCGGTCGGGCGGCAGGTCGCCAGCAACGGCTCCAATCAGATCGTGCTCGCGCGCTTTAACGCCAACGGCAGCCCCGACGTCAGCTTCGGCTTGCAGCTCGTGCCCGAGACCCAGTGCCCTGGTCACCCTGGCGGCCCCGGGTTCGGCAACATCGCCCAAGCGGCTGCGTTCAACGACAACACGCTGCTGGTGGTCGGCAACTGCGGAAGTGGAGCCGGGCTCGGCGAGCAGCCGGCGGTGTGGGAGTTCAACGAGCAGGGGCAGCTGCTGTCCACTCACACGCTCACCACGTTCACCGAGAACTCGCTCCCGACCGGGTTCACCAAGGAGAGCCAGTTCACGGCGACCGCCATCGCCCCCGGCGCGGGCGGCTCCGACTACATCGCCGGCGACTTCGAGGGAACCTTCTCCAACGGCCAGGACCAGTTCAGGATCTTCCTCGCGAAGTTCGACCAGCCCGCCGGCGGCTTCGTCGACACGTTCGGCGACGAGAGCATCGGGTACGAGATCTACGGCCTGGGAGCGGCCAACACCCACTTCTTTAACCCCAACTTTATCGACGGCGCTGCTGCGGTGACGACCGACCTGAACGGCCTGCCCGTGGTCGCCGGCTACTCCCAGGGCGCCGACGGGGGAGCGTTCGCGATCGCGAGGTTCTCCACCGCCGGCGTGCCCGACCAGAGCTTCGGCGACAACAGCCAGCTGGTGATCCCGATCGGCACGCCGTCCTCTTCGACGATCGCCGAAGCCAACGCCGTCGCGGTCCGCTCGGACGGCAAGATCTGGCTCTCCGGGACGGTCCTCAACGACGGCACCGTCAACGGCCTAGCCGTCGTCCGGCTCGGCCCGAGTGGGCAGGTCGATGACACGTTCGGCCTGAACGACAACGGCCAGCAGGTGTACGCTGTGCCGTCCGGACAGTTCGTCAGCGGCCCGGGAGCGGTGTTCATACAGTCGAACGGCTTCCCGGTGATCGCCGCCGATGGTGGCTCGCTCAGCGGTGGCGCCGAGGCGTTCGTCCTCGCTCGCCTCACCTCCGAGGTGTGCACGCTGTGCGGTGCCACCACGGTCACCTCGGCAGCGGGCTCCGTAACGTTCACCATCGAGCACGAAGCCGGAGGCCCCGCGATGGGGATCCTCGTGCAGCGCAGCGTCCACGACAAGCTCGTACAGGTCGGCCGGGTCCCGTTCGGGCGCCAACGACTCGGGCGCGTGCGGCTGAAGTGGAACCGCGAGGTCGCCGGCAAGCCGCTCAAGCCCGGAACCTACCTGATCACGGTGCGCGCGCTCGACCAGCAGGGACACATCGTCGCGCTCGGCAAACCCGTCAGCATTGTGATCGGACCACACCGACCGTAAACTGGTCCGCTGTTCCCCGCCGCCTCCGCCCCACGCCCGGTACCAGGTATCGGGCGTGGGGCCCCCGCACTGAGCGCCCTGGGTGCGGGCGGGGCCCCCTGATGACAGGCTCTCAGCGCACCCGCGCTACCCAGGTAGAGGCGAGGCATCGCCTTGACGACCTCGGAACCCACACGATCCCAAGCCGACGTGACGCTGGAAATGGGGCTCCGAGAGGAGCTGCATAAGCGTCGCACGGGTGCGGGCTCGGTGCCGCCGCGGACGCGGCTCAGAAGCGCCGGCCAGCCGATCCACAGCTCTGGACCGTCGCGACGATGCGGGAGCGCTGGTGACCGACCCGCTTCCTCGGGGACCTCCCTTGCCGCGACGAGCATCTGGTCGGCCGCTGGCGACGGCCTCCCTTCGCCGCGGAACTCGGGCACGCGCCGCGCCCCGTGCTTGCAGGATTCGTGCTGGCGCGTCGTTCGAAGCGGAAGTCGTGGACGAGTCTCGCCCGCGCTGGCGCACGCCTGATGCCTGGACGCCAGCAAGCAGCGCAGCGGGTCAAATCAGCGATCTTCGCTTGGCCGGCGAGACGAGGCAATGGCGCTGCAGCAGCCGGGAACGCGGCATTTACTGCTCTTGTCCGGGACCGGTATTGCGGCGTCGTAGAGCGAGACGGCTGCTCCGTCATCGGTTCAGCAGTTCGTGAGCCTGGGCAGCTGGCTGTCGCTGGTGGAGCGAGCAGGTGATCACGCGCGCCGCTGGCTTCCGTTCGCGCCGACAAGCTGCTGGCGCGTCCCGCCTTGGCAGATCAGGCACGATCGCGTGCATGATCTGCTCTTGCCCTCGCCGCGGGCCTGTGGGCCCCGGTGGGTCGTGGAGCCGGAGTCAAGCCCCGGGCCGCGGTTTCGATCAGTCTGGCACGGACATCCTGGTTACGATTGCGTGCGTGCCGGCCGTCGCTGTGAGGTTCGTGAAGATTGACCCGCGTCCGACTGCCGTGATCGGACAGACAACCACATGGGAAGAATTCCCGAGCGTCTGGGGGCAGCTGTTGGACGAGGTCTACCGATTCGTCCGCACCCGTACCCACCTCGCCACTGGCGACGGTGCGGAGCTGTGGCAGAACGTGATGCTCTACAAGGACGACAGGCCCGACGTCGAGGTCGGCGTGCTGGTATCACGGTCGTTAGAGCCGACGGGTCGGGTGATCGCCTCCGCACTTCCCGGCGGAGAGGTCGCTAGCGCGACCCACCGTGGAGCCTACGCCCGACTGGGCGTGACTCACGACGCTGTGCGCGACCAGGTTGCAGCCCACGGACGTGAACTTGCGGGACCACGATGGGAGATCTACGGCCACTGGCACGAGGACCCGCGCATGCTCGAGACCGAGGTCTTCTGGCTGCTTCGCTGAGCGAGCTTGAGCTGAGCGGACAGCAACCCATTCCGCGTCCTTCCCAACCTCACCGTGGCGGTGACGTGCTTGGTGGTGGTGTTGCGGTGTCGAGTTTGCCGAGATCGACCTGAGCCCAAACCACCTCAGTGCGCGCGGATTCGGCCTCGCAGGCGAGCCGATGTCGTATCGGCTTGATGACACGCCGAAACGGCTGCGAACTTCGTGACGTCGTGCCTGCACGTCGTCAGCCGCGGTCAGGGCTGGCGCCGCACACTCGAGCTCGAGTGTGCAAGCTGACGGCCAGAGGTCCCGTCCCGGACTCCCGCTCTACGATTGACACGCGCGTCAAACGAGCCCCGGCCGCTCCCCGGCCTGCGCGGGACGGTCGGCATCGCGCCGAGATGCCCGTCGCGGCATCAGAGCAGGGCTCGCGCCCGGTCAAATCACGGGGTTCAAGAGCAGCGGTCGGCACTGCCGGATCACGCCTCTTGCGGCAGCGCTGGCGTCGACGCCGTCGTCACCGCTTTGGTGCTCGCGCCTCCTCAACCTTCAGCTAGCGCCCTGAATCCTGCTGTCTGCGATGCACGGCGTGCGCGCGTGGCGAGTTGCAGGACCGCGACGCTCTCCTCGGGTCGGTCCTGCATCCGTAGTGCACCGCTCCTCGGCATATGGTCAATGGTCTGCAGCTACGGATCGAGCAGGCTCACCGCAGTGATGTGACCTCGGTGTCTGCGGCGTGCAATGGCTCGCCGCAGTGAGAGCACCGTGTCTCGGCCGTCGTGAGGTGGTCGCACTGGCGGTGGCGGATAAGGGCGGGCGGTCCGGCGTCCGATGCCGTCCACCGGTCTCCCCACGCGGTGATGGCGAGCAGGATGTCGCACAGCTGCCATCCCTTGTCCGTAAGGACGTAATCGAACCGCTCCGGACGTTGGGCGTAGGCGCGTTTGACCACTATGTCGTCATTGACCAGTCGGTAGAGGCGCAGGGCGAGTTGCCGTTCACGGGGTGTCGCCGTGATGGCTGGGGTTCCTGCGTGACTTTATGTAGGGACGAGCGAGGGGATGGGGAGGCGGTGGTGGGCGGCAGTCGCGACGTTCTGCAGGTAGGTGAGAACG
>JBKQIR010000136.1:0-3254 GCA_052148275.1 Solirubrobacteraceae bacterium
AGCGCTACCGGCCGACCACCCGCCCAACGCCGCCAGCACCAAACAAAACTGCTGATTTCCAGCGAACTTTCACCAGCTGGATCTACCGCTCCAAGTCCCTCCAGGAGATCTACACCCGAAACAAAAAGCATCCAAGAACGACCGGGAAGACCAGCCAACGGACACGCGGTAAAACGCGACGGCGCCACGCGCGGAGCCCTTCCCGGTAGCGCTGCTGCTCAAAGCCGCCAGCGTCGTCGGCCGACGCCGACGCCGACGCCGACGCCGACACCGTCGGAGTCGGCGACGAAGTCGTGTGGGACGCGGACATACACCTATGGTCGGCCAGACCCGAGCGAAACTTCACCCACGCATCCGCGCCGCGCCCATCGACCGGCTCGTACTGCCGCTCGTCGTCCATTTCGGCAGTCTGCGGGGCGCCACGCGCCGTCGGTGCTCTACGCCTGGAGCGGCAGCGATTGTGTTCGGTTTTGGCACCGCGCGGAGATCGCGTCTTGCGCCTTTCCATACAGCTTGCCCTCCCGCGGCAGCCGGCACCGATCCGTCCGGCGGATCGGACGCTCTCTGGCTCGACCATGCCAAGGACCAGCGGTTGCCCTTCTACGGCTTATGCTTCTGTCGCCTCGGTTGATGTGTGGTGGGCGGCGCAGTGTCGATTTCGGCTGTTCGCGTTCGTGTAGGAGGTGAGGGCCGGAATAGCGCTGGTCTCGGGAGTCCCCAGGCGACGCTATCGGTGGCGCTGCCGAGATCGAAAGGACTGGAGATGGAAAAGGTCATCGTGATGAATGGCGTTTCGCTTGACGGCGTGATGCAGAGCCCGGGGCGCTCGGACGAGGACACGCGGGATGGGTTTGAGCTCGGCGGCTGGAATGCCCCGTACGGCGACGAGACGATCGTTGCCAAGATCGGCGACCTGATGGGCGAGGGTCACGCGTGGCTGTTCGGGCGCCACACCTACGAGCAGCTGCTGGGCTTCTGGAACGCCCAGGGCGGCCCGTTCAAGGACCCGCTGAACAACATCCGCAAGTACGTCGCTTCGAGCAACCCGGCGACGAGGCTAGAGTGGCCGAACTCGACTCTGCTGCACGGCGACGTTCCGGCCGCCGTGGCAGACGTCAAGCAGAGCTCGACCGCAAACCTCGTGATCATGGGTAGCGGCGTGCTGATCGGCTCGCTGATGGCCGCCGATCTGATCGACGAGTACCTGCTGATGATTGCCCCTGTGGTGCTGGGCACAGGACGGCGGCTGTTCGCCGGCGGCACGCACGTGTCGTTGCAGCTGGTTGACAGCAGCACCACGAGTAAGGGGGTGTTGATCGCCGCCTACGAGCCCGCTCGGTGATAGGAGACGAAAATGTGCCCGCTTCGGCCAGGCTTGGGCGACCGCCCGGCGCCTGGCCGGAGGAGGGGAAGCTGCGGACGAGAGGAGTGAGCATGAAGCAGTACCTGCTGAGCATCTACCAGCCCGACGGCGACCCGCCGGCCCCCGAGGTGCTCGAAAAGATCGCGGGTGACATGCTGGTGGTGCGGGAGGAGATGCGCTCCGCTGGCACCTGGGTGTTCTCCGGCGGGCTGCACGCGTCGAGCACCGCGACGGTGCTCGACCCGCGCCGCGATGAGATGCCGATGACAGATGGGCCCTACGTTGAGGGCAAGGAGCACATCGGCGGTCTGGTGATCATCAAGGCAGAGAACCTGGACGAGGCGCTCGCGTGGGGGCGGAAGGTCGCACGGGCGACGACGCTGCCGATCGAGGTGCGTCCGTTCCTGGGCGAGTTCGAGGACTGACGAAGAGCGTGCGGGCGGTCACGTGTTCAGAGATCGAGCGTGTCTTTCGCTGCGAGTATGGGCGGGCGGTCGCGGTGCTGGCCCGCGTGTTCGGCGACATCGACAGCGCCGAGGACGCGGTCCAGGAAGCGTTCACCACAGCGGTCGCGCGCTGGCCTGACCGCGGAATGCCGCCGGCGCCCGCGGGTTGGATCATCACCACCGCTCGCAATCGCGCGATCGACCGGCTGCGCCGCGAGGCCTCGCGCGATGACCGCCACGCGCAGGCGGCGCTGCTGCACGCCCGCGACGAGCCGGTCGAGGAGACCCCGGTGGCCGACGACCGCCTGCGCCTGATCTTCACCTGCTGCCATCCAGCGCTGGGCCGAGCGGCTCAGGTGGCGCTGACGCTCAGGCTGCTGGGCGGATTGAGCACCCCGGAGATCGCGCGGGCGTTCCTCGTGGCCGAGGCGACGATGGCACAGCGGCTTGTCCGCGCGAAGGGGAAGATTCGCGACGCCCGGATCCCCTACCACGTCCCGAGCGAGGCCGACCTGCCAGAGCGTCTCGCCTCGGTGCTGGCAGTCGTGTACCTGATCTTCAACGAGGGCTATGCCGTCAGCTCCGGCCAGCGCCTGGTCCGCGATGAACTCGCCACCGAGGCGATCCGCCTCGGACGCCTGCTCGCCGAGATGATGCCCGACGAGCCCGAGGTGCTCGGGCTGCTGGCGCTGATGCTGCTCCTGCACTCGCGACGCGCTGCGCGCACCACCGTCACGGGCGAGCTCGTACCACTTCCTCAACAGGATCGCAGCCTCTGGGACCACGATCTGATCAAGGAAGGACAGGCGCTCGTCAAGCGCTGCCTACGCCAAAACCAGCCCGGTCCCTACCAGCTTCAAGCCGCGATCAACGCCGTTCACAGCGATGCCGCCACGGCGGCCGAAACCGACTGGAACCAGGTCCTCGCGCTCTACGACCAGCTCCTCATGTTCACCCCGACGGCGGTCACGGCGCTCAACAGGGCCGTCGCCGTCGCGGAGGTCCGCGGCCCGCGGCCCGCGCTGGACCTCATCGACGAGCTACCCCTCGCCGAGTACTACCTCTACCACGCGATCCGGGCAGACCTCCTACGACGCCTCGGCCAGTCACACGAGGCCACAGCCGCCTACCAAGCCGCGATCGATCGAACCCAAAACGCCGCCGAGATCGCTTTCCTGAAGCGGCGCATCCAAGCCCTCAGCCGGCCGGCGCGATAGGACACGTCTCTTTCATTCCGACCCGCGCATCTCAAACCCGACGGAGCGGATGCCCCGCTCGGCGCCGAGGGCACCACGGCCGAAGTCGACGCGCCCGGGTCGAGGGCGTCACACTAACTGTGTGGGCGGCTTTTCGTGAAGGTTAACGGTGACTTCGGGTTTTGGCAATGAGTGACAGTCAGCTTGCGTTGTCTGGGAGGCGGTCTCCGAAGTGGATCTTGAACGCCA
>JBKQIR010000137.1:0-3325 GCA_052148275.1 Solirubrobacteraceae bacterium
TGGCGTTCAAGATCCACTTCGGAGACCGCCTCCCAGACAACGCAAGCTGACTGTCACTCATTGCCAAAACCCGAAGTCACCGTTAACCTTCACGAAAAGCCGCCCACACAGTTAGTGTGACGCCCTCAAAGAGCCGCACCCGGGCGCGTCGAGTCGGTCGGTGGCGTCGGCTGGTGCGCCACCACCGCGTTCGTGCCGCTGGAACTACCTGCGGCGATCGCTTTGACGTCCTGGGCGGGTTCGTGGCCGGCGATTGCAAAGGCGACGATCGCGTCGCCGGGATTGTGGGCTGTGTCTGGGCGCACGGACGATCGCCTTCGCCCGGTTACGACCGGAAATCAGAATCGCCCCGGGCCGGCGATGACTTGGCGGGGTTCGCGGGCGATCGAGGTGTGCTGGTCGACCGAGATCCGCCGCTCAACCTTCGACGCGCGACGACGCGCCGAGGCGCCTGCGTGTCGGTCATGTCGGGAGGAGCGTGGTCGGCAGAGACGATGGCTGGCTACTCTGGGTCGATGTCAGGCATTGTGCAGCCCGCCGTCCTTCAGCACGCTGTGCTGAATGCGATGGATGACCCCGACGAGATCGCGCGGTTCCATGATCGTTGCAGCGATGTGATGCGCGATCTGTTGGACGCTCTGGCCAGCACGCCGGATCGGCCCCGCTCTTTTCCCGGGATCGAGGATGCTCTCGGATGGCCACGGCGGCGGATCGCCAGCGTGCTCGGCGGCGTCTGGCATTTACGGACTACCGAGTTCGGCGGCTGACGCCCATACCGCTTTCTCGACGAGCGTCAGTCGGACTCGGGCCGTTGGGAGATCTGGATGGACAGCGCCCAGGCTGACGCGATCCGCGCCGCAGCACGCGCGTAGTCGGACCGGTGCCGGCCCAAGTCGCTGATGCTCATTGCATCCGACGCTCATCTCGCGTTCGGGGGGGCCGACCGCCACGCGTCTGCGTAGCAGCAGTCCGTGAGGGAAGGTGCGCTCACCGCCAGGAACGACGCGGCGGTCGCGGTTGGTCTGCCTGTAGGTTGTTGGCGGATGCGTGAGGCCGCGAGCAGCCGGGCTGTTGTGGATCACCTGGATGCGCGTTGGCACCGGGCGCTTCTCGACGAACTCTGCAGCTTTAGGCGTGAGACGGCGTCGGCTGGTGAGCACGCTGCCGCCCGATGGCTCGTTGGGCGGCTGGCGTCCGCGGGCGCTGGGGATGCGCGCGTCGAGCAGGAGCGGGGCCACCAAACGTTCTGGTGGCCTCTCGGTGTGGCTGCAGCGGGCGGCGTGCTCGCCGGTGTTCGCGGGATGCAGCGGCGGAGCCTGGTCGCTGCAGCACTGGGAGCTGCCGCCGCCTGGGCGGCTGCCGACGAGTTGCCGCCGCGGCGGCGGCGCTTGCGTAAGGCGCTGCCGCAGGCGACCGCGACCAACGTCATCGCCACCCTGGGGCCGGTCGACGCCAGGCGCACGGTCGTCCTCGTTGCCCACCATGACGCGGCGCATTCGGGGCTCGTCTTCTGTCCGGGGATCCCGAGCGCGATCGCGCGCGTCGCCCCATGGTTCTTCGAGCTTGCTGACACGAGCCCACCGCTGCTGTGGCCGGCGGTGGCGGGGCCAGCGCTGGCCGCGGCGGGTGCGGCGAGTGGTCGTCGCGGCCTGGCGCGGGCGGGCGCGGCGCTGTCGGCCGGCTTCGCGGCGGCGATCGCGAATATCGCCGCCAGCGCGGTCGTTCCCGGCGCCAACGACAACGGCACCGGTGTCGTTGCGCTGATCGCGCTCGCGCACGCATTGTCCGAGCGGCCGACCGAGTCGGTGCGGGTGATGCTCGTGTCGACGTCGGAGGAGGGGATGTGCGAGGGGATGCGCGCGTTCGCACAGCGCCATTTCGACGAGCTGCCGCGGTCTGACACCTTCTTCCTCGCGATCGACACGGTCGGCTCTTCGCATCTGCTCGTCCTTCGCGGCGAGGGAATGCTCGGCGTCAGCGAGTACCCGCCACGCGCGCTTGAGCTCCTCGACGGTCTCGCTGATGATCTCGGGATCTGGTTGTTCCCAAATCTCCGCCTGCGCAACGCGACGGACGGCGTTTACCCGCTCGCCTCCGGCTACGAGTGCGCATCGCTGTGTTCATGCACCCAGCTCAAGCAGCCAGCCAACTACCACTGGCCGACCGACGTCCCGCAGAACGTCGACTACGAGTCCCTCGCCGACGCGATCCGCCTCGCTGAGGCGCTCGTCCACCGCCTCGACGAGCGCTGGCTCGAGTAGCGGGCTTCCGCTGCGCCGCGCCCCCGTACCCCGCGCACCGCGGCTGGCCCGCAGGCCCGCCACCCAGCCGCCGCCCGCCTGCGCGAGTACCCCCGGGCGCGCCGGCGTGCCGACAACGACCTTTGTCGGGCGACCGATGGACTGCGCGCGGTGATTCGCTGGAGGCTGCATACGCGTGCGGCAAGCTGCCGGTTAGCATCACCGCGGCCCGCCTGCACGCAAGGACCGCTCCCCCAAATGCTCGACCAGATACGCCGTGACATCCAGGCCCGCCTTGACGAGCTGCTGGGCGAGATCGAGCGGCTGCGCGACGCGCTCGGCTCGAGCGCGCGGCGGACCCCCGGAACACCTGAGCTGAGAAGCCCGCCGGCTCAGCTGCTGCTGGGGCCCGCGCGCGGACCGTGCCCGGGGCGACGAGGACCGCGATCCTCGCCGCGCTGAGCGACGGCAGCGCGATGACGGCCGGCGAGATCGCTGCCGCCATCGCACTCGCCCGCGCCACGGTCAGCAGCACCCTGTCCAAGCTCGCGACCTCCGGCGAGATCCAGAAGGCCGTTCGCGGCTACCAGCTCGCACGCGAGAGCGACACAACCCGTAGGCCGGCGCGGCCGCGCCCGGGCGTCGGCACCGTCGCCACGAGCCCTTCACGGCAGGCCGCCGAGCCGCCCGTCGCCGAGCCGACGGCCGCGCCACCGACTGCCGACCCAAAGGCCGCCGCGCCGTCCGCTGTCGACCTGCAGCCGAACCGCGCACGCCGTCCTGGAGGCGCTCGCCGACGGCAGCGTGATGACCGCTGGCGTGGTGGCCAGCGCGACCGGGCTGGGTCGCGAGCACGTCAGCGCGACGCTCTCACAGCTCGCCGACGCCGGCGAGCTGACAGAGGCCGCGCGCGGCTACCAGCTCGCTGGCGTCAAGCCCGCGCAGCGGCTTTATCTCCGAAGGGGGTCTCTATCTAAATCAGGTGCGCGAGGGCGTCGCCTCGCGCCACGGCCGCGCGGCGATCGCGGGCGCGGGGGACCGCAGTGGGAGAGGAGGTCGGCGCCCACCCGGTCGCGGGCTGACAA
>JBKQIR010000138.1:0-12966 GCA_052148275.1 Solirubrobacteraceae bacterium
TCACGCCGCGGGACAAATAGTGCTTGGTGACACTGTGTAAGCGACGTGCTGTCCTGTGAAATAGTTGCTGACGATTGTGCGAGTCCTCGTGGCGAGGTACTCGACCGTCAGCGCGATCAACGCGACGATGTCGGACGGGCGCTTGCGCGCGACATGGGCGTGGACGTCTTGGTTGAGCAGCTCGTCGGGGTTGAGCTCGGGAGCGTAGGGCGGGAGGTAGAACAGCTCGAGGCGGGGATGGTCCTGGAGCCACAGCGCGACCCCGGGCGTCTTGTGAAAGCTGGCGTTATCGAGGATCAAGAAGATCTTGCGGTCGGGGAACTGCTCGAGCAGCTTGTCGAGGAAGTCCATGAAGCGGACCTCGTCACAGGTCCCCTGGAAGATGTCGAACACCAGCGTCCCGTCGGCGCCGACCGCCGAGATCACGTTGGCGGAGAACCGCTTGCCGGTGATCGGGACGACGGCCCGCGTGCCGACCGGCGCGTAGCTCTTGCCGGCGGTCTGTCCGGCCCGCACCCCCATCTCGTCGCCGAACAGCAGCAGCGCCCGTTCACGACGGGCGCGCGCGCGGATCCTCGGGTACTCGTCCTCAAGCCACGCCCGGACCCGCTCGGGATCCTGCTCAAGCCAGCGCCGCTCTGGCTTCTTGGCCGAGAACCCCCACCGCCGCAAGTACACCCCGACCGTCTGGCGACTCAACGCGATCCCGAACCGCGCCTCGATCAGCGCCTTCACCGCCGCCCGGCTCCACAGCACACCCGGGATCTGCAGCTGATCGGGGTTGGCGCCCTTCATCACCGCGATCAGCTCAGCCTGCTGGGAGTCACTGAGCGACATCTGCTCCCTTGGCTGGCGACCCCGCCGACGCTCCTTGAGCCCCTCAAAGCCCGACACGTGATGGCGGGCCATCCACAACGACACTGTCCTCAGATGCACCCCCAACGCCTGCGCCACCGCGAGGTGCGTGTGCCCAGCCAGCACCATCCTCACGCCCCGCTCGCGCAACGCCTCCCGCGTCTCCCCAGATACCCGCCGAGCGTCACTCCTCACACACACATACTAGCACGCCGAGTGTGTTACAACACTCACTAGTCACGTATTATTTGCCACGCGCCGTGATATCAATCTGATCGCCACCGCGCGCCTGGGCATCTGTCGCGCCAGGGGCCGCCGGCGTTGCGCTGGGCGCTGTATGAGGCCGCGCAGGCCGCACGGCGACCAACCTCTCCAGACCGCGAGTACTACCTGCAAGCGGCCGAGCAGCTCGGCGGCAACCGTGCCTGTCTGGCGCTCGCGCGCAAGCTACTCAAGCGCTGCTACCACACCCTGCGTGAGCTCGGCGAGGACGCGCTGGCGCCACTCACCGAGCCGTCGGGTAGCGGATCCCTGCGCCGCGCGTCAAGCGGCAGTCCTGCCATGACCAACCGACCGGCGACCCCTCAGCGCGCGGGCGCTCTGGCCGCTTGACCCGGGCTTCGGCTCCGCTATCTGGCAACGAGCGCCGGCCAGCAAGGCCACCCGGAACAACCAACTCCCACCACCAAGCAGATCACTTGCGCGCGCCAAGCCCGATTCACACTGATGCGCCGCGGCCGGCTCCCGAACTGTCGCTGCCGACACGTTCGCGTGGACGGCCTAGAAAGATTGAGCGGCCGCAACGCTTCCCCCAGCGGGAACAACACCCCACCAACATCTTGTCGCCGGCCCCGAAGCCAACCCCGAGGGTCGAGGACCGAAGTAAGCATGAGCGCCCGCGTGCAAACGATCCGCCCGACCCGACGCTCTCACACGTCCCCCAAACGATGACGTAAACCGAACGCACACAGGATGAGGCCTTGACACAGGGCCGCCGGATAAGTAAGCGACAGTCTCGCGCCGATTTGCCGGGCCGTCGCTTGTGGCGCAGAGCGACGACACGAACATGCGAGCCGCCCGGCCAGGGCCGCGCTCGAGACGCAGAGGCGTCGCTGCGGTGAGCGCGGTTCTCGGCGCGTGTAGTGGCTCTTGACGCTTGCCAGGTGCTTCAGTGTTCGAGGCCGTGTCCTCCGACGCGCCCAGGTTTGCGAGTCTTCGCGACGATCTTGGCTATCGGCCAGTGGGAAATGGGCCGACAATCTGGGTGGATGGCGCTCGTTGAAAGCCAACAGGTGCGGATGCTCGAGCGACTGCGAACCGCGGGCACGCAGCCAGTGACGCTCGGCGAGCTGCGCGCGGTCGGGATTGACTTTCCCGCCGTCGTCCTCAGCGAGCTCGAGCTCAACGGGTACGCGATCGAGCGCCTGCACGAGCACGGCCGGCTGATCGGCGTACGTCTACTCGAGACCGACACCCCCGATGCGCCCGTCCCACGCTGGCGCCGGCGATCGCGCCGAGGATCGCGATAGCCACCGAACAGCCTCCGCTCACCCACGCCGCGTAACCCCATGCGGGGTTGCCCTCGCAATCCCGGAAGGCCGGCCGCAAATTCGGGTTGGACGTAGAGCTCCGCCAGCTGCCCGTGGGACGCGGCCGTCTCAGCGCGGGCCCACGCGGCGTGTCGTTGACGTCAGCGTTGCAGCGACGCGAGGCGGTATGCGGCGAGCGCGGCGCAGGAGGCTGGTCGGTTCGCCTGCGCGGTGCGCGAGCACGCTCAGCCGGAGCTCACCGTGTCGCGAGAAGCCTCACGAGGGTAGGAGGGTCCTCGAAGGCACGCCGCGACGTGTCGCCTGCGTCCCCGCGCCGTTCCCCCTCCCGCTCCCCGCGACCGACGCGACACTGCCCGGCGAACCGTCGATGCGCCAAAGACGAACATCCGTTCGCTTCTCGGGTACGGTCCCTCCGCGGAGAAGCTCACCTTTCGCTTCGAGGACGACGAAGGAGCCGAGATCCTGGACGGCTGGGCTCACCGCCCGAACTGCCCGCGTCTGCCGGCACCGCTGCCAGCCCGAGCGCGACTCGTGTCTGCCGGAAGCTTGGTGCCGAGCGAACGCTGCCCGTAGGAATGTCACACCTGCGCGCCTCGGTTCCTAACGCTGCTCAGCATTCACACCAGCTCGTCGCGACAATGTCACGTCTTGAGCTGGTAGCCGCGGGCGGCCTTGGCGATCTCGCCGGACGCCGCGAGCCTGGAGAGCGTGGTGCTGACCGTCGTGCGCCCGAGCCCGGTGGCGGCCGCGATCTCGCCGGCCGTCATCGCGCCGCCGTCCCCGAGCTCGGCGAGGATCGCGGCCTTGGTCGCTCCCGGCGCGGTGCGTGCACGGGCCGGGGCGGCGGCTGGGCTGGCCGGCGTCGCCGCCGCCGGCCGCGCTGGCGCCGAGGCTTTGCGCGTCCGCGGCGCCCGGTCGGTCGCTCCGCGCGGGCTCTTCGCTGGGGTGGCACCAGCGGCCGAGCGTCTCGGTGCGCCGCGACCGGAACGCTCTGCTTCGCTCTCGCGCGACGTGAGCGCCGCGAGCGCGCGGCGCAAGCGCTCGATCTCGCCCAGCAACTCGTCGATGCCGGCTTGGATAGCGTGGATGATCTGATCGATGACGGGCATGATGCCCCTTGCGTGTCGTTGGGTCACCGTGATGAGGTCGACCTGATCGTAACTGCCGGCTGGCGCGCGGGCGACCCCGATCCGCCGGATCAACCGCCGAGCATGCTCACAGAGAGGGCGGGGCTTGCCTGGCTGCGGGCGAGAAACATCTCCTATCTGCACCCGGGGCAGGTGCGCCGCCCGCCGCGGCCGGGCTCATGACGCCCGGGAGCCGGGGCCGCTCCAGCCGTCCGCCGGCAGCGCGGCTCGGGCTCGGTCCGGCCGAGTGCCTTGTCGCCTTTGCGATCGCGCGGTGCACGCCCTCGCTGGCGATTCCATTCGTCGCAAAGCGCTCGTCCGGTCGCGGCGCTCGTCACTACTCCTGCTGGGCGAAAGCAGGCGCGAGGCTCTGCCGCCGCTCATGCCTGCTTTCCGTTGAAAGGGGACGCCGGGTCTCGGGGCCCGAAATGATGGAAGCGAAAGCGCGGCAGCACTCGTGCCGGGCTTCCGCACCTCGGCGAAACCGAGCGCACCGGTTCGTCGCCCGCCGCGTCTGCGTTCGACGCAGAGCAGCCACGGTTGACGTCCGGTGTCGGACAGCCGGAGCCACGGACCGAGACGACGCGCGGGCTGCGGCTGTCTATCAGCAGCTCCGGAGTCACGGCGACCAGTGGCGGCGCCGGCGGTGGTCGCCGGCGGGCATGTCGATCAAGCGGCGAATCTCGACCCGTCAGCGCGTCGCGGGCGGCTCCTCCTCCAGCGACGGCAGCACCTCCCGAGTCGCTCCGACCGGCCGTGGAATCGCCGTCACATCGCCCTCAGCCGCATCGTCTTCTGGCGCCGCCGACAACGCCGCCACCGAACGCGGTCCTGCTCCCAATTCGGGCTCAGCCGCTTCGGGCTCAGCCGTCACCTCCGGCTCGTCAGGCCGGAAGCGCTCCGCCGCGGACTGCACAACCGCGCTCAGCTGGCCGATGAGCGCGCGGGTTTCTTCCATGATCCGGAGCCGCTCAGCCCAGATCCGATCCGTATCGTCGTCCAGATCCTTCAGCCGCCGCTCCCCGCCGGCCACGATCTGCGCAGCCTCCTGACGAGCGACCTCGAGCATGTCCTCTGCCTCGGCACGTGCCTGGGCCGTGATCTGCGCGGCCGTGTCGTAAGCGCGCTGAATGATCCCTGAGATCTGCTCCCCCATCCGCTCAGTCACCCGGCGCATCGCAGCCTCGGGCGAGCGCGTGGCCTGCAGATCGGCCACGAGCTGGCTCGTGCGCTTGACATAGGCGTCGACCGTAACGCGGTCGTAGCCACGCAAGACAACCGGGAAATCGACATCAGCGACAATCGCGACCGGATCATCAGGGAGCGCCGTAAGGGGCGCGGTCAGCTCTTGGAGGATGGCGCGTTCGTCGGCAGCAGAGCTTTGATCAGGCATGCACCGGACGTTAGCGAGCGCGCTCACGGGCGACGCCGCCCAGCGCGCCGAACTCGTGCGCAGCAGGACGACCGGAGTTGCGGACGGATCTGGGCACAATGATGGCGCCGGGGGTGAGGCCTTGCTCTGTTGGAATCGGACCGACCGCTCCGACGGCTCCATCTGCGATGATCGCCAGCCGCACGGGAAAGCCGAGCTCGGCGGCGAGCTCGCTTGCACCAGAGCAGTAGCTGATCACCTCGGTCTGCCCCCCGCCGGGGGCCCGTGACGGCGCGCGCGACATCCGAGTCTTGGACGAAGCGCCGGCGGTGCCGGATAACGACGATCGCGTCGATGGCCGGTCGGCTAGCAGACGCGACTTCCACTTTCGCGGGTCATCAGACGTGGCCCTACAGAGCGTCGGTCGCGTCAGCGAGCATTCGTGGTTGTGAAGTCTCCGACAAGGCGCCGCTTTCTTTGTGCGACACCCTTGCGTGGTCCAAGCGCCAGCGGTATCCGCCCATTGAAGGAGCTGGCTTCTGGTTTGAGGGTTGGCCCGTCGCGGACCGGACGCCTGCTATGCGACGAAAGGAGGTGTCCGGCCAGCACCGGCGAGCGCCTGCTTTCGCCCAGCAGGAGTAGTGACGAGCGCCGGGACCGGACGAGCGCTTTGCGACGAATGGAACCGCCAGCGAGGGCGTGCACCGCGCGATCGCAAAGGCGACGAAGCGCTCGCCCCGCCTTGGTGCTGAGGTTTCGGGACTCGTGGTTCATGTGCCACGTGGCACGGTTTTCATTTGGTAAGCGGTTGGAGCAGCTTGGTTAGCTTGTCGACGGCGCTCTGGTCGAGGACGACCTGGTAGCCGAGGCGATGTGGGCGTGCCTCGAGTTCGCATCCGGTCGCCGATGCGAGGAGGTCGCGGAGCCTGGCCGCGGCGGCGACTTGGTCGGGATGCGGTCCGGCGGGTCGTGCGCGGCCCTGCAATGCTCGTGCGATTTCTGCCTCGAGGGCACGGACTGACCAGCCGCGCTCGGCGACGAGCTTGGCGAGTTCTCGGCGGCGGTGGTGGTCGGGTTCGGTGAGGAGCGCCTTACCGTGGCCTTTGGAGAGCGCGCCGGTGTCGATCAGTTCGATCGCTTCGTCGGGAAGGTCGAGCAGCCGGACGGTGTGGACGAGGTCGCTGCGGCTGCGCCCGAGGCGCCAACGGTCATTTGGGTGCTGCGGAGGCAGCTCTTGGGAGGCTTCCGGCCGAACTGGAAGCGGCGGCGCCGGGCGGTTCAGCAGGCCTGGCGCCCGCAGAGTCGAACCGTGCCGGCGCCGAGCATTGGTCCTACCTGCCGGGTCTCGCACAAGTGGAGGCGCAGCCGCCCGCCGGGCTGCCTCCATCAACCGGGTAGTGGCCTGTTCACGCTCGGCGGCGATCCGCTGCCCCTCTCGGACTTGGGATTGGCTGGGCTGCCGCGAGGTATGGTCGAGGATCCGTTTGCTGACTCGTACTACTTTCTCGACGAGTCTCCCGGAACTGCTGCGGCGAGGGCTTCCGAGACGGTGAGCGCGGAGCCGCATCCACGCTCCGCGATGGTGCACTCGCGGCATTCCGGGTTTGATTCGCACGCGCTTCGTGGCGAGTTCCCAGCACTGGCGGAGCGTGTCCATGGCCGGCCGCTGATCTGGCTGGACAACGGCGCGACGACCCAGAAGCCGGACGCCGTGATCGGGCGTCTGGCTCACTTCTACCGGCATGAGAACTCGAACATTCATCGCGGCGCGCATGAGATGGCGGCGCGCGCGACCGACGCGTACGAGAACGCGCGCGAGAAGGTCGCTCGCTTCCTGCACGCTTCTTGCAGTGACGAGGTCGTGTTCGTGCGCGGCACCACCGAGGCGATCAACCTGGTCGCGCAGGCGTGGGGTCGCCAGAACGTCAGGGCCGGGGACGAGATCGTGATCACCTGGCTCGAGCACCATGCCAACATCGTTCCCTGGCAGCAGCTCTGCCAGGCCACCGGCGCTCGACTGCGCGTCGCGCCGGTCGACGACAGCGGCCAGGTGATGCTCGACGAGTACGAGCGGCTGCTGTCCGAGCGGACACGACTCGTGGCGTTCTCCCACGTCTCCAACGCGCTCGGGACGATCACGCCGGTCCAGGAGATGACCGCGCTCGCCCACCGTCACGGCGCGCTGGTGCTCGTCGACGGCGCCCAGGCCGTGTCGCACATGCCGGTGGACGTGCAACAGCTCGACAGCGACTGGTACGCGTTCTCTGGGCACAAGGTATTCGGACCGACCGGGATCGGCGTCCTGTACGGAAAGCTCGACCTGCTGAACTCGACGCCGCCCTGGCAGGGCGGCGGCAACATGATCCGCGACGTCACGCTCGAGCGAACCCTGTACCAGCCGGCGCCCGCGCGCTTCGAAGCCGGCACGACCAGCATCGCCGACGCCGTCGGGCTAGGAGCCGCGCTCGACTACCTGGAGTCGATCGGCATGGAAAACATCGCCCGCTACGAGCACGAACTGCTCGCCTACGCGACCGCCCAGCTCGTGGACATACCCGGCCTTAGCCTGATCGGGACCGCGCCCGAGAAGGCCGCCGTGCTGTCGTTCGTCATCGCCGGCTTGACCCCCGAAGAAGTCGCCGAGGCGCTCGACCACGAGGGAATCGCCGTGCGCGCGGGCCATCACTGCGCCCAGCCGATCGTGCGCCGATTCGGCCACGAGGGCACGGTCCGCGCAACAATGGCGCTCTACAACACCTGCGAGGACATCGACGCGCTGATCGCGGCTCTGCAGCACATCGCCACGCGCACCGTCGATCTGCCGATCGACAACGGCTACCGCCCCAACGGCGTGAGCCCATAGACGACAACACGGATCAGCGGCGCGCTGCGCGCCGTTGATCCCCGCCCGGATCAGCGATCGCCGGCGATCAGCGGAACGCCACGACCGGCGAGATCCGGGACCCCGCCGCTGACGCGCAAGACTTCGTTGTGTCCACGCCGACGCAGGATGCTCGCGGCCAGTGCCGCGCGGGCGCCTGCCGCGCACGCGACTGCCAGCGGGCGCTGGCCGGGCACGAGCGCCTGGCTCCCATCACCCAATCGGTGTAGGGGGAGATGCGTGGACCCAGCGACATGCCCGGAGTACCACTCCCCCTGGTCCCGGACGTCAACCAGCTCCAGCTCGCCCGCCGACAGGAGCGCTGGGAGCTCTGCCGGCGCCAGCGCGCGCGAGCTGCTCACCGGGAGTCCGTCGGCGACCCATGCGTCGGGGTCTGCAACGGTCGCAGCCACGACGTTCCATACGCCTGCGGCCCGCAGCAGGCCTGTGACTCGCTGTCCGCTTTCCCGCGTCTGCGCGACGACCACGATCAGCTCCTCAGGGCTCGTCGCCCAGCCCGCTCGGTTGCCGAGGCTGCGGCCGGTGGGCGGCAGGTTCAGCGCTCCGTTGATGTGGCATTGATCGAACAGCTCGGGGGAGCGCACGTCGAGCACGCAGGCGCCGGCCGCGATCAGCTCCGCCAGTCCGCTGCGGTCGAGCTGGCGCACCGGATTCGGATCCTCCGCGCCGTCGAGATTTAACCTCACGACCTGGTGGACCCGCGGCGGCCGTGCCGGCCTGGCACGCGTCAGCTCCTGTACGAAAGCGTCTTGGTCCGGGAGCGAGAGCTGCGGGTTGGTGCGCAGCTCCTCGCCGATCGTGGAGTGGCTCCGCTCGGTCAGCGTGCCGCTACCGCACAGCGATGCACCCACGTGTGCGGGCCAGACTTCAACGCTCTCGCCGAGCGCCGTCAGCCGCGTCACCGTTGCCCACAGCGCGCGCGCGCCCTCGACGGCGTCAACCGCCAGGTCCGGCCGCGCGAGCGAGCCCACCAGCAGCGAGTCCCCGGACAGCAGCAGCGTCGGCGCGCCCGCTTCGGTGAGCAGGAAGGCGAGGTGCTCAGGGCGATGTCCGGGCGTGGAGATCACCGTCAGCGTCACGTAACCGATCGATAGCGTGTCTCCATCTCGAAGCCCGCCGGCTTTGGGTCGCTGCGGATCGAGGGGCACGTATGGCGTGGCCCCGGTCGCGCGCATCAGCTTCCTGCGGCCCGAAACGTGGTCGGCGTGGAAATGGGTCTCGAGCACGTGGCGGATCTCCGCGTCCGCTTCCGCCGCGACCCGAAGGTAGTCGTCGATCTCCCATTTCGGATCCACCACCAGTGCTTCGCCGCGCGAGGCGACGAAGTAGGACGCGCATCCCAGGTCTTCGTGCAGGATCTGACGCAAGAACACTCGATCACCTCTCTGTTGCTCGATCACAGGGCCTCGCGATTAAACCAACCCAATTGAGTTAGTTGTGTTCGCTCATGAACTTCTTATGTTGCACACCTAGTGCACACCTCGTTTCAATAGTGCGCCGCCCCGCGCCGCGCCAGTTCGCCCGCGAGCGCGTGAATTTGTAAAACTCGATCGATATAGTTGGCTTCACGTGGATAAGGTTCAGCTTCACGGTAGCCACGCTCTCCGGCAGCTCGATATCGCCCGCCGATTCCTCGCGCGCTCCGGCAGGCGAGGACTCTTCGCGTTCCTCGTCCGCGACACGACCGGCGAGCTCGCCGGCGTGACGTATCTCGCCAGCTGAGCGCGCGAGGCGTGCGATGAGCGAACCCGAGGATCGTCGCTGGGGAATGCGTACCAGGGCCATTCACCCAGGCGCGCGGCCCGATCCGACGACCGGCGCGCGGGCCGTCCCGATCTACCAGACGGCAGCGTTCGTCTTCGAGGACGCGGCGGACGCCGCCGACCTGTTCGCGCTGCAGAAGTACGGGAACATCTACTCGCGCCTCGGCAACCCGACGGTCGCCGCACTCGAGGAGCGGGTCGCGAGCCTCGAAGGTGCCATCGGCGCGGTGGCAACGGGATCGGGCCAGGCGGCGGAAACGTTGCTGTTCACCTCCGTCGCGAGCGCCGGCGACCACATCGTGGCGAGCTCGGCGCTGTACGGCGGAACGCACACCCTGCTCGACGTGACGCTCCAGCGCCTCGGCATCGACACCGAGTTCGTCGCTCCCGATGACCCGACCGCGTTCGCGGCGGCGATCCGGCCCGGTGCCACGAAGCTCCTCTACACCGAGATCATCGCCAACCTGGGCGGGACGGTCGCGGACCTCGCCGCGCTCGCTGAGGTCGCGCACGCCGCCGGGATACCGCTCGCGGTCGACGCGACGCTCGCCTCGCCGTACCTCTGCCGGCCGATCGAGCACGGCGTCGACATCGTCGTGCACTCGGCGACGAAGTTCCTCGGCGGGCATGGCACGTCGATCGGCGGCGTGATCGTCGAATCGGGACGCTTTCCGTGGGACAACGGCAACTTCCCGGTCATGACCGAGCCGGTCGCCACCTACGGCAACCTCCGCTTCTGGGACAACTTCGGTGAGTACGGCTTCTGCACCAAGCTCCGTGTCGAAGGGCTGCGCAACATCGGCGGCGTCCTGTCGCCGTTCAACGCGTTCCTCATCCTGCAGGGGATCGAGACGCTGCCGCTGCGGATGGCGGCGCACGTCGCCAACGCTCAGGCTGTTGCCGAGTTCCTCGAAGCTGATCGCCGGATCGAGTGGGTCCGCTATCCGGGCCTGCCGAGCGATCCCTCGCATGCGGTGGCCCGACGATACCTCCCGCTCGGAGCAGGCGCGGTGCTGTCGTTCGGGGTTCGCGGCGGGCGCGCACGGGGTGAGTCATTCATCGAGGCGCTCGAGCTGTGCTCCCATCTCGCCAATGTCGGCGACACGCGCACGCTCGTCATCCATCCGGCTTCGACGACCCACCGCCAGCTGTCCGAGACTGCGTTGCAGGCCGCGGGGGTGCCGCCGGAGCTTGTTCGCATCAGCGTGGGCCTCGAGGACCTTGACGACATCCTCTACGACCTCGACCGGGCGCTCGGATGACGCGCACTCCGCCGAGTGCAGCCGCGCGCCGCAGGATCCTGCGGGGCGCGCGCACGATCGCGGTGGTGGGGGCGTCGTCCAACCCCGCGAAGGCGAGCCACTTCGTGCTCACGTACCTGCTGTCCTCGAGTGCAGACTACGAGGTGTGGCCGGTGACGCCAAAGGACGCGACCGTGTGTGGCGTGCCTGCCTACGCGTCGCTCGCCGAGCTGCCACACGCTCCCAACATCGTCGACGTCTTCCGGCGTGCAGACCAATTGCCGGCAGTCGCCAGGGACGCCGTCGGCGTGGGTGCGAAGGTCCTCTGGCTGCAGCTCGGCCTGCAGAGCGATGAGGCGGAGAGCATCGCGCATGCGGCGGGCCTCGAGGTCGTCACCAACCGCTGCCTCAAGATCGAGCACGCGCGCTTCCACGGAGGCTTGCACCTCGCGGGCTTCGACACAGGTGTGATCTCCGCGCGGCGAGCGCGCGGCTGACCCGCGCCGCGAGCGTGCCGACGCGGGGCCGGTGGCGCACCTCAACTACACCAACCGAGTCGCGAACGGCCTCGGCCTGCTCACCGAGGTCGAGGCCGACTTCCCGGCGTTCGACACGGTGCCCACATGACCGGGCAGGTGGTCGCGCAGGTGCGGGAGGGCTGGATCGCCTCGGTCTCCCCGCAGGGCGCCACGGGCTTGCTGGCCGGTGCCTACAAGCGGCAATGCGATGCGATCGGAGGCGTCACCGAGCTCACGCAGATCGGCAGCCTCTATCCCGATCTCGTCGAGACCCGGCTGCGGCTCTACGCCGTGGTCGAAGCAGCTCCCTCGTCCATCCCAGCATGGGGCCGGCGGGCGGTGGCGCTACTGACGTCGGTCCTCAACGGCTGCCGGTGTTGCACGGTCGGCCACACGCAGGGCTGATCGACGCCGAGCGTGCGGAGCTCGCCGAAAGCTCGGAGGCTTCAGCGCCAACTCGTTCACGTACCTAACGCCGGAGGCGTGGTAACTGGTCAAGTGAGCGCCCGAGCGTTGGCAGGCCGATGGCGTGTTCCAGTCGGCCTGCCAACACCATGCGCGGCGAGCTCACACCACTAGCGCGCCGCTGGTGGTTGACATAACGCACAACCAGCGGGGCGCCAGGCGGCCACCGCCGGCGCGGCTACGAGGACGGGACGCTCTTCCCATGCGCGGGGCAAACGAGTACGCGGAGCTTCCGGCGATGCTGACGACGAGAGACGTCTCCGCGTACGCAACAATCAGGAATCCAGGAGTCGCTCGAGGGTGAAGTCCAGGAAGCCGGCGGTCGTTGCGATCGCAAAATGAGAGCATGAGTGGGATCGCCAAGCCGGCTGCTGTTCACCGGCGAGACGAGGGTGAGGAGGATCGAGAGCGGCTTACAGCTCCCTGATCTGGCGGTTGTCCCAAACCCGGTTGCCCATGCATCGGTCGCTCGTTCCATCCATACTAGGACCTAGCCTTTCGGGGCGACTGAAGCCTATGGCCGTGCCGGTCGCGTACCGCCCGCCAGGCGACGAAGATTGTGTATGGACGTCCTGGTATTGATCGAGAAGCTGGACGAACTCGTCCATAACGCCAAGCGGGTCCCGCTGACGGACTCGGTGCGCGTCGACAAAGAGGCGATCTACGACATCGTCGACCAGATGCGCACGACGATCCCGAAGGACATCGAGCAGGCGCGATGGGTCGTCAAGACACGCGAAGAGCTGCTGGTTGAGGCCAAGCGCGAGGTGGAGCGGATCGTCAAGGAGGCGAGCGAGCGTCACGCGCAGCTCGTCTCCCAGCACGAACTGACTCACCAAGCCGAGCTCGCGGCGAAGGAAATCACCGATGACGCCCAGACGCGGGAGCGGGAGATCCGCCTGGGCGCCGAGGACTACGTCGACGAGATCCTCAACTCGCTTGAGGTCAACCTCTCGAAGCTGATCGCTGCCGTCCAGCACAGCCGCGAGCGCCTGCGCGGCCCCTCCGACCGTCGGTGATAGGCGAGCCTCGCTGATATGGGGGTAAAGGGGATCTCTATCTAAATCAGGTAGGATTGTCCGGTGTTTCCGGCCGCAAGCAGGCATTATCCGGGGTCCTACGATGAGCTTGTGGCGTGGTTCCCGGACGATGACGCGTGCCGCGACTACCTGG
>JBKQIR010000139.1:0-8025 GCA_052148275.1 Solirubrobacteraceae bacterium
CGTGTTCCTTGAGGAAGCGCACGACGGGCAACATCAGCTCACGCAAGTTATCCGTCATCTATTGACATTATCTCGACAACAGTTACACTCAAATAGTCAGCTTACACGGAAGAACTGACACCCTCTGGCGAGCCGGCGAGCTTGTGATCCGTGGCAAGGGATCACGGATCGATCGGCTGCCGCTCACCGCTGACGTCGGCGAGGCGCTCGCGGACTATCTGTGTCGTGGTCGCCCGCCCGGATATGGCCGGGCGCTGCTCCTGAACGGCCGCGCTCCGGTCGCTGCGCTCTCGCGGGACACCGTGAGCATGGTGGTGGTGCGCGCGTGCCGGCGAGTCGGGATGCCGCCGGTCAGAGGCCACTGTCTGCGCCACACGGTCGCGACCGAACTGTTGCGACGCGGCGCGGGGCTTGCCGAGATCGGGCAGGTGCTCCGCCATCAGGATCAGCGCACCACCTCGATCTACGCCAAGGTCGATCGGGCGGCGTTGTCGCGCCTGGCGCTGCCGTGGCCGGGGAGCGAGTGATGAGCCCGCTCGCGCACGAAGTCGATGAGTACCTGGCGCTGCGCCGGGCGCTGGGATACAAACTCAAGCTGCACGGCCTGCTGCTGCCGCAATTTGTCGAGTTCCTCGAGCGTCGAGGAGCGTCGCTGATCACGACCGAGTTGGCGCTCGAGTGGGCCACCCTCCCGATCCACGCAAGCAGCGTGTGGCGGTATCAGCGCCTCGCGATCGTGCGCGGCTTCGCCAGCTACGTCCGAGCGCTCGACGCTCGTCACGAGGTGCCGCCCGATGGCCTGCTGCCGGCCAAGTACCGGCGGGCGATCCCGTATCTCTATTCGCCGCAGGAGATCGAGGCGCTGATGGGGGCGGCGCGGACGCTCCGTCCGCCCGTTCGAGCCGCTACCTGCGAAGCGGTGCTCGGACTGCTCGCGGTCAGCGGGATGCGCGTCTCAGAGGCTGTCGCGCTTGATCGCTTCGATCTCGCGCTCACCGACGGACGGCTGACGATCCGCCGCGGCAAGAACGGCCAATCGCGCGAGATTGCGCTTCACCCCACCACGGCCGCGGCGCTCGATGACTACGCGCGCGTGCGCGACACGCTATGCCAGAACCCCAAGGACCCCGACGCGTTCTTCCTGTCCGACGCGGGAGCACGACCGAGCGCGGACACCATCCGGAGATGGTTCGATCGCCTGCGCCACATCTGTGGTCTTGACCGAGAAACACTCGGACGCGCAGCCCGACTTCACGACCTCCGCCATAGCTTTGTTCTGCGCACGCTGCTGCGGTGGTATCGCGAGGATGCGGACATCCAGGCGCAGCTGCCGCTCCTGTCGACGTTTCTGGGGCATTCCAATCCACAGGACACCTTCTGGTATATCGAGAACGCGCCAGAGCTCTTGGCGCTGGCCGCCGAGCGACTCGAGCGAGGCTGGGAGAAGTCCCGATGACCCCGCTGCCGCCGCTCCTGCAGGCGTTCTTCACCGATCGTCTCGCCCGCCAACGCGACGCGAGCCCACACACGATCGCCTCCTACCGCGACAGCTTCAAGCTGCTGCTGGCGTTCTTACGCACCCACACCGGCAAACAGCCGTCCAAGCTCGTGCTCGAGGATCTCGACGCCACCGCGATCACCGCGTTCCTCACGCACCTGGAGAACGAGCGCGGCAGCAGCGTCCGCACCCGCAACGCCAGGCTGGTCGCGATCCACTCGTTCTTTCGCTTCGCGGCATTCAAGGCGCCGCAGTGCGCCGAGCAGATCGCCAGGGTGCTCGCGATCCCCGAGAAGCGCCACACCTCGACACTCGTCAGCTATCTGATCGAGGCAGAGATCAACGCGCTCCTCGCCGCGCCAGACCGCTCCACCTGGACCGGCCGGCGCGACCACGCGCTGCTGGTGCTGGGCGTGCAAACCGGGCTCAGGGCCACAGAACTCGCTGGCCTGCGCCGCCAAGACCTCCAGCTTCAGGACGGCGCCTGGGTCAGATGCCGTGGCAAGGGCCGCAAAGAGAGATGCACCCCGCTCACCCGCCAAACAAGGCAGGTGCTGGCAGTCTGGCTACGCGAACTCGGCGGCGACCCCACCGGCCCGGTATTCCCGAGCCGCGGCGGTCAGCACCTGACCCGAGGCGCGATCTGGCGGCTCGTCACCAAGCACGCCCTCGCCGCCCGCGCCAAGTGTCCCTCGCTCACGGCCAAGAACATCACCCCGCACACCCTGCGCCACACCGCCGCGATGCAGCTCCTCCGCGCTGAACCCCCCGTCGACACCGCGACGATCGCGTTGTGGCTCGGGCACGAAACGCTCGCCTCGACCAACAAGTACGTGCACGCCGACATGGAGCTCAAGCGCCGCGCGCTTGACCGCACCACGCCACCCGACGTCAAACCCGGCCGCTACCAGCCACCCGACCAGCTGATCGCCTTCCTCGAGAGCCTCTAGCTCGCACCAAAAAATATGTTGCGCGAAAACGCCCGATCGCCACCATCGGCAGCGCCAGCTTGATCAGCGCAACATATTTCGCGCGCGAACATTGGTCCTCAACGCGCGAACATTGGTCCTCAAGGTGCTCGCCCGCGAGGGCAACACATTGTCTCCGGTCGTGCGCAACGCCTGGGACGGGAAGACGCTGCAGACGATGGCCAAGAACACCCCTGTCCGCGCGCGGGACGCGCACGTTGCGATCATCGGGCACATCACCAAGGACGAGCTGCTTCGGTTCGTGACCGGCACCGAGCTCGCCAACGGGTTCATCAATCGCTTCATGGCGATCGCGGTGCAGCGCAGCAAGGAGCTGCCGTTCGGCGGGCGCCTCGCCGGCGACGCACTCGAGCGCGTCCGCCAGGCCACCCTGACGGCCCTGCGCTTCGCCTCCCTCCCCCGCTGCCTCGGCTTCGACGCCGACGCCCGCGAGCGCTGGATCGAGGTCTACGGCCCGCTCTCGCGCGGCGAGGAAGGCCTGCTCGGTGCCGCGACACGTCGCGCCGAGGCGCACGTCGTCCGGCTCGCCGCGATCTACGCCACGCTCGACTGCAGCGACACCATTTCTCTCGCGCACCTTGAGGCCGCCCTTGCCCTCTGGCGCTACAGCCTCGACTCCGCCCGCTGGATCTTCGGCGACAGCCTTGGCGACCCAACCGCCGACGAGATCTGGACACTGGCGAAGGACCGGCCCGGAGGCATCAGCCGCACCGAGGTCCGCGACCTCTTCAGCCGCAACAAGAAAGCCCGCGAGATCGACCGCGCGCTGACCGTGCTCGAAGAAGCTGGCCGTCTCACGCGCCGCCAGGAATGTGACGGGCGCGGACGACCCGCGGAGCGGTGGATGCCCGCCAGCGGCGTGAAGCAACGAGCCGCCTAGAAAGCGATCGCCTCGCAGAGCGCCTCTCCTACGACGGGTCTGGCAACGCGGCGGGCGATCGTGGCGTTTAAGCCCTCATGAGCCCAGGGAACTCGGAGCTCGAGCCGGACTTTGAGCTGTTCGTCGGGCGCTGCTCGCGATCGTTGCTGCGCACAGCCTTTCTGCTCACCGGCGACTACGGGCATGCGGAGGACCTGCTGCAGCTCACGCTGTTACGCACTGCTCGACGCTGGCCGGCGGCCCGCGCGTCGCCTGATGCCTATGCGCGACGCGTGCTGATCAACCTCTCTCGCGACCGCCGCCGCGACGCTGGCCGCCGCGTGCGCGAGAGCCCGCTCACCGACGCCTATCCAGAGGATGCGTCCGGCGCCGTCGACGTGATCGTTGAGCGCGACGCGCTGCTCAGCGCCCTTCGCGCGCTCCCAGCCCGACAGCGAGAAGTCGTGGTCCTGCGGTTCTACGCCGATCTGTCGGTGGCCGAGACCGCACGCGCGATGGGCTCATCCGCAGGCACCGTGAAGTCCTACACCGCCCGCGCCCTCGCCCGGCTCAAACAGCTGCTCGCCAACCCCACACCCACCCTCAGCCAGCCACGACGAGGCTTGACGTGACCCCCAACGACGACCAACTCCACCAACTCAGCGCTTCCCTCAAGAAAGCCGTCGACGACATCGAGCCGCCTGCCGACCTCCTCGCCCGTCTCCGTGCCCAGCTCGCGAACGCTGAGACCCCGGCTGCCCGACGCAATCGACTCCACATCCGGCGAGGCCCGACGGCCGGCCTGAGAGCGCTCCCAGCGCTGTTCGGTGTCGTGATCACCGTTGCGATCGCAGGCGTCGCGCTGACGGCGCTCAGCCACCACCATCGCGCCACCCCAACCACGCCGCCCGCGAGCACGTCGAGCGCCCCGCCCTACATCGCGCCCACAGACCCGGCGATGAAGTACGTAACGAAGCTGCACTGGTCAGCCGCCGCCTGCAACGCTAGACCCCCACGCCGAGTCAGCAGGCCAATGATCAGCCACGCGGTCCCGAGCAAGCTGCTCGCGATCCTGAGCGTGCTGAGACGCCCCGCAACACCAGCCGACAAACTCCCCGCCTCGTACACAGGGCCGATGCCGATCGAGCGGGTCATCTACACCAACTACATCCGCCGCGCCCGCATCTACAAGCGCACCAGCTACTACCTCATCCCCGGCATCGTCACGCGGGGCTCGGGCGTCTCCGCGCGATGCGCGGCCGCGCTCCAGGCGGAGCTCGGCCGCAGACTGCCAGAGATCCCACAGCATCTGCGCACTCACGCCAGACAGGTCCTGGCTGATCTCATCGCCGAGGCGCGCTACGACAGCCAACCGCACCAAGCACTATGCGTCGCCGAGTTCGGACCAGGCGGTGGCAGCGGGACCTGCGGCGCGACGGCGGCGAAAATCCTCCAACGCGGAGTGCTCGGCGGGCTGGTCGGTGACCCCAACATCGTCACCGGCGTGGTCCCGGACGGCGTCGCCACCGTCGTGCTCCGATACCGAACCAAACGCGGACCCGACTCGGTCACGCTCACCACAACCCACCCGGTCGAGAACGTCTTCATCGCCCACGTCCCGCGCAATCGCAGCAGATTCCCGAGCACAATCGTCTGGCTCAGCGCCCAAGGCACGGTCATCAAGACCATCCAATAGACCCGAGTATCGAGCCCGTTCAGTCGCCGCCAACGATATTCGTCGTTTCGGTCGTACCGGCTTACAGCGTCACCACGCAAGCCATACCGCGCCCCGTCAGCGACATGTCAACGACGAGAAACCCCAACAGCCACCGGCCATCCCCGGTCGAGCTGCACTTAGTAGATATTATGACTTCTTACCTGGAAAGCCGCTATTTTTTGCGAAGCCAGTCCGGCACCATACGCCGCGGCCCTGAATCGCTATTCGGTCGTTTGGGCGGTTCCGTCACATGGGTTTGTCGGGCTTGCTAGCGTTCACTCGGCTTTCGGCTTGCCGATTCGCCATGAACGGACCGAATCGCTTCTCCCTACATATGCCTGGGAACATGTCTGTAGCCACGTGGACCTACATGAGGTAGCGAATGCGTTGGGGAGTCGCGCTCGCTCGCCGTCGTGTCGCGGGCCAGGGCTGGGCCGGTGCCGTCGTGGCAGTGGCCGTGGTGGGCGCGTGCGTGTTGCTCGGCGCGATCGCGGGGGCGCAGGCGTCTTCCCGAGCGAGCCGGTCCCCCAGGCGTTTTGCCATGGTTGCGTCTTGCGCGTCAGCTTGCGTTCAGGTCAGCTATTCGGGTACAGGGACGTGGGATTACGAGGCGTCGAGCTCGTTCGGGTCGAGCAGCAGCGTGAGTGGCACGCAGACCAAGGGCGCTCTCGCCGGCGACTTTGGCGAGCTATCCCGGGAGGTAGGCATGCGGTGGGAATGTTGACTTCGCGCTATCGACTGAGTAGCATCGGAGGCGCTGGTCGACGGGTCGACGGGCCATCGCGGGAGACCAAGCCGGCCGGTAACCCTTGAGTCACGAGGAGGATCGAGGGTCGGTGTGAGGCAGTTCTTCGCAGGCGCAGTTTGCCGGCGGCTGATCAACGCGGTGGCAGCTGTGACGGTCATCGCCGGCGTGTTCGTCCTCCCGTCGGCGGGATTGGCCGCCAACGGGTGGTCGGGACCGACCACGATCGACAACTCGAACCCGCCGCAGTACATCTCATGCCCGTCATCGACGTTCTGCGTGGCGGTTGGAACGAACGGCTACGCGCAGACCTACAACGGCAGTTCCTGGGGAACGCCGCAGTTCATCGATCCGAGCCCGAACCTGAGCGGCAGTCCGATCACCTCGATCTCTTGCCCATCGACCTCTTTCTGCGCCGCGGTCGACTTCGCCGGCTACGCGTTGACGTTCAACGGCAGCTCGTGGCGCGCACGTACCCAGATCGACACCACCGGGAACAGCGTCACCGCGGTGGGATGCGCGTCGGCATCGTTTTGCGTGGCCGGCGACGTGGGCGGCAACGGGTTTGTCTACGACGGCACCTCGTGGTCCGGGCCGATCACCATAAACAACACCTCCAACCACGAGAGCATCGGGGATATAGCGTGCCCCTCGGCGTCGTTCTGCGTCGCCGTGGGCGAGAGCGGGTCGGTCGAGACCGCCACCGACGGCGGCATGACATGGACCAATCCGCCGCAGATCATCGGCTCTGACAACCTTACCTCGGTGTCATGTCCCTCGACGACGTTCTGCGTCGCGGTCGACACCGGTGGCAACGCATATACCTACAACAGCGGCACCTGGAGCGCCGCCGATCCGATCGACACCACGAATGGACAGTTCGCCGGCGGCGCGCTCGACTCGGTGACGTGTCCCTCGTCGTCGTTCTGCGCCGCCTTCGACAGCTTCGAGGACGTGCTGATGTTCAACGGCAGTTCGTGGAGCGCTCCGCAGAAGCTCGAATCCGGCACCGTCCTGCATCCCGGGGTGTCGTGCGCATCGTCCTCGTTCTGCGCTGCGGTGGACGGCGGGGGCGACGCATTCCTCTACGGAGCCGCCTCGGCACCGACACCCCCACCCCCCACGCCCGCGCCCGCGACATTGCCGCCACCGGTGCTCGGCAAGTTCGTCAACGTCAAGCCGGTGTCAGGAATCGTGTTGATCAAGCTGCCGGCCGGCAAGACCGCCCACCTCCTCACCGGGACAGCGCTGGCCAAGGGCCAGGGGTTCATCCCGCTCACAGAAGCGCGGCAGCTGCCGACCGGCACCCAAGTCGACTCGCGCATGGGCACGATCCAGCTGGTTGCGGCCTCCTCCAGCCACGGCAAGACCCAGACGGGCACCTTCGGCGGCGCGATCTTCGGTATCGCCCAGGATCGTACGGGGCTGACCAAGGGGCTGACCACGCTCTCGCTGCTGGAAGGGGCGTTCCCTGGCGCGCCCACTTACACAAGCTGCCCCAGGGCCGACCCAGACGACGCGACCGCGCGTGCCGCCCACGTCAACCCCAAAGTCCTGCAAACCCTGCACGCCAGCGACAACCACGGCAAGTTCCGCACGAGGGGCCGCTACAGCTCGGCCACCGTCCGCGGCACCGTCTGGACGATCAGCGACCGCTGCGACGGCACGCTCACCAGCGTCCAGCGCGGCACCGTGCTCGTCAGCGTATTCGCGACCCGCAAGACTATCGATCTGCACGCCGGCCAAAGCTTCCTCGCAAGCGCAGTTACAAAGAAGCGGCGCTGACAAACCGCCGCCTCCCGCGCGAGCCGCTACGTTTGCACGGTCGCTGAGGTTCCGAACAGCTGGCCCTAGAGTCGAGTGCCTGTCGGAGGCCTTCAAGACAGGAACACTCGCCGGGAAAGAAACTCGTCCAGGCGGGGACCGCCATCTTCAAAGCGGACACGACAGTAACGCGCGCAGAGGGGTTGGCTTTAAGCAACGGAGCAGAGATGACGGTTTTCGATTAGTGGAAGTTGCCCCGGGGGGGTCGGCCGAGCGGGGTTCCAGTAGCAACAGCGCGACCAGCGGCGGTCGCGGGTTCTGGCGAAAATGGGGTCTCTATCTAAATCAGGTAGGATTGTCCGGTGTTTCCGGCCGCAAGCAGGCATTATCCGGGGTCCTACGATGAGCTTGTGGCGTGGTTCCCGGACGATGACGCGTGCCGCGACTACCTGG
>JBKQIR010000140.1:0-69977 GCA_052148275.1 Solirubrobacteraceae bacterium
TCGCGTAATCCATCTGCGGCTGCACCGCACCGGTCCCCGCCACCCCCGACACAACCCCCCCATACCCAGCGACCTCCCCGGACGCGGCATCCGTCCCCGGCATCTCAAACGCCAAATGCAAGCTCCCCACCGCGGCGCCCGACGCGTGTGGGTCCCCGAACATCGGCGCCGGGGCCTCCGAGGGGAACGCCCGGTCCCCGTCGAGCAGCATCGGGCTCACCCCACCGTCGCGCTCGACGCAGGCGGCCAGGAGCCGGCGTTGCGCGATCTCCAGATCCTCGCTGGTCTGAAAGACGATCGGCTCGCCGCCGGTGGCACGGGGGGAAGCGACCTCCGTCCCGGCGGGAACGAGCACGGCGGGAACCGGGCCCGCGTTCGCCTCCGCGGCGTCAATTCCGAGCCCGAGCGGATCTGCAGCGCCGGCCGCCGCGAGCATGAAGCGCAGATCGACCACCGCCGCCTGCGGTTCGCCCGGCGCCATTCCGACCAGCCCCAGCATCGCGAGATAGAGTCGCGGAGGTATGCGGTTGATACGGTAGCTGAGGATCTCAGTGAGCCACGCGAACAGCTCGATCAGCGTGATCCCCGGATCCGACAAGTTGTGCTCGGTCCAATCCGGCGCGTGACGGACAATCCGCGTGCGCGCTTCACTGACAAGCTCCTGGAAACGGACGTCGTCGAGCACGATCTCGGGCAGCACGCCTGGAACGGTACCTTGGCCAAGCCACCCGCTCCACACTTCGATCCGCATTCGTCGATCCACGGAGCCCGGCGGCGTTTGAATCCCGAGCGGGCAGGTCGTACAGTCGTGCGGCATGCCGCCGCTGGTGAGCAACGGAGCGATGATCAGCTGCTCGATGGCGATGCCACCGGCGCCGGTGCCGTTGACGGTCGTGCCGATGGGGACTCCGGTCAGCGCCGGCACCCCTGCGGCCAACATCCAGGCGTTCGTGCCGATGACGAACATCCCGAGCTTCGGCGCCTGGGGAACGCCGTCAAATCCGACGGTCGCGGCTGCCACCTCGGCGGCGATGGGAGTCTTGACGCCCGCACCATGCGTGCCGGTGACCACCTCGCCGTGGACTCCCGGAGCGATGAAGGTGACTATCAACGGTCAGCCGGCCTTGCACACGGGCTGCACGGCAATGTGCACGTGGGGCGGCGTCATCTCGATCACCGACCCGGGAAACGCCGGCACCGTAGCCGTCAACTGAAAGCGCCCACACGGGTCGCCGGCCTGCGGGCCGGCGACACCGGGCAAGTCCGCTTGCTGTGACACGGCGCGCTCCGCCGCCTCGGCGTTTCGCCTTGTGTCCGGTCGCGCGGCGTTCTATGCTCGCGCCCGTGGAACCGGACGAGCTCCAGTCCCAGCTGTCCCAGGTCGAACGTATCCGTCCGCCGGCCGCCGTCAACGCGCCGGCCTTGGCGCCGCCGGAGGTTGACGCGCCGCTGCAACGGCTCGCCTCGTCGGTTGGAAATCGCGGCTTCTCACGCATGATCGCCCGCATGCGGGACGGCGAGGGCATCCTCCCGGGAGGCCTCGTCCACCCCGACGTCGAGGCGGCGATCGCGTCTGTCAGCGGTCGCGGGCCCTCGCTCGACGCAACGCTCGTCGCCGACGCGGGCAACGCCCTCGGCGCTTCGTTTGCCGATGTGCGCGTCCATCACGACGAGCACGCGGCGGCACTGAACAGAGCGGTCTCAGCCCGCGCGTTCACCGTTGGTCGTGACATCTTCTTCGGCGCCGGGGAGTACAGCCCCGGCACGAGCGGCGGACGTGAGCTGCTCACTCACGAGCTCGCGCACGCCGTCCAGCAGCGCGGCGCTCCTCAGAGTGGACCGCTGACCGTCTCGCAGCCCGGCGACGCGCTCGAGCGTGAGGCCGAGAACGCCGCTCACGGCGTGATCTAGAGGACCGCTGTGGCGGCGGGCGACGAGGCGGAGCTCGACTGGTTCGAGTTCCTGCGTGCGCGCGTGGCCGCGGCCGTGCGCGCGGCGGTGGCCGCGGGCAGTGACCCGGACGACGCCCTGCGCGGGCTCTACATCTCTGACGAGCAGGCGCTTGCGCTGGCGAGCGGCGAGCAGCCGGCGGACGACGCCTCGCCCGCTCAGGATGCGGCCGCGCGGCTGAGCATCGCCACGCAGCGGCTGGACCTCGACGCGCTCGACAGCTCGGTGCTCGCGCTGTGCGCCGCGCCTGAGCTCGATCCCCGTTTCGGCCGCCTGTACGCCTATCTGCAGGATGACGTGACGCGGCGCTTCCCGAGCCCGAGGCTCGCCGCCGACCTGCTCGCCGGTGAGGGAGTGCAGCGGCGCGAGGTGCTCGACTGCTTCAGCCCCGCGGCTCCCCTGTCGCGCCGTGGAGCGATCCGCCTGGTGAGCGGCGAGGCGATCAGCACGCTTGCCGACCGGCCGGTGAAGCTCGCGGACCGGCTTGCGGCGTTCCTGCTCGGCGCCGCCGAGCTCGGCGAAGGCGCGAGCGGTGTCGCGCTGCGACGACTCGATCCGCAGCCGGCGTGCGGTCGCGAGGAATCCGCCGAGCGGATCACGCTGCTGCTCGCAGCACGCACGCGGTTACCGCTCGTGGTCTGCGGACCGGATGCGGGTGCGATCCTCGCGGCGGCCGCCGGAGCGCCGCTCGTCGTCCTCGGCATGCGCGAGCTCGAGCGACCCGGGACACTCGCGGACGCAAGGCTCGCAGCCGCACTCGCGCAAGCGGTCCTGTGCCTCGACGGGCTCGAGGATCTGACGCCCGCCGAACGCGGGCTGCTGCTGCGCACGATCGACGAGAGTCCCGAGCGGATCGTCCTGATCGCCGGGCGGCGGCGCGAGGCGACCGCCCTCAGCGACCGCGCGGCGTTGCTCGTGGAGGTGCCACACCCAAGCTTCGCCGAGCGCAACCGCGCCTGGATGCAGCTGAGCGGTGCCGCGGACACGCGCGAGGTCGCCGCGAAGTTCCGGCTGTCGATCGAGCAGATCGCGGCGGCGGCGGAGGTCAGCCTCATCTCGGCGCGCTCGTCCGGGGGCGCGCAACCACGTCCGGCCGATCTCGATCTCGGCGCACGGCAGGCGTCCTCCTCCCGCCTCGGCGACCTCGCCTCGCACCTGGAGCCGGCATATGGATGGCGGGATCTCGTGCTGCCCGAGCGCCAGCTCGACCTGCTGCAATCCGTCTCGGCCTACCTGCGCCACCGCGATCGCGTGCTGTCCGAATGGGGTTACGAGGCGACGGTCTCGCGCACGCAAGGGCTGAAGGTCCTGTTCGCCGGCGAGTCGGGGACCGGCAAGACGATGGCCGCACAGGTGCTCGGCGCCGAGCTCGGGCTCGATCTGTTCCGGATCGACCTCGCGACGATCGTCTCCAAGTACATAGGCGAGACGGAGAAGAACCTGGAGCGGATCTTCTCCGCCGCGGACGGGTCAAACGCGATCCTGTTCTTCGACGAGGCCGACGCCCTGTTCGGCAAGCGCTCGGAGGTGTCCGACTCGCACGACCGCTACGCGAACATCGAGGTCGCCTACCTGTTGCAGCGCATGGAGGCCTATCCGGGCGCCGTGATCCTCGCCACCAACTTCCGCCGCAACATCGATGATGCGTTCGTGCGCCGGCTCGACTTCGTCGTCGATTTTCCGTTCCCGGAGCCGGAGGACCGCCGGCGGATCTGGCGGCTGGTGCTGCCCGCGGCGGCGCCGCTGGCCGACGACATCGATCTGGACTTCCTTGCCAACCAGTTCAAGTTGTCGGGTGGGGCGATTCGCAACTGCTCGCTGGCGGCGGCCTTCAGGGCCGCCGACGAGGGCTCTCCAATCGAGATGCGTCACCTGATCCGGGCGGTCGCCCAGGAGTACGGCAAGCAGGGGCGGCTCACGCTCGAGGCTGACTTCGAGCGCTTCCATGGGGTCGTGCGATCGAGCGGGAGCGGGTGATGCGACGCGCAATATTCGCGTCGTTCGTTTTCGTTTCGTTGGTGCTCGTCTCGCTCGCGCTCGCCGGTAGCTCGCTCGGCGCGACGCTCGGTCAGGCCGGAGATTTCTCAACGCCGACCGCCGGCAGCTTCCCCTCCGGAATCGTTGCCGGTCCCGGACGGCAACATCCGGTTCACGGAGTCCGCCGTCGACAGATCGGCGAGATCGACCCGGTCACGCACACGATCACGGAGTTCGCCACGCCGACCGAGTTGAGCGGCCCGTTGGGAATCGCGGTCGGTCAGGACGGGAACATCTGGTTCACCGAGTTCCACGGTCACCTCCCGGTCCGGGAAGGTGATCGCGGCGGCCGCGCGCACCGGGTCGGCGAAGCCCCCGCCGAAGCCGCCACCGACGAAGACGGCTGTGGAGACGGTCGCGACCGGGGCCTATGCGGCGGCGGCCGGCACTCAGGCCACGGTCGCGCTCGGCCTGAACTTCGACAGGGCAGAGCGTGCTCGACCAGCTCTACCGCCTCGCAAGCGCCGTCGCGGTAGGGGGCACGACGCCGCTCAGCACGACCGTCGGCTTCGGCTACGACAAGATCGGCTCCCAGGTCTTCTACACGATGGAGTTCAACCCCGGCTACAGCGTCCTCCAGAGTCTGACGATCACGCAACTGCCGCCGCAATCCTCAGATCCGAGGGTCGAGCTCGTCTGTCACGGCGGCGGCTGCCCGTTGGTGTGAGCGTTCGTTCACACCACACGGCAGCGCGCTCACGCTCACGTCCGACTTCGCGCATCGCCGTCTCAGCGTGGGCACAACTGTGGAAATCGAGATCACGGCAACCGACCAGGTTGGCAAGGTCGCCGTTCTCACGGTCCGCAGCAGCCGCGAGCCTTCGTTCGCGCAGAGCTGCTTGCCCCCCGGGGCGCGGATCCCGAGCGCCTGCGCGTGAGCGACTGTTACGTCTCACGTCGCGGTGCGCGTGAGACAAGCGTCGTCGCCGTCCGTAAAAAACCGTAAGTTGCAATCGGTGTTGATCACCGATGGCAAGCCGTGGGTTACGACCTACCCTCACACCATGCGCCGTCGTCCGCCGGTGACCGCGGATCCGGCGGAGTGTGCGGCGATTGACGTAACAGAGAGGGGGCGGCGACGCGAACACGGGCTCTGAACCAGTCGGGCGCGCTGCCGGCATTACGCGCTGAGCGGATCGCGCTCGAGGGCTGTTTCGCGGCGCTGGCCGCGACGATCGCGGTGGCCGGCTTGCACGTCGCGGTGCAGTTTGGAGGCCCTGCGCTGACCCCCACCGTCCGCGACAAGGCGACGAGCCTGACCGTCATTCTCGTCTCCTTGATCGTCATCTGGCGTGCGCTGCGGGTGAAAGAGCAGCGGCTCGCGTGGCGTGTGATCGCCGCCGCGATTCTCTCCTACAGCACCGGGACACTGCTCTGGTTCAACTGGCTCGAGCACCTCTCAAACCCCCCGATTCCCTCTCCCTCGGACGCCCTGTGGCTGCTGTTCTACCCGGTGAGCATGGTCGGGATCCTCCTCCTGCTGCGAGCGGAGCAGCCGAAGGCGTCGGGCGTCGTCCGGCTGCAGGCGGCAATGATCGGCGCGGGCGTGGGAGCGATCGGCGTGGTGCTCGTATTCATTCCAATCCTGCTCAACGCGTCGGGATCAGCGCCCGCGGTCTCGACCGAGCTCGCCTACCCGCTGGGTGACCTGTTCCTCGCCGGGCTGGTGATGGCCGGATGGCGGCTTCGCGGCTGGCGTCTCGACCTTCGCTGGGGGCTACTCGGCGCCGGGTTCCTGCTTCTCGCGGTGGCCGACTCGCTCTACGGGCTCGCTGTCGTGCGCGGCTTTCCGATCACCGGAGAGCTCGTGGACGTGCTGTATCTGGTCGCGTTCGGGCTGATCGCGCTCGCGGCGTGGGCGCCGTCGCACGCGGCCCCGGTCGACCCGGCTTCTGTCTGCGAGCGCGCGCGCATCGAAGCCGAGCTTGCGGAGCTGCACGAGCGGGCATACCGCGACCGGCTGACCGGCCTTCCGAATGGCCTTGCGCTCGAAGAGGAGCTACGCGCACACGAGGACACGCGGCCGTTCAGCGTTCTGGTCCTCGATTTCGACGGGATGCGCGAGGCAAACAACGTGTTCAAGAGCTATCGCAGAGGCGGCGATGTCCTGATCGCGGCGGTGGGCCGGGCGCTCGGGGGACTCCTGACCGACGGTGAGTTCGCGGCCCGCCAGTACACAGCCGGCGACGAGTTCGCGATCCTCATCCCCGGAGCCGACGCGGAAGCGGCAGCTCGCCGCGCGGGCGAGGTCGAAGATTTACTTGACATGCTCGACGTCCCGCCGGCTTACAAGCAGATCTACCGAGGAGCGTCGGTCGGCCACGCCACGCGGCGTCCAGGCGAGACGCCAGGACAGGCCCTCGGACGAGCTGTAGCCGTAATGCAGGAGCGCAAATCTGAGCGACGGGCGGCACGTGAGCAGCCGATGAGGTCACTCTAGTCCGGCGGGAACTTCGGTCTAGTGTCCTGAGACCCACGTCCGTCGAGCAGAGCCGTGACGGCTCTGCTTACAAATCACCAGTAGCCGTGCGGAGGGCCGAGCGGTAGGATCGCCGCACCCTGCGAGCAGCACTCGGTATCACGTCCCTGCGGCAACGCCCTCGACTGCGCCTCGCCGCCTGCGTCCTTGCGCTGACCGGAGCGTTGCTGCTCGCGGCCGCGCCACACGCCGCAGCGGACAGCACGATCAAGGTCGCCGGGACGTGCACGCTGCAGGACGCGGTCGCCTACGCGGACGGCACCGCCGAGCCCGGCTGCGCGTCCTCGACTGCGACCGGGGTCACGACGATCGACCTCCCGTCCAGCACGACTCCGTACACGGTCAGCGGCACAACGGCTGCCGACGGTCACGAGGTCGGCCTCATGTTCACGGCGGGCACGGACACGATCATCAGCGGCGCCGGCGCTTCGCTCTCGACGATCAGCGGCGGGGGCTCGATGCAGGTGATGAGCATCACCAGTGGCGCGACGGTCACGCTCGACGGGGTGACGATCACCGGCGGCGTCTCCGGGCTCCCGACGACCGGATGCATGCAGTTCGGACTCTTTGAGCGGACCTGTCCCGCTTCCTGCGCGGCGCCGCCGCACAGCTGTGGGCGGTCGGACTGACCGAGGAGTCGCTGAAGGGCAGCGGGCTGGAAGAGGATCTGCAGCAGGCCGAGGAGCACGCCGGCGAGCACGAGCACAGCGATCCGGTGCTCGCCGCCGCGCTCGCCAAGCGCGATGCCGCCGTCCGCAGCCGGCTCGTGACGGCAATCGAGAACGAGCTCGCCGCGCCCCAACCCGAGGCGGACAAGCCCGGCCAGACGTATCAGCCGAGCCAGAGCACCGACCTAGCGACGATGAGCGATTCCTACCGCAAGGCCGTTGAGCAGCTCTCCGGCATCGATCTCGCGGACGCCGAGGCGATCCGCAAGGCGCTTCCCGCGATCCAAAAGGGGTTGCGGACACCCCGGTACTACGCCGAGGTACTCGCGGACGCGGCGATGCTCCACCGTGAGCAGGGGATCACGATCAACGAGGCCCTCGTCGAGCTCGCGCGGCGGACGACACTCGGACGCGGGGCTGTGTACGTGGTGGACAAGATCCCCGGCGGATACAACAACGAGCCGTTCTTCAAGGAGGTCGTCGCGAAGGCCAGGTATTTCGTCGACAACGACATCAACAGCGGCCATGGCCACATGACCCACCTCCTGCAGGATCTCGCGGTCGACCGTGCGCTCACGGAGGCCGGCATCAACGACCGCGCGCCAACGCTTCGCGCGCGCCTCGCACGGCTGCCGGGGCGCGTCGGCCAGATCGCGATCGGCGACGCGATCTGGCGCGGCACCTGGGACAACGAGCGCCAAGAGGACTTCGGGAGCCCCGAGATGCTCAAATCGGTGCTCGGGAAGTACGGCTTGGACTGAGTACGAGCTCTACAACCTGTACATCGATCCGCGCATGAAATCCGGATCGGATCCGACCACAGCCGGCGGTGGCTACTTGCTGAGCGGCGGGTTGAAGCGATTCCAATCCGCCGCCATGCCGTCGGTCATGAACTGGCCCTTCTTGTCCTTGTCGGGGTGGGCCGCCCAGCGACTGAGCACGCGCGAGGCGCTGCGATTCCCGACCGCTCGCTGCAATCCGAGCGCCTCGGCCGTCGACGGTCCGGCACCCCGCGCCGCCCGCCCGGCCACGGCAGGAGCGGGCGCGGCTGACGGCAGCGGCCGGGTGAGCGACCCGTCCGCCTCCGACTGAGGTGTCGCACGCTCCGGCATCGAAACGTAAGCCTACTCGCCCCCGGCAGCGTCACCGCCGGCTGAATCGGCCCAGTCGATCTGCGCGGCGACCTCCGCGGCTCCGAGATGGATCTGCCCGCTTCCCGCGGCGTCGTGATAGCCGCCATCCGTGCCGAGCGTGAGCCAGTGGATCGAGCGCTTCTCGGGATCGACGATCAACAACTCGGCGACCGCGTGGGCGGCGTAGAACGGCAGCTTCCTCCACGTGTCATCTCCGGGGGAGACGACTTCCACCACGAGTGCGGCCGTTTGGTTGTACAACTCCCCGCCGCCTGGCTTCGTCAGCGCGGCGTCCGGGACACGGTAGTCATCGGGATCACCGAGGTTGAACTCGCCCACGACGCGGAGTCCAGTTGAGCGAGCAAGAGGAGCCAGCAGGGCGATCAGCTGTGCCTGGATATCGGCGTGACGCCAGTGTGGAGCGGGATTCATGCGCAGCACACCTTCCCACACCTCGTCGTGGGTATCGGCTCCCCACTGCCGGCGCCGCTCGAGCAACTCCTCCAACGGGCGCTGGATCTCGGGTGGCGGCGGATCGGGCAGCAGCGTGCGCATCGCCACGAAGCCTAACCGGGCGGCTCCGATTCATGTGCTCATTGAACGCCGCTACAGTGCGGCCGATGATCCGCAGGCCGCCTCTCTGACAGACGCGCATGGTCGACATCACACGGTCCCTCGCGCGCGCGCAGGAGTCGGTGGAGGACTTCCGCGGTGGCTACGAGCAACTCGCCGCGATGATGCGGGACTCGTGGGCGCAGAGCACTGCGCCGCCGTACCTCTACACCGGCGAGTTGCTCCAGGACTGCTTCCGCTATCCGGGCGCCGACTTCTCGCTCGCGCCGTGCATCTACGATGGCGACGGCCCCGTGGCGTTCGTCGCCGGCTGGCCGCGAACGGTGCGGTTCGGCGGCGGGCTGCGGCGGGTCCTGATCTGCGCGATGCTGACCGTGTCGCGCGAGCAGAGGGCGTCCGGCTACGGGATCGTCGTCTGGAGCGAGTTGATGCGACGAGCCTCGCGCTCCGGGTTCGACGGCGTCGTGAGCTACTGCGAGCACGACGGACCGATGGACGCGATGGTGCCGGCGAGCTGCCGGTTGCTCGGGCTTCCCGTTCTGCGCGCGGCGTCGTTCTCCTACCTCACGAGGATGCTGCCGGAGCGTGACGGCCGCCGCTCCGAGCGCAGCGCGGGCGCGGGCGTGAAGCAGTTGCTGGAGGCGGCCTCATCGATCTCGGGCGACGCGGGGCTCGCGCGGCTGTGGAGCCCAGGCGAAGCGGCGTGGCAACTGTCGCGCCTCGGCGGCCTGTCGGTCAGCGCCGAAACGGGCGGCGATCCGGCGGTGCTCACGGCGTATCTGATCGCCGTCGCCGATACGGCACACACCACGTATCTCGTGATCGAGGACGTCCTCTGGGGTGAGCAGCCGACGCCGCTGCGGGCCGCGCTCGTCCGCGGGCTGATCGATCGGGCCATCGATCGAGGCGCACGATACGCGGTCCTGCCGATGCTGGGCTATGCCGACCTGCAGCCGTTTCTGGCGGCGGGCTTCCTGCCCTCCGCGCACACGCTCCACGCGTATCTGACGGTGTGGACACACGGTGCACCGGATCGCGCGCCAGATGGCTTCTATCTCGATGTCGCCTGAGCGTCACCCGAGGTCGCCGATCGCTCCCAGCGCCCCGATGCAACTCGTCGAAGCTCTCGAACTGCTCCAGCGGCCGCCCTCCCCCGGCGCCGAGCGACGCTCCGTTGCGCTCGCGACCGGCTTCGAGCCGCTGCACCTGCGGACCTTCCTCGCCGGCGAGCTGACGCGTATGCTGCCGCATGCCCACGTTGAGATCGACACGGGCGTGTTCGACGATCTCACGGGAAACATCCGGCGCGCCGCGGATTCCGATGCCGATTCGATCGCGGTCGTAATCGAGTGGGCGGACGTCGACCCGCGGCTCGCGCTGCGCCGGCTCGGAGGCTGGCGGCTGCGTGATCTCGCCGACATCGCCGAGCGGGCCGAGCACAGCCTGCGGGCGCTGGAGGCCGAGCTGCTCGCTGCCGCAGCTCGCCGCCGCGTCGTGTGCTGCCCGCCGACCTTGCCACTGCCCCATTGTTCGCGGAGGCACCCGTGCACAGCGGCGGGCTGGAGCTGTCACTACGAGCATCGCTCGCAGCACTCGCCGCGCGGATCGCGCAGCACCCGCGGGTAACGGTCGCCAGCCTGCAGCACATCGACAGCTCCTCGCCGGCATGGGCCAGGCGCGACACCCAGTCGGAGCTCACCACCGGCTTTCCGTACACGCTCGCGCACGCATCCGTGCTCGCGGCCTCGCTGGCGAAGCTGATCGTCGCCCCCGCGCCGCGCAAGGGCCTGATCACCGACCTCGACGACACGCTGTGGGCCGGCCTGCTCGGCGAGGTGGGTGTGGAGCAGATCGCGTGGACACTCGACGGCGGCCACCAGCGCCACGGCCTCTACCAGCAGTTCCTCGCGTCGCTGGCGAGCACTGGTGTGATGGTCGCGGCCGTGAGCCGGAACGACCCCGCGATGATCGAGCTGGCATTCGCGCGTGCTGACCTGCTGCTGCCGGCCGACTGCGTGTTCCCGCTGCAGGCGGGATGGGGACCCAAGTCGCAGGCGATCGAGAGGATCCTCGAGACCTGGAACGTGTCGAGCGCCTCCGTCGTGTTCGTCGACGACAGCCCGCTCGATCTCGACGAGGCACGCGCAGCGCTTCCCGGGCTCGAGACCATGCTGTTCCCGACGGATGACGATGACCTGCCGGCGTTCCTCACTCGCCTGCGCGAGCTGTTCGGCAAGCAAGTGGCGAGTAGCGAGGACGAGCTACGGCTCGCGAGCGTGCGCGCGGGATCCTCATACCGGCGAGACGCCGCGCGCACGGGCGCAGGGGCAGACGAGTTCCTCGCACAGGTGAACGGTTGCGTCGAGTTCTCCTGTGCTGATACGCGGCGGCTGCGCGCACTCGAGTTGATCAACAAGACCAGCCAGTTCAACCTCAACGGCGGGCGCCTGACGGAGCGCGAGCTGCAGCGCGCCCTCGACGAGCGGGAGATGCAACTCGTCAGCGCCAGCTACGCCGACAGGTATGGTCCGCTCGGGGTGATCGCCGCGCTGCTGCTGGAGCGACGAGAGAGCGACCTCGTGATCCGAACGTGGGTGATGAGCTGCCGCGCGCTGTCACGACGGATCGAGCATCACTGCCTGCGGTTCGTCTTCGACGCATTCGCGGTCGACCGGGTGACCATCGACTACCAGCCGACCGATCGCAATGCGCCGTTCCGGGAGTTCCTCGGCTCGCTGCTCGACGCCGCGCCACAGCCGACCGAGTGCCTGACCCGGCAGGCGCTCTCCGAGCGCGGGCCGGCGCTCGTTCACCGCGTCCTGGCCCAAGATCGATGAGCGCCATCGAGGACACCCTGACGCGCTGCTTCATGGCGACGTTCCCCGGGCTGAGCGTCGCGCAGGTCACCGGCGCCAGCGTCGAGACGGTCACGCAATGGGATTCGCTGCACACCGTGATCCTGGCAGCCGTGCTGGAGGAGGCGTTCGCGGTGCGTGTCCCCGCGCGCGACTATCCGGCGCTGCGCTCGTACGATGCGGTGCGGGAGTACCTGAGCGGCCGCGTGGTTTAGCCCGGCCCGCAGGCCGGGCAGAGTTGCGGTTGAACCGTTGCGAGGACTCTGTGCGAAACGCTACAGTCCCGCCATGGCGCGCGTGGTCGACGTTCCGCTGAACACCGCCATCGCCGATCTCGACGAGGCGCTTCGCGCGCTGCTGAAACGTGAGCTCGGTCGCCATGGCTTCGACGGCGTGGACATCGCCTTCGACGCTCCGTCGAAGGAGTGGTCGGGCAAGCTCACCGCGCCCACGGTCGACCTGTTCCTCTACGACCTGCGCGAAGCCGTCGACCGGGCGACCGCGACGCCGTCGGAGCGGCGCACAAACGGCCTCGCGCTCGTGTCCGATCCGCCGCTGAATCTCGAGCTGACCTACGCCGTGACCGCCTGGACAAAGGCGGTCGAGGACGAGCACCGGCTGCTCTCGCAGGTGCTCGCGATCCTCTTCTCCTACGCGCAGATCCCGCCCGAGATCGTTCGTGAGAGCACCACCACGACGCTGCGCAGCGCCGAGGCGTCGGTCGGCCGCCCGCGCGAGGAGAAAGCGGACTTCTGGACGTCCGTCGGCGGCCAGTACAAGGCCTCGATCGACTACGTGGTGCAGATCATCGTCGAGTCCGGGGCGACATTCGTCCGGGGGCCGGAGGTGCGGACTACGACCTTGCGCACCTTCCAGACAGATGCCCCGCGTCCCACGCTCGAGCAGTTGCATCGCTTCGGCGGGACGATCAGCGCCAGCGACGGCTCGCGGATCGTCGGCGCGTGGATCGCGCTGCCCGATTCCGGCCGCTGGGCCGCCAGCGACCGTGACGGACGCTTTCACTTCGCCCGGGTCGCGCCAGGGTCCCATCGCGTCAAGGCCCGCACCACCGACGGACGCGAGGTCGAGGGAACGGTCACGATTCCCGGCAGCGGATGCGACCTGATCGTGTGAGTGTGCTCTCTTCACCCCTCCGCGCGGCGCTTCGGATACCGTCGCCCGACCCGCATGGGCCAGGCGCGGTGTGCATTATTCCGATGCGGCCTCGCGGATCGACTCTATCCACGGTGCTCTCGGATGCTGCCCGCCGGCTCCGAACTCGTTCTCGTCCTGACCGCCCGCAAGGAGTGACAGCCCACGTACCTGACGCCAGGCGTCTACGTCGAAGAAGTGTCGTCTGGGAGCAAGCCGATCGAGGGTGTTGCCACCTCGGTCGCAGCGTTCATCGGATTGCTGCCCGGCGGCCCGATCAACAAGCCGATGCGCATCTCCAACTGGACCCAGTTCGCGAACATCTACAGCGATCCGGACAACCCGCGCAACGGGCCGTTCATGGAGGGCTCCTACACCGCGCACGCCGTCTACGGCTATTTCATGAACGGCGGCTCGCTGGCATGGATCGTGCGAGTCGGGCGCGAGCAGGAGGCACAGGTCGCCAGAGCGACGCTGCCGGCCGCGACCAGCGGGGAGATCGAGGCCTTCCGTGCGATCGCTCGCCCGGGAATCGGCGAGGCGGTCTGGATCGAGGTCAACGAGGAACCACTGCCGGAGGGGAAGGATCAGTCCGACCAGACGTACAAGCTGCTGATCACAAGCGGCTCCGCCCGCGAGGAGTTCACCGGCCTCACGCTCAAGCGCGGCCGGGCATACCTGGCGACGAAGATCAACGCGGCATCGAAGCTGATCAAGATCGAGGAAACCGGCGCCGCGCTCCCCGAGGTCCGCGTGGCGCAGGGCACTTACATGCTCGCGGCGCCGGCGGTAGAACAGGGAGAGATCTCGGCGGATGACTTCGAGGGTGACGTGGCCACTCGCCGCGGCATGGGTACCGCATCGGCGCTCGACGAGGTGACGATGCTGCTGATGCCCGACGTCCTCACCCTCAACGGCGACGGTGCGCAGATGCGTGACCTGCAGGGCAAGATGATCGCCCACGCGGAACTGATGGGCGACCGCATGGCGATCCTCGACACGCCGGACGGGCTGCTGCCGCAGGAGGTGCTCGAGTGGCGGATGAACACCGCAGGCTACGACTCGAAGATGGCCGCGATGTACTGGCCGTGGATCGAGGTAATGGACCCGCTTACGCGGCGGCCGCTCCGGGTTCCACCTTCAGGTCACATCGCCGGCGTGTGGGCGCGCGTGGACGAGACGCGCGGGGTTCACAAGGCGCCGGCCAACGAGGTGATCCGCGGCGCGAACGGCCTCGCGTTCCAGATCACCCACGCCGAGCAGGGTGAGCTCAATCGGAACGGGATCAACTGCATCCGCGCGTTCCCGGGCCGTGGGATCCGGATCTGGGGTGCGCGCACACTCTCGAGCGACCCGGAGTGGCGCTACATCAACGTCCGGCGGCTGTTCAACTTCGTCGCCGAGTCGATCATGCTCGGGACACAGTGGAGCGTGTTCGAGCCCAACGATCAGCGCCTGTGGGCGAGCCTCGCGACGAAACGTGAGCGCCTTCCTGACCCGCGTCTACCGCAGCGGCGCGCTGTTCGGCGCCTCGGCCGCCGATGCCTTCTATGTCAAGTGCGACGCGGAGACCAATCCTCCCGAGCTGATCGAAGCCGGGCAGGTCGTGTGCGAGATCGGAATCGCGCCGGTCAAGCCGGCCGAGTTTGTGATCTTCCGGCTGAGCCAGTTCACCGGCGCCGCCGGCGAGGCGGAAGTCTCCGAGTAGTGATCCGCGGAATTCGTAGCTAGATCGAAAGGAGCAGAACGTGGGCACGACTCCACCTGCCATTCAGACCGTCACGCACGTGAGCGTGCGAATCCAGGGGACATCGATCTCGGGCGTTGATCCGAGCTCGATGAACAACCTCCTGTTCAGCTCATGCACCCCGCCCAACTGGTCGATCGACGCTCCCAAGCACATCTTCCACGGGAACCAGGGTGCGCCGGAGCCGATCATCGCGGGCGTCCAGAACCCAACCTACGGGACGATGACCTTGTCACAGGGGTGGGATCCGGGCCATGTTCTCGCGAGCTGGATGAACAAGATCTCCGACCCCTCGGTTGCGATCACCGACAAGAAGGCGACCGTCACCGTCGTGTTCATGGACTCGACGGGGAACGCCCTCTTCCAGTGGGTCGGGACCGGCGCGCTGCTGACAAGCTTCACCCATTCGGCGTCGGATGCGAGCTCCAACGGGGTGTTGACGATCACCGCGACGATCGATGCCGACACCTGGCAGCTTCAGGGCTCAGGCGGTGGCAGCGCGCTGTGAGCATGTGAATGCAGACCGAGATCGAGTTCACGCTGCCGCGCGGGTATGTCGACGAGAGCGGCACCGTGCACCGCGACGGCACGATGCGCCTGGCGAGAGCGCGCGACCAGATCGAGCCGCTGCGGCTCGTCGAGGTGCGTCAGAACCTTGCCTACCTCAACGTGCTGCTGCTGGCTCGGACGATCACGCGAATCGGCTCGATCACCAACGTGACGCCGGCGCTCGTCGAGAACCTGTACGCAGCGGACTTCGATCATCTGCAGCGCCTGTTCGAGCGCATCAACAGCGATGGCGATGCCGTCGGCGTGGTGAGCTGCCCCGCATGTGCGCACCGGTTCGAGGTTGACCTCACGGAGATCGAGGACGGGCGCCTGGGGGAATGACGCGGCCGTCTCCGGAGCGACTGCTCGAGGAGACGGCCAGACTGGCTCACTACTTCCACTGGCCGCTGGACACGATCCTCGACCTCGAGCATCGAGACCGCAGGCGCTTTCTCGCTGAGGCGCAGACGCTCGCGCAGGCCGACAACAGGAGTTGAATGGACGACCTGAGGACAACTGAAGCTCGTCGGACCTGGGATTTCATCTGGCGTCTGGCCGAGCGGGTCGGGTTCGAGTTCGTGATCGACGACCGCACGGCTCACTTTCGTACGCCTGCGGCCGACGACCCTGTGCAGCTCGAATGGCCGACGACGCTGCGCTCGTTCAGTCCACGCGTCACCGCCACCCAGCAGGTCAAGCACGTGACGCTCTCGGCCCAGGATCCGACGACCAAGCAGCCGATCGCGGTGACCGCGTCGAGCGCGAACCAGGTGGCGAGCATCGGCGTCGACCGTGACAGCGTCGCAAATGCATTCTCCGGCGCCGAGGTGCACATCGCGACCGAGCCGGTCAAGAGCCAGTCCGAAGGAACCGCGGTCGCCCAGGCACTGCTCGACAAGCTCGCGAACGGCTACATTGCGGCCGAGGGCGTCACCGCCGGCAACCCGGACATCAGGGCGGGTGTCGCCGTGCAGGTCACGGGCCTCGGCAACAAGTACAGCGGCACCTACCGTGTCGCCGCTGCCACGCACGTCCTGCGTGGCGGCAGCACATACGAGACCAGGTTCGCCAACTCGGGAGCCCACACGCTCCTGGGCTCGGTCGGCGGTGGCCGCGGCGGGCCTGACTTCGCCGCCCAGCTCGTCCTCGGCATCGTCACCAACAACGATGACCCGCAGGGTATGGGGCGCGTTCGCGTCAAGTATCCGGCGCTCGGCGATGACGTAGAGGGAGCATGGGCACGGATCGCCTCTGTCAGCTCCGGCAACGCACGCGGGTTGACGATGCTCCCCGTCGTCGGGGAGGAGGTCCTCGTCGCTTTCGAGCACAACGACACAACGCGCCCATACGTGCTCGGCTCGCTGTTCAACGGCGTCGATGTGCCAGGGGATGACCTCACGCAGGGGCAGGACGGCTCGTTCGCGCTGCTGAGCGACCACAAGATCGTCGCAACCTCCAAAGAGGACATGAAGCTCACGACGACCGGCGGCCCGCTGACGATCGATGTGAGCGGCGGTGACATCAAGATCACCGGCGACCAGAACATCAATGTCGAGGGCCAGCAGAGCGTGAGCATCAAGGCCGACAGTGACCTGTCGATCGAGGGCACGTCATCGGTGACGATCAAGTGCGGCGGCTCGCAGATCCAGATCTCCAGCAGCGGCGTGACCGTTAGCGGCCCGTCGATCAGCCTCGGATGACCGACCTCATCGGATCGGGGATCTCGTTTCCCCTGCAGACAGACGAGCGCGGCGTGCTCGCACTCGCCCGGGGCGTCGACGACATCGAGCAGGCGATCCGGCTGATCCTCGGTACGGCGCCGGGCGAACGGCCGATGCGACCCGAGTTTGGTTGCGCGGTGCACGACCTCGTGTTCGACACGATCGACGCCGAGATGGTCGGCCGGGTGGAGACGGCCGTGCATCGCGCGCTCGCCCGGTGGGAGCCCCGCATCGAGGTGATCGGCCTCGAGTTCGACCTCGCGAACGTCGAGCAGGGCAAGCTCGAGATCACGATCACCTATCGCGTGCGGACGACGAGCGGCCTCTACAACCTCGTGTACCCGTTCTACGTGATCCCGGCAGAGGAGACCGAATGACGATCGCCCGCGTCAGGCTCGACGCGCGCAGCAGGTCCGACCTGACCGCCGATGCTCGTCAGCGGCTGCAACTGGCGTGTCCCGAGCTGAGCGTCGAAGCGACGGGAGACCCGGGCGCGGCACTGGTGGAGCTGTTCGGCTGGATGACCGGCCTCGCGATCGACCGGCTCGCGCAGATACCGGAGAAGCTTCAGGTCGCGCTGCTCGATCTGCTGGGAATCCAGCTCGATGGACCAGCCGCCGCGCGCTCGGAGCTGCGGCTGCGCCTCAGCGCGCCGGCGTCCGAGCCCCTCGACATTCACCCGGGCACCGAGGTCGGCACGCGTCGCACGGCCACGCATGAGTCGATTGTGTTCACGCTGCAGGACGACTTCACGATCCTGCCGCTGCGACCGGCTGCATATGTGATCGAGCGTGGCGGCATCCTCAAGGAGATCGGCGTCGCTGACGGCGTTGCGCACCCGCCCGGACCGGACCAGTTTCCGTTCGGCCGGCCGCCGCGGACCGGCGATGCTCTCTACCTTGGGTTCGAGCACAGCCTCGCACGCCTCCTGATGAGCGTCTCGATGGAAGCCTCGATGGCGCGCGGCGCCGGCGTCAAGCCCGAGGATCCTCCGCTGCGCTGGGAGTGCAGCCAGGGTGAGGGCACATGGGCCGAGGTCGGGGTGCTGGCGGACCTCACAGGCGGCTTCAACTACGGATCCGGCACGGTCGAGCTGCAGTGCCCGGCGAGCTCGAGAGTGGAGCCGATCATGGGCCTTCGGATGCACTGGCTACGCTGCCGGATCGCCGATACGACGCTGATCAACCACGAGCCGGCGGTCTATACGCAGCCGCCCCAGATCTTCCAGATCACCGCCGCGCCGATCGGCGCGCTGCTTCCCGCGGAGAATTCGACGCCACAGCTCGCCGAGACGCTGGGCATCAGCGACGGCTCGCCCGGCCAGACGTTCAATACGCGCTTCGCCCCGATGCTCCCCCTGGTGCCGCCGGAAACGCTCGAGGTGCAGACACCGACCGGCGTGTGGGAGCCATGGGAGGAGCGCGACACCTTCGCCGACTCGCAAGCCAATGACCGGCACTTCACGCTCGATCGGGTCCACGGGCTGATCGCGCTCGGTCCAGAGCTGCGCGCGGCCGATGGCGCGAGCATCCGGCACGGGGCGATTCCCCCGAAGGGAGCGGCGCTGCGGCTCTCCCGCTATCGGCATGGGGGCGGTAGCGAGGGCAACGTGGGCGGCGAACGGCTGACGACGCTGCGCAGCGCGATCCCGGGCGTCGCCTCGGTCACCAACCCGGTTCACGCTCGTGGCGGCGTCGCCCCCCAGTCGTTGCGGTCGGTGTGCGAGCGCTCACCACTGGAGATTCGCACCCGTTATCGCGCCGTGACGGCTGAGGACTACGAGTTTCTCGCCACCGAGGCGACGCCGCGCGTGGCGCGCGCGCGGCGTGTCAACGACGGCGTGCCCGGTGTCGCGCTGCAGATCCTGCCCCGCGTCGACCCGGCGAACCGGCGGCTGACGATCGAGGAGCTGACCCCGGATAAGCCGCTGCTCGACGAGATCGATCGCTATCTCGACGCCCGCAAGCTCGTGGGCACGCCGGTGCGCCTCGACTCGATGCGCTTCCGCGCCGTCTCGGTGGTCGTCAACCTGCAGGCGTCACCGCGCGCAGACGTGCAGCGGATCGAGCGCGACGTTCGGCAGTCCCTGTATGAGTATCTGAATCCTCTGATCGGCGGAACCGCGGGCAGCCGGGGAGATGGATGGCCGGCCGGGCGCTCCCTGAATCAGGGGAACTGTACGCGATCGTGCACGCGTTCGAGGGCGTCGAGTTCGTCAAGATCCTGCGGCTGTACGAGTTCGACCTGCACACGCACCGGCAGGACCCGACGGCGGCGGGCCGCCAGATCGTGATCGAGCCCGACGAGGTGATCGCCTCCGGCGAGCACATCGTGCGGGTGACGCGGAGAGAGCCTTGAGGGGCGCACGGTGCATTGTGGGCATGGCGCCGGCGCAGCATCCCGCCGGCCCCGATTACGCCATATGCACCACATTGTCCACACGCTACCCGGCGTTCAGCAGCGAGGCGCACTTCTGCATCTTCGCCGCGTTGCCCGAGGCGGCTTTGATGCATCGGCTGTAGCGGCTGACCTTGCCGGCTGAACCGGACGACCCCGAGCCGCCGGCTGCACCCGGGGAGCCCGAGCCACCGGTCGCAGCGGACGAGCTCGAGCTGCTCGAAGCGCCGGAGCCGGGGCTTGCCAGCGCGATGGCGCCCTCCACCTCGGACACGAGCGCGCTCAGCTTCGCCTGCAGCACCCGGTAGGGCTGCAGGTTCGTGGGTTCCGAGATCGTCTGCGCCTGCCCCAGGTCGGTGTACTGGAGCGTGATCTCGATCCGCGCCGAGGTGAGGCCACCGAGCTCGGTGGACTCGCGCCCCTGCACGAGCACGGTCAGTCCGATCTCGATCCTGCGCAGCGTCCTGTCGCTGTTGGCCGTCCAGATGTCGACGCTCGGGTTGCGCACGTCGGCGGCGATCGTCGAGCGCTCGGCGGGCGAGAGGCTCGAGGGCAGCGTCCCGACGCCCTTGACGCCCAGCGCGGGCGCCTTGGAGAGGACAGTCGACAGATCCGTAAGCAGCGAGGGGAGATCGACGCCGGCGGCGATGTGGGTGGTCGGCGTCCCGCTCACGGACTCATCGGTGCTCACCACCGTCGGATCGCGCAACCAGCGCATCGGATCGATGCCCAAAGACGAGAGCGCTCCGGCGCCCGAAGCCGAGCCGGAGCCGCCCAGTCCAGCAAATCCCGACTCGAGGCGGCGGAAGCTCGCGGCGGGCAGCGGATAGTTCTGGCCCGACATCGTCACGTACCCGCGTGTGCCGGTCGAGATGATCCCGAGCGAGCCGTTCTGGCCAAGCGCGCTCACCGATGCCGTGAAACGAGAGGCCGGCGGCTTGCCGGCGCCGCGGCTCTGGAACGGCCCGCCGAAGCTCAGGACGATCGGGCTCGAGAGCAGAGAGGAGCCGCTCGGCGCGATGCTCACGGTGAGCTCGACGACGCCACTGGAGATCTGGTGCTGGCCCGAGAACGTCTGCCGCACGACGGTCGTCGCGTTCGGTTGCGAGCTGGCGCCGCAGGCCCCCAGGGTGGCTGCTGTGAGCACCGCCGCGATCAGCGCGCCTAGCGCGCGCCGCGATCTCACTCGGTTGGCGATCTGCACGTGCTTGTAACTATGGCAGTCGACGGCACGGCGCGGCTGGCTCCGCCCGGATTACGGCGGTGATTGATGACGGGCGCCGCTCGCGGACAGTGCTGCATGAGGGCGGGCGCCGCTCGCGGACAATGCTGCATGACGGCGGGCGCCGCTCGCGGATGCAACGGAAGCTGCGCAGCCCCGGTAGGGCTGCGCATACCATCCGCATGGTGCGTCGGGGCATTCTTGCCGTCACGGGGGCATCGATATTGCTGAGCCTGACGTGCTGCGTGTCAGGCGCACTCGCTCAGCGCGTGATCCTGCTCGAGGCCGGTGGCCACGCGCGGATCGTCAACGATCCCTTCCTGAGCAGCTCGGCCAGCACTAGCACCAGCACCAGCACCACAGGCACGAGCACCAGCACCAGAGGCACCCCCACGCGATCGGATCTCGGGTCGTCGGGGTCGGGCAGGACGATGGTCAGCGAGCTGCGGCGCCTTCACCGGATCGGCGCGATCACGACCGCCGAGCTCGACGGCCACATCGGCCAGTGGGAGCAGGCGCTGGCGACGGTCAAGCGGCTGGCGCCGGATCGCGCCGCGGAGCTGGAGGCGGTCGTGGAGAACCTCCATGGGATCGCCGTCGAGGGCCAGCTCGAGCCATCCCGGCTACCGGCGCTGTTCCTGACCCTGGAGCGCAACGTGCAGTGGTGGACCCAGGGTCCGCTGCTCAGCGACGGGCAGCGCGTCGAGTTCGCGGGCTCGCAGCTCGTGTGGGAGTACTACCCCGGCCAGGGCATCGAGCTGCAGGAGCTCGCGAACTTCGGCAAGGCGGATGGGCTCTACACGGGCGGACCCGCCGATTACCCCGCGATGAAGGCGCTGCTCTCGGAGCTGATCCCGCTGGCGGCGGCGCGCGCGGGCGGCATCAGCTGGGACTACTACTTCGACTTCGATGGTGGCACGCCACCGTGGACGAGCGCGATGACGCAGGGCACCGCGCTCGAGGCGCTCACGCGTGCGTTCGAGGCGTTCAGGGATCCGAGCTACCTGCTGGTCGCGGCTCGAGCGCTCCCGGTGCTCGAGGCGCCGCCGCCCGGGGGCGTGAGCCTCCCGACCGCTATCGGGCGACGCTTCATCCAGTACTCGTTTGCACCGGGCGCCGACATCATCAACGCGTTTCTGCAGACGTTGATCGGACTGTACGACTACGCGCAGATCAGCGACAACGCGACCGCGCGGAGCCTTTTCGCGCAGGGGAACGCAGAAGCGCTTGCGGAGGTCCCGCAGTTCAACACCGGCGCGTGGTCGCTCTACCAGCCCGGCGTCGAGGACGACCTCTCCTATCACCAGCTTGTGACCGGCTTCCTGCAGGAGCTTTGCACGCGTACTTCGGCGCCCGTGTATTGCAACACGGCAACGGCGTTCCAGGCAGATCTCACGACGCCGCCGGCGCTCCAGCAGTTGACTGCGACAGCCCCCGCCGGAGAGCCGTTCACGCTGCGGTTCAACCTCTCAAAGCCTTCGCATGTCGGCATCGTGATCTCGCGCGGCACGCAGACGGTGTTCCTCACCAGCGCCGACTTCGCCATCGGCGTCAACGCGGTGGTGATCCCGGCGCTCAGTCCGGCGGGAAGCTACGGCGTGCGCATCGCCGCCACCGATCTGGCCGGAAACTTCCGTCGCATCACGAGCACGCTGAATTTGATCGCGCCGAAACGGCCGGCTCGCCGGCGACGGGCCGGGCGACGCGCGATTGTCCACCGGGAGCTGCTCGCCATCCACGCGGCGCGCCCGCGCACGGATCAGACGTAATCCAACGCTTGCGTCGAAGGATCGTAGACTCGCTGGTTGGATGAAGCCGCGCACGATCCTCTACACCGGAAAGGGGGGCGTTGGCAAGACCTCGGTCGCGGCCTGCACCGCGCGCAGCTGCGCGGCGGCGGGGGCGCGGACGTTGATCGTGTCAACGGACCCCGCGCACAGCCTCTCCGACTCTCTCCAGGCGGAGCTGGGCGCAACTCCTGTGGTCGTCGGCGGGAGTCTTTGGGGGCAGGAGGTCACCGCCCAGGAGGAGATGACACGGCACTGGGCAGGCGTTCAGAGCTGGCTCGGCGAGCTCCTCACGGAGCGAGGCGTCGATCGCATCTCCGCCGAGGAGCTGACGGTTCCTCCGGGGATGGACGAGCTGTTCTCGCTGCTCGTGCTCCAGCAGCACTACGAGTCCGGGGAGTGGGACACGATCATCGTCGACTGCGCGCCGACGGGCGAGACGCTGCGCCTGCTCTCGTTCCCAGATGTTGCGCGCTGGTGGATCGATCGAGTGTTCCCACTCGAGCAGCAGATCTTCGCCGCCGCGCGGCCGCTCGCGCGCTCGCTGCTCGACATCCCCCTCCCGAGCTCGGCCGCCTGGGCTGACATCCACCGCCTGTCGACGAACCTGATCGCCCTCAACGGGATCCTGCGCGACCGCGCGCACGCAACGGTTCGCCTGGTGATGAACCCCGATCGCATGGTGATCGGCGAGGCGATGCGCACCTTCACCTACCTGAACCTGTACGGGTACCTCACGGACGCGATCGTCGTCAACAAGGTCTTCACGCCCGATGTCGGCGACTACTTCGCGAAGTGGCGAGCGGTGCAACAGGAGCACCTGGAGCTCGTCAGCTCGGCGTTCGCACCCATCCCGGTGCTCGCCGCCCCCTATTTCGAAGAGGAGGTCATCGGTTCGGCGATGCTCGACAGGCTGTCCGAGGCTCTGTTCGCGCAGGGGGGCCACGATCCCGCTGCGGTGCTCCACGAAACGATCACCCAGACGATCGAGGTGGCGGGAGACGGCGCGATCGTGACGCTCGCGCTGCCGTTCGCACGCAAGGGCGAGATCTCGCTCAAGAAGACCGGCGCCGAGCTGATCGTCACGGTGGCGGGCCATCGCCGCACGATCGTCCTGCCCGACTCGCTGGCAGCGTTCCGGCCGACCTCGGCGAGGTTCGAGAACGGCGCGCTCGAGGTCAGCTTCGATGGCCGCGGCTGACGGAGAGAACGAGGGCACCAGCTCGACCGACCCACTGCGGGCGCTCGAGCAGCGGCTCGAGCGGGCCTCCGCGGCCGCCGAGCGACTGCTGGGCGAGGTGGCGTGGAACGCTGCCGAACGGCTCTCGACGGGGTCCGGCGCAGCGCACGACCAGCCCGCCGGCGACGACGCCGCGACGAGCGAGCGGCACCGCGGCGTCGGCGCCGCGGGCGTCCCGAAGCCGCCGCCGTCCGGGTGGGAGATCCCGGCGCCGGAAGGCGAGCTTGGGCACGCGAGCGCCGCTGAGCTGCTTCTCAAGACAATCCACCGCCTGGAGGATCTGGTCCCCTCGGACCTGCGCAGTCGGCTCGCGGAGGCGCTCCGAGAGCTTCTGCTCGCACTGCGCGCGCTGATCGACTGGTGGGTCGAGCGTCTGGAGCATAGGCGCGCCACCATGACCGACCTCGAGGACATCCCGATCCTCTGACCGGGCGCTCGGTGACGCGGCGTGCTGGCGTGCCGTCTTCGGGCCGCCGCGTGGGCGCCTCGTGATTTCGCGTCCCCCGCGCCTACAATCGACGTGTCCACCGGTGCCCGGATCCGTGCGCGGCAGCCCGGGCTCCCAGGCACCAAGGTCGATCCCGTGAGCACGCTTCGCACCGACACCGTCCGCCACATCAGCTCCGGAGCCTCCCGGATCACGCAGGCGTGGAAGCAGCTCGCGCGCGATCGGCGGCTCGCCGCGATCGCCTGCTGCGGCCTGTTCCTCAGCCTGTTCCTGCCCTGGTATCAGGAGACCGTGTTCGCGTCGGGCGCGCAGCCCAAGAGCCTCCTGTCGGCGAGCGCGTCCCTGACCGGCTGGGGGGCGTTCTCATTCGTCGAGGCGGCGGTGCTGCTCGTCGCCGTCGGTGTGCTCGTGCTGCTGTTCGAGCGTGCGGAGGGACGCGCGTTCCATCTGCCGGGCGGCGACGGTTCCGTCATCACCGCGGCGGGCGGCTGGACGTGCCTGCTCGTGATCTGGCGGATCTTCGACAAGTCGGGCGCGACGAGCGGCACCGCCACGACGAGCCGCGCCACCTACGCCTCGATCTCCGGGATCGAATGGGGCATCTTCGTGGCGCTCGCGCTCGCCGGGCTGCTTACCTACGCCGGCACCCGCATCCGCTCCGCCCGCCAGCCCGAGCCCCAACTGCCGGGAGAGGACGGCGTGTACGCCGGCCGCTGGCAGGGCCGCGAGGAGGCGGCGCCTGGCTCATCAGAGGAGACGTCCGGTCGGCCGGCCCGCGGGCCGGCCGCCGCACCAGACGCCTCAGCGACCCTGACTCAGGCTCGACCTGAGCCTGAGGCTGGGCCTCAGCCCCGGCCGCCCACCGCCGATCCGGACCGCACATTGCGCCGCGAGAGCGGCGCGCGTCAGGCGGTCGGCGCGGAGACGAGCGCGCCCGAGCAGCCCGACCGCTCCGGCGGACGGCTCGGCGCGGAGACGAGCGCGCCCGAGCAGCCCGACCGCTCCGGTGGGCGATCGTCTTGGCGCCCGGCTGAGCGGCCTGAATGGAGCGATCCCGAGCGACCGCTCGGCTGGCTCACCGCCCCTCGGGCCCGGAGGACGCCACCGGACGCGCCGGCCGATCCTCCCCCTCCGGCGGTCGAGCCCGGCGAGGACCCCACCGTCGGCCTTCCCGGCCGGGAGTAGCCCTGCCGGGCCGCCGCCCGCGGGCGGCCGGCGCCCGCTCGTGGGTTGTAGCGCTACCGGTTCACGCTGACGACCTCACCGGCCGCCACGAAGTAGAGGCTCGTCACGCCGATCACGAGGATCCCGGCGAGGATGAGCGCGCGGGAGCGGGTCGCGTGGCCATAGATGCCGACCACGAATCCAGCGAGCAGCGCGGCGGCGAACAGGCCTGGATGCGAGACGGCGTCGGCGAGCGGGATGACGTGCGGAGGGGCCAGGCGGGCAACTTTACGGGAGCGTCAGACGCATCGACGTTCACGCCCGTGCGCCACGATTCCGGCCGGCGACGCGCCACACAGCCTCCCCCGCGGTCGTCCCCAATGCCTATAGTTGCCCACATGCCACGGATGCCAGCGACGGTCGACGAGGTCGCCGCAGGACTCAGCGATGCCGGGTATCTCGCCGGCGAATCGACCGCGCTCGTCTCGTTCCTGGCGACGAAGCTCGGCAAGCCCGTGCTCGTCGAGGGACCGGCGGGCGTCGGCAAGACCGAGCTGGCAAAGGCGCTCGCGCGCTACCTGGATCGCAGGCTCGTGCGGCTGCAGTGCTACGAGGGTCTCGACGAGGCGAAGGCGCTGTACGAGTGGAACTATCGCAAGCAGCTGCTGCGGATCCAGACGGAGGCGGGAGACGCCGGCTGGGATGCGGTGCAGCAGGACATCTTCGGCGAGGCGTTCCTGCTCGCGCGGCCGCTGATGACCGCGATCGCCTCCGAAGAGCCCGTGGTCCTGCTGATCGACGAGATCGACAAGACCGACCAGGAGTTCGAGGCGATGCTGCTCGAGCTGCTCTCCGACTTCCAGATCAGCATCCCGGAGCTCGGGCGGATCGAGGCGAGGACGCACCCGGTCGTGCTGCTCACCTCCAACAACACGCGTGAGCTGACCGAGGCGCTCAAGCGGCGTTGCCTGTACCTGTGGCTCGACTACCCGGACCTCGAGCACGAGCTCGAGATCGTCCGCCTCCACACGCCCGAGCTGAGCGAGACGGTCGCGCGCAAGCTGGTGGAGGTCGTACAGCGGGTGCGCGATCTGGATCTCAAGAAGCCGCCGAGCATTGCGGAGTCGATCGACTGGGCGCGCGCGCTGCTGCTGCTCGGCGCGCAGGACATCGACGAGACGACGTTCCGGGCCACGATGAGCGTGATCGTCAAGCACCGCACCGACATCGAGACCGTCGCCGCCCGCGTCGGCGTCGAACTGCGGTCCGCCCGCGCGCCGGCGGCCTGAGCGGCGAGAGGTCAGGTGCCCCTCCCCTCGACAAACGCGGTGCCGATCCCGACGCCGGGTCCGGGCGGGTTGGACGGTGAGCTGATCGCGTTCGCCGTCGAGCTGCGAGAGGAGGGCGTCGCCGTCGGAACCTCCGAGCTGCTGGACGCGTTCGCGGCCCTCGGCCACGTGACGTGGACCGATCAGCGGGCGTTCCGGGAGACGCTCGCGGCGACGATCGCCAAGTCACCGGACGACCGGCGCCTGTTCGACCTCGTGTTCGAGCGTTTCTTCTTCCGGGCCGCCGAGGCGCAGGCGGTCCGTCTCGACGTCGCCGAGCCTCTCCCCCAGCTGACCGACGCGACGGGCGATATCGACATCGACGAGCTGAGCCGGCAGATCGCCGAAGCGCTGCAGGAGGGAGCCGAGGGGAGGCTGAGCGACTTCGCGCGGCTCGCGGTGGCGGCGTTCAGCCGCGGCAAGGGCTCGGGGATCCTCGGCGTCGACGTGCAGCGGATCAGGCGGGGCCTCGGCCTGCGGGCCGAGCCCCGCGAGGACCTGCCAGAGGACGATCCGCGCCATCGAGGGCTGACGCGCGAGCAGGTGCGCAGCTTCGAGCAGGCGTTGCGGCAGGTGTTCGAGCGGGAGCTGATCTCGCGCACCGGGACGCTGCCGGCGAAGCGGCCGTTGCAAGATCTCGCGCGGGCGCTTCCGAGCGGGCCGGTCTCCGACCTCGCGGCCGTTCACATCGTGGTGGCGCAGCTGAAGCGACGGCTGGCGACGCAGGGCCACGAGCACCGGGGGCACAAACGCCACGCCCACGTCGACGTGCGCCGGACGATGCGCGCATCGCTGCAGACCGGCGGCGTGCCGGTAGAGCTCAAGTACCGGCCGAAGCGACCCCGCCGTCCCGAGATCTTCGTTCTGTGCGATGTCTCCACGAGCGTCACTGGCGCCAGCACGTTCTTCCTGAGCGTCGTGCACGCGTTGCACGACGCATTCCGCAAGCTGCGTTCGTTCGTGTTCATCGAGCGGATCAGCGAGGTCACAGACGTGTTCGAGCACGAGCGCGACTTCCGCGCCGCGAGCGCGATCGTCTCCCGAGACGCCGGCGTCGCCGACGTGTCGGGCTACACCGATTACGGTCGCGTGTGGACAGAGTTCCTGGCGCTCATCGAGGGGGAGCTGAACCCGCGCACAACGGTGATCGTGCTCGGCGACGCGCGCACGAACGGCCGGCCACCGCGCGATGACGTGTTCGGCCTGATCGCGGCAAAGGCTGGACGGACCTTCTGGCTCAACCCCGAGCCCCGCCTGTACTGGAACTACGGCGACAGCGTAATCGCCGCCTACCAGCGGCACTGCGTCGCGTTCGAGTGCTGGCGCACCGACCAGCTCGAGGAGTTCGTCAAAGCGCTGACGCAGCCAGTCGTGACCTGACAGGGTAATGGGCCCATCTCCTGAGTGGGTAATGAGCCCATCTCTGCAGAGGCTGGCGCTGTTCCTTTCAGGTGCGCAAGCTGAGTGGGTAGTGAGCCCATCTCTGCAGAGGCTGGCGCTTTCCCCTCAGGTGCGCAAGCTGAGTGGGTAGTGAGCCCATCTCTGCAAGAGGCTGGCGCTGTTCCTTTCAGTTGCGCAAGCAGACCCATACGTAACATGTGACACAGATTGTGCTACGGTGTGGCCATGGCTTCCCGCATCGTCAGGGCTCGTCTGGACGACGCGTCCGAGCGCGCGCTCGCCGTTCTGATGCGGGAGGGGCGTAATGAGTCCGAGGCCGTACGGACTGCCTTGACCGAAGCCGGGGAGCGGCGTGTACGTCGCTCGTCGCTCGCTGCGGAGGTCGCGCGGCTCTCCGCCAATCCCGCAGACACGGCCGAACGCGGAGCTGTACTGGCCGAGATGGAATCCGTCGCGCCGGACTGGCCGGCGTGACCCGCGGCGAGATCTACCGCATCCGCTTGCCGGACGCGCGCGGGCGCGGGCGCGGGCAGCATGGTCCGAGATACGGGGTGCTCGTCCAGGCGGATGAGCTGCTGGGGCTGTCGACGGCGATCGTCGCCCCGACGTCGCGCAGCGCCGCTGCCGCGACATTTCGACCTGAGATCGAGCTGATGAACGACCGCACACGAGTACTCGTCGAGCAGTTGCGCGCGGTCGACGTCGAACGCCTCGGAGAGCTCGCGGGCCGCCTCACGGCCGCCGAGCAGCAGGCCGTGGACGACGCGCTTGAGCTCGTCCTCGATCTGTAGGTCGCGCTGCGTTTTCGGCCCACCAGTCTAATGGTACGCTTGTGCCATGCGCACAACCATCGATATGGCAGGTCGACTGGTGGTGCCGAAGACGTTACGCGAACAACTGGGCTTCGCACCCGGCACCGAACTGGAGCTCACAGCCGTCGACGGTCACCTCGAAGTCGCCGTTCCCACACGGGTGCGTGTTGAGGCGGGCCCTCGCGGCGTCCGGTTCGTGGTCGATACAGACGAGCGTCTCGACGCCGAACAGGTTCGTGAGCTAATGGAACGAGGACGGCGCTGACCGCTGACACCAGCGCGGTCATCGCCGCGCTGTCGGAATGGCACGAACAGCATGAGTCAGCAGCCGCTGCGCTGGAGACGGTGAGAGCCCTCCCCGCGCACGTCGTCATCGAGGTTTATTCCCTGCTGACCCGACTGCCGTCCGGGCTCGCTGTCGTGCCAATGCTCGCTGCCAGGGTCCTGGCGCGCCGCTTTGACGAGCCGCCCATGCGCCTGAGTGACGCCGAGCGCGACCGGCTGCTGCAAACGCTGGCAGGGGCCGGCGTCTCCGGGGGATCGAGCTACGACGGCCTGGTCGCCCTCGAAGCCAAGGCACACGCCCAAACGCTGCTCACGCTGGATAGCCGAGCGCAGTCGACCTACCAACGGCTCGGTGCCGAGTTCGCCGTCATCCCGGGATGATGCCGGCGGAACTGCGAAAGCTCGGTCCTCCGGTGCGGACGCACCGACCAGCTCGAGGAGTTCGTCAAGGCGCCCACGCGCCCCACCGGCTTCTGAGCCACGCTTGGGTTGGGGCGCGAGCGTTTGAGGCGGTTGCGGTACCAGTAGTGAGGTGGATGAGCAGACGCGCGAGCCGTTGCCGTTCGTCTCTGAGCTGCCGCCGGGTGATCCTGATGGTGCGGTAGCCGGCAGCGCTTGCGCGCTGGTCGCGGCGACGATCTGATTCGAAGGATCCACGGGTGCCGTGCGTGCCGAAGCCGTCGAGCTCGATGATCACGCGTTGGGCGCGCAGGAGTAAGTCCGGTCGGATCGGTGAGTCGCCGTCGCCGAGGTCGAGCCAGGGCTGGGTCTCGGGGTCGGGCAGGCCGAGGTCGCGGGTGAACGCCAGGAACTCCTCCTCGAGCGGTGACTCCGTCGTCGTGCTGCCGGGACGATGGTCATCCAGCGTCTGGGTGAGGATCCGTCCCGCTCGCGTGTTGGGGTTGTTGTCGATCTGATCCTGAAGCCCGCGAAGATTGAGGACCCGCAATGTGGTCGCGCGGTCGAGGATGCGCTCCACACCGCGGCGGTCCTGGCGCTCGGCGAGATCGAAGATCGTCCGGGCGACCGAAGTGCACGGGATGTTCTCGACCGCGATGACATCGCAGGGGCGCAGCGTGGTGGAGCGATGGATGCGGATCCCGTCTCGTCTGCGGCCGCTGCGCGTGGGGATGGTGACGTCGATCTTGACTGTGCTCGAGGGCCGCAGGTCGAGCAGCAACGCCGTCGAGGCGTGCGAGAGCGCGGCGTTCGGGCCACAGGCGAGCACCGCGGCCATGAAGCGCCCGTTGCGCGATAGCAGCTGCGGTGGCGTCAGCGCGTAGACGCCGTGGTGCACGCGGTGCAGCCGCCCCGTCGCCGCGCGTCCCCGAATGCTGCTGCGGGCGAGGCCGCGCGCATCGAGCTGATTGACGGTCATCACACCATGTTGCGACACCGCGAGTCGCGCGAGCGCCTCATCGATCCTCCGAGTCTGGCCGAGAAACGTCCGGCATTCCGTCGTTTTTCGGCCAGGCCCCGTCATGTATGCGTGAGGGTCGCACAGAAAACGTGACACGTGTCACGCCAGACGTCACAATTGCCCGCACCGGTTGTGTCAACAGTGAACGTTCACGGAAGGAAAGTGAACGCCGAGCGCGAAAGAGTGACGGCCGGCGGGACGTGAACGCTCACGGATCCGCCAGAATCGCAGGATCGCAGGTTCGATCTCAACGGAGGCGCTTCCGCATTCGGGCCCGCCAGGCTTGTATCGCCTGCGTGGCGGACTGCACCGTCGCCGACGGTGAGTGCTCCGGCCCTGGTTGCCGCGGCGCATCGGTTGGCGTGCGTTCGCGGCCGGGGGTCGGGTGTGCCCAGGGCGGCCGGAGCGAGGTCGGAGCCGGACCATGAAGGGCCTGCGATCCCGAGGGCGGCGCGGCGGGCGGCGCGGCGGGCGGCGCGGTTCGGGGCGGCCGGAGCGAGGTCGGAGCCGGACCGAGACCAGCCTGCGGCTCCGAGGGCGGCGCGGCGGGGGGCGCGGTTCGGGGCGGCCGGAGCGAGGTCGGAGCCGGACCGAGACCAGCCTGCGGCTCCGAGGACGGTGCGGCGGGCGGCGCGGTTGGGGGCGGCCGGAGCGAGGTCGGCCCCGGACCGAGAAGGGCCTGCGGTTCCGAGGGCGGCGCGGCGGGGGGCGGCGCCTGGCTCGGTGGGAGCGACGTCGGCGCCGGGCCGAGGCCACTGCCGATGCCGGGACCGGCACCGGACGCGGGCGGGCGAGACGGGAGCGACGTCGGAGCAGAGCCGAGGCCACCGCCGGTGTCTGAGGTGACACCCGGCCCCGACGAGGGGGGCGGAAGCGAGGCCGCTGCCTGACCAAGACCCGAAGGCGGCCTGGCGGTCGGTCCGGTGGGCGGCGCAGCCGGCGAGCGCTGCTCTAGGACCGGCGGAACAGCCTGCGGTGAGCCCGGCTGAAGCGTCGCCGACGGCGAAACAGCCTGCGGTGAGCCCGGCTGGAGCGTCGCCGACGGCTGTGCGGAACTGGCCGTCGGTGACGCACCCGTAGAGACGGCGGAGGCGTCTGGAGCCACCGGGCGCCTCATGAGGGCGGCGGCCGCCGCTGCGGCCGATGCAGCTGCCGCTACGACCGCCGGCGGCGCTGCTTCGCCGGGGACGGGATCAGGGTACGAGGGGGCCGCAAATTCGGACGTGGCCGGGACGGCGGATCCGGCCGGAGCGGTCGATCTGGCCGGGACGGAAGCAGCTGGGGTGGCGGCAGCCGGAGACGCGTCCGGCGCCGCGACATCGGCCGTGGCGGGAGCCGGAGACGCGTCCGGCGCCGCGACATCGGCGGCAGCCGGAGACGCTTCCGGCGCCGCGACATCGGCGGTGGCGGTAGCCGGAGACGCTTCCGGCGCCGCGACATCGGCGGTGGCGGCAGCCGGAGACGCTTCCGGCACCGCAACATCGGCGGCAGCCGGAGACGCCTCCGGCGCCGCGACATCGGCGGTGGCGGCAGGCTGAGACGCCGGGGCCGGCGCAACGTCCGGGAGCCCCGCGACGAAGACGCCGTTTGCCTCGGTTGCTGGAGCCACGGGCACATCCGGTGAGACCGGGGCCGAGGACGGCGCCGGGGCTCCCTCGAGGTTCGGCACCTGCGACTGAACCATCGCACCGGGCGAGGCGCTCGACGCCAACGGCTGATTCGTCAGACCGTTGCGTGCGGCTCCCTGCCCAGCACGAGCCGGGGGTTGAGCGGCCGCCCCGTTGGGGCTCCCCGGCATGTAGCGGTACGCGGTGGCGCCATCGTTGACCAGATAGCTGTCACCGCCGCCGTTGTGCTGATGGAGGACCAGCTGACCACTGTTCTCGGCGAGCTTCACGAGCGCCTCGATGCTCGTCACCTCGATCACCTGCGAGCTGACGCTCCCTGGGGCGCGAACCGCAACGATCAGATGTCCGTACTGCGCCTGGATTCGGTCCTCGTCTGTGACCGGCCTTGCCCGCCGTGCCCGAAGGACGAACAGCAGGACAGCGATCGCAGCCAGCACGAACCCCACGACGGAGGCGATCCGCAGTCCGCGGACGCCCACCTTCACGCCGAGCAGGTTGATCGTGTTCGGGGCTGACGACGCGACCGTCACAAGACCCCGCTGGACGGTCGTGTACTCATCCGGGGGACCTCCGGCGGGGTTGGGTTGCAACTGCAAGGGCTGCAGCGCAAAGCTCAGGGACGGACGGAACACCGCCGCGATCGGCCTTCCGGCCACCAGGCCGCGGATGCGCACCGAGACGTCGACGGCGATTGTCGCCTCGGAGCCCGTCACGCCACTGAGCCTGTCCACCTGGTCAAGCAGCGATTGGATGTTGTCCAAGTAGATCGTGAACCGCTCCGTGAAGGCATCGCCTCGGAACCCGGCGACCTTGAAGACCTGGAAGTGGCTGCTCCACCCGGTTGGCTCGGAGAGCACGACCGTGACGCCTCGGGTGCCTGCGATTACGTGAGACGCGGCGCTGGTCATCTGATATCGAATCCCGATGCGCAGGTTCTTGACGAGCTGGAGGAACAACGGGTCGCCCGTGCTCACGATCCCGTTCGGGTAGACGGGTCCGGGGCGGACGAGGCTCCGGTAGCTGAACGTCACGCTCTGCGTGTAGCGACTCGTGTGAGTGGTGCTGCGCGTGGTGGGACGGCTGAACGCGAGCCCGGCAAGGATCGCGAACACGACCATCAGAGCAACGGCAGCCGCGAGCGGCCCTGGCACGTCGACATACGCCGCGCTGCTCTTGGCGGGCTTCATCGCGCGAGCCCCACGTGCGCGAGGTTCCGAGGCGTTGCGACGTCGCCGCCCTCGGCGCCGCCGCTCGCCCTCGGAAGAGACGACCAACAGGCCGGCTGCTGCGATGAGGATGGCGACCGCAAGCGGAGTGTGGAGCCAGGCCAACACGAAGCCGGCATGCGGTATGTGGATCCAGAGCTTGCCGACGATCTCCGCGCGTGTCGGCTGCACCGGGTCGAGGAAGTCGTTGTGATCACCCTTGAAGACATAGCGGTCGCCGTGGATTGCGACGATCCGGTGCAGCACGATGATGTGCAGCAGCGAGCTGCGATAGGCGACTACGTCGCCCACCGCGTAACGGCCGGCCGGCCGAACGATCGCGAGGTCGCCGGTGTGAAAGGAGGGCTCCATGCTCGTGCCCTCGGTGATGACATACGTCGTCTCCCCGCCGAGCGCGGTCGGGACGACGTAGGTCCACGCCGCCCAGGCAACCAGCGCGACAGCCCCGACGACCAGGGCGGAGTTCAGGCGGCGCGGCTTCACGGGGCAGGGGCATCTGTCGTCTTCACACGGGGATTCCCGGAATCTTCCTGCGTGCGTCGGACGCATTCAATGGGCGACCCCAAGACCGCCCCGCTCACCACGCCCTCGCATGCAACGCAAGACGAGCCGGGACCTCGCGGTCCCGGCTCGTCGCCGGCAGAAGCTCAGAGCGATGGCACCCTGCCGAGCGCTAGTACGCTGTGCCACCCGGCGGATCGTTGGGCGGTGACACCGTGACGTCGAAGTCGGTCGCGCCGGAGACCGGCGTACTGATCGAGCATTGCGCGACGTTGAATGGCGCTGTCGTCGTGGCGCCAAACGACGCGTCGCTGATGTTGCCGGTCGTGCACTGCGTCATCTGCGCGACGCCTAAGTCGGCGCCTGAGTCGTCGTTCCACGCTGCGTAGACGAGCTGTCCCGCGGGCAGGAGGTGGTTCGAGTCGAACGTGATCTGCTCCGTCTCGATGGTCTGTCCGTTCGCGCTGAGCCCGTACTGGACGTCGGTGACAGTGGCACCGGCGACCGTCACCTTTCCGTAGCCGATAGTCGATTCCTGGGCCGAGACGCCTGTTGTGTCGATGCCGTTGGTGTACGCCGCTCCTCCGGCCGCAAGCGCACCTACCACGACCAATGGCGCAACCCATCTCTTGTTGATTCGCATGTGGAAGGACTCCCTCCGAGCACCTCCGTCCCCCCCGGTTGTCCGCAGAGCGGAGCGAGGCGGTGGTCCTTTCGGCGGACCGGAGGATTAATGGTATTTGCGGGAGTAATCGTCCTCGGTCAAAGGGACCTTTAGCAGGCGTTTTGTGGACTCTTGCGGATGATCTCTCGCGTCAGGCCGCGGGATCGCTCGCGACGCGAACGTGAGACCAACGCGAGCTCGATCCTCGCAGTCGTCTGGAGGCGCCCATCGAGATGCCGAAGATCCCGGTTCATGTCCGTCAACGGACGCGTGGGTCAAGGGCGTGGAGCAGATGCAGAACGCCCCAAAAGCCGCCGCCAAGCAGGGCTTTTCGTGATTCTAACCGATGCATCTCGGAGTACCCGAACGGGTCCGCAGCCGCTCGCACGTACCATCGTCGCGCGCCCATGGCACCTCGTCGCCGGCAGACTCGGCCCGCGCCGGCGCGCGGCAGGTGCGCGCCCGTGGTGCGCAGCGAGCAGGAGTCGCGGCCGGGTATTGGCTTACCGCGGAATGACCTGCTACTGCTCGACGAACGTCGTACTCACCGTGCGCGTGTCACCGTTGCGGTCGCTGAGCACCCAGTTGGCCCGATAGATCCCGGCCGGGAGCGCCGCCACGAGGTCACCCGAGGCCGTGGCGACGTTGGCAGCGTGGTACACGGGGCGACCGCCGGCATTGCGGATCGTGAGCGAGACCGTGCCACCCGCCGGCAGGACGGAGCCATTCGGGCCCGCCAGCCCCGTCTGGGCAAGCGCCGTGAACCCTCCGCCGACGATCGCGTCGTTGGCCGGCGCCGTGCCGACGAGCAACGGGACCGTGGTCTCGGTCAGGCCGCCGCTGAGGTCGTCGGTCTGCGCGATCACGGCGTCGGGCATGCCGGTGGCCCTGCCGTTGAGAGGACAGATCGTTCCCGTTCCGGTCGCGCCGCCGACACCGACCGAGGCGCTCGCGGGCAGGCTCGTGAGCGGGGGACCCCAGTAGTCGCCCGGCTGGCACGTTCCCGACGCGACCTCGGTCTCCTCGCCCTTGATGTCAACACGCAGGTCGGCGACGTGCAGGACGGTCAGGGTCCGGCCGGCGCGGTTGCGCAGCTCGAAGCGGTCGCCACGGGCCACCGGCGGGCTGCCGGGAAAGCCGCCGATGCGAATCGTGCCGCCGGCACCGGCCCTGGCGGAGCGGACCGCGTGCCCGCGGACACGCGTCAGCGTATAGCGGGCCCCCGGGACGAGCCCACTGCAGGTGAGCACCTGGGCGCGCAGGTCGGCAGTGCACGCGGGGATGCCGCTGGGGGAGAACAGGATCTGCGAGTTGCCCACGACCGACACGCTTCCGGGCTCGCCGAGCGCCACCGTCATCTTCACCAGCCCTCCCTCCGGAGCGAGCGCCGAGACCGCACGGTTGTCCTCGCTGCTGAGCGTCACGACGCTCCCGTCTGTGATCGGCGAGGTACCGACGGTCGTCTCGCCCAATGACGTGGAGCATTCCGACAGCGGCGGTGCTGATGTGTCCACACCGTTGATCGTCAGCTCGAGCACGCCCGTCTGGAAGCACGGCGCGATCGAGATCGAGTGGGACGCGACCGATGCGCCCGTGTCGAGGTCGAGCCATCCGGTCCATCCGGCCTCGTTGAAGGGGTTGCCGCCGCTGCCGGTTGCGATCAGCTGCGGCGCGACGCTACTGGAGTCGTATTCGACGAGGACGACGTCGCGGTCATCGCCTGGTGCGTGTGGGAGTGGATGCCGTCCGCCGGTGCTCAGCTCGACGGGACCCCACGAGCCGTCGGCGCGCGTGCCGGTGGTGGCGCTCGCGACGATCGTGCCCGAGCTCGCACGCAGCAGGATGATCAGGACGGGCGCGCCGCCGATCGGCGTGCCGGCGCTGCCGCTCACGATCGGGCTGAACTGCCTTAGCGAGACGCTCGGCAGAGGCAGGCCGTCGGTGGTGGTGGTCGAATCCTGGACGCAGCCCATGACCGTGTTGGACCACATCGTCTGGATGTCGTACTCATGACCGTTGATCAGCTGGTCGTAGAGGGAGCCATCCGCCGCGGTGCCGAGCGGAGTGCCCTGTTGCAAGCCGTTCTCGCACTTGTCAGCGACCTCGTTGCCGTTTGAGTCCATCCAACCGGCGCCCTCGGGATCGGTGATCGCCTCGACGGTCTCGTGCGCCGCGGTGTCGATCGCGCTCTCGGCCTCCGGGTTGCCCTCCGGATCGGCGCCCGGCGTCGGAGGCACCTCGATCAGCGTGTCGATAGTCACCGCGTAGAAGAACTCCCCGTGCCCGGCGTCACCGAGCGAGTGATACCCGGCGAACGAGTTCGTGCCACACGAGTCGGCGGTAATGCACTCGTCGACGTTCGGCGGCAGGAAGATCTCCCATAGGTCGTGGAAGTCGCGACCCCCTGGGTCCACGCGCTGGATCACCTTGTCGATCTCGTCGATCACCTCCTGATCGGTCACGCACGTCGCAACACCGGAGGGCGAGGCGCACTGGTCGCTCTTGACCGGAAAGGCATCGGTGTCCGCGATCGAGTCGGTGGCGGCGTTGTAGGAGATGTCGTAGGAGCCCGCGCCCTGCATGTCCCCGTACTGGTCGAGGATCGAGAAGAGGTTCCCGGTGGAGCCCGAATCGTGGGCCGCATCGGTGAAGAACTGCTGGATCAGCGGCACGTAGCCGAGCACACCGGTGGAGGGCGACCCCGTGAACGAATAGCCGGCAGGCGCCCAGAAGATCGTATGGACGGTGACGTGGGTCAACACCGAGCCGCCGTGGTAGACCTCGGGAAACGCCGAGTCGATCGCGACGTCGGTGGACCCGGCCGGCGGGACAAGGCCGAGCGCGCGACCGATCCGGGGGCGGAAGGTTCCGGTCGCCGCGGCGGGACCGGCGATCAGGAGGACGAGCAGGAGGCTCGCCAGGGCGCTGTTGCGGAGGGCTCGGCTGATCATCTTCGGCCACCCTACATGGAAGCACGACGCATCACCGGACCCGGAGCCACGACGCATGACCAGAACCCGGAAGCACGACGCATGACCAGAACCCGGAAGCACGACGCATGGCCGGAACCGTAAGCGTGGTGATGCGCCGAGGCAGGTTCTGAGGCGCGGGCGAGCGGGCATGCGCTGGCGTCCTTCGCCACAAGCGCCGCGCCGGCGAGACAGCGACTAAGATCGTCCGCTGCCGCTATCGAACAGGCCGGAGGGACAGGTTGATGAGTGAGACGGTGAAGTTCGTGCTGGATGAGAAGGACATCCCGACTCATTGGGTCAATCTGATGGCCGACATGCCGCCGGACGGTCCGCCGCCGCTGCACCCGGGCACCGGCCAGCCGGCCGGACCCGATGACCTCGCGCCGCTGTTCCCGATGGAGCTGATCCTGCAGGAGGTCTCGACCGAGCCCGAGATCGAGATCCCCGAGCCGGTGCGCGATGCGTACAAGCTCTGGCGCCCCACGCCGCTCTACCGGGCGCATCGCCTCGAGCGGGCGCTCGATACGCCGGCGCACATCTACTACAAGTACGAGGGCGTCTCGCCCGCGGGATCGCACAAGCCCAACACGGCGGTCGCGCAGGCCTACGCGAACGCGCAGGCCGGGATCACGAAGCTGACGACCGAGACCGGGGCCGGGCAGTGGGGATCAGCGCTTGCGTTTGCCTGCCGGCTGTTCGGGCTCGAGTGCGAGGTGTGGATGGTGGGCTCGAGCTATGACCAGAAGCCCTACCGGCGCTCGATGATGGAGACCTGGGGGGCGACCGTACACCGCTCCCCGTCAGAGCTGACCCAGGCCGGGCGCTCCCAGAGCGGACATCCGACCGGGTCGCTAGGGATCGCGATCTCGGAGGCCGTGGAGGTCGCTGCGCAGGGCGCCGATACCAATTATTCGCTCGGCTCGGTGCTCAACCACGTGCTGCTTCACCAGACGGTGATCGGCCAGGAGGCGATCGCGCAGATGGCGATGGCGGGTGAGGAGCCCGACGTCGTCGTCGCCTGCGTGGGCGGCGGCTCGAACTTCGGCGGACTCGTGTTCCCGTTCATGCGACGCGTGCTGCGCGACGGCGCCAAGACGCGCTTCGTGGCCGCCGAGCCGGCAGCCTGCCCGACGCTCACGCGCGGCGTGTATGCCTACGACTACGGCGACACGGTCGGGCTCACGCCGCTGATGCCGATGTACACGCTGGGGCACGACTTCGTGCCGCCGCCGGTGCATGCCGGCGGGCTGCGCTACCACGGCGACTCTCCGCTCGTGTGCGGACTCGTGAAGGCCGGTCTGGTCGAGGCACGCGCCTACCTGCAGAACGAGACGTTCGACGCCGCGGTGCGGTTCGCGCGCAGCGAGGGCATCATTCCCGCGCCGGAGCCGGCGCACGCGATCCGCGCCGTCATGCAGGAGGCGCTCGCGGCACGTGAAGCCGGCGAGCAGCGCGTGATCCTTTTCGGGCTCTGCGGACACGGCAACTTCGACCTGAGCGCCTATGACGCCTACTTCGCGGGGACCCTCGAGGATCCGGAGTTCTCCGAGGAGGACCTGAGGGCCGCGCTCGCCGCGCTCCCGCAGGCGCCGTCGCTGGCCTGAGGTCATCGGACACGCCGCACGCGCGATAGGATCCTGTACGGAATGTGAAATCAGGGGAGCTGGCGTCAGGCCGGCTGAGATAGCGCCCGATCGCGGCGCTGACCCTTGGAACCTGTGGGGTAATGCCCGCGAAGGGAGTGCAGTGATGGTGATCGGGGCTCTCGCGACGGAGCCTTCCAACAGCAGGCAGAGCGACGGGATCGACGTCGAGGAGGTTTCGCGCACATACACGTCGCGCCGCGGCGTGGTGCACGCGCTCGACGCGGTCTCGCTGCACGTGTCCTGCGGTGAGATCGCGGCGATCGTCGGGCCGAGCGGTTGCGGCAAGACGACGCTGCTCGAGCTGATCTGCACGCTGCAGGAGCCCGACAGCGGTCGCGTCAGGAGCGCTCCGGCCGCGCTCATGCCCCAGCGTGATCTGCTGCTGCCGTGGCTCTCGGCGCTCGACAATGCCGGCCTCGCGCTGCGCGCGCGAGGAGCCTCGAGGGCCGACGCCCGCGCGCTTGCGGCGCCGTACTTCGAGCGGCTCGGGCTGAGCGGCTTCGAGCGAGCGCGACCGGACGAGCTCTCGGGCGGGATGCGCCAGCGCGTCTCGTTCCTGCGTTCGCTGCTGGCAGGCAAGCCGGTGCTGGCGCTCGACGAGCCATTCGCGGCGCTCGATGCGATCACGCGCGCCGAGATGCAGGTCTGGCTCGCGCACGCACTACAGGAGCAGGCGCGCACGGTGGTGCTCGTGACGCATGACGTCGAGGAGGCTGTCGTGCTGGGCGACCGCGTGGTCGTGATGTCGGCGCGGCCGGGGCGGATCGTCGCCGACATCGCGGTCCCGCTCGAGCGTCCGCGCGCACGCACCGACGCACGCGTCGTCGAGCTGCGCGCTCTGGCGATGCGGGCGCTGGGGGTACCGGCATGAGGGTCTCACCGCACGCCGACGCGATCGAGGTCGACGAAGCGATCCGTGCGGTCACGACCCGCCCCGCCCCGTATCCCGCCCCTGCTCTGAGCATGCCGCGGCGGGGGAGCGTGGCGCCGCGGCTGCGGCTGCGCTACCTGCTGCCCCCCGCCGTGTTCGTGCTCGGGTTGCTCGGAGCATGGGAGCTGTACGTCGACCTCGGTGGCGCCGATCCGCTGATCCTGCCGGCGCCGCACGCGATCGCCCGCTCGCTCTACGTCGACCGCGCGCTCCTGTGGAGCAATCTGCTCGCGACTGCCGAAGAGGTCCTCCTGGGATTCATGCTTGCGCTCGTCGTCGCCTTCACGCTGGCCGTGATGATCCATTTCTCCCCGACGCTGCGCAGAGCTCTCTACCCGCTGCTGATCGCATCGCAGACCGTGCCGATCCCCATCGTCGCGCCCGTGCTGGTGCTGTGGCTGGGTTTCGGGCTGCTGCCGAAGCTCTTGATCGTCGCCTTGGTGGTCTTCTTCCCGGTCGTGGTGAATCTGCTCGCCGGCCTCGAGAGCGCAGATCCGGGCCTGCTGAAGCTCATGCGAACCTTCGACGCCTCGCCGCTGAGGATCTTCCGCGAGGTCGAGCTTCCCGGCGCGCTGCCGGACCTGTTCACGGGCGCAAAGCTCGCAGCGGTGTTCGCGCCGATCGCGGCCGTGTTCGCCGAAGGTGCGGGAGCGAGCAAGGGACTTGGCTTTCTGTTCACCGTGTCGCTCCCGCAGCTGCTGATGGCGCGGGCCTATGCCTGTGTCATCGTGCTCTCGGTGTTCGCAATCGCGCTGTTCGGGCTGCTGACCGCGGTCGAGCGGATCGCGCTCCCCTGGGCTCACCCGAAGATAGGAGAACGACGATGAGAATCAACTCGGGCAGCTTCGGCCGCATACGGGGGATCGCGGTCATGCTGGCGGCGGTGAGCGCCGCGGCCGCCGTGATCGTCGGGTGCGGCGAGGCGACCAACGTCATCACCGTCTCTCCGAGCGCGTTCCAGTCGCTGACGCTGATGCTCGACTGGTCCCCGAACGCGGACCACGTCGGGATCTACCAGGCGCAGGCCGAGGGTGACTTCAAGCGCGCCGCGCTCAATGTGAACATCCAGTACGACACGAGCGATCCGTCGGCGCCCCTGCGGCTGCTGGAGGCCGGCAAGGTGCAGGTCGCGATCGCCTACGAGCCCGAGGTGTTCCTCGTGCGCAACCAGCATGTCCCGCTCGTGTCGGTGGCGGCGCTCGTGCAGCGGCCGCTCACCTCGATCGTGTCGCTCGGATCCCAGCACATCACGACGCCGAAGAACCTGCGCGGAAAGACGGTGGGAGTTGCTGGGATCCCGTATCAGAACGTGTTCCTGCACACGATCCTCCAGGATGCGAACGTTCCGCAGAGATCGGTGAAGGTCGACAACGTCGGCGAGAACCTGGTGCCGGCGATGCTCTCGGGACGTGTCAACGCGACGCTGGGCGCCTACTGGAACTACGAGGCGATCGAGCTGGCCCAGCTCGGCAAGCACCCACACGTGATCCACGTGGAGAAGGCCGGCGTGCCGAATTACAACGAGCTCGTGTTCGTCGTCACCGAGAACGAGATCGTCAACCATCCCGACCTGATCCGGGCGTTCGTTCAAGCGGTCGCGCGCGGCTACGAGTCCGCACGGGCGCACCCGGCGGCGGCCGTCCGCAACCTGATCGCGGCCAACCCCGCGGCCGGGCTCAACGAGAAGCTGCAGCTTGCGAGCGTCAAGGCGACGATGCCGTACTGGTTCCCGACGGGTGGCGAGCCATGGGGCTGGCAGAGCCCCTCGCAGTGGAATGCGTTCGGCTCCTGGATGCTGAGCCACGACCTGATCAGCGATCCGAACGCTGTCACCGACGCCTCGACGAACGAGCTGCTCGCGGGCCAGGGCGTTTAGCGCGGACCTTTAGATTCAGTTAGCACGCCCGGTTGTTGACGGGTCACGTGCCCGGCGGGGCATGTGACCCGTCGAGCACAACCTCACGTCACTCAGCGCGCGCCGATTGAGCCGCGGCGCACGGTCGCGTCGACCGCCGCGGCGACGAGCAGCACGATCCCGGTTGCGATGTACTGACCGGCAGCGCTGATTCCCATCAGCGCCAAGCCGTTGAACACGATTCCGATCACGAGCCCGCCGAGCAGCGCGTGGAGCGGCTTGCCGCGGCCCCCGAACAGGCTCGCCCCGCCGATCACGCCCGCTGCCACGCCGTACAGCGTGTAGTTGCCGCCGGGCACGTCGGTCGAGATCGACCCCAGCCACGATACGTACAACAGCCCGGCGATGCCGGCCGTCATCGCACTCAGGGTGAACGCGAGCCGGCGCACGCGCTGGACGTTGATGCCCGCACGGCGAGCGGCCTCCGGATTGGCGCCGATCGCGTACATGTAGCGCCCGTACCGGGTCCGTCCCAGGAAGATGGAGAACAGGAGCAGCACGATTCCCACGAACGGCACGAACCACGGGACGCCCTTCAGCTGGATCAGAACCCCGCGGTTGAGGTTGCAGATGTAGACGAGGACGATCCCGCCGAGCGCCGTGAGGACGATCGTGAGCACTGTGATCCCAAGCGGCGGCGCGCTCAGCCCCTTGGCGCGCCGACGCGCAGCGCGGGACAGCGTCAGGGCCGCGAAGATCGCGAGCGCCACCACCAGCACGATCCACGACAGGGCCGGGCTCATGTTGCTGTTGACAAGCTTGTAAACCGGGCTGGCGCCCGACACCGAGATCACGCCGCCGACTGCGGACTTGTCAACTGTGAGGAGCACGATCGCCACCCCCTCCCAGATCAACAGGCCCGCGAGCGTGACGACGAACGATGGGACGTGGAGCCATGTGATCACGGTTCCCTGGACGTAGCCGATGATCGCGCATACGCCGATGCCGGCGAGGATCCCGACCCACCACGGCAAGTTGACCGGGGGGGAAACCAGCTCGGCGATCACGATGCCACCGATGGCGAGCACCCACCCTGCCGACAGATCGATCTCCGACAGGATCAGCGCGAAGATCTCCGCGGCGCCGAGCATGATGTAGATCGAGGACTGCACCAGCAGGTTGACGAGATTCCCGGGGGAGTCGAACGGCGAGCGCTCGAGCTGGAAGAAGATGATGATCACGATCAGGCCGACGACGATCGGCAGGGCACCGCTCTCTCCGGCCCGGATCCGCCGGCTATAGGCGCGCAGGTACTCGCCGAGCGAGTCGGCCAGCACCTCCGGTGCGGCCGCCTCCGCCTCCAGGTCACTCTGCGGAGCTGCGGTCAGGTCCTCCTGAAGCTCGGTTGAGAGCGGCGGCTCCTGGAACTGGGTGGGCACGTCGGTGCCTGAGGTTCTGTCGTCCATCACGCCTCCTGGCGGTTCTCGGTCGCAGCCGCGGGCACTGTCCCGGACTCACGCGCAGATCGCCCGGTGGTCATGTAGTCGACCACGCTGCTGGGATCAAACTCCGATGCCGGGCCGCTCGCCACCATCCGACCGAGGTAGAGGATCGCGATCCGATCCGCTACGGCGAAGACGTCGATGAGGTTGTGGGAGACCACGAGCACCGCGACTCCCTGCGAGGCGAGCCGCTTGATCAGCGCCAGGACCATCCGCGTCTGGGCGACCCCCAGCGCCGCCGTCGGCTCGTCCATGATCACGAGCCTGGCCTTCGACATGACCGCCTTGGCGACCGCGACGGACTGCCGCTGGCCTCCCGACAAAGACGCCACCGGCTGCCGGATCGAGCGGACCGTGGTGACCGAGAGGTCGTCGAGCGTCTTGCGTGCAGCGAGCTCCATTGTCGACTCGTCGAGCAGACGATGCCGCCGCGGCTCGTGGCCCAGGAACATGTTCTGGACGATGTCGAGGTTGTCGCACAGCGCCAGGTCCTGGTAGATCGTGGTGATCCCGAGGGCCTCCGCGTCGTGTGGCCCGTGCAGGTGAACGGGCTTGCCGTCCCAGATGATCTCCCCCTCGTCGGGCGGCCACAACCCGGCGATCGTCTTGATCGTGACCGATTTGCCGGCGCCGTTGTCGCCGGCGAGCGCGGTCACCTGCCCCGGGAAGACCTCGAGCTCGACCCGCGTCAGCGCCTGGACGGGGCCGAAGCGCTTGGTGATTCCCTGGAGGCTCAGCAGCGAGCTGTCGGACCGGTTGCTCACGGACGCGGTCGCCATGCCGTCTGAAGTACTCATCGATTCCCTTGGTGATTGGGCCCCCCGCGTGAGCGAAAGGGCCCATTCTCACACCTTCACTCGAACGAGCTGTCCTAACTGATTCCGTATTCCTTGCAGTCCTTCGCGTAGGTCCCCGCGCACAGCTGGGATGCGGGCACGAAGTTGTCCTTGATGACCGTGTCCTGCATGTTAGACGGCGTGACCCACTCAGGCGTCAGCAGCACGGACGGCACCGCGTTGCCCGTGCTCGGGTCCGTGCTCGTGGCGTTCACCAGCGTCGCCGGTGCCACCTGGCCGGCCCGGAGGTACAGTGCCAGCGCAACCGCTGCCTGCGCCTCGAGGTAGATCGGCTTGTAGACGGTTCCGCACTGGTATCCGGAGAGGACGTTCTGCAGACCCGTCAGAGTCGCGTCCTGTCCCGTCGTCGGGAACGTCTTGGGCTTGACGCCGTGGCTCTCCAGGTAGGCGATGATCGGTGCTCCGGTCTCATCGTTGGGGATCACCGCGGCGTTGGTGTTGGGATGCGCGGTGTAGGCGCCCTCGAACTCCGTCAGGGCGTCGGTCGGCGTCCACGTCCCCGCCGTGCGAGCGACGAGCTTGTACTTCCCGGACGAGAAGTACGAATCGAGCACGCCGTTGTAGCCCTGGGCGAACAGCGTGGCGTTGTTGTCGGTCACGGCGCCGTGCATCACGACGACCTGTGGCGTCGCGACGTGCCATGCGGCCACGCAGCTGACGAAGCCCTGGCCGATCAACTGACCGACGTGGACGTTGTTGAAGCTGACGTAGTCCGCCGTGCCCTTCGGAGCGCCGAGCGTGAGACGGTCGTAGTCGACCACTGCGACGCCGTGCGACTTGGCGTACCGCTGGACGGTCACGCCGGTGCCCGAGTCCTCGGGGTCGATCAGCAGCACGGTCGCGCCGTTGGTGATGTCGCTCTCGGCATCGGTGACGAACGTCGAGTCGCTGCCGAGCGCGTTCTGAACGATTATGTCCGAGGCCGACAGACCGGCCGCGGCCGCGGCCCTCTTGAGGTAAGGCGCGTCGAACTCCACGTAACGCGTGGAGCTCGTGGTGTCGGGCAGGATCGCGGCGATCTTCCCCTTGCCCGCCTTGGCGAGCGAGGCCAGCTGCGACATCGCGGAGAAGTCGTTGGTGAACGACGTCGCCGAGATCGTCGGCGTGGCGCTCGACGAGCTGGTGGCGCTGGACGTGCTCGACGAGCTCGAGGTCTTGCTCGAGCTCGACGAGGAGCTCCCGCACCCCGCGATGATTGCGACGGTAAGCAAGGCAGCGAGAGCTGCGCCAGTCCGTCTTAAGTTCATAATGCACTCCCTTTCCAGCGAGCGCATACGCGCTCGCCGAGTCTCTCTCCTAGGCTCTTCCCTTTTCTCTGACCTAGGTTGTTCCGATTCGCACTGTTACACACTGCCACTCTCATGTCCACCGGGGTTAACCGACCATAAACGTCGGCCGAGGCCGGATCACGATGCGCCGCGAGGATGGCGTCTGCGGAGACCGTCGCGCGGAGCGGATCCACGCAGGGCGTACGCCCCGGCCAGTCCGGCCCACGGCGCGTACGGCGCGAAGAACCGGCGCACCTCTTCTTCAGTCGCGCGAGCGCGTGGATCGCCTGTGCGGAGTCGTCCGACGAGCTTGAGGTAAGCGAGATCACCCGCCGGCAGCTGGTCCATCCGCCCCTGGCCGGTGAGCGCGAGCATCTCGACGGTCCAGCTCCCGATCCCCGGGATCGTCCGTAACCGGCGCCAGCCGTGCTCGTGGTCGTCGTCCTGCAGGTCGACGCGACCGCCGGCGACCTCTCGTGCCGCGCGCCGCAGCGCGATCGCGCGGCCGGCGGAGACGCCGAGCGACTCCAGCAGCGCCGGTGAGCAGCCCGCGAGCGCGCCCGCCTCCGGAGCATCGCTGAGGCCGTGCGAGCCGCTCCGGCGGCCGAGCACGCGCACGAGCCGACGCTGGATCCCGACCGCCCGCCCGTACTCGATCAGCTGCTCGCAGATCGCCCAGACGAGCGCCTCGAAGGGCTCCGGGCGTCCGTGCACGCGCAGTCCGGGATCGGCCCGTACCGCGGCGCCGATCAGCGGGTCGGAGCGGAAGCGCTCGTGGAACAGGCGCAGATCGAGGTCGACCCCGAGCGCCACCCGCATCCGCTCGATCGCGTACGCGGCCGCCGCGCGATCACCGGCGCTCGCGCCGAACAGGAGGCTGCCGGAGCCCAGCTGCGCGACCCGCACGAGCACGGGCCTGCCCTCGTGGTGCAGAAGGCGGTGCAGCACGCCAGCGCGCACAACCGTGAGGCCGTCTCCGGCGCCCACGCGCGGTAGTCGCAGGCACCAGCGCGGCGTCACCTCGACGCGCAGCTCCCGTGTGGCCTCCCGCTGCTCCCGCGTGGTCTCCCGCTGCTCCCGCGTGGACTCCCGCTGCTCGCGTGTGTCCTCCCGCTGCTCCGGCTGGGCGAGCGAGGCGGCCGCGGCGCAGACCACTGATCAATCAGGGCCGCGAGATGACGCGGACGTTGACCAGATAGGTCCGGGTGGTGCCGGGGACGGGCGGGAGCCCGCGCCGCGCGAGCTCAGCATCGCGCAGGTCGCCCAGGTCACCCAGGCCACGCAGATCGTGCGCACGCCTGCGCGCGACGTGGCGGCGCAGCAGCACGGCCGTCGCCGCACCCGCGACGAAGCCGGTCGCCGCCACCGCCGCCGCCTGGATCACAGGCAGCGCCGCAGGCTCGGCCCGCTCGACAAGGCTCAGCTCCCGCGGAACCGGGACGACCTCCACCATCTCGGCTTCGACGCTGATCTCCTCGACGTCGTCTTCGTCGTCCATCTGAGCATCTTGACACCTATGGCGGCGGCTCACGCACGAACGCGTGCGCGCCGGCCGCCCTCGGCCCAGAATTCCGACGCGCGTGTGTCGGCCACCACCGGACGTGGACCTGCAGCATGCAGCGTCGAGCACCGGCGTTACGATGGGTGGGTCAGATGAGCGCCACCAGGGAAGCAGATGGCCGCGCGCGACGGGACGTCTTCGCGAAGGCCCACGAGCACGAGCGCCTCGATCAGCTGCGGCTCGCGCGCGAGATGGGCGCGCTGCCGTACTTCCACGTGCTCGAGGGACCGACGCTGCCGGTCGTCGCGATGGAGGGGCAGGCGCGAATCATGCTGGGCTCCAACAACTACCTCGGGCTAACCGGAGACGAGCGCGTCAAGCAGGCGGCCGAGGCGGCGCTGGCGAAGTACGGCACCGGCCTGACCGGCTCGCGCTTCCTCAACGGCACGATCGATCTGCACGTCGAGCTCGAGCAGGAGCTGGCCGACTGGATGGGCACCGAATCGGCGCTCGTGTTCACCACCGGCCACCAGGCGAACCTCGGCACGCTCGGCACGATTCTCGAGCCGGGCGACACGGTGATCGTCGATTCCGGGGACCACGCCTCGATCCTCGACGGTTGCATCCTCTCGAGGGCGAAGATGCGGGCCTTCCGACACAACCGGCTGGACCTGCTGCGCAACCGCCTCGAGCGAGCGACCGCCGACGGCGGCGGCATCCTCGTTGTCGTCGACGGTGTCTTCTCGATGGAGGGCGACGTGGCACCGCTGCCGGAGATCGCCGAGCTGTGCGAGCGATACGGCGCACGCCTGATGGTCGACGAGGCACACGCGCTCGGCGTGCTCGGGGCGCGCGGGGCGGGCACCTGCGAGCTGCTGGGCATCGAGGACCGGGTCGATCTGCGGATGGCGACCTTCTCGAAGTCGCTGGCGTCGTGCGGCGGTGTGATCGCCGGCTCGGCGGAGGTGATCGAGTTCCTGCGGATCGCCTCACGGCCTTTCATCTTCACGGCGTCGGGCGTTCCGGCGTCGGTCGGCGCGACGCTCGCGGCGGTACGGATCTGCCGCTCGGAGGAGGGGCGCCGGCTGTTCGCCCGGGTGCTCGACAACGCGCGCTACCTGCACGATGGACTGAGCGCGCTCGGTTTCGACGTGCTCGCCCCCACCCGCCTGCCCGACGGCACCGAGCTGATCACACCGGTCGTGCCGGTCGCCGTCGGCGACGACTGGAAGGCCGTGTTCCTGTGGAAGTCCCTGTATGAGGCGGGAGTGTTCGTGAACGTGGCCATCCATCCGGCGGTCCCGCCCGCCGGAGCGCTGCTTCGCTGCAGCGTGATGGCGACGCACGACCGGCCGACGCTGGACCGCGCGCTGACGATCTTCGAGCAGGCCAAGCGCTCGTTCGAGGCCGAGCACGGGCCGCTCACCCCGGGTCCCTGAGCGCGGCCGGCATGGTCGCGCGGAGGAGCGCGGCGAGAGGTTCGCAGGCGTACAGCGGAGAGGTGCGCCGGCGGACCACGGCACACAAAAACCACGCTCGGAGCACGTCTTCAGTCATTTGTGACCTTGCCGTGTCCGACCCGTTCGCGTAGCGTACGCCGAAGTCGTAGGCCTGCCGTGCGCCGAGACGCGCAGACTCCAAATCGGGGTTTGGGGGGTTGGGCGCACGGCTGACAGCGCTCTTATAGACGAACGCTTCATGAGGTGGAGAGAAGGTCTCGCCGGGCCGGCCGCGATGGCGCTGCCCTAGCGAAAGTTCAACGCGTCCGCGAAACGCGCGGATTCAACGTACGGGAGAGGCACGTCCAAAATGATCAACGCAGCAACGAAGCCTTCGCAGCAGCGCGCTCGTGCGCTCAAGCATGCCAACGCGATCCGGCTCGCTCGTGCCGAGCTGAAGCGACGGATCGCCGAGGGCGAGGTCACAGCCGCACAGATCATCCTCGAATGCCCCGACGAGGCCGAACGATGGACGGTTTCGGAGCTCCTGATGTGCCAGCGGCGCTGGGGCTGCGCACGCTGCCGGAAGTTCCTGGAGCAGAACAAGATCAGCGAGATCAAGCAAATCGGCGGTCTCACGGAGCGCCAGCGCAGGGTCCTGGCGTTTCAGTTGTGCGCAGGCTCGCAGCCGAAGGCGAATGTCACGCCGCTCGCGCGGCGCGAGCGCCCGCTGGTGGAGCAGGAACGCAGCTCGGTGGTCGAGCGCGAGCCGAGCTACTCGTACGCTTAGGGCGCTCAGGCCCGCGAGGGAGTGAGCGTGGTGGCAGTCGCGATGAGGCTCACAGCTGGATGTTCATCCCGGGGACGGGATTGGCGCCCGCGAGGAACACGAACCAGATCGCGAACGCGACCAGGGTCACCGCGGCGCTGACGACGAGCACCGCCTCGAGGACGACGTTGCCGGGGTCGGGAAGCCCGCGCGCACGGCAGTTGGCGCGGTAGATCGTGCTCAGCTTCACGAGCAGGATCGCCAGCACGACGACCGACGCCACAACGCCGGCGAACATCGCGACGAGTGCACCGGATATCGAAGCGGTCGCCCCCTCGATCTGAGATCCGACCCACAGCCACGCCAGAGGCGTACCGAGCCACAGCACGATGCTGCCGGTGAACATGATCATCACCACCAGGGCCGCGCCGGCGCCGCTGCGGAGAAGCTCGCGCATCTCGCGTCAATGTAGTTCAGGCGCGATGCATGCCTCGAGCTGAGATGCGCTGCTCGCGGCCGCTAGTGACCGCCCCCGAGCAGGGGCCGAACCTCGGCCGCTAGTGACCGCCCCCGAGCAGGCGCCGAACCTCGGCCGCGAGTCGCCTCGGGTCGTTCCAACCCTCACCGATCAGGCGCGCTGCGACGGTCCCACCGGCGCGCGCAAGCTCGATCAAGGGGCACACGGTGACGCCGTAGAGAGCCGCGATCGCCCCGTCGCTGTCGTATGCCACCGGAATCGGCCAGCGATGCCGGCGCACGAGCGCTTCGGTGCTCGCCTTGGACGCACCGACGGCAACGGCCGCGAACTGCAGCTGCGGCTCTGCGCGGCTGACCGCCGCGAGCGCGTCGACGGACTGCACGCACACCCGTGCCCCCGCATCGAACAGGGTCAGCACGATCGCGCGGCGTCCGCACACGTTGAGCCCGCGACGCGCCGGCCGCGCCGGGTCACAGCGCGGATGCGCGTTGGCGGGCACGTCCAGGTCGGAGCTCGCGAGCGGCGCGACGAAGTGCGGCAACGGCCGGCCGGCCGCGATCCCGGGCGTGCTCCGGGACCCGTTCGCGAACAGGTAGACAGAGAAGGCGATCACGAGCGCCAGCCCCAGCCCCCCGATCGCCGCCTGGTAGCGGTGCGCGGTCCGCTCCACCTCAGGGCCCACGCCCTCAGGCAGCACCGGCGGTGCCCTCACCGGCCTCGGCGCGCGGCCCGCGGGCCGCGCGCACACGGCTCCTCACGTCCCGGCGGTCGCGCAGGCCACCGCGGTGGGCGACCGCGAGCACGGCGGGTAGCAACAGCATCACTCCGCACAACGAGACTGCAAGGTCGATCACCGTGAGCAACCCGAACTCGCGTAGCATCGTGATGCTCGAGAGCATCAGCACGGCGAACCCTGCGATCGCGGTGAGCCCCGAGGCGAGCACCGCCGCGCCGGTGCTCCGGTAGCAGCGCGCCAGCGCCTGCGCGGGGGCCAGCCCACCGGCAAGCTCCTGCACATAGCGCTCCGAGAGGAGCACGCTGAACTCGGTGGAGATCGCGATCACGAGCGCACCGAGCGTCGCCGACATCGGGTTCAGCGGAATCCCCGTGGCGAACACGGCAAGCGCCGACCAGCCGCTCGCGAGCACGGTCGGCACCAGCGGCACGAGCGTGCGCGCCACCCCGCGCAGCAGCAGCGCGAGCACGAGCGCCACCGCGCCGAGCGCCGCCAGCATGCTCAGCAGCCGCCGGGCGGGGGACGACAGCGCCGCATTCGCACTCGCGGCGAGCACCGGGAGGCCCGCGAGCTGCGCGCTCACTCCCGGCGGCGGATGCAGCTGTGCGCGCATCCGGTCGATCACCTGCTGCTGCTCGGAGAGCGCCATCAGGCGAATCCCGAACGACAGCACCGCGTACCGGCGGTCAGCGGTGATCACCGCCTGTGAGAAGTAGCCCGGGACGGCGGAGAGCTGCGCGTCGATCGCGCTGCGCGTGAGCCGGTCCGCACCCGCGCCGGCGCCGCCGGCGCTCGTGAACAGGTCGGGCAGCGACAGCGCCGGGCACAGGGTGGCGGTCGCGCAGCCGCCGCTGCGACGGTATCCCTCACGCCCGAGCAGTTGCCGCTCGTAGGCGCTCATCCAGCTGATCGTGGCCGGCGTCGCGACATCCCGCGCGTGCACGATCACGTCGATCTCGCCGGAGCTGCCGGACACCCGCTCGAGCTGCTGGAGGTCACGCAGCGCCGCCGTGCCGGACGGCACGAGCTTGGCGATGTCGGATTGGACCGGCGTGCGCGCAGCCGCGATCCAGCCCGCGATCGCGAGCAGCACCCCGAGAGCGAGCACGCGGCCGGGATGCCTCGCCGCCCGCCCCGGGAGCGACGCTCCACGCGTGGGCGATCCGCCGGGACGCCGCGATCCGCCGAAACGCCGCGATCCGCTGGGAAGCCGCGATCCGCCGGGACGCTGCAGCTGTCGCGGGCGCGCATGCGCGCGCGCCCGCGAACCAGGCCCCCCTCGCAGGATGTCGGCCGCGCCCCGCAGCGAGGAGCGCAGCGGCCGCAGGGCGGAGCCTCCGAGGACGATCGCCGCAGGGCCGCCGGTGAGCGTGCACAGCAGCGCGACCAGGATCCCCAGCACCAGCAGCAGCCCGAAGCCCTGAACCATCGGGACGGGCGAGAGCAGCAGCACGAGGAAGCCCGCGGCGGTGGCGAGCGCCGCGGTGAGGATCGCAGGGCCGCCGCGGGCCGCCGCGTCCGCGACCGCTCCGCGCGCGGTGCCCGCCTGCGATTCGCGGGCGCGGGACTGGAACTGGATCGCGTAGTCGACCGCGAGGCCGATCAGGATCGGCGCCACCGCGACCGAGGCCATCGTCAGCGTCGCGCCCGCGAGCGCCGCGATCCCCGCGGTGATCGCCGCCGCAGCCAGCGCGATCGCGAGCGGCGCGAGGCGCACGGGGCCCCGAAAGACGAACGCAAGCGTGATCGCCATCAAGACGATCGCGCCGACCAGCAGCGGCGGGATCGAGCCCGTGATCTGCGTGGCGAGCGCGCTCTCGAGGACCGGCTCGCCGGTGACTGTGTAGCCGCTGCCGTAGCGCAGGTGGAAGCGGGGCATCGCCGCCGCCTGCCGGATCCACGCGATCGCGCGCGAGGTCTGCGCAGGGCTCAGGCCGGCGCGCAGTCGCACCTGGATGAGCGCGGCGTCCCCTGTGGGGAACAGGTAGTGCAGGCTCGCGCGCGGCTCGGCGCCGGCGTGGCCGGGTGCGAGCACGATCTGTGACAGGAAGGCCTGGCTCTCGATCGACGGCAGCCCCGCCACACCTGAGCTCAGCGCGAGCTTCGCGAGCTGCTGGGAGAGCCGCTCGCGCTCCAGCTCACCGGCCTGCTGGGCCGTCGACTGCGCGAGCTCCGGGCCGAGGCCTGCGGCGAGGGCGAGCATGCGGGCCCGGCCCTGCACCTGCGCAACCTCCGCCGCATCGGTTGCCCGCAGCGTGAGCAGCTGCCCGTTGACCGCCGCGACCGCGCGGTTCAGGAACGTGCCGGGCCCGTAGACGGCCTGCACCGGGCGGCTGCGCATGAGCATCCCGCACGGGCTGCGGCGACCGCCGAAGGCGGGCAGGGCTCCGGCCGGCGCCGGCTCGAGCGCCTGCAGCTGCTCGTCGGGCACGAGGACCTCCCCCGCGAAGCACGCCTCGAGATCGGAGAGGGTGATGAGGTCGCGGGATGCGATCAGCTCGCTGAGCGGCTCCCGGACGACCACGACGACGGCGTCGGCGCCGAACGCACGCTCGTCGGTCTGGGTTGCGCGATAGCTCGCCGCGCTGCGCGGCACGAGCGTGCTGTCGGCGACCGAGGGCTGCAGCTCGCCGGCGAGCAGGCCGGCTGCCACGGCGAGGCAGGCCAGCACCGCGATCGTGAGCGCCGGCGCGCGTGTCGAGGCGAGCGCGAGCCGCCGCAGGAGCCGCTCAGCGCGCATCGGTCAATCCATCGTCAGCGGTCCCTGCGACTCTCCCGCGAGGAACTGCCGGATGAACGGATTGGAGGAGCTCAGCATGTCGGCCGCCGGTCCCGCCTCGACGATCCGGCCGCGCCAGAGCACGTTGATGTAGTCCGCGACGCGACGCGCGCTCATGATGTCGTGCGTGATCACCGCGAAGGTCGGCATGTAGCGCTTGTTCGCGGCCTGTGCCTCCTCCAACATGTCGCGGTGAACCTCCAGGATCAGCTCGCCGAGCAGCGCGGTGCGCACCGGATCGAGGCCCGAGTCCGGCTCGTCGAAGAGGACGATGTCGGGCTCCAACACGAGCGCGCGCGCGAATCCGGCGCGCTTGCGCATCCCTCCGGAGAGCTCGTTGGGCATCCTCCAGCGAGAGTGCGCGAGCCCGACCTCGTTGAGGCGGTGCATCACGATCGACTCGATCTCATCCTCACCCTTCTCCGTGTGCTGGCGCAGTGGGAAGGCGACGTTGTCGTAGAGGTTCATCGAGCCGAACAGGGCGCCGTCCTGGAAGAGCAGGCCGAACTTCTTGCGCATCCCGAACAGCTGGTCGTCGGTCATCCCGGGGACCGACTCGCCGTGCACCAGCACGTCGCCGGAGTCGGGGAACAGCAGGCCGACCATGTGCTTGATGCAGACCGACTTGCCGGTGCCCGACGGCCCGATGATCATCGAGACCATCCCCTCGGGCAGGCCCATGTTGAGGCCACGCAGGATCCGGTTGGAGCCGAACGACTTGTAGGTATCGACGAACTGCACCGCGTCGGGACGACCTGACGGATAGACACGGTAGCTGTGCCACTTGTAGTCCTCCTCGGAGGCGCCGTCGGGTGGCGCGGGCCGCGGAGCCTCGCTCGTCGCGGGTGCGCCGGCCTGCGCCGAGGCGCCGTGGGTCGGGGGGGCGGGCGGGTGGATCGATCGCCCGTGGGTGGTCGGTTCGCGGGTCGGCGGCGCGCCGGGCTCGATCGGATGCTCGTCGGGCAGCGCCACTCAGCCTCCGATCGGCGCTCGCGGGTTTGCGCCCCAGAACAGCTGCGTGCCGAGCATCCCGATCAGGTGCACGGAGACGATGTTCATCACCATCGACTTCGCGGTCGCGGTGCCCACTCCGACGGGCCCACCGCTCGCGTTGTAACCGTAATAGCAGCCGACGAGCACGATCACGATCGCCATGCACATCGCCTTGATCAGGCTGTATAAGACGTCGGGCGGATTCTGGAACTGCCAGAAGATCGTGAAGAAGCCACCGGAGGTGACGTCGCCGATCTGCTGCACGACCGCCAGGTAGCTGGCGAAGTACCCGGCGCCGATCGAGGCCAGGTAGACGAACGGCAGCACGAGCATCGCCGCCAGCAGGCGGGTCGCGCAGAGGAAGGTGACGCCGCTGATGCCCATCACCTCGAGCGCGTCGATCTCGTCGGAGATGCGCATCGAGCCGAGCTCAGCGACGATCCCGGTCCCGACCTTCGCGGCCATCATGTAGCCGAACACCAGCGGCACGAGCTCGCGCAGGTCGCACCACGCGGAGAACACGCCGGCATACGCGGGCGTGCCGACGGACCGGTTGAAGTAAGCGCCCTCGATCCCGCACTGCAGGCCGATGATGAACACCAGCCCCCAGATCACGAGCGTCGAGGAGACGATCAGGATCCCGGCCTGACGCAGCGCCTCGCCGAAGAAGCGGAACACGCGCAGCCGCGCGATGTCGCCGATGACCTTGGCGGCGAACTTCACGATCTCCCCGAAGGACTCCAGCCAATCGCGTGGCACCGCGAGCCAGTCGTTGAAGGGGTTTCGGTCCGGCGGGCGATTGCCGTTCATCGAACCGCCGCCGTCCGCCGGGCGGCTTCCGCGCGCCGGTCGGGGTGGCGCCGGCGCTCGCTGACGCTCACTTGACAATTGTCGTCAGCTCCGGATGGGTTGCGAGCAGCACCTGTGTGAACACATAGTTGAACGCGAAGATCCCGAGGAACGCGATCACCACCGCCTGGTTGACGGCGCGGCCGACGCCCTCGGCGCCGCCCGATGCCGTCATCCCCTTGTAACAGCACACCACGGCGATGATCGCGCCGAACAGCGTCGTCTTGAGGACCGATCCCCACAGGTCGGTGGTGGAGGCGTTGTTGAAGAACGTCGAGAAGAACGGTCCGAGCGGCGCGTGGTTGACGACGGTCGCGAGGATGCCGCCGACGACGCCGAACAGCAGGGCATAGATGTCGAACAGGCCCGTGACGAGCATCAGCGCCAGGAAGCGCGGGACGACGAGGTTCTTGATCGGATCGACACCGAGCACCTCCAGCGCGTCGAGCTCCTCGCGGATCTTGCGGGCCCCGAGATCGGCGGTGATCGCCGTCCCGGCGACGCCGGCGAGCACGATCGCGTCTACGAACGGGGCGAACTCGCGGATCGAAGCGAGCACGAAGAAGCCGCCGAGCCGGTCGAGCGCGCCGAACAGCACGAGGAAGTTGGCCGCCTGCAGGCCGGGCGCCTCGTAGCCGAACGCGATCGTCGAGATGAGCAGCGGGAACCAGCACAGGCGCAGCGCGAACATGAACTGGCCGACGAACTCGGGCCCGTACGGGTACGGCGGCCGCACCGCGGAGATGATCGTGCGGCCGGCGAGGATCATCATCTCCCCCGTCTCCTCGAGGACGGCCCGGAACGGTGACAGCGTCCGGTCTGCGACTGCTCTGATCACGTCTGCGAAGCTCCTCCACTCACCGCGCACGATGCCGGCTGCGAGAAGCCTACGGCACGCTGCAGCGATGGTATGTTCGTGGCGCTTTGCGCAGGCGGAGATACAGTCGCGGAACGCGCTCCGCGAGTCGCAGAACGCGCTCCGCGGCGAGGGGTGTCGCGTCGGTGATCGCTGCCGTGCCAAGGATCGCTGCCGTTGCGGCGATGCTCGCCATGGCCGGATGCGCCGGCGGCGGGTCGTCAACCGGGCGCGCGATCCCGGCTCCGGCCAGGAGCGCGACCGCCTACCCAGTGCTGGTCTCGGCCGCGTTCCCGGCCACCCAGCATCTGGCCGAGACGGTCCACCTGCTCGTCACAGTGCACAACATCGGCACGGGGACGCTCCCGAACGTGGCCGTGACGGTCACCACCCCCCCATATGGCACCTCGGCCCAGGCGTTCAGCCTGCTCATCCCCCCAGCGCCAGGCCTCGCGAGCCGCTCGCGCCCGATCTGGATCATCGACCGGCCGCCGGGGCCGTGCGGCTACGGCTGCGCCGGTGGCGGTCCCGGCGGGGCCGTGACGGCCTACTCCAACACTTGGGCGCTCGGCCCGCTCGCCCCCGGTCACGCCACCACCTTCGACTGGACGCTCACGGCCGTGCGGCCGGGACGCTACACGGTCGCCTACCGCGTCGTCGGGTCTCTGGACGGGCGAGCGCTCGCCGTGCTGCCCGGCGGGCGAGCGGTCGCGCAGCGCTTCAGGGTCACGATCCTGCGCCAGCCGCGCCGCTCCTACGTCAACGACAGCGGGCAGGTGGTCTACGGTCCCTGATGGTCCGTGCCGCGTCGTGCGGCGGCGGCCTGCCTTAGGGCCCGCCCTTAGCTGTGACGCATGCGCGCCATCCCCTCCGCTGCGCCGCCCGGCGAATGCGTCGCCGAGGCGCTTTGGCCACGGGGATAGTGACCGATCGCCGCCGTTTGCCTACTCTCTCGGTTTCACGTCTCCACGAGACCGGACCACCCGTGCGCCTTTTCGGACCACGGGCGAACAGGAAGGAACAGACACGCATGCCTCGCATCCGCCAGCAGAACGTCCTCGCTGCGCAGTGGACACCGAACGGGCTCGCGCTCGGCGCGCCGGACCTGACGGTGGCTGACAACCAGGTATTTGGCTCCAACGTCTTCAGCTCGGCAGTCCAGCGCCAGCGGCTGCCCAAGGACGTCTTCAAGCGCCTCTCGCACACGTTGGCGCGCGGCGAGCCGCTCGACACGTCGCTCGCGGACGCCGTGGCGATCGCGATGAAGGAGTGGGCGCTGGAGAAGGGCGCGACCCACTACACCCACTGGTTCCAGCCGCTCACAGGCTCCACAGCGGAGAAGCACGACAGCTTCTACGGCCCGACCGGCGAAGGCGCCGCGCTCGCGGAGTTCTCCGGCAAGGAGCTGATCCAGGGCGAGCCCGACGCGTCGAGCTTCCCGACCGGGGGCATCCGCGCCACCTTCGAGGCGCGTGGCTACACCGCGTGGGACCCGACCAGCCCGGCGTTCATCCTGGAGAACCCCAACGGCGCCCTGCTGTGCATCCCGACCGCGTTCGCGTCGTGGACCGGCGAGGCGCTGGATCACAAGATCCCGCTGCTGCGCTCGATGGACGCCCTCTCCAAGTCCGCCGTCCGCGCGCTCAAGCTGTTCGGCAACGGCGTATCGCGCGTGTTCACGACGATCGGCCCCGAGCAGGAGTACTTCCTGATCGACGAGCAGTACTACTTCGAGCGGCCCGACCTTTATACCACCGGGCGAACGCTGTTCGGCGCCAAGCCGCCGAAGGGCCACGAGCTCGACGATCACTACTTCGCCTCGATCCCGGAGCGGATCCTCGCCTGCATGCTGGAGACCGAACGTGAGCTGTCGAAGCTCGGCATCCCGGTCAAGACGCGCCACAACGAGGTCGCGCCGGCACAGTACGAGCTCGCGCCGGTGTTCGAGAACTCGAACGTCGGCTCCGACCACCAGCAGCTGTCGATGCAGATCATGCAGAACGTCGCCCGCCGCTACGGGCTCAGCTGCCTGCTGCACGAGAAGCCGTTCGCGGGCGTCAACGGCTCCGGCAAGCACAACAACTGGTCGATGGGCACCGACGCCGGCGAGAACCTGCTCGAGCCGGGCGACACGCCACACGAGAACCTGCAGTTCCTGTTCTTCTGCGCCGCGGTCATCCAGGCCGTCAACAGGTATCAGGGTCTGCTGCGAGCGTCAATCGCATCGCCCGGCCAGGACCACCGGCTCGGCGCCAACGAGGCTCCCCCGGCGATCATCTCGATCTTCCTCGGCGGCGAGCTGGTGAAGGTCTTCGGTGCGATCGAGCGGGGCGAGGTCGGCGAGTCCACGCCGGAATCGTTCCTCGGCCTCGGCACGCCCGTGCTGCCGCCGCTGCCGATGCACGGCGGTGACCGCAACCGCACGAGCCCGTTCGCGTTCACGGGCAACAAGTTCGAGTTCCGCGCGCTCGGCTCGAGCATGTCGCCGTCACTTCCGAACACCGTCCTGAACACGATCGTCGCCGAGGCGATCGACGATCTCGCGGAGGAGCTCGAGGATGCGCTGCAGGCGGGCCAGACGCTCGAGGCTGCGCTGCCCGGGATTCTGCAGAAGAGCTACTCCGCGAACAAGCAGATCATCTTCGAAGGCGACAACTACGCCGAGGAGTGGCACACGGAGGCCGAGAAGCGTGGGCTGCTCAACCTGCGCTCCACCCCCGACGCCCTGCCGTATCTCATCGCCGACGAGACCACCACGGTGTTCTCCAACTACGGCGTGCTCTCCGAGCGCGAGCTCGAGGCTCGGTACGAGGTGTTCCTCGAGCAGTACGTCACGAAGATCAACATCGAGGCGGAGACGGCGGCGGCGATCGCCCGCACGATGCTGCTGCCGGCAGCGGCGCGCCACCTCGCGCTGATGCTGGAGGCGCAGCTGCCCGAGCTGGCGAGCGAGACCGAGAGCCTGATCTCGGAGTTCGTGGAAGCGATCCGCGCGCTCGAGGCCGCGAACCTCGGCGACAACCAGCCGCACGAGGACACGCTCGCGCACGCCAAGTACATGCACGACACCGTCGTGCCTGCGATGGAGGCGACGCGGGCGGTCGCGGACAAGCTCGAGAAGGTGGTCGCAGATGACCTGTGGCCGCTTCCCAAGTACTCCGAGATCTTGTTCATCAAGTAACTCGTAAGGGAGGGTCGGTTCGTGGCCGTCTGTCCTGTGCCCGCAGGGGTTTCTCCTTGAGAGAGGCTTCCCCCGGGTCGCGCGAGGCACAGGACAGACGGTCACCGCCGACCCTCCTCAGCGTTCTCGACTCACGCGTAGCTGGCCGGGCCGAGGCGTAACTCCGGGCGCGCGGCCGCACGGACTCAGAGGGCGCTGCCGGAGGGGGATGCTCGGCGTCGCTCGACGGAGCTGGTAGCTTTAAGCACCATCAGACCGTCGCGGCGACCTCCGCGCTGAGGGCGGGACCGTGAAGACCTTTCAGCGTGCTTACCTCACAGTCGCAGCGCTCGCGCTTCTATTGATCGCCGCCTCCGCGGCGCAGGCTGCGACCTTCACGGCTGATCCGTCGATCTCCGATACGACCGCCGCCAGCGCCTGCGCGAACCCGTGCGCGCTGCGCCAGGCGATCGCCGATGCCAACGCGTCGAGCGCGGAGAGCGTCGTCAAGCTCGAGACGGGGACCTACAAGCTCACGCTGGGCGCCCTCAACCTCAACCCGATGGCCAACGCGATCGAGATCCTGGAGGGCGAGGGAACGCTCGCCAGTCAGGCAACGATCACGGCGGGCGGATCGAGCCAGGTGCTGACCGTAGGCAGCGGCGGCGGCGATGTCGCCATCGCCCAGGTCGAGGTCACCGGCGGCAATGGCGGCGGGACGTCACAGGGAGGAGACATCGCCGTCAGCTCGGGGGGGAACCTGTTCGTCGTCGACAGCGAGGTGGAGGGCGGCCAGATCCAGTCCAATACGGGCAAGGGGGGCGGCATCTACACCGACGGCGAGCTGTTCGTCTACGAAAGCCTGATCGCGCACAACGAGGTGCTCGGAGACGACGGGCCGACGGCCGGCGGCGGCATCGAGGTCGATACGAGCGGCAACGCCGTCATCGACAACTCGACGATCGCGGACAACACGATCAGCTCGGGCGGCCCCAACACGGGCGCCGGCATCAGCAACGACGGTACGGCGACGATCGTCAACTCGACGATCGCAGGCAACAGCTTCGCCGGCAGCAGCGGGAGCGGCGGCGGCCTTGGAGGATCGTCCCCGGCCACGATCGCCGACACGATCATCTCCAACAACGCCGGGTCCGAGTGCGGCACACCGGCCCCCACGTCCGACGGCGGCAACATCGCCGAGGACGCGTCGTGCTCGCTGAACGCCCAGAGCGGTCAGAGCGATCAGCCGTCCACGGATCCGCTGCTCGCGGGCTCACCCGGAGCCCCGACGCTGACCAACAACGGCGGCCCGACCGACACGATCGCGCTGCAGAGCGACAGCCCCGCGATTGACAGCGCCGTCGCCGACTTCTGCCCGAGCGAGGACCAGCGCGAGTTCACCCGTCCCGACGTCGCCGGAACACCGTGTGACGTCGGCGCATACGAATTCGGCGCGACCGGACCGCCGACACCGGTCGTGACCGCAGTCAGCCCGCGCAGCGGCCCGCCGGCCGGCGGAAACACGGTCACGATCTCGGGCAGCGACCTCAATCAAGTGACCGGTGTCAGCTTCGGCTCGACTGCCGCCACCAACGTTGCGCCCAACAGCGCGGGCACGCAGATCACCGCCACAGCGCCGGCCGGAAGCGGCACGGTCGACGTGACCGTCAGCACGAGCCAGCAGGTGGGGCTGTTCTCGGTCCAGGGGCTGACGAGCGCCACCACCCCCGCCGATCTCTACACGTATCCCTTGCCGCCTCCGGTGCTTGGCAAGACAGTCAACGTCGAGCCGGTGTCCGGACACGTGTTCATCAAGCTGCCCGCCGGCAAGGCCGCCGACAGGGTCGCCGGTGCGACCCTGTCGAAGGGCCAGGGGTTCATCCCGCTCACAGAAGCCAGACAGCTGCCTGCAGGCACCGAAATCGACGGCCGCCAGGGCACACTGCAGCTGACAAGCGCCACCGGCCAGCGCGGAAAGACCCAGACCGGCACGTTCGGCGGCGCGGTCTTCGGCATCGCCCAGGACGGCACGGGACTGAACAAGGGACTGACCACCCTTGCGCTGCTCGAGGGGGCGTTCCCCGGCGCGCCGACCTACGCCACCTGCAAGGCCCACAACGCCGTCGACGGTCGTCGCGCGCAGGCCGCCGGGCCGAGCGGCAATGTCCTCCAGACCCTTCGCGGCTCGGATAACCACGGCCATTTCCGCACTCGCGGCCGTTACAGTTCCGCGACGGTCCGCGGCACGATCTGGACGGTGAGCGACCGCTGCGACGGCACGCTCACCCATGTCCAGCGCGGCACGGTAACCGTCACCGTCCTCGCCACGCGCAAGACGATCACGCTGCATGCCGGCCAGAGCTACCTCGCCAGGGCAATCACACAGAAGCGGCGCTGAACGACCCCGCCTGTCCTTCGGAATCGCGCTCTCGGCGAGGGCTGAGCGGGGCCTTCGGGCTCGCGTCCCCAACGGCCTCGGCCGATGGTCGAGGTGGCGCAATGAAGCGCAACTTGCAGACGAAGCGGGTGTTCTAGGGTACGTTGACGCTTCGTATGCAGCGACGCAGCGCACGGCACACCCGCCGGATCTCCGGAGGGGCGCGAGCACGAGCCGTGCAACTGCTGGCAATAGGCGCAGCAGTTCTGATGGCGACGGCCATGGTGCCGACGTCATTGACGTCGGCTCAGGCCGCGACGGTCACGACCTCGCCCGGAGTGTCAACGACCCCCTACGCCCCACCGCCGGTGTACCCGGCGGGCTGGCCGTCCAGCCTGCGAGCGCGCGGGATGTGGATCTGGGTGGTGGCCGACTCCGACGGCGGCAACCTCAGCGCGATCATCGCGCAGGCGGAGCGCTACGGGATCAAGACGCTGATCATCAAGAGCAGCGACGGCACCGGCCTGTGGCCGCAGTTCAACCCGACGCTCGTCGCCGAGCTGCACGCGGCGCGTCTGCACGTGTGCGCCTGGCAGTACGTTTACGGTGTCCATCCGATCTTGGAGGCCGAGGCCGGCGCGGCGGCCGTCGCAGACGGCGCCGATTGCCTGGTGATCGATGCCGAGGAGGAGTACGAGGGTCGTTATGTCCAGGCGCAGGAGTACGTGAACAAGCTGCGTGCGCTGATCGGCGGGAACTTCCCGGTCGCGCTCGCGGGCTTCCCCTACATCGACTACCACCCCGCCTTCCCGTACTCCATCTTCCTCGGACCCGGCGGCGCCCAATACAACATGCCGCAGATGTACTGGTATGACATCGGGACGACCGTGTCGGCCGTGTACCGGCACACGTACGAGTTCAACGAGCTCTACCAGCGTCCGATCTCGCCGCTCGGCCAGGTGTTCGACGCGCCTCCGGTGGCGCAGATCTACGCGTTCCGCGCCATCTCGCGCTACTACGGTGGTACCACCGGCGGCGGCGTCAGCTGGTGGGACTGGCAGGAGGCGGGCAGCAAGCAGTTCGCGGCGACCGCAAAGCCGGTAGGCCCGATTCCCGGCTTCGTCGCCAACACGACTGTCGCCAGCCTCGGGCGCGGCGCGGCGGGCGACGTCGTGGTGTGGGCGCAGCAGCACCTGTACGCAGCGGGCCAGCAAATCTCGATCGACGGGGGCTTCGGCCCGCAGACGCAAGCCGCGGTCGAGCGCTTCCAGGCGGCCAAGGGTCTGCCGGTGACCGGCATCATCGACTACCTGACGTGGTCGCAGCTGCTGACCTACCAGCCTGAGCCGGTGACCTGGGTGACCAGCAAGAACCAGCTGACCGCCGAGGTCGCGCGCGGCGGGCGCGTGATCGCTCCGGTGCCGAAGTCCGCCTCGCGTCCGGATCGTCGCGACGAGATCGCCGCCGCCGGGGGCGCAGGGCTGCCCGGCGCCGCAAAGCGCTAGAGCGCCCTCAGGGTCTCGCGCATCAGGTGACGATGCGACCCGTAGTGATCGCCTCCGGGCGCCACTCGAACGCGAACGTGCCTGCGGGGGCGACCACTCGCACTGCGCAGCACCGACGCAGATGCCCGTTCGCCGTATGATCGATTGATGCTGGACTTCCTGCCACGCTGGGTTCTTCCATGGATGCTGCCGGCGGCGGTCGTCGTTGTCGTGCTGACGAACGGCATCTTCCACACGGTCGGTCTCGTTGTGCTCATCGTCGTCGTCGTGGGTGCCCCGCTGCTCTTCATCGCCATCCGCCATCGCCGCGGCGTGTCGAGCCCCGATGAAGGGATGCAGGCCTGGCGGATGGACAGCTTGGTGAAGGACCGGCCGAAGGGTCGAGCGGGACGCTGATCGCGGGAGACCCCAGCCCTCATGGCCCTCAGGGCAGGCCGTCGAGCGCGAGCCGGCGGTTCTTGTAGGCGTCGTCTTCGGTGACCTCACGCCCGAGCCAAGCCGGAGCGACGAACTGGGCGGCGCTGTCAGGGTCACGGAACTCCACCTCGGCGACGCACAGGCCGGCGAGCGCCCCCTCGTAGACGTCGAGCTCGATCACGAGGCCTCCGGCGAGCGGGAGCTCGTGGCGGGTCTTCAGTACGCGCCGGCCCTCGGTGGCCGGCCAGAGGACGTCGAACTGCTCCGTCGTCAGCTCGATCTCGTACTCGCCGCGGACGAGTCCCGAGCCGCGCTTTGCCGTAAGCAGGAGCCGCTCTGCGGCGCGCCGCAGGCGCACCTCGGAGCCGTCGCTGCCGACCGCCAGGTATCCCTGCATGATCGGCCTCGAGGGATGGGACGCGAGATCGGCCGGAAGCGAGTCCACCAGGAACTTCCGCTCGATCTCGACGGGTCGCTGCGAAGCGCTCACAGTGCCATTCTGACCGAGATCGGCCCGCCCGCGACAAAGGGTCGGCGAGCGTGGGGCGAAAGGTCTCATAGTGAGACCCTTCGCCCCGGGCGACGCTCACGGCCCGCGGGAAGTCAGCGTGGGAGCCCGCGAGCGATCCCCGCCGCGGCCCTCAGTCCTTACCGCTCTCGTCGACCGGCGGCAGGCGCAGACCGGCCTCCTCGAGCTCGCGATCGAAGTCGACCGGCGGCTGCGCGGCCCGCATCCTGTCGATCGCGCGGAGGCCGCCGAACTGCTCCTTGATCAGAGAGCCGAACTCGTCGGCGGTCTGCATCACGGCCTGGATGCCGCTGCGCAGGCTGGTGACCGACAGCTCCGTGTCGGCCAGGCCCCAGGCGAACTCGACGTCGCCCTCCTGGTCGATGGCGAACGCGCCGAGGCGCATGTTGCGATTCGCGTTCAGCAGGTACTGCATCAGGTCCGCGTCGACCCGCGGGCCGGTGACGACCCAGGCGAAGACCCGGGTGTACACGCGCTGGCCCTGCAGGACCTCAACGGAGATTCCCACCTCGGCCGAGCCGTAGGCGATCCAGAAGACCGGAGCGCGGGTGTCGGCTCGGGCGCTCTCGCCGTAGAGCTGAGAGAGCAGCGCACGCACCTGGCGATAAGCGGCCTCGAGCTCTGGGTTGTTGATGTTCACCGCTGCCTCCTGAAAGAGTGGTTTGCTTGTGCGGAAAGGATCGAGCCGCGACGGACCCCCGCACATCCCCAGTTGATGCCACCGTTACGCGAAACATCGGTGTTTGTCTCATGCGGCCTGCGATTGCTCGAGGGACCGCTCGGCGACCGCGGAGCGCGGTCAGCCGAGCACGGTGCCGGGCTCGATCTGCCTCGGCTCCGCCGCGTCCAACTCGACCTCTCCACGCACGACCACGCCCGCTCCGAACGTGACGTCGCCGCGCACGACCAGGCGCGTCGCCTCACGCAGTGATGGCGGACCGGCTGGGAACCTCGCTTCGAAGTCCTCGATCAGCTTGTAGTGGCTCGGATCGAGCTCCACGAACGGCAACTGACCCGACCGCTCGGGAATCGGAGCGACCGTGAAGTCCTCCCCGAGCGCGTAGACGTCGGAACGCAGCACGAGCAGGTCGTCGGTCGTCTTGACCGGCGCGAACCGCGTGCGCGGGACGAGCAGCAGCCGCGCTCCGGGGAAGCTGCCGATCGCGGCGCCCATCGCGCTCTCCAGCTGTACGACGGGCGTCGAGCTCCGGTCACGGGGATCGACCGTCTTGCGATTGATGATCACCGGCAGGTCGAGTGTGCCGGAGTTGCGCTCCAGCGTGTCGGCCAGCACCTCGAGGTCGATCCACAGCGTGTTCGTGTTGTAGTAGCGCCAGCGGCGGAAGTCGCGGAAGGACTCAGCGTCCTCGTCGGGCGTCTGCGCGGTCTCGCGCAGCACGAGCTGGCCGTCGCTGCGGCGCCGGGCGATGTGGCCGCCCTTCCGGTCAGCCTCCGTGCCCTGGACCACCTCCATCAGGAAGGGGATCTGCTCGGCGGCCATGTGCGAGGCGATCCGCGCGTCGACCTCCGCGCCGAGGTTGTCCGCGTTGGAGATCATCGCGTAGCGGAACCCGCGCTCACGCAGCGCGTCGAGCAGGCCCGAGCTGCGCAGGGCCCCATAGACGGCGCCGTGGCCGGGCGGGTACCACTCGAGCTCGGGCTTCGCCGGCCAGCTGACCGGCTGCAGCGTGCGGGCGTCAAGCTTGGGCATCATGTCCTGCAGGAAGTCGAGTGCGAGCCCGTCGACGGGCAGGTCCGGCAGGTCGGCGAGCGCCGCCAGCGTCTCGCTCTGGGTCGCGTCGCTGTTCATCAGCAGCAGCGGCAGGCTGACACGGTGACGGCGGCGCAGCGCAAGCGTCTGCCCGACGATGATCTCCAGGAACGTACGCCCCTCGCGCGCCTCCACCAGCGACTTAGGCCGCCGCAGTCCCATCGAGGTCGCGAGGCCGCCGTTGAGCTTGATCACGGCCACGTGCGCGAGCGCCTGCGCCGGATCGGCCTCCGGCAGGTCCGCGAGCGTCGGCACGCCGCGGGCGGGCTCGAGCTCGGCGCTGGGCAGCAGCGTCGGATCGCCACGCTGGACCTGCTCGATGGCGGCTTCGAAGCTGCGGATCGCCTCTTCGGGCTGGCCCGCCTCGCGCATCTTGACCGCCCCGGCGCTGGTCGCTGTGTTGCTCATGGGGTCCATTGTGTCTCAGCGCCCGCAGGGCCGTCGGGGACGCGCTCGCGCAGCTCCGCGAGCCAGGCAGTCGCGCTGCCGTCGCTCGGTGCGCGCCAGTCGCCGCGGGGTGAGAGCGATCCACCTGAGCCGACCTTCGGCGCGTTCGGGATCGCCGAGCGCTTGAACTGGCTGGTGTGGAAGAAGCGCTCCAGGAAGACCTCGAGCCAGTGGCGTATCTCCGCCAGCGAGTACTCGTTGCGGCGCTGCACCGGGATCAGGTCGGGCCATGCCCCGGCGTCGCGGTCACCCCAGGCGTGATGCGCGAGCCACGCGACCTTGCTCGGGCGGTAGCCGAAGCGCAGCACGTAGTAGAGGAAGAAGTCGACCAGCTCGTACGGTCCGACGATCTTCTCGCTGTGCTGCTCCGGCGCGTCCGAGTCGCCGTCGGTGGCGGGGATCAGCTCCGGCGAGATCTCGGTGTCGAGGATCGAGTCGAGGACGCCGTCGGCGTCGCTTCCGAACTGGTCGGTGTCGATCGCCCAGCGCAGCAGGAACTGGATCAGCGTCTTCGGCACCGACGCGTTGACGTTGTAGTGCGACATGTGATCGCCGACGCCGTACGTGCTCCACCCGAGCGCGAGCTCGGACAGATCGCCGGTGCCGACGACGAGCGCGCCCAGATGGTTCGCGAGCCGGAACAGATGCGACGTGCGCTCGCCCGCCTGGACGTTCTCGAACGTGACGTCGTAAACGGGCTCGCCGGCGCCGGCGGGATGCCCGAGGTCACGCAGCATCTGCGTGGAGGAGGGGCGGATGTCCAGCTCCGCCGCGCTCACGCCGAGCGCCCGCATCAGCGCGAGCGCGTTGGAGCGGGTGCGCGCGCTCGTCGCGAAGCCGGGCATCGTGTAGCCGCGCACGTTCGTGCGCGGCAGGCCCAGGTGATCGAGCGCCCGTGCTGCGACGATCAGCGCCTGAGTGGAGTCCAGTCCGCCGGAGACGCCGATCACGACCTTCTCGATGCCGGTCGCCTGCAGCCGCGTCTGCAAGCCGGCGACCTGGATCAGGTAGACCTCCTCGCAGCGCTCGTTGCGGCTCGCCGCATCGGAGGGCACGTACGGGAAGCGCTCGACCGGGCGGCGCAGAGCGACCGGCCGGCTCGGGACGCCGAGATCGAATTCGATGCGCCGCATCCGCGCCAGCCGCTCACGGTGCTCGCCGATCGTGTCCCCCCAATGGCTCAGCTCGCCACGGTCGTCGACGAGCCGGTCGAGATCGATGTCGGCGCTGACCACCTGACCCTCGCGCGCGAAGCGCCTCGACTCCGCCAGCAGGTCGCCGTTCTCGCAGATGAGCGCCTGCCCATCCCACGCGAGGTCGGTCGTCGACTCGCCCTGACCAGCCGCCGTGTACAGGTAGGCCGCGAGCGTGCGCGCGGAGTGCGCCTTGCAGAGCGTGCGGCGGTAGTCGGCCTTCGCCACGGTGACGTTGCTGGCCGACAGGTTCGCGAGCACGGTCGCACCGGCGAGCGCGCCGTACGTGCTCGGCGGGATCGCCGACCACAGGTCCTCGCAGATCTCGACGTGGAGCGTGAAGTCGGCCAGGTCGCGGCAGCTGAACAGCAGATCGGCGCCGAACGGCACCCGCTCGCCGAGGACCGTGACGTGATCGCCGATCGCGTCACGCGCCGCGCGGAACTGCCGCTTCTCGTAGAACTCGAGGTACTCGGGCAGAAAGCTCTTCGGCACGACGCCGAGGATCCGCCCGGCCCGGATCACCACCGCGACGTTGAACAGCCCCTGCTCGGCGCGCAGCGGCGCGCCGACGACGATCACCGGCCACAGCGTGACGCTCGCGGAGACGATCCGCTCGAGCGCGTGCATGGTGGCATCGAGCAACGCCGCCTGGCGGAACAGATCCTCGCTGGTGTAGGCGCTCAGACCCAGCTCGGGGAACACGACCAGCGCAGCGCTGTCCCGCGACGCGGCGCGCGCAAGCTCGAGCGTACGCTCCGCGTTCGTGTGCGGGTCGGCGACGGCGACGAGCGGGATCGCCGACGCCACCCGCACGAACCCGTGGTGGTAGGGCGAGGCGAACGGGGCCTGTTGATGGCTGCGCGCGGGCGTCACTCAGTGCAGCATCGTATGGCGCTCAGCCGAATCGCGCGGATTATCCGCAGCCGAGCCTAGCGACGCGCGACCCAGATCGCGCTGGATATGCAGCCCTGTCTAGGCTAGGATGGAGCGTCCCAGGGGCGTTTGAGAATTCCGGAGGGAGAGAAGACGGAATTGCGCAATCCATGGGTCGCGCTCGATGCGTTCACCAACCCTGTCGAACACGCTCGCGTTCTGAGTCGCGCGCACGAGCGTACTATCAGCGACGGTGCGGCGGCCCACCGCGCGGTACGAGATCTCGTGCTGGCCAGCTGGCGGCGCTGCCTCGCCGCCGGGGTGACCCCTGACGCGGGCGGTGCGGCGGTCGTGCTCAGCGACGACGAGCTTCACGAACGCCGGGAACGCTCCCCCCTCGCGAGCGCGACCGGCGCCATCTTCCAATGCCTGAGCACGCTGGACGGCGACGTCCGCCACGTCGTCGCGGTCGCCGATGCGGAGGCAAACCTGCTCTGGGTGCGGGGCGAGTGGCGAGCCGTCGAGCTGGCGCAGAGGATGCGCTTCTTCGAGGGAGCCTCGTGGTGTGAGGCGGCGGCCGGGACCAATGCCGTCGGGACGGCGGTCGCGCTCGATCACGCCGTTCAGATCTTCTCAGCCGAGCATCTCGTCGCGGCGGTTCATCCCTGGACGTGCTCGGCTGCGCCGATCCACGACCCGGCGACGCATGAGCTGATCGGGGTGGTCGATGTGACCTCGGACCTGCGAACAGCCCATCCGCACACGCTCTCGCTCGCGACACTGGCGGCGCAGGTGGCGGAGGCGAAGCTGCGCTTCGATGCGCTCGAGCGGCGCGACCGATCGCGCGAGCGAGCCGCGAGCCTCGTGCCGCACCCGCGTATTGTCAGCGAGCGTCTCGGCTCGGCGCCGCATTCCAGCCCAGGAGGCAGCGACCACCTTCTGCTGCTGCAGCTGCTCGGCCACGGCGCGAGCGCGAGGCTGTCGAACCGCAGCAGCGATAGCAACGGCAACACGCGCAACCGCGCCGCCAACGGGCGCGGCGCCGCCAACTGGCACGACGCCACCAATGGACACGTCGCCGCCAATGGACACGGCGACCACGAGCGTGGGCTGCGCTCGCTCGAACTGCTGGCGGTGCTCGCGATGCATCCCGACGGGCTGACGGCCGAGGAGCTCGCACTCGCGCTCTACGGCGAGAGCGGACGCACCGTGACGATTCGCGCCCAGGTGCATCGAGTGCGCAGCAAGCTCGGCAAGCAGATGGTCGAGACCCAGCCGTACCGACTCGGCGGGCAGTTCGAGGCCGATTGGATGAATGTGCAGGACCTCGTGGCGGCAGGCCGACCCGAGGAGGCACTCCGGGCGTATCGTGGGCCGCTCCTGCCCGCGTCCGAAGCTCCAGCGATTGTCGAGACGCGCATGTTGCTCGAGGAATCGCTGCGACGGAGCGTGCTCACAACCGCCGATCCCCAGCTGCTCTTGCTGTGGTTGGAGCACCCGTCGGGAAGCGACGATCTGACGGCGGCGCGGACGTTCGTGGCTGTGCTGCCGGCGGGTGATCCGCGACGCGCCGCGGCCACCGCAACGTTGGGAGCGATCAGACGGCGGCTAAAGGAACCCGTGCCCTAAGGCGCAAGACCGCTAACCCAAAAACCAAGCAGCCGTCGTTTCCGCCGCGAGGGATCGCGTGCAAGGCGCAACCCAGGTGCAACCCGATCGCGCCTAGGTTTGCGGAACCATTGGCGTTTCTGGAGGGAGAGTAGATGGCTACTGTTGCTGAGGCGGCCTCGCCGGCCGCTAGGTTCATGGCGCAGCGAAAGCTGATGCTGATCAATGGCGAATGGGTTGATGCGCGTAGCGGCAACGCGTTCGAGGTTCTCGATC
>JBKQIR010000141.1:0-3341 GCA_052148275.1 Solirubrobacteraceae bacterium
CCCCCCGCTCGGCGCCCAGCGACCCGGGTCAGGTGATGGTGTCGGCTCGCGTCCCACGGCGTCGCGCCGCCCCAAGCCACGCAATCACTCTGGCGCCAGCGCTCCTGCAGCTCGCCGAGATACTGCACTCCGGAGGTGCGTGGGTGTCGCGGTCGTCGCTGAAGCGGTGCAGCACGATCAGGCGCCGGACGCCACGGCGGCTTCCCGTGGGGCGAACGGCACGAGCCGCAGCCGACCTCGCCGCAGGTCGGTGATCGGCACCAGCACGATCTCCAGCGAGCGGCAATTCTCCATCCCCACCAGCTCGCAGGCGCCGCGGGCGACGCGGCCCAGCAACCGGTAGAGCTCGACACCATCGGTGAGATAGTGCTCGCCGCGGCTCGGCGACTCGAGTTCCGCCCACACGATGACCGGCTCGGTGACCGGGCCTGCCTCGCGATTTCGGTCTGCCTCGCCGCTTCTCGCGCGCCTCGACTTCAACAGGCTCAGCATCCCTCGATCCCTAACTCATCGCTGCCCGGATGTTCGACGCCTCTCGGGTTGCGGCAAAGGGCAGATGTCCGTGGGTGCGGTGCGGAAAATACGGACGCGACGAATCGGGGGCGAAGGCTCAGGGCTCGCGGGCCCTCAGCCGCGGTGGGCGGACGGGACGATCAGCACCGGGCGCCCGGAGTGGTGCACGAGACCGCCTGAGACGCTGCCGAGGGCCTCGTCCGACACAGCCGTGGTGCCGTGGGTTCCTGCCACGATCAGCTCGGCGTCGAGCTCGTCGGCGATATCGATGATCGTCTGCCACACGCTCGCGTGGCTGCGCGCATCGCGAGTCTCGACGCCCATTCCCAGTTGGGCGGCGAGCGCGCGGCCCTGGTCGATGACCTCGGCGGCGCGCTGGCGCGCCATCTCCTCAAGCTTGTCCTGCCCCGGCGTGTGCCCGGGCCCCGCGCTGCGGGTGCTGAAGGAATCGGCCAGCACCGCCTCGGGCGGGTTCCAGACGTGCAGGAGCACTGCCCGGCCGTCGCCGAGCACGTTGTGGGCGACGGCGAGCGCCCGCTTGGCGCTGTCGGATCCGTCGTAGCAGATGAGAGTCGACATGGCACCAGCCTCGCAGTAGCTCGGGCGACCGGCTTCCGTGGAACTCCGAGCCGGCGCCGGGTGTGGTGGAGTCGAGCGTACGCCCCGGCTGGTAGTTTCGCGCAGTGCAATTTCGGCGATCTCCGGGTGGCGTCGCCCGGGCCGTATGCGTAACGTCTGCGTATGGACATGGTCGGTAGTTCCCCCGGCCCGTTGAGCGTGTTGGTCGCCGGCGGCGGCGTCGCCGGGCTCGAGGCCGCGCTGGCTCTGCGCGAGCTCGCGGGCGACCGCGTGGCCACGACGTTGCTGGCGCCCGAGGTGAGCTTCTCCTACCGTCCGCTGAGCGTGCTCGAGCCGTTCGCCGCGGGCCGGGCGCGCCGCTACCCGTTGGCGCGCATCGCGCAGGACGCCGGTGCCGAGCTGATCTGCGACCACATCGCCGCGCTGGACCCCGACCAGCGCGTCGTGCACACCGGCTCGGGTGCGACGCTGCGCTATGACGTGCTCCTGCTCGCCTATGGTGCGAAGTTGCACGATCGCTTCAAGCACGTGCGCACGATCGACGATCGGCGGCTGGACGAGCGCCTGCACGGCCTCGTCCAGGATGTGGAGGACGGCTACCTGCAGCGGGTGGCGTTCGTCGCGACGTCGCCGATGGCGTGGCCGCTGCCGCTCTACGAGCTCGCGCTGATGACGGCGCGCGCCGCGGATGACATCTGCGCCGAGTTGTCGGTGACGGTGGTGACCGCCGAGCCCGCTCCGCTCGCGGTGTTCGGCCAGACCGTGAGCTCGGCGGTCGCCAGGCTGCTGGACCGCAATCGCGTGCAGCTCGTGTGCGGCGTCGGCTGCGAGGTGCCCGAGCCTGGGCGCGTCGTGATCACGCCCGGCGAGACGACCCTGGAGGTCGACAGCATCGTCGCGTTGCCCCAGCTGGCGGCGCGCCAGGTGCCCGGCGTTCCCGACTCGTCCTGGCTCGGGCTGATCCCCGTCGACCGGCGCTGCCGCGTGGCGGGGCTCGAGGACGTCTACGGCGCCGGCGACGCGACCGACTTCCCGGTCAAGCACGGCAGCATCGCGGCGCAGCAGGCCGACACGGTGGCCGCACAGATCGCCGCGCGCGCCGGCGCCGACGTCTCGCCCCACGACTTCGAGCCGGTGCTGCGCGGCGTGCTTGTCGGCGCGGACCGGCCGCTGAGTCTCACCGCACGGCTCGGCGCCGGCCGCGTGATCACCTCGGAGGCCATCGAGGCCGCGGAGTCCAAGGTCGACACCAAGATCGACGCCCGCTACCTCGCGCCCTACCTGCACCAGCTCGATCTGATTGCCGGCACCGCCGGGATCCCCGGCTGACGGCCCGCGGGAAAGTCAAACTCCCCCACTGATTTCCCCGCGGGCCGGGAGTCCCAACGAATCCCGCGCCGGATCGGCCGTGTCAGCTACCGAACCGCGTTGTCGGTCACCGGGAGTCCCAACGAATCCCGGGCCGGATCGGCCGTGTCAACTACCGAACCGCGTTGTCGGTCACGGCGGATGCGGGCGCGGCGGATCGGCCTGACGCTGTCACCATGGTGTCCCCCAAGCCGGCACCGCGCAACGATCCTGCTCCCGCGGAGAAGTCAAGGCGCGGGGAGGGCTCACGCGACGACCGACCGTGGCGGGTCGAGGGGGCGCGCCGGCGCGAGCCCGAGACCGCCGGCCGGACTCGCCGCAATCCCAGCCTGTGGATGATCTTGGGGCTCGTGTTGGTGATGGAGTTGCTGCTCTGGATCGCGCTCGGGCCCAGCACGCCCGTGACGCGCGTGACGCTGCCCTACACCGTCTTTCAGACGCAGCTCCACGAGCACAACGTGGCCGGTGTCAACGCCCAGGGCGCCACGATCGACGGCACCTTGCGCAGCGCGATCACCTACCCCGCGGGTAAGAAGAGCGTGCGCAGCGCACAGTTCGTCACGCAGCGCCCGGCGTTCGCCGACGACAACCTGCTCGCCGAGCTTGACCATGCTGCATGCGCACCCGTCCGAAGCCCTTTGGGTGCTCGATCGCGACGATCGCCTTGGTCTCGGTCTGGCGGCCCCTGACCCCCTGTTCATCACCGCCGACGTAGGTCTCATCGACCTCGACGTGACCGCGCAGACGCTCGCGGCCGGGACGCACCATCGCCTTGCGGTAGCGGTGCAGCATCGCCCACGCGGTCTGGTAAGAGCCAAACCCCAACGCGCGCTGCAGACCGAGCGCCGAGATGCCGTGCTTCTGGCTGGTCATCAGCCACG
>JBKQIR010000142.1:0-5719 GCA_052148275.1 Solirubrobacteraceae bacterium
GATCGAGAACCTCGAACGCGTTGCCGCTACGCGCATCAACCCATTCGCCATTGATCAGCATCAGCTTTCGCTGCGCCATGAACCTAGCGGCCGGCGAGGCCGCCTCAGCAACAGTAGCCATCTACTCGTCCCTCTCCTCAGAGGTAGTTGGACCCATCGATTCTAGGGAATGCCGGGTTGCAGATGCGTTGCATCGGTGGTCCCGTCCCGCGCGCCGGTGGGTCCCTCCGCGAGGTCCGCAAACGTGAAGACCGCTCCGCTGCGCTGCGCAGATCAGCTGCGTGCCGACAGCGCCGGGATGAGGGGCCCGACGTCGCCTGTCCGCAGGCAACCCCAGTAGACACCCGCCCCGTACGCGGCGTCGTCGGCAAGCCACAGCGCCGTCCATCGGATCGGGTCCAGGCGCGGGCGCCGGCGTCGCCAGCCGTCGAGCGCCGGGAGCACGAGCAACACCAGCGGCCACGGCCGGCGAGCTCGCAGCAGGACGGTCGTCACGAGCGGGAGGGCGAACATCGTCAGGTACTGCGCGAGCGAGAGTGCGGCCCAGTACGTAGCGCCGCCGAACGTGCGCGCACCGATCGCGCCGGGGAGGCCGAGAGTGCTCAGGCGGCGCGCGAGGGCGCGGCTCTGCCTACCGGCCACGAGCGCGGCAACGCCCGGATGGCCGGCTACGATGAGGACCACGACGCACGTCGGCCAGGGCGCAAGCACGGCCGGCGCGAGGCGCCCGGGGTGCCGTCTGGCCAGCGGCGCGGCGGAGGTGCCGTAGCGAAAGCGGCGCGCGAGCATGCGACGCAACTGGTCCGGCTCGCGATGAGCCACGCTGACCTTGGGGTCGTAGCGGATGCGCCACCCCGCATCCCAAAGGTGCCAGATGAGGTCCACGTCCTCGCCGTAGCGCAGATGCTCGTCGAAGCCATCGTCCAGTGCCCTGCGGCGGACGAGCAGCGCAGCGGTCGGCAGGTAGGAGATGGTCCCGCCCGGCCTCACGCCGAATTCCCTGTCACCCATGTCGAGTGGAGAACGCGCTGAGAGATACCTAGCCAGCGGATTGTCGGCGGAGAGCGCGCGCACGCGCGGGGCGACAGCTCCGACCACAGGGTCCTCGAAGTGGCCAACGAGCCCAGCCAGCCAGCCAGGCTCGGGTACGCAGTCGCTGTCGAGAAACGCGATCAGCTCAGTCTCGACTTCGGGCAGCGCTGCGTTGCGGGCAGCCGCCGGGCCGCCACACGTCTCGCGAACGACGAGTCGCGCGCCGTGGCGATCGACGACGGCGGCGATCGCCTCAGGCTCGCGCGAGCCGTCGTCGACGACGATCACCCGATGCTCGCGCCCGAGCGCCGTCAGGCAGTGATCGAGCTCGGCCGGGCGATCGTGCACAGGCACGACAATCGTCACGCCGCCGAGATCGTCGCGCAGCGGCGGGCGGGGGTGCGCGAGGCCTGCGTCGATCAGCCGGCGCCGGAGGGCGAGCGCGGCGCCAGAGGTTCCGGCCCCCTGCTCCAGTTGGGCCAACACGCGCACTCCGGCCTGCGTCAGCCGCATCACCCGCCACGGCGAGCCGCCGGTCAGCGTTGTGCCCCACAGGCGGACATCGCGATCGAGCGCGATCGGGTGCGCGTCCTCGTTGCCCGCGGCTCCCCGCCTCACGCCCAGGAATCCCACTCTGCCACGAGGCCGGCCAGCTCGTGCACGGCGTCATCGAGGATCGCGCGTCCATCCTGCGCAGACGCGCCCGCGGGATCGCCGAGGACGCCGTTGGCGCTGGCCTCCCGTACGCCATGGGCCACGAGCTGCGGCAGCAGCTCTCGGAGCGGAGCCGTGGCTCCCGCCTGCGCGCGCTCGAGCCGCACGCGATGGGGAGCGATCGCCAGCATTAACCCCGTCTCCGCACGGCCGGCGTGTGCGTCGTATGGCCAGCAGGGACAGAACGCGCGCACGTCGCGCCCCTCCTCGCGTAGCCGGGACACCGCGCGCCCCACCGGCCCGGCATTACCGCCGTGGGCCGAGATGAGCAGCACTCGCTCGAACGTGGCGGTCGCCGAGCGGCACAACTCGACCAGCAACAGCTCCGTGGCAGGCTGGCCGATCGAGAGCGTGCCCGCGAAACGGCCGTGCTCGCCGCTCGAGCCGTATGGCACGCAAGGCGCGACCATGACGTCGCGGCGCAACCGGCACAGACCACCCGCGAGGGCGCAGGCTATTTCGGTGTCGGTACCGAGCGGAAGGTGCGGTCCGTGCTGCTCAGTTGCTCCCACCGGGACCGCAAGAAGCGTGCCCGGGGGAGCACTGTCGGCGTCCGGCCATGCGAGGTCCGCGAGGAATCGGCTCACCCCACGCCGGCTGTGACGTCGTTGAGCACGTTTCTCAGCCCGAGCTTTCCGGCTGTCGCGAGTCCGTGGTCGAAGCCGGGCGGGATCAGCAGATCGGATGGGCTGAGCTCTGCGAGCGACGCGTGGCCGAGACCGAGCAGAGCCGAGTCGATGCCGCTACGCAGGACATCGAGGACGTTCTCGACCCCGGCCTGTCCGTTGGCTGCCAAGCCCCACAGGTAGGCGCGTCCGATCATCACCGCGCGCGCGCCGAGCGCCACTGCCTTGACGACATCGCTGCCGCGCCGGATGCCGCCGTCGAGCAGAACCTCGATCTCGTGTCCGACCGCTTCGGCGATCGTCGGCAGGGCGCGGATCGACGCGGGCGTCGTGTCAAGGTTGTTGCCGCCGTGATTTGACACGGAGATCGCTGAGAAGCCCGCGTCGACGGCACGGCGGGCGTCATCGGGTCGCATGATCCCCTTGAGCATGAACGGGCCGTCCCACTGCTCACGCAACCACCGCAAGTCGTTCCACGTCGGTGGCTCGGTCTGCAGCCACTGGCCGTAGGCCTCGAAGAACGTCGGCGCGTGTCCACTCGCGTCGGCGAGGTTCGGGACGCTCAGATCGGGAAGTTGCCCGGACTTGGCCCACTGCAGCAGCCAACCTGGCCGTATCACCACCTCGGGCACCATCTTGAGCGCGGCCTTCAAGTCGATGCGCTCTGGGATCGAAGGGCTGCCCCAATCGCGGCCGTAGGAAAAGGACCAGTCGAGCGTGACGATCAGGCCGGCAGCGCCGGCGGCCTTGGCACGAGCGACGCGCTGCTCGAGCTGCCCGCGGCCGCCGAGCCAGTAGAGCTGCAGGAACGTCCGCGGGTTGACCGCGAGAACCTCCTCGATCGGCTTGCTGCCAAACGAGCTCAGTCCGATCGCGGTGCCGCGCGCGGCTGTGGCTCGCCCGACGTCCAGCTCCGCCTCCGGATTCACGGCCTGCACTCCGGCCGGCGAGGTGATAACCGGCAGCGAGATCTGCTGCCCCATGACGGTGGTCGTCAGATCCCGCTGGCCGTGGAGCTCTGCGACGTGTGGAGCGAAGCCGATCTCGCGGAACGCCGCGACATTGTCCTCGATCGTACGGCCGGATTCCGATCCTGCCAGCACGGCCTTGTAGACCGATTTGGGCAATCGCCTGCGTGCGCGCTGCTGCGCCACTGCAACGGTCTCAAAGAAACTGTTTCCCATCACGTGCTCCTCTCGCTCCGCACGGAGGTTACCGGACTCTCGTCGCACGGCCGAACCGGCAATGGCGTTAACTGAACAACTCTCGGCGGGCTGTTACGGCGGGGCCGTCGACGCGACCTGTCGACCGACGGCCGCGGCGGCCGCTCACCGGTACGCGCGGCCAGCAGCTGCTCTCCGTGGCCGAGCACGCACTCGGGGTCCGGGCCGTCGATCGGCAAGCCGGTGAAGAACTTCGCGGCCATGCAGCCGCCGCGGCAGTTGTCGTACAGCCCACAGCTCGCGCAGGCGCCGGCGGACTGTGGACGGCGCAGCTCAGTGAACAGCTCCGAGTGCCGCCAGACGTGCGCAAACCCCCGCTCGCGCACGTTGCCCGCGAGGAACGTCTCGTGGATCGCGAACGGGCATGCGTACACGTCACCGACCGGATCGATCAGGCAGACGACTCGGCCGGCTCCACAGAGGTTGAGCCCGGGTAGGGGCGCTCCGAGTGCGGACAGGTGAAAGAACGAGTCACCGGTGAGCACGTCCTCGCCGGCACTAAGCAACCACTCGTACACGTGTCGCTGCTGCGGCGCGGTGGGGTGCAGCTCGGCCCACACGTCCGCCCCCCGCCCCGAGGGACGCAGGCGGGTGAGGCGCAGTTGCGCCCCGTAGCGGTCGGCCAGCTCCTTGAACTGATCGAGCTGCGCAGCGTTGTGGCGCGTGATCACGACCGACAGCTTGAAGCCACGGAAGCCTGCCGCCTCGAGCCGCTCCATTGCGCGAAGCGCGGTTGCGTGCGAGCCAGGACCCCGCACGGCGTCGTTGACTTCGGGGGTCGTCCCGTCGAGCGAAACCTGAACATCGACGTAGTCGCTCGCAGCGAGTCGCGTGGCGACCTCCGGCGTGATCCGGCTTCCGTTTGTCGAGAACTTGACTCCGATCCGATGCGCCGTCGCGTAGTCGACGAGCTCCCAGAAGTCGGGTCGCACCGTCGGCTCGCCCCCCCCGATGTTGACGTAGAAGACCTGCAGCGCCTGCAGCTCGTCGATCAGGCGCTTGCACTCGACCGTTGAGAGCTCGCGAGGATCACGCCGGCCGGAGCTCGAGAGGCAGTGCACGCAGGCGAGATTGCACGCGTAGGTCAACTCCCACGTCAGGCAGATCGGTGCGTCCAGCCCCGACTCGAGTTGGTTGGTGAGGCCGCGTGAAGCGACCGCGGCGGCAGTCATCCGGTTCCTCGCTGGCGGATCACGGCGGCCGCAGCCAGGGCGGACAGTGCGTGCTCGTATCGTGGCTGCTCGTCGACGCCGACGTTCGCCGCCAGGCACGCTTCGCGTGCGGTCGGAAACTCGGCCAGCGACAGGACAACGCCTAGCAGGGTTTCGCTCCGGATCATGCTCAGCCGGCGCGTGCGGTAGTTATAGGCAAGTCCGCCGAAGCCCTCGCGTCGTAGGGCAACCTGTGGATCAAGATCCCAGCCCACGTCGAGGTCGATGATTGCAGTGCCGAATTCCACGTCGAAAACCTCTAGTAGACGCCGCACATACCGTCGATCGACACGTCCTCGACCAGCAGCTCGTCGAGGACCAGCGCCGTCTCGCGCGTGTGTTCCGTGCTCGAAGCATCCGCCGGCGGGGGGGCGTCCGCCGTCTCGATGGCGGTCTCCTCGGGTGACGTCGTGTTTAGCGCCATGCTGAACCTCCTAGATCGTTCGGTTGAGAACTACGGGTAGTTGTGCGTGGAAAAGGTCTTCGTCGCAGCTCGGCTGCAGGTGTCTCGCGGTGCTCGTCACGCCGGCACCGGCCGCGCCGATGCCCCAGCGTTGCTCGATGCGTCCGAAGCGCCAGATTGATAGGGCGATTATCCAGGTGATGATGAACAGGCCGACGATCACGAAGCCGAGCGCGTTGATGTCGATGTTCTCAAACCAGTCCCAGAATCCTCCTGTGAGGTTCAGTTGGGAGGCGATCAGGCCGCCGAGCTCGATCGTGCCGATGACGGCCGCGATCGCGACCGACAGGCCGGTGATCGTGATGTTGTAGAAGACCTTGCGGACGGGTTGTGAGAACGCCCAGCCGTAGGCGAAGTTCATGAACGTGCCGTCGATCGAGTCCATCAGCGACATGCCTGCGGCGAACAGGATCGGTAGGCACAGGATCGCGTACCACGGCAGGCCGGCGC